>JAZUBK010000058.1:0-1628 GCA_045638465.1 Clostridia bacterium | reverse complement strand
GCATATTGTAGTGGTGAATATATCTCTTTGCGTCTTCGTCATCTAGGCCTTCTAGTTTTTGAACTTCGCCAATAGTACCAAGTGTGCAAGTAGTAAGTACTTGAGTTTGACCTCTAGTAAATACGCCGCTACCGTGTACTCTAGGAAGAACACCAGCATCACACCAAATAGGTCTGATTTCTGTTAGGCTTCTGCCGTCAGGTCTTACGCCGTTGTTTAAGATTTTTGCTCTTACTTTTTCTTTAGTCATTTTGTAAAGAATTTCGCCAATCATTTTGTCTTTGTCTGGGTAAATTTCTGCAAAATGTTCTTTTGTTTGAGCGTCTACTTCTTCTTGTCTTGTTTGTCTTTCTTCTCTGTCAAAAGTATCCAAAGCATTGTCTAGTAGTTTGTCAGCAAACTCTCTAACTGCTTTGTCAATTTCTGGATCAGGAAGTGAAATAGGAACGCTAGTATTCTTTGGTTTACCAGCTTTTGCTACGATATCTTCTTGGAAGGCAATTAATCTTTTAATCTCTTCGTGAGCAAACATAATAGCATCTAGCATTTGTTTTTCTGAAACTTCGTTAGCACCAGCTTCTACCATCAAGATAGCTTCTTTTGTTCCACTAACGTAAACATACATATCGCTTACTTCTCTTTGTGCAAGGTCTGGGTTGATGATGTATTTTCCATCAATCATACCGATAGCTACAGAACCTGTAGGACCGCCAAATGGAATATCAGAAATAGATAGCGCTACAGATGAAGCAAGCATTGCGATTGGTTCTGGAGCAATGTTAGGGTCAACTGATAGAGCTGTAGTTACAACTGCTACGTCGTTGTAGAAACCTTTTGGGAATAAAGGTCTCAAAGGTCTGTCGATAAGTCTTGATGTCAAAATTGCTTTGTCAGAAGGTCTGCCTTCTCTCTTTTTAAAGCCACCAGGGATTTTACCAACAGAATACATTTTTTCCTCAAAGTCTACACCTAGAGGGAAAAAGTCGATGCCGTCTCTTGGGGCTTTAGCCATAGTTACACATGCTTGTATAACAGTTTCGCCACATCTTACAAAACATGCACCGTTGGCTTGTTCAGAATATTTGCCAAGTTCTACTTGCAAAGTTCTGCCGCCAAGTGTTGTCTCAAAAATTTGAGCGTCTTTGTTACTCATAAAATAATCTCCTTATAAAAATGTTTAATAAAAAATAGCGGAAAATCTCCATATACCTATGAAGATTTTAACCCGCTATTAAATTATCTGATATTAAGTTTTGCTTTGATTTCTCTATACTTCTCAATATCTTTGCTTTCTAGATATTTAAGCATACCTTTTCTTTTACCAACAAGTTGGAACAAACCTCTTCTTGAGTGTTTGTCATTTGGGTTTGCTTTAAGGTGCTCTGTTAGGTGTTCGATTCTCTTTGTAAGCAAAGCGATTTGAACTTCTGCTGAACCAGTGTCGCCTTCTTTTCTAGCATAAGCCTTGATAATTTCTTGCTTTTCCATAATTGAAAACTCCTTTTTTGCAATATTTGCCAAAAACAACGATTAGCTTAAAGGAGTAAACTATATCGCTAACCCTTGTTTTAGGTACGAAAATATAATAACATACTAAAAAGCTTTTGTCTAGTATTATTTTTGATTAT
>JAZUBK010000057.1:0-47263 GCA_045638465.1 Clostridia bacterium | reverse complement strand
TAGTTCCAGCAAAATGTACCCAATGTGGAGCTTCTATTGAAGTAGACCCATCACAAGAGGCAGGTGTTTGCAAATCTTGTGGTACAGCATTTATTACAGAAAAAGTAATTAATAATTATAACACTATCAATGTAGATAAATCTGTTAATATTTATCTAGGTGGAAAAGGCGATAGTAAAAAAGAAGAAAGAGATGACGAAATAAAAGCTCTTTTTGTGTCTTTAGATTATACCAATGAAGTAGACACTTACAAAAGAGCAGAGGAAATAATAAAAAAATATCCAGGTTCTGCAGACGCTCATATGGCAGCAGCTCTTGCTATAGGCGAACTTATGACAAGAGACTTAGAAGGTTCTTATGTCAACGACATAACTGACTATACTATGTATCTTGATGAGGTTGATGGCAAAGATATTCATATAAATATTTCTTATCCTTTAGGACTTTTGGATAAGGCAAAGAAATTTGCAAAAAACGAAAAAGAAAAACAAGCAGTTATCAATGCTGAAAAAGACTTTTATGAAAGAATTGTTTGCAGATTATATGAGTATTATATTAGAAGTAATAGGCTAGGGCCAAATAGAGAAAAAATCTTAAAAGATGCTCCTATTACTGTAGAAAAAATATTAGAGAAAATAAATCCACCAAAAGAAAAACCAGCTGATGTGGTAGAAGTAGAACCAAAACCTCAAAAAGTTGTAAAAGCGAAATTTAACATAGCAAGATGTTTTTTTGCAGACAGCTTGGGTTGGTCAGCGATTATATCTATTATGGCTATTATTGCATTTGCTGTTTGTATGATCATGCCAGAGCCACGAGCTTGGCTTCTTGCTAGATGGTTTTTGTTTGGAATTATAATTCTTGTGTTGCTATTTGGTATTTATTTGATATATTTGGCAATAGAGTCGGAGTGTGACAATTTGCTTAGCGAAAGAGTAAAAGCAAGAGAAGAAACAGCAGACGAGATAGATAATTTCACTAGAGAAAAATTAATGGCTTTTGATGTAACCCTTTCAAAAGAGAACTACTTGTATGCTATGATTCCTTATGTTGATGATAGTGTTATGATTTATCATATTATAAGAAGACTTGCAGAAGATTTAAAAAATAAATCTCTAAAAACTGAAGAAATAGACTGGAATTATGTGCATTCTCAAGTTTATCAAGCTTTAGAGATTGCTGACGAAAAGAAAACTTATACAGAAGAAGAGATGATAGCGCATATCAAAAAAGAGGTCGTAAAGTACAAATTAAAATAACAAATAACCACCCATAAATTTGGGTGGTTTTTTTATAAAAAATTATATTGTGCATTTTTTTTGAGAGTAAAAATCTTCTTAAAAATATTTTTGTGTAGATAGTTGACAGTTTGGGAAGACTTGGTTTATAATATAAAGGTCAAAGAAAGTCAAACTTTTTATCAAAAGTCAAAAAGTTGCATTTTTTAATAAAATGTTGTTTTTTTTGAGAAGTAGAGTAAAGATTTGAAAGTGTATGATAAAAAAGTCGGAATATTTGACAAATAAACTAAAAAAAGGAAAATCTAGTGCAAAACATCAGTGATATAATAGAAGAGTTTATAATATCAACTATGGGTGGTGACAACCGCCTAGATTTATCACGTAATGACCTAGCGCAATATTTTGGTTGTGCGCCTAGCCAAATAAACTATGTTTTGGCTACTAGATTTAATATTAATAGAGGCTACATTGTCGAAAGCCAACGTGGTGGCGGGGGATTTATCAAGGTTTTGAAAATTGTAAACTTTGATAGCAACTATATGGCAGAGATTATAAACAACAGGTTATCCAGCCCAATCAGTTATAAAGATAGTATCTTTATGCTAGAAGATTTGATAGCAAAAGGCTTTTTGACAAAAGAGCAAGGCCAGATAATATCGTATAGCATTTCGCCCAAAGCAATAAGTCTTCCGATAAAGGGCGAAGATGAACTAAGAGCTAAGATATTGAAAAACATTTTTGCTAATATTATAAGAGGAGAGTAAAGTATGAATAATAGCGTAAAATTTACAGATAGTGCAGACAAAACAATAAAATATGCAAGTGAAATAGCTATAAAGCTTGGTACTAACCAAATAGGCAGCGAACACATTTTGTATGGTTTGCTTAATATTCCTAGCTCTCTTGCTTGTAAAAAATTAAAAGACGCAAAGGTTGACAAAGAAAGGTTGTATAGCTTATTTTTGAAAAACGCAAGTAACTATCGTATGTATTCAAACCAAATGGAATTATCACCTGTTAGCAAAAATATTATTTCCATAGCACAAAATTTGTCAGTAAGACTTGAGCACAATTTTGTATCTGCTGAGCATATTTTTCTTGCTACTCTATATAGCGAAGATTGTTATGCAAATCGTATACTAGAAACTTACTTTAGAGTAGATATATATGCTATGAGAGATGGCTTGATGGAAGATATGTCAAGACTAGGCGAAAACGAAAAAGCCTTTGAAGATATCCCAGATGCAAAACCAGAAAAGACACTTCCTGATAATTTGCTAGAAATGGGATATGACCTAACTTACAAAGCAAAACAAGGCAAAATGGATCCTATTATTGGCCGTGAGCAAGAAACTGAAAGAATTATTGAGATACTTTGTCGTAAGACAAAAAACAACCCAATACTTATCGGTGAGCCAGGTGTTGGTAAAACTGCCGTTGTAGAAGGTCTTGCCCAAGCGATAGTAAAGGGTAGAGTTCCGCAAGTTTTGAGAGACAAGATAATATATAGTCTTGATATAGCATCTTTAATGGCGGGAACAAAATACAGAGGCGAACTAGAAAAGAGATTAAAAGATGCTATCGAAACAATTATCGAAAACAAAAATATAATTGTATTTATAGACGAAATACACACCCTTGCCCAAAGTGGCAGTGAAAAAGGTGATGTTAGCCCATCTGATATGCTAAAGCCATATCTAGCTCGTGGCGAACTTCAAACTATCGGTGCTACAACTACTGATGAGTACCGCAAGTTTATCGAAAAAGACAAAGCGCTAGAACGTAGGTTCCAACCTATAATGGTTAACCCACCATCAGTTGATGATGCTATTGAGATTTTGAAAGGCATAAGAGATAGTTATGAGGCTTTCCACAAAGTAAAAATAACTGATGAAGCAATAGTTGCCGCTGCTAAACTATCAGACAGATATATAATGGATAGAAGTTTGCCAGACAAAGCAATCGACCTTATTGACGAGGCATCTAGTAGAGCAAGAGTAACAAATAGTATTATGCCAAAAAGTACCGAAGAGAAGATGCTTAAATATACTGAGCTTCACAACAATCTTCAAGAGGCATATATCCAAGGAAACAACAGTAGAGCAGACAGGCTAAAAGACGAAATGTTGTCTTTGTATAAAATAATAGAAGAAGAGCGCAAAGCAAACAATTTGTCTAAGCCAAAGAGTGAGCCAACCATCAGTGAAAACGATATCGCAGAAGTTATCGCGAAATGGACAGGCATACCTGTAAGCAAAATCACAGAGAGCGAAAAGGAAAAATTAATTCGCCTAGAAGACTTAATCCATAAGAGGGTAATTGGTCAAGAAGAGGCAGTTACGGCCGTTTGCAAGGCAATCAGGCGCTCTAGAGTGGGGCTTCAAGACGGAAGACGCCCAATAGGTTCGTTTTTGTTCCTTGGTCAGACTGGTGTTGGTAAGACCGAACTTTGCAAAGCTTTGGCTGAGGCAATGTTTGATAACGAAAACAATATTATAAGAATTGACATGAGTGAGTATATGGAAAGTCACTCTGTAGCAAAATTAATCGGTGCTCCTCCAGGCTATGTAGGTCACGATGATGGTGGCCAACTAACAGAACAAGTAAGACGCAAACCATATTCTGTAGTTTTGTTTGACGAAATAGAAAAGGCCCATCCAGATGTATTTAACATTATGCTACAAATGTTAGATGATGGCAGACTAACTGATAGCCAAGGTAGAGTTGTTAATTTCAAAAACACAATTATAATTATGACAAGCAACTGCGGTATATCAGAGCTTCACTCAAGAAGTGCAAGTTTAGGTTTCTCTAATATGGGCATCTCAAGAGATAATCCAGATTATGACCAAATGAAAGATATAATAATGGCATCTGTTCGCCGCAAGTTCAAACCTGAACTTCTAAACCGTATTGATGTTATTACTGTATTCCATAGCCTAGGGGTAGAAGAATTAACTAAGATTGCAAAACTTATGTTGTCATCTTTGAACAAGAGACTTAAAGAACATAGTATTGATATCAAATTTACCGAAAGCGCCCTAAGATATGTTGTAGAAAAAGGTACAAATCCAGAGTATGGTGCAAGACCGCTAAAACGTCTTATCCAACAAGAAATTGAGGATCAATTAGCAGATGGGCTACTTTCTGGAGAATTAAACCAAGCCTCTGTTATCGTTGATAGCGATGGAAATAAATTGTATTTCAAAAACGCAAATTAGCCAAAAACATTTTGCAACAAATAAGAGAAATGATATAATAAAAGTAGGAAAATCAAAAGGGAGGTATTTTACTATGAAAATTGAGATTTCTGCAAAAAATTATACTGTGAGCAACAAACTTGAGGCACTAATCGAAAAGAAGGTAGGCAAACTAGACAAATATTTAGAAGATGATGCTGCTGCAACTATTGTTTGCAAACAAGAAGGCAAACTAGCAAAACTAGAATTAAATGTTAGATCAAAAGGTATGTTCTATCGTTCTGAAGTTCAAGGCGAAAATATGTATGTAAACATTGACGTAGCTTTGGCTAAAGTTGAAAGACAAATAGTAAAAACTGCTGACAAGTTCAAAACAAAATTTAGAAAAGGTGCTGACTTTAACGCTGACTTTATCTACTTTGATGAAAAGCCAGAAGAAGAGACACGCAAACTTGTTAAAACTAAAACATTTGAACTTGAACCTATCTCTGTAGAAGATGCACAAATTGCCCTAGAAAACCTAGACAACAATTTCTATGTATTTTTGAATCGTGAGACAAATAACGTTAACGTTATCTACAAAAGAAACGATGGCAACTACGGTGTAATTGAGGTTGTTTATTAATAATAAAAAAGGCCACTCAATTTTGAGTGGTCTTTTTTTATGTCTAATTTAGATTCTTTTTGATAATAAACTACGCAAATAAATCAAAAATAGTTTTTGTATATAAACAAGTGTTGTATAAAATAGATTTGAGAAAACAAATTTTAATAAATTATCATATTGAATTACCAAAAATTTATAATCAAATAATAAAAAGTAAATGATACTAAGTATGATAAAAAAGCAGGGAAGTAAGCCCTGCTTTATTTTATATTTTGTTATTGATATTTTTGTTTAGCCAGTATGCTACGCCGTCATCTTTGTATGATTTTGTAACGTCGGTAGCTATTGCTTTTAGTTCGTCTACAGCGTTGCCCATAGCAACTTTTGTATCGCAAACTTCAAACATAGATATATCGTTTACAGAATCACCAAATACGATGGCATCTTTTGTATCAAGGCCAATAAGTGTCAAAAGTTTTGATAATCTCTCACCTTTGGTCATACGAAGGTATGTTACATTAATCCAGCAGTTAGGTGAGAAAGAGTCTCTCATACTAAACACTTGAAGGGAAGCATACTGTTGTTTTATTTGTTCAATAGCAGGTGTTACAAGTTCTTGATTTTCAAAGAACACTTCAAATTTAATAAGAGGTTTTTTAGGCATACTTCTAAGGTCGGTTGTTGTTTTTATTGTTCGGCCTTCTGCAGTGAAGTATAGTGCCTCATTTGGTTTTTTCTTATTAAGGGTTGTCATAATATTTTTAACCCATTCACGTGGGATTTCGTTATAGTTTATTACAACATTGTTTTTTAGGTCGTATATTATTGAACCCTCGCAACATATAGCATAATCACAGATAACCTCTCTGCCGTTGAAGATTTGTAAAACTTCGTCTAGGTTTCGGCCTGTGGCTATCATAATAATATTCTTTTCACTGGCAAGTTTTATTGCTTTATAAGTTTTGTCTGACAAAATGCCTTTGTGATTTAGTATTGTGCCATCGCAGTCAAATACCAAGGCTTTGCGTTTGTTCGCAAGATAATTTTTGATAAATTCGCTCCTTTCACTGCTTTCGCTATCTTCTTTAGTAGATGTTGCAGGTGGTTTTAGTTTTGGTGCTTTTTTGATCATGACTACCGCCCAAATGATAGCAATTATCATTGGTGGAATATTTGTTAGAGTAGGTAGTAGTGGTACTGCAATAACGTCCATATGTAGTACATAATATACAAGGTATAGGGTAGGAACTCTAATAATAAGTGTTCTTAGTATTTGGTTAACCATATTTGCGTTGGTTCTGCCAAGAGCGCTAACTGTTCCTATAGATACATCATTGATTGCGTTTGATACATAATCCCATTTTTGAACAGAGAAGAATAGAAGTAATAAACTTGCATACTCTGGATATCCTCTAGTCATAAACTTGATGATAGGACCTTGTAGCAGGGTTGTGATAAGAATTGTAAGTAATACCTCAGCAACGGCTATTGATACCGCCCAAATATAAACTTTTTTGATACGTTCAAAGTTACCTTTACCGAAGTTTTGGGCAATTACTGTGTTTACGGTGTTTCGTGTCGCTGTGACAAAGGTAGATGCAACGGCAGTCATAAGTGCCATCAAATCCCACATTGTAACACATTCTAGTCCATAAAATTCAGAAACCTTTGAGTTGATAAATATTTTTGTGTAATAGAATACAAAACTACCAAAGAATAGTGGAAAAGCAACTTTGATAAGTGTTTTTAAAAATCTACTATCAAAATGACCTTTCATTACTCTATATGGTCTGTTTTTGTTAAAAATAGTAGTAAAAGCAAATACTAGCATAAAGCATTGTGCTATAACTGTAGCAAAAGCAAAGTGAGTATTTGTTACGCCTTTGATTCCGCCAAAGGCAAGTAGAGAGCTAAGTGCTATTTTAATTCCTATAACACCAAGGTTTACAAGTACTAGTTTTTTTGTTGTACCTTTGGCTCTTTCTAGGGCTATATATACAGAGTTGAAACAGTTTACTGCAACTGACAAAACGTGTACAACATAGCTGCCATAAGAACTAGCAATTACTTCTTCTGGTGTGTTCATTATCTTTAGTATCGGCAAACCAAAGCCAATAAATATAAACAATATAAAAGCACACAAAAAGCAAATCGCATAAAAAGTTGTAGTCAAGAATTTGTTTGCTTTTTTGTCATCTTTTGCACCGATGGCTTGGCTGACCAAAATAACCATTGCGGTAGTAATAGCCCAGCTAAATGTGTTTAGTAAGTTTTTTATTTCGCTAAGGTAGGCTACAGTATTGACCGTACCTACGCTGCTGACAGACATAACAAAAGTGTCAAAAAATGTATAAAGCTTATCAATCATTGCGTACGCAAAAAGAGGCAATATTATGCTAAATAGCATTTTAGGAATATTGCCGCTTAGAATATTTTGCCTAGCTTTGTTTGCTCTGATTGTGGCTTTATTTGTAACAACTTGTGTTTGTTCCATATTTCAAATTATATCATAACAAAAAATAAAAGAAAAACAAAAAACCACATTATAATATATAAAATATTATTATATTACATTAACTTCTTACTTTTATAATTGCTTAAATTACTTTTATAATTGATCAAAATAAAAAAGAGTCGAAAAGGTGATTTTTCAACTCTTATTTTTTTTTACACATCATATGTGGGCAAGATGCCGTTTTGGATATTTTTGTATTCTTGCTCAAGATCAAGAGCCGCGCAGTGCTCAATAAACTTTTTTAGTTCGTCCTTTGTAAAGTATTCAGGGTCTTGGTCTTTTACTTCAAAGTATTGTAAGTATTTGTCATCTATATATTCGTGACCAAAAGAGTAGAGCTCAAATAAGGCTTTATTGATTTTTGTGTATTCTTTGCCAAGTGTACCTAGGCAGTTTACAAAGTTTGGCTCTTTGTGATATTTTTTTATGCAAAGTTCGTGATAAAAAAGGTAGTCTGTCAAAAGATGTAAAAAGTATCCTTTTGCATGGTCGGTATCGATGTTGTGCTCCTTTGGATATGGCAAAAGGTTTACTTTGTAGATAAGGTCGTCATAGCCTGTGATTATTTTTATTTTATCGGTGTAGTGTGATTCTTGCTTTTGGTGAAAGTCAGGATAGAAACTTCCGTCTATGTATTCTTTGACATTTTTTATATTATTTCTTTCTATACTTTTTAGTGCGATTATGTAGTGAATTGTAAGACCTGGCATTGTTTTTTCCTTTTTTTATACTAAAAATTGTTTTTACTGACAATAATTATATTGCAATCGCAAAAAAAAGACTAGCGTTTTTGCTAGTCTAATTTATTATTTTTTCAAAAGATTGTGTCTTGCCATTACTTCTGCAATGATATCTGCAGCTCTGTCGATTTGCTCTTCGGTAAGAGTAGCCATATAGCTTGTTCTTATCATAGCCTCACCAGCTGGTGCTGCAGGAGCAACTACTGGGTTTACATATACACCAGCGTCAAATAGTTCCATACAGATTTTGAATGTAAGTTTGTCGTCATATGTGTTGATAGGTATGATAGGAGCTACACTATCTCTGATATCAATACCTTTTTCTTTATATTTCTGTCTTGCATATTCTGCGATCTCAAGAACTCTCTTTGGTCTTTGTGGTTCTTCTTTGATTACATCAAGTGCTGCTTGAGCACAAGCTACGTTTGCAGGTGGAAGTGATGCTGCAAAGATAAATGGTCTAGAGTTGTGTTGAACAAAGTGGCAAACCTCTGCAGATGCAGCCATAAAGCCACCCAAAGATGCAAGGCTCTTTGAAAATGTGCTCATAATGATATCAACTTCGTCTTCAAGGCCAAAGTGAGATGCAGTACCTCTACCGCCTTCACCAAATACACCAAAGCCATGTGCGTCGTCTATCATAATTCTAGCATCATATTTTTTAGCTAGTCTTACGATTTCTGGCAAGTTACATAGGTCGCCACCCATAGAGAATACGCCATCAGTAACGATAAGTTTGCCTTTGCCTTCAGGAACTGATTGAAGTTGTCTTTCTAGGTCTTCCATATCGTTGTGTTCGTATCTTAGCAGTTTAGCATAGCTTAGTCTACAAGCATCATAGATAGATGCGTGGTTTTCTTTGTCTCCGATAATAACGTCGTTTCTACCAGCGATGCAGCTGATGATTGCAAGGTTGCTTTGGAAGCCAGTAGAGAAGGTAAGTGCAGCTTCTTTGTGTACAAATTCTGCAATGTCCTTTTCTAGTTTGATGTGTTGCTTTAAAGTTCCGTTCAAGAATCTTGAACCAGAACAACCAGAACCGTATGTGTCGATGGCTTGTTTACCAGCCTCAATGATTCTGTCGTTGATTGTAAGACCAAGGTAGTTGTTTGATCCTAGCATGATAACATGTGTGCCGTCCATAACAACTTCTGTGTCTTGGCGTGTATCTAAAGCATGAAAGTAAGGATAGATTCCAGCTTCCATGGCTTCTTTTGCTATAGTATAATCTTTACATTTTTGAAATAGGTCCATTAGTTTCTCCTTTTTGAATATTTTGATTGTAGCATAAAAAATAGCATATTCACAACTAAATAGAAAAAAAATATTGGT
This sequence comes from Clostridia bacterium, assembly GCA_045638465.1. GTDB lineage: Bacteria > Bacillota > Clostridia > Christensenellales > UBA1242 > CAKVLS01. Next base: position 37,628 of record JAZUBK010000057.1, on the reverse strand, counting down.
TTTCATAAAAAAATTTTTTCTTGACTAAAATGTTTTGAAAGTTAATAAAATTGTAGTATCATATTGATAAGGGTGAGAAGATTATGATTTGTATTTCTAATGCTACACTAAAGTACACAAAGGAATTTTGTGCGATAAATAACATATCTTTGGACATTGCAAAGGGCGAAATTGTGGCTCTATGTGGACCAAAAGATAGTGGAAAATCTTGTCTTATAAGGCTATGTGCAGGTCTTGAAAAACTAACTTCTGGCGAAATATATATAAAAAATATCCCTGTATCAAAGCTTGACACAGAGAACGATATTTCTATAGGTTATATTCCTTGGAAGGGTAGCTTTTTTGAAAATAAGACCGTGTATGAAAACTTTTTGTACGTTTTGAAAGTGCGTAAAGTTCCAAAGCAAGACCAAGAAAACATCATTAACAAACTATTGATAGATTACAAAATCGAAAAGTTAAAAGATGTCGTAGTCAAAGATTTGAGCATATACGATAGATATTATGTTTCACTTGCACGTTTAGGTTATCGCAAGATAGAACTTTTGCTTATAGACAACATATTCGAAGAACTAGACGAAAAAGAATGTAAAGCGCTTATCAATGTAATCAAAAAAGATTATGTAAAACAAGGCACAACTATAGTATATGCAACTAGCAGTGAAAAACTAGCCGAAAGCCTTGCAACTAGAGTTGTAAAACTAAAAGATGGCGTTATCGAAAAATAACCCTAATCAAACATATAATCATCAACACTTTGTAGTTCGCTAATTTTTAGCGGACTACTTTTTTCTTTATTTGTATTTTGTAGCATAGGCATCAGGTTTTTGATAATATCTATATTTGGTAAAGAAAAATTTGTGTTGCTGCTTTGGTTTTGAGGGGGCAAAGCACTTTGAGATTGAATATTGTTTGGTTTATTTTCTAGAGTATAACTTGGCGGATAACTAGCAAGTACATCTTTGGGTACTTCTTTAAGGTTTTGTGAGGGGGCGCTGGTTTTGTTTGAAAGAGATTGAAGCAAGTTATTATTTCCGCCGCCTAGTATATTCATTAGTAAAGGCATTAATGTTTGTATATCCATAAAGGGCTCCTATTAACATTATTAATATATGTTTCATATAATGTTTTAGTTAAAAAAAGGAGTAGTTATGTCAAAAAACATATTTGATTTTGAAAACTTAGAAGAAAAGGTATCGGAAGAAAAAAGTAATTTTAATAAAAAGGCAAACACTCAAAAGACAGCAGAGGAACTGATAAATCATTACCAAGGTTATTCTCAGCAAGATTTAATCGGAGAATTATTTAAAGTGGCCGCCATAGAAAAAGAAAAAGGAACTTTGACAAAAGAGCGTCTTGATGATATTAAGGCAACAATACTTCCATATCTAAACGAAAATCAAATTGAGTTTTTAGATAAACTAATAGAAAAGCTAAATGTATAGACACCTAGAAAAGATAGATAAAAACATATTAGATAAAGTATACACCCAAACAAACGATTTTCATGATTGTATAGTATATGCAAAAGATTACCTAGCAATGAAAAGGAATCTGCTTTGCCTCGGTAATCCTTTTAAGGCATATCCTTTTATAAGTGCTTTTTCACTCAAGCTCAAACCAAAAGAGATAATATCTCTTGCAAAAAATAGAGTAGTTACATATATAACAAAAAACGCTAAAGTGTCGGCGTGTAGTTTTGTTTCTAAAAAAGTCTTGCATGTAGATAGTTTTTACACAAGGGGAATGTATGGAGATGGAGGAGTGGTTGCGATAATTGATACTGGGGTGCACCCACACCTTGATTTTGTCTTTCCAAAAAATCGTATTATAAAGTTTGTAGATCTTATAAACCATAAAGATAAGCCATATGACGATAATGGCCATGGAACGATGGTGACAAGCCTTGCATGTGGTAGTGGTATCGTTCATAACAAAAAATATGCTGGTATTTCTCCAAGGTCCAAGATAGTAGTTATAAAAGCAATAGCTAGCAATGGCGAAACCTCTAGTGAAAAAATACTAGAGGCTATGCAATGGGTATACGATAATAAACGCAAATATAATATAAGTGTTGTTTGTATGAGTTTTGGAAGTATCCCGTCAGATAATTATGACCCACTAGCAATAGGAGCTGAGAGTTTGTGGAATAGTGGTATATGTGTAGTGGCGGCGGCGGGAAATAGTGGGCCAGACAAAGAGTCTATAAGGTCACCAGGAATCAGCCGTAAGATTATAACTGTAGGTGGCCTTGATGATAAAAGGCAAGGCGATGACATAGATGTAGAAAAGTTCACTATCGCGGACTTTTCGTCAAGGGGTCCTGCGGGGAGTTTTTATAAGCCAGACCTTGTTGCACCTGCTGTAAATATTGTAGGAGCGAACGTCTCTGGCGGTTATGTTTCTATGAGTGGCACAAGTGTTGCCACACCCCTAATTGCCGGTATAGTCGCTCTAATGACGTCAAAATACCCACGCATTTCGCCAGATCAGATAAAAGTGCGTTTGGTGAGGTGCTGTAACAAAATTTCAGATGATCAAAACGAAGGCGGTTTTGGGTATATAGATTGCGACAAATTATTTAACTAAACTATGTATTTAGTATTTGTTTTAGAGCTTTTATAAACCTATCAATTTGTCTTTTTGAGTTGTAGCTGTTTAGGCTGACCCTCACTGCGCCCGTTTTTATAGTTCCAAGATATTTGTGTGCCATACCTGCACAGTGGAGGCCACCCCTTACCATAATGTTGTATTTTTCGTCTAATATAGTTGCAAGTTCGACAGAATCAAAATCTCTTAGGTTAAAAAGAACTACACCATATATGCTATTTTTGTTTGTGTATATGGTAGCCCCTATGCTAGATAGTTTATCAAGCAGATATTTTGTAAGAGTTGCAGTCTTTTTGTTATTTTTTTCAAAGTGAGATATTACATAATCAATACCTGCTGATAGGCCAAATATTTGAGGGCAGGGCAAAGTTCCGCTCTCTAATTTTTCGGGCATCTGCTCTGGCATATCCAAACTTTCAGAACTAGTGCCTGTTCCTCCAAACTTGATTGGCATAAGTGATGCACCATTTATGCATAGCCCACCTATGCTTTGCGGTGCAAAGAAACCTTTGTGACCAGCAAAGGCTAGTAAGTTTATATTGTCTCTTTGCATATCAATATCTATATGACCAGAGGCCTGTGCACAATCGCAAAGAAAATATATGTTTTTTTCTTTGCACAATTTTCCTATTTTTTGTATTTCGTTTTTATTACCAAGAGTGTTGTTTATGTATGATACGCATACAAGATAAGTATTGTCTTGAATTATAGCCTCAACGCTATCTTTTGTAATAATATTATCTTTGTTTGGTTGTATAACTGATATTGTGATTTTTCCATCTTTTTCTAGCTTTCTTAGTGGCCGCAAAACTGAGTTGTGCTCAAATGGGCTTACCAATACATTGCCTTTTTTGTCAAGCCCAAGTATTGCCATATTTAGAGCCTCTGTGCAGTTGTGAGTAAATACTATATCTTCTTGTTTTGGCACGTTAAAAAAAGCTTGAAGTTTGAGTCTTGCTTTGAATATTTTTTTTGCGGCTTTTAGGCTGAGCCTGTGTCCGCTGCGACCAGGGTTTGCGGCCTTTAGCCCTTTCAAAGTTGCGATTTTTACCCTAAAAGGCTTTTTGTATGTTGTAGCAGAGTTGTCAAAGTAAATCATTTTTTGCTCCTTTTTAACCAAAGTTATTGGTTTTTTATATAATATATTATGAGGAAGCAAAAATAATTCGTCAGGAAGATAAGCTTATGAAAATCATAGTTACTTTCAAATCAAAAAATCAAGCAATGCTTTTTTCTAATATGCTAAGCCAAAGACGTGTAAAAAATAAAGTTATCAATACCCCTAGATTTTTGAGTCTTTCGTGTGGTCTTGCGGTAGAAACTTTGACTATGTATATAGCCTTTGTGAGAGAAATATTATCAGGTTATAACTTTGATAGTTTGGGCGGAATATATGTAATAAAGCCAAATGGAACATTTGATAGCATAAAACCTTAATTAAAGTAAAAAAATATTATTGATAATTCCTTATTCTGTGTTATAATAAGACAGCAATAAGGAGTTTTTTTTGTGTCAAAAGAGTCTGCAAACAAAATATATGATAAACTAAATACTCTTTTTGAAGACGCAAGATGCGAATTAGACTTTTCAAACAACTTTGAACTTTTGGTTGCGGTTATGTTATCTGCTCAGTGCACAGATAAAAGGGTAAACATTGTAACAAAAGATTTGTTCAAGGCATATCCTGATGCAGAAAGTATGGCAAAGGCCGATATTAAAGCCCTAGAAAAAGCCATATACTCATGCGGCTTTTATCATAACAAAGCCAAAAACTTAATCGCTATGTCAAAGGACCTACTTGCAAGATTTGACGGAAAAGTTCCAGACGACTTTGAAAGTCTTATATCTTTGGCTGGAGTGGGGCGAAAGACAGCCAATGTTGTTTTAGCGGTTGGCTTTGGAGGACAAGCCATTGCAGTTGATACCCATGTTTTTAGGGTTTCAAATAGGCTTGGTATTGTTAAAGCAAATAACCCATACAAGTGCGAACTTGCCTTGCAAAAGGTTGTTGACAAAGAAAAATGGTCTAAGTTTCATCATATGCTAGTTTTGTTTGGCAGATATTATTGCAAATCTCAAAACCCAAAGTGCAAAGATTGTCTTTTGATGCAAGAATGCAAATATTATAAAGGAAAGTAAGATTATGTTTATAGACAAAGTAAAAATATATATAAAAGCAGGAAATGGCGGAAACGGTATTGTTTCTTTTCATAGAGAAAAATATGTTGCAAAAGGTGGCCCAGATGGTGGTAACGGTGGAACAGGTGGTAACATTATCTTTAGAGTAAACAAAGATCTTAATAACCTAGTGGCTTTCCATTATAGCAAACACTTTAGAGCGGCTGACGGTGAAAAGGGTGACAAAAAGCGTTGCAATGGCAAAGACGGAAAATCTTTGGTTATCGAAGTGCCACGCGGTACAATTATCCGTAATGCCGAAAATAATAGAATTATCGAAGATATCTTTGATGAAGGCAAAGATTATGTAGTTTTGAAAGGTGGTAGAGGAGGTAAAGGCAATGCCTTCTTTGCAACTCCTACAAGACAAGCTCCACACTTTAGCCAATCTGGTGAGCAAACAAAAGAATACGCAGTTATATTGGAACTAAAAACAATCGCTGACGTTGGTTTGATTGGTTTTCCTAACGTAGGCAAGAGCACACTTTTGTCAGTAGTAACTAACGCAAATCCAAAGATTGCTAATTATCACTTTACAACCCTAACACCAAACCTTGGTGTTGTAAAATATTATGACCATGACTTTGTGGTTGCGGATATTCCAGGACTTATAGAGGGCGCTAGTGAAGGTCTAGGCCTTGGCCATGACTTTTTGAGACATATAGAAAGAACACGAATGCTTATTCACGTAATTGATATATCTTCTATAGACGGTCGCACTCCTTATGATGATTATGTAAAGATAAATAACGAACTTTCAAAGTTTAGCGAAAAATTGAGCAAACTTCCACAAATAATCGCTCTAAACAAATGCGACCTATTGCAAGATAGAACAGCAATAGATGAGTTTAGAAGTCACTTTGACAAAGATGTAAAAATTATTGAAATTTCAGCCTTGAGCAAGAAAAATGTAAAAGAGCTAATCAAAGAAACATACGACCTACTAGTTACTTTGCCAGAAAGAGAAGCTATCGCAATCGAAGAATATAACTTTGACGTAAAAGATACAACTTCTATCAAGATAGAAAATATAAACGGAGTATTTGAAGTAACAGGTGGATATATAGATAACCTTATTCGTAGCGTTGTTTTGTCAGACTACGCCTCAAATGCCTTTTTCCAAAAACGTCTTAAAGACGATGGCATCTTAGAAAAACTAAGAGAAAAGGGCGCTAAAAATGGCGATACCGTAAGAATAGGCAATATCGAATTTGAATTTGTAGACTAAAAAAAAGGAAATAAAAAATATGTTGAATTCTAAACAAAGAGCAAAGATAAAAAAATATGTTGCTACCGAACCTGCAATTTGTTTTGTAGGAAAAGAAGGCCTTAGCGAAAATTGTTTGGCAAGTATAACTCAAGCTTTGACAGCAAGAGAAGTAGTAAAAATAGCTGTACTTCAAAACTGCGACCTTACTGCAAGAGAAGTAGCAGACGAAATTGAAAAAACACTAAAAGCTGACGTTGTATCAGTAATGGGCAAAAAGGTTGTTATATATAAGTATTCTGCCTTTGCTAAAAAACACGTTGATATTAGTTGTCAATAATTTTGCTATTCTTAAAAGTGCAAACAATAGCAAAAACAAAAAGTACTAAACTAAATATCCTATAATAATTTTTGAAAGGATATAAAAAACTAAATAAAAAAATTAAAATTCCATTAACAAAATACCCTTTGGCTTTGTCCTTTGCAAAGGCAATTTTAACAATACTTTTGAGGGTGTTTTTAGTGGGATTTTTTTGTTTGATAGGTGATGTAGGCAAGGGTAATTTACCTTTGACATAATCAAAGTAGATTTCGCTATATGAAATAAACTTTACTTTTACTGCGCTATTTTCAAGGTAAGCCTTTAATTCATCAGAAATTTTATCGCCTATGATAAACTTATCTTTGCTTGATAATAATATTGTGCATTTTATTTTATTTAGGTCAAACAAAGTGAGCTCTGATTTTGAAAAATCTGCATAGTATATCGCATCTTCACTTTCAATCCCAAAAGTTTTAATTTCACCATTAAAGGCGTTTTTTAGGTATTCAAAAGCAAAAATTGTGCCACCAGCGATTAGGTTTTGTCTTAAAAGAGCGATGTTTTGTTTGTCGACTTTCTTTGCGATAACAACATTTGACCGCCTAGCAATCAAAAATTTTATAAAGCAAAAAACCAAATATCCTGACAAAAAACTAACAAAAAAACATAAAGTTCTGTTTGGGATAAAATAATTAAAAACAATAAAACTTGCAAAAAATAATAATGTATATAAAAATAGATAATCGATTTTTTTTAATAAAATAACTTTTTTCATATAATAATTATTGGCAAAATCGATATAATCTAAACTTTCATTTGCATTTTTACAAAAAAAGATATATTATGGAATTAGGAGAAAAATATGGATATTTTTGACGGAGTAGTTTTGGCTTGTGAAAGTCTTAATAATATGAAAACAACCAATATTATTGTTTGTGATGTGTCAAAAGTTGCGTCTATCGCAAAGTATTTTGTACTAGCCACATCAACTAGCAATGTTCAAGGTAGAGCTACTGCAAACCACGTTCAACAAGTAATGGAAGAAAATGGGATTGAAGTTCTTAGCAAAGAGGGTGGCGAACAAAGTGACTGGGTTGTTTTGGATTGCTATGATTTTGTTGTGCATATTATGACAAAAGACGTAAGAGAATACTATAATCTAGACAAACTTTGGGGCGACGGCAAAAACACTAAAAAGTTTGAAACTATCCAAAAAGAGTTAGAACATAAGGCAAAAAAGGCTGAGAAAAAGACTGCTAAAAAACAAAAAGTAGAGCAAAAAACAGAGGCAAAAAAAGAAAAGAAAGAAACAGCAAAAACAACTAAAGCTGCAAAGGTTGCAAAAAAAGCTGAAAAGAAACAAAACAAAGAGTCTAAACCTAAAAAGACAAAAACTGACAAGGTAAAAACTGATAAAGTAAAAAAGGCAAAAGCAACAAAACCAAGAAAGGCCAAAAAACAATCGGCTACAAAGACTGAGTTAACCGAAAAGTAAATATACTATAAACCCTATATTTATTATATATAGGGTTTTTTTATATAAAATTATTTGTAAGTATTTGGCTAAATTTGTTATAATCATAATGTATGGATTTAGCAATAATAGAAAGTTTGCAAAGCGTAAGAACACCATTTTTTGATTTTGTATTTAATGTTCTTACTTATATGGGAGATATTGCATTTTTTATAGTGCTTTTTGCTGTATTTTTTTGGATTTACGACAAAAAATTCGCTGTTAACTTTGCAATTAACTACGGTATAATATCTATATTTAATAGCCTAGTTTTAAAAAATATTTTTAAACGCCAAAGACCGTTGTATGTTAGCAAAAAATATACCCCATACGAAGGCTATTATACTAGTTATTCTTTCCCATCTGGCCATTCCGCCGCCATAGGTAGTGTGGCATCATATACTTTATACGAAACTAAGAAAAACGGTAGTAAAAAATTATTTAATATTGTCTTGATAGTAGGCATCTTACTGTCTATTGTTGTTGGTTTTTCTCGTATGTACCTTGGGGTGCACTATCTAACAGACGTACTTGTTGGGCTTGGCATAGGCTGGGGGATATCTTATGTGATTTTTAGATTTGTGAGGATAAAATTTGAAAAATCATACAAATGGTTTTTGATAGAAGTTCCGCTATATCTTATATTATTTTTTGTAATGGATAGCGACACAATATCTATCTTTGGCAGTTTTGCTACAAGTGTTATTTGTGGTATTATTATCGAAAATCGCTTTATAAAATATGATATAAACAAATTCAAAAATATTTGGGTAAAACTTTTGATTGGTATAAGTATTTTGTCAGTTATATGCACAGCATTTTACTTTGTGCCAAACTCAAAATATTTCTTGGCGCTAGAATATATTTGTTATGGTTTTGCGATAACAACCCTAGTACCTTATATACTAAAAAGTTTAAAAGGAAAAGACAAGATGATTACAAACAGTGAAAAGGAAACTGAAAAACTAGCAAAAAGTGTAGCTAAGGCAGTAAAAGGTGGAGAAACTATCCTCTTAAATGGCGACCTTGGTTGTGGCAAGTCAGTTTTTGCTCGTGGCTTTATTGGGGCTTTTGGTGTAAAAGAACCTGTAACTAGTCCGACTTTTACTATCGTAAACAAGTATTCTTCAGAAAAGGCCACAATTTATCATTTTGATATGTATAGACTAGAAGATGAAGAAGAGGCTTTGGCTGCTGGTCTAGATGAACTTATTGATGAGCCTTCCGCTATAAAATTAATTGAGTGGCCAGAAAAGGTAGAGGGGATAATTCCTTCTGATGCTATAGTTATCAATATTACTAAGCTTTCTGACACCTCAAGGAAATTTGAAATAAAAGGAATAAAGTTATAATGAATACACTACTTATGGATACCTCTTCTAGCAATATGCTTGTTTGTTTGAACGCAAGTGGCAATCTAATAGAAGGGCAAAAGTTTGATACAAGCAAACATTTAGAGACTTTGATGCCATCTGTTGAAGACCTTTTGAGCAAAAAAGGTTTTTCTGTTCAAAATATAGACTATCTAGGCGTTGTTGTAGGCCCAGGGTCTTTTACTGGTATAAGAATTGCTGTAGCAACTGCAAAAGCAATGATGATGGTAAATAAAAAAATAAAAGCCGTTGCAGTAAATTCGCTAGAGCTTATGGCAAAAAGTTATCTAAAAAACAACGACTTTAGCAAGACAATTATGTGTGTAATACCAACCACAATCAAAAAAGTGTATTATGCAAAATTTAATATAGACAATAGGCTTTGTGAAGACGGTATATGCGAAGTGGATAAAATAAAAGAGATTGCTGGTGATTGCACAGTTGTTTCAAACAAAGATATAATAGACGGCGCTATTGTATATAATGTAACAAACAAAGACTTAAACGTATACGTTGAGGAAAAGATTTTGAGCAAAGATTTTGCAGATAAGTTATCCCCACAATATATCGGCCTAAGTCAAGCTGAAGAACAACTAAAAATGAAGGAGAATAAATAATGGCAGAAATCGAAATTTATAGAGCAGACGATAGACATTATGACCAAATGTATGTTGTTCACAAAGATTGCTTTTTGGACGAGGCTATGAACGAAGGCTTGTTTATGGAAGAAGTCGAAGGTGAATCAAGAGTATACTTTGTAGCGTTAGACGGCGAAAACGTTGTTGGATATGCGGGGGCTTGGAATACAGGAACCGATTATTCTATCATAAGCGTAGCTGTTGATCCAAAGTATAGAAAAAATGGCATTGCTATAAGACTTTTGAATAGGTTAGTGCAAGACGCCAAGAAAAAGGAGATTTATTCTGTATCACTAGAGGTTAGTGAAAAGAATATCCCTGCGATAAACCTATACAAAAAAGTAGGTTTTATCACAACTAATGTCAGAAAATCATATTATAAGAATAATACTTCTGCATATATTATGTGGCTATATTTATAGGAGAGATTATTGTTTATAGTATACAAAGACTCAAAAGTTTTTTACAAAAGGCAAAAAGGTGATGGGCTGCCTATACTATTTTTACATGGTTGGGGCGGGTCGATAGAGAGTTTTGAGCATTTTGCTCAGGGCAAAAACGCAATACTTATAGATTTTCCGCCTTTTGGAAAATCAGAAAGTCCAAAGTATATATATAACCTAAATGACTACATAGAGATTACAAAACAAATTTTAAAGAAAGAAAAGATAACAAAATATAATGTTTGCGCACATTCATTTGGTTGTCGGGTGGCAATTTCTTTGTCTTGCGGCGGGTGTGTAAATAAACTTTTGATTACAGGTGGGGCGGGGCTCAAACCAAAGTTTTCTATAAAAAAAGCCCTTGCAAAATTCCGTTATAAACTTGCAAAAGTGTGGGTTCGGTGTGGACTGGTCGGAAAGGAATACTTAGAAAATTTTGGCAGTAGTGATTATAAGGCGCTGCCATTTATGATGAAAAAAACTTTTTCAAATATCGTAAATTTTTATCAAAACGATATGCTAAAAGATATAAAATGTGCTACACTTTTGGTATGGGGAAAAAAAGATACCCAAACTCCGCTTTATATGGCAAAAACAATGGAAAAAGCTATACATGATTGTGGCCTTGTTGTTTTTGAAAATTGCGGACACTTTGCCTATGTCGAAAAGGCATATGATTTTGAAAAAATATTAAATAATTTTTTGAAGGATTGATTATGGCATTTTTTTCAGCAGATAATATAAATATGTATATAGCAATAGCGCTATCTGTTATCAACGGGGTGCTTTTGTGTTTTGCATCATACAAATTTTTCCAAATTATCCAACTTACTGGATATAGAGTAAAGGGCTATTTTTTGTGGTTAAAGGATACTAAGGCAAAATATATTTTCCGTATATTTATGCTTGCGTTTTTGAGTGTTACTTGCTCATTTGTGTCCAATGTGCTTTTTGATATGTTTGACTCAAACTATCTATACTCATATATAGGTTTGATATTTTACTTTTATTTTGCTATTGTGTTTATTAACAACCTATATTCAGCACCAAAGAAAGTTCCTCTAAAAAACACCGCTCGTATGTCAAGACTAAATGTAATACTATTCTTGTTTGTTGCGGGAATATCATTTATTTTGATTGCGGTATTTTCTGAATTTTTCCCAATATTTAAATTTAGCGTTTTGTGTTTAACACCGCTTATGCTACCTGTTTTGGTACCTTTGGTTCACCTTATTATGGTGCCAGTTGAAAAACTAATTGCCCAAAGATATATACTAGAGGCAAAAGTGCACCTAAAACGTCGCCCAGAACTTATCAAAATTGGTATTACAGGAAGTTATGGAAAAACTAGTACAAAATATATGCTAAATAGTATTTTGTCAAAAAAATACAACGTATGCATGACCCCTCATAGTTTCAATACTATGATAGGATTGTCAAAGGTTGTAAATGACTATCTAGCTCCAGAGAACGAAATATTAATAGCAGAAATGGGCGCACGAAATGTAGGCGATATCAAAAAACTTGCATCTTTTGTAAATCCGAAATATGCTATCATAACCAATATCGGCAGCCAACATATGTTATCATTTGGCAGTATCGAAAATATCGAAAAAACAAAATACGAACTAATCGAGTGCTTACCAGAAGACGGTTTTGCAGTATTTTCTGGCGAAAACGAAGGCAGTATGAGATTATATGAAAAGTGCCCTTGCGAAAAAGTGGTAGTTGGTGATGCTCTAAATAGTAAGGTTAGGGTTTCAAATGTAAAAATCAGCCCTCAAGGGACAACATTTACAATAGCTGTTGATGGCGAAAACTACAATATGACCACAAAGCTTGTTGGAAAACACAATGTAAACAACTTACTTCTTTGTGTTGCTATGGCGCTAAAACTAGGTCTTAGTATGGACGAGATAAAATCTGCTGTTGCAGAGTTAAAACCTGTTCCTCATAGACTTGAGATCAAAGAAAATAATGGCATCACAATTTTGGACGACTCTTATAATGCAAGTGTAGAGGGAGTAGAGGCGGCTTTAGATGTTTTGTCTAAGTTCAAATCAAACAAAATTGTTATAACACCAGGTCTTGTAGAACTTGGAAAAATAGAAAAACAAGAAAACATCAACTTTGGTGAAAAGATGGCTAAAGTTGCTGACTATGTAATAATTGTAAATCAAGTAAATATGGCTTCGATAAAGCAAGGCTTAGAGAATAAAAAGTACGATCCAGAAAAAATAATCTGTGTAGATACTTTGGTTGATGCTAAGAAGAAACTTCAAGAAATAGTTAAACCAGGTGATACTGTACTATTTGAAAACGACTTGCCAGATAATTACATTTAATACAAAAAAATCTTCTTACAAATGATAAAAAAATTAGATTTTGTAAGGAGTTTTTTTATGCAAAAAATTTTAGTAGTAATGGGCGGTCAAAGTACCGAACACGATATTTCACTTATTACTGGCGTTCAAACGATAAACAATCTTGATAAAACAAAATATACCATTTTTCCAGTTGTAATAGACAAAGAAGGTAAGTGGTATTTTTCTTTTGAGTTTGATTCTGTAGAAAAAATAATCAAGCACTTTGGCACAAGTAAAAGTAAAAAGTTTGAAGTTTTACAAATAGGAAAAACACTTTATGTAAAAACAAAAAATAGGCTCAAAAAACTAAGTAATATCGATTGCGCAGTTTTATGCTGCCATGGTGGTTTGGGCGAAAATGGGGCTTTGCAGGGCTTATTTGAGTGTTGTGGTGTGCCGTATGTGTCACCAAACCATACCAATAGTGGTATTTTCATGGATAAATCGCTATCAAAAATTATCTTCAAAAATATGGCTATTAGGTCGGCTGATTTTATAGTTGTATCAAAAGATGAGTATACAAGAAATGAAAAAGATGTCTTAGATAAAATAAAAGTTGAAATTGGTTTTCCGTGCATAGTCAAACCTTGCAGTGGTGGTAGCAGTATCGGTATCGGAATAGGTAGTTCAAAAATAAAAACAAAAGCCCTTATCGAAGATGCTTTTGTTTATGATAGTGATATTATTATAGAAAAAGTTGTTGAAAATTTATATGAATTAAATATAGCAGTTGCAAAATATGACGGAGAGATAAAAGTTTCAAAAATAGAACGGCCAAATAGTAAAAACAAATTATTATCCTTTGATGATAAATATATCGGTGGTAGAAAATCAGGCCTTAATAATATGTCAAGAGAAATACCCGCAAAAATTTCTAATGAGATGAAAGAGTATATAGAAAAGACAGCTAAGCACATATACGAAAATTTTATTAAAAGTGGAGTTGTTCGTATAGACTATTTAGTAAATGAAAAAACAAATGAAATATTTATTGGTGAGGTAAACACAATACCAGGGTCTATGTCTTTTTATCTGTGGGATACACCCTTTGGAGAGTTGCTTGACAAATTAATTATTCAAGCAATAAATGACAAAGACAAAGAAAATAAACTAAAGAAAAGTTTTTCATCATGTGTTTTAGATAAGTTTTCGCATGGCTTAAAAATGTCAAAATTATAGTTTGAGTTTTTTGCACAAAGTATCTGATAGAGAAGAAGAGGTGCTCTTGAGTAAGCCCTTCAAAAAACTTTTTTCGTCGATAGTCAAAAATGTAGTGTCTATTTTAAACGAATTGTCTATAGCAATTCCGCCATTTTTACCCAAGATAGTTTTTGTGGGTATTCCTGCACACTCTAAATAATCTAAATACCTATATATAGTGCGAGGGCTAACCTCGTACTTTTCGGCTAACTTTTTTGCAGATATTTTATCATAACGCAAAAGCTCAAGCAAAATAGATATAACAAGATAAATTTTCATATTATTTCCCTCTTGATTATATTATATCTAAGATTATGTACTATTTTTGTCCCTAAAACGCCCGTTTAGTAAATTTTGCATAAATTTGATGTTGTTTTTAGTATAAGAATAAAAATTTGCATATTGAAAAACAAAACATTATATGTTATACTCTAAATATATTATATAGGCGGTGAATATATGGCAAAACAACAAATCGTAGAATTATCTAATGGTGCGGTTCTAATTTACCAAAAACAAGGGGCTTTTAATGGGTCTTCGTTTGTAGTTGGTTTTGTTGGGGGTGCTCAACTAGATGGAAAATATGAAGGTATAAGCCACCTTTTGGAACATCTACTATTTAGACCAGCATCAGAAGATATAAGACAAAACATTATGACTAGTATTATGTCTCACTCAATAGGTCAAAATGCTTTTACGTCAGATAGTTTTATTGCGGTTTCTGCATCAGCTACAAAAGATAATTTTGTAAGAGCTATCGAAAACTGTGTAACTATGCTAAAGCCAACAGGATTTACTCCAGAGCAAATCAAAAAAGAAATCGAAATTGTAAAACACGAAATTGCGCTTGATGTTCCAGAACAAAATAATATCGTTGATATGTTTTTGGACAGACTTGCAGGGTATGAAATTTCTGATGCTCCACGTGATACAATACTAGGTACTGCAAGAACTTTGGGTAAGATAACACCAGAACTTTTGACTGAGTATGTTAGAAGATATTTCAATACCAACAACCTTGTAATATCAGTGACCTCAAATAGTTCTCTAAAAGAAATAGTTGATCTATGTGAGAAAAAGATTGTAAGCCAATTTAGTCCAGCCGAAAAACCAGAGTATATCGCTCAACTACAAGCTCTTCCTGAGTTTGAACCAAGAAATTATCTAATGGCTTTTCCAAGCAAATCATCATCAAATGTTGATATCCAAATGCTTTTAAGAACTAGAGATGGTCAAGCGGAAGATATTGACCAAGAGTTTGCTTATGATGTAGTAGAGCAATACCTAAGCAATGTTATTGGTGGCGAAATGTGGAATGCTCTTAGAGTAAAGAAGAGTTTGGTTTATTCTTATGGTCAAACAGTAATGGAACTAGGAACTGTAAAATTCAAAAACTTTACTGCCGAAACAAATGCAAAGAAGATGAATGCAACAATTCGTACTTTGTGTGGTGTTGTAAATGGTCTTGCAACTAATGGTGTAGACCCTGAGACTTTTGAGATTGTAAAAAAATCAATAACAGATACAAACAACGCTTCTTTGAATAAATATAAGAGCGCTACAGCAATATCAAATTTCTGTGACTATATAGAGGGTAATGAGTTTGTAGATTACAAGCGCGTTACAAAGATAATTGAATCAATGACAGCAGAAGAATTTAATGCTCACCTAAAAGAAGAATACCAAGATAGGAATATCTCACTTCTTGTAACTGGCGACTTTAGATCAAGAGATTTGCCAGACCTTATCCAAATTGAAGAAGAAGCAGGAAAAACAACAAACTCTAAAAACAAAGATTTGCTTAACACTCCAAGGGTAGAGTTTACTGCTTGTTCTGCAGCTTCAGAAGAAGAAATGTCAGCCTTGTTGAGCAGTGCCTTAGCTCAAGTGTTTGGTGCGGGAGAACCTCAAGAGGGCGAAGACTTTGAAGAAACAGTAACCATCGGTATAGATGACGAAATTGTAGGTCTTTTGCCAGAAGATGGAAAAGCAATGAAACCTGTAAGAGATAGAGTTGTTGCGGACCTTTTGGTAGAAAATGAAGAAATAAAGGAGCAATAATATGGCAAGAATAACAAAATTATTTGTGCCAGATGCACTGGCTGTAGAAAAAGAATTAAATATGCCTCTTGTTATTACAAGGGTTGTAGAAGATGATGTAGAGTTATACCATGGTTTTGTTCCTGGTCTTACAAAAGAAGATTGTATCTCTCCGTCGCTTGATTCTTGCAAGGCAAGACTAAAAAAAGACGCAGATAAGCTCGTTGACAAATATTTAAAAGAGAATATAGAGTTTCCTTTCTTTCCAACAAAAGAAGAAATAATTGAAGATTTTGAAAATGTTTGTTATATCAAATTTATTAAATTATAAAAAACAAAAGCAATGGCAAAAAGCTATTGCTTTTTTATTTGTTATAGGGTATCATAAAAACTCAGCACTAAATATTTGTTTGTTTAGATAAAGAAAAGTTTGCTGTTTTTTAATAAAAAATCAGTAACTTTTTTTATAAAAAACATATAAAAATATTATAAAGGTATTTTACAAATACTATATTAAAATGATATAATCTTATTATCGAGGTAAAAAATGGCAAGTCTTAAGAAAAATAATACATTAAAATTCAAAAAACCAGCAAGTTTATGGGGCGCTATGTGGAGAGAAGGTCTACCTACAGGCAACGGAATTATTGGTGCTAGTGTCCTTGGTGGCGCTGGTTTTGAAAGCATACTTATTAACCATAATGATCTATGGTGGCAAGGTCATACAGGTGTTTTGCCTGATATTTCTGATAAGATAAAAACTGTAAAAACCAACATCAATAATGGTAACTATGCTGAGGCCGAAAAAGTATTGCCAAAGGCACTTATGGTAAAATCTTATAGACCACAACTATCATATCCACTACCTTTGTGTGATTTGAAAGTAACTATGCCTATAGAAAAAATGGTAAAAGAATATTACCGTGCGGTAAACCTAGACAATGGTGAAGTAACAGTATCTTTCAAAGACAAAAATACTAGATTTGAAAGAAACTTATTTGTTTCTCGTGTTAATGACCTTATTTGTTATCAAATATCAAAAAGTGGTCAAAAGACTATTGATTGTACTTTGAGATTTGACTTGCACGATAAATTTAACAACCGTGGTCCTGGCGGAATTACTCAAGTAAATGATGATTTTGAGTTTGCTGCGTCAAAAGGTTATATGACATATTCTGCTCGTAGTGACAATGGTACAGACTACGGCGTTGTGGCAAGAGTTATAAATGTTGGCGGTAGTGTTACTTGTACCGAAGATGGTATAGAGGTAAAAGGTGCTGACAAAGTTACACTTTTTGCAAAGGTATACATCGACGCTCAAAAAGATAGAGAAGAAGAAAGTATCAAAAAAGAACTTTCTATGATTAAACTTACATATGAAAAATTGTTAAAAGAACACGCTGCTATTCATAACAAACTTATGAATATCGGTAGCTTGAATCTAAACGCAAAGCAAGAAGTTTATATCGACGAATTAATAGATAAGACTGTAAATGGCGAACTTCCAATCGCACTTCTTGAAAGATTGTATGCTTATGGTAAATATTTGTTTGTTTGCTCATGCAAAGAAAATGGCCAACCATGTAATCCATATGGTATTTTCAATGGCGATTACAAAGCATGTGATAGCACACGTAACAACTTCTTCCAAACTCAAAGACTATACAACTTCGCTTTTAATGGTGGTATGTCAAATCTTGTGTTACCACTTCTTCAAAGATACTATCAAAATATGGACGACTACAAAAAGAACGCAACACGTCTATATAACTGCAAAGGTATCTATGTTCCAGCCCTAGAATCTCCAGGTTCTGGTCTTTTGGGTTCAGTAGAGCCAGGCGTTATTTTGAACTTTAACGTTGCTGCATTTGCTAGTGAGATGTTCTATCAATACTATATCCATACTGATGATGCAAAATTTATGAAAGACTATGGATTAGAATTTATCATCGAAACTGCAGAATTCTATGAAGATTTGTTAAAGGTAAACAAAACAACAAAAATTTTGGAATCTCCAATAGGTTATTCTCCATACAACACTCCACAAAACTATGCAAACAAGAGCAAAGAGCCTCTATGTATTGCATCAAACTGCACAGTTGATTTTGTTTGTGCAAAAGAAGTGTTTAATATTATTATTGAAATAGGCAAGACCTTTGGCCTTGACGATAGCGAAATAGAAAGATGGCAAGATCTTGTTTCAAAACTTCCTGATATAACTGTTGATGATGAAGGTTTGATAAAAGAATACCTATCTTCTGTATTTATTACAAATAATAAAACACCATATATTCCTCATTTGTTCCCATATAGCATAGGCTTTACCTCTGCTGGGGCAGCAAGGGATTTCTCTAAACTAGTTGCAAACACTGCAAAAGCAAGATTCTCAAGATCAAGAGATTTATTCACTTCTGGAAATCTTATCAATATTGCTGCAGCTCTAGCAACCGCTGGTGATAGCAATAGTGCCTATGAAGTTCTTGAGATTTTGACTCAAAACTTCTTGACTAACAACCTAGTATTTACAAACTCAGACTATAGAGGTATGGGTGTAGGTAGCGTAGACAAGTGGCCAACTTATTCTATTGATAAAAACACTGGTCTTGTACACGTTATTCAAAATATGTTTGTAAACTATGAAAGAGGAAGAATTATTTTATTTAAAAATCTTCCAGCTTCATTTACAAAAGGTTCTATCACAGGCCTTACACTTCCAAATGGTATAAAACTAGACCTTGAATTTAATAGAGCAAAAGGCTTGTTAAAATTTAAGATTAAAACTCAAAAAGCTCAATCTCTAAAAGTAGAACTTCCAGAAGGCTTTAGTAGAGTAAAAGGTGTTCCTGCGGAAAATGTCGACGCAGAAAACCTTTGCTTTACTCTAAACACTCAAGGTGGCAAAACTCAACAATTAGTTATTAGATGGGCAAATAAAATTTAGTTAATAAAAAACACTGATTATATCAGTGTTTTTTTGTTGCTACAAACTTTTTAGCTTGGCAATATAAATATTGCTTTTTTCACAATTTACTAGTTTTTCTGGAAACTCAAAAAAAATTATACCATCTAAAATATAGTGTTTGTGCTCATAAAAATCACTAAGTATGGCATATTTTTGCTCATTATTTGTTATATAAACATAACTATTGTCTGTGTATATGTTATTTTCCACGGAGATATACTTTTTGTCAGAATATAAGTTGCTGGATATTATATCTCCATGGTTGCAAATAAAGTATTTATAAGTTTTGTCTGTTGTGATAAATATATCAATTCCTGTATTTTGTGGGACAAAGTCTATAAACTCAGCCTCTGTCGAAATGGTTGTTGTGTGTAATATCTCAAAGTTTTCTAGCTTTGTGACAACAACTTCTGTTTTGTTTTTTATTGCAAAGTATAAGCTTGAGTTTATAAGTTTTGCATTAAGAAAGTTTGTTGTTTCAAAATATAATTTTCTTGTAAGGTCGGTTATTAATATTTCATTGTCGTTTTCAAAAATATAATAGGTACCAAAATTATTTAAAAAGGTATATTCGCAACTAATTATTTTGCCATAATCAAAAGTCGTTATAAAAAATTCGCCTTTGCAAAAAACAGTCAACTCATCGTTTATATATTCTATCTTGTATGCGTTTTGTATGGGTATGGTTTCTGTGTGGGTTTGGTTTTCATCGATTATATATAAGTTTTGATTGTCTAAAAGGTATATGTTGTTTTTTATAATATATGCGTCTTGGCATGGTGTTTCTATCAATGTTACTTCACTTGTTTTGTAAAGGTCTTGATCGAAGATTGCAAGAGTAGTTGATGTTTCATTTGAAAATATAACTGAGTAACTACTTTCTTTAGTTGCAAATAAAAGTGTGTTTTTTCCTTCGCCGCAAGTGTTATGATAGTCAAAGCCAAAATTTTCTGGTGATTTTTTTGGTGGGTATATCTCTATTGGTGGGATAAGTGCGCTTGAATTGATTATTGGCTGGTTGATTGCAGAGAGTGGAATAAGTATTGTAATAAATACAATAATAAAAAAAGCCTTCAACTTATTTATTTTCATAATGGTCTCCTTTTTTTTTGATAGGATAGCATAATGATAGTAAATAATTTGTCGAAAGCAATTTTTGTGGCTATTTTACATATTTTATCTTTTATTTACAAGTTTGTATATTTGGCTAAGTAAGTTTTCAGTTCCGTTAATATTTGGGCAATTTTCCATATTACTGATTAAGGTTTTAGAATCTTCTTTAAGCCTTCGAATTTCTGCTACAAGTACTCTTGGTGTAAGATTTTCTTGGTTTAGTACGTGTACAAGCTCTCTTTTCAAAAGGTCGTTTGCGTTGTCTATCTGGTCGCCACGAGAAACGCCTTTTGGCAGTGGTATTAATAGAGTAGGTTTTTTTAGATATAAAAATTCAAATATTGCGTTTGATCCAGCCCTAGATACGATATAGTCAGAGATGGCAAAGATATCTTCTATATTGTCTACAAATTCAAGTTGGCAATAATTTTTTGCTTTGATCTTATTTGTTTTTCCTTTGCCAACAATATGGATAATGTTGTACTCTGGCAATAGAAGGTCGAGAGAAGATATTACGCAATCGTTTATCGCTTTGGCTCCTGTAGACCCTCCCATAAAAAGAATAGTAGGTTTGTTTCTATCCACATTGGTCATAAGGTAACCTTTTTCTTTGTTTCCAAATTTAAGGCTTTCTCTTATTGGGCTGCCCGTAGGGACTGCTTTTTTAAGTTTTGTTGCGGTTTGCTCAAAGCTCGTGCAAAAAACATCGCAAAACCTATATATTATTTTGTTTGCAAGGCCCATACTAAAGTCTGATTCGTGGCTGATAACTTTTATCTTACAACTTTTGGCGGCGATTACAACGGGTAGAGAAACAAACCCGCCTTTTGAAAAAACAATGTTTGGTTTAATATCTTTTAGTAGTTTTTTGCATTGTCTTATAGATGAAATAAGTTTGAATGGCAGAAGCAGGTTAGAAAGTTTTTTGCTGCGGTCAAGTTTACTTGCCGAAATAGTATGATATTTGACGGGCTTGTCTTTCATTATTTCTTTTTCTATACCGTTTGTTCCGATATAATGAACGTCAAAATCTTTGGTTAAGCTAGGTAAAATACTGAGGTGTGGAACTACATGTCCACCGGTACCGCCACCTGTTAAAACGATAATTTTTTTCATAGTTTATTTATATGCTTTCGGCAAAAAAAATATACTCACAAAACTTGCGTTTTTGGGGTTTTGCTTGGCTTATAATTATGCGGTTTTGCAAATAAATATACATAATATTGAATAAATATGCAACAAATTTTGTTAGAGAGTGTTAGGTATATAAAAAAATTAATTTTTATACAAAAATTGTTAGGAAAATAAAGAGTTATATGATATAATACAAAATGTAAATAATAGGTAAATTTGGTGTTGTAGATGGATTTTTTTTGTCTGATTTTGGACTAAATTGTTGCATTTTTATTCAAAACCAAATTGATATAATTTTTAGGGGGCGTGTAATGGAATCTTATGGCTCAAAGGATATAGTAGTATTAGAAGGATTAGATGCAGTAAGACTAAGACCAGGTATGTATATTGGTAGTACTGGTAGCCGTGGTGTGCATCATATTTTGTGGGAAATTGTCGATAACAGTATGGACGAAGTTGCCAATGGTCATGGTAATAAGATTATTGTTACTTTGTACTCTGATGGCAGTGTCAGTGTAGAAGATAATGGCCGTGGTATTCCTGTAGATATGCACCCAACCTTGAAAAAATCTGGTGCAGAGGTTATCTTTACTCAACTACATGCTGGTGGCAAGTTTAACAACTCAAACTATAGTTATTCAGGTGGTTTGCACGGAGTAGGTGCATCTGTTACCAATGCTTTGAGTAAATGGCTTAAAGCTAGAATTTGCAGACAGGGAAAAGTATACGAAATTGAATTTGCTTCTGTTCCTGACAAAAATGGTAATATCAAAGGTGGTGTAACTCAAAAACCGCTTACCCAAGTAGGAACTTGTGGTAAAGATAAATCAGGTACTTTTATTAGATTCTTGCCTGATACAGAGATTTTCCAAGCACATACTTTTTCAAGCGATATTATCAAAAAGCGTCTTAGAGAACTTGCCTTTTTGAATAAGGGTATCCAAATTGATTTTATTGACGAACAAGAAAAAACAAACATTTCTTATAAATACGATGGCGGTTTGAAAGACTTTATCGGTTATCTAAATGAAACCAAGACTGTTATTCATGATGAGCCTATCTATATTGAGGGCGAAAATACCGAAAGTGATGATTGTTTGAGACTTGCTCTTGCTATTCAATATACAGACGGATATATCGAAAGTATGTTTTCGTTTGTAAATAACATTTCAACAACTGAGGGTGGTACTCACGAAATAGGTTTGAAGTCAGCTTTGACTAGAGTACTAAACGATATAGCGAAAAAACATGGCTATATCAAAGATAAAGAACCACACCTTATGGGTGAAGACTTTAGAGAGGGTATAACCTGCCTTCTTGCTATCAAAATGAGAAATACTCAGTTTGAGGGCCAAACAAAAACAAAACTAGGCAACCCAGAAGCAAAAACTTTGGTTGAAAATATCGTAGCTGCTGAGCTTTACAAATACTTTGAGAAAAAAGAACATGTAAAAGTTTTGGAGCTTATCATAAACAAAGCAAAATCTGCTGCGCGTACTAGACTTGCAGCAAAAAAAGCAAAAGAAATTTCTAGACAAAAAAATAGTATAGAAAACTCAAGCTTGATTGGTAAACTTGCGGTATGTTCGGGTAGAAAGGCTGAAAATAACGAAATCTTTATCGTAGAGGGTGACTCTGCGGGTGGTAGTGCAAAACAAGCAAGAGACAGAAGTTTCCAAGCCATATTGTCACTTCGTGGAAAACCGCTTAATGCCGAGAAAAAACGTTTAGACCAAGTACTAGCAAACGAAGAAATCAAACTTATAATTGGTGCTCTTGGCACTAGTATTGGTGAAGATTTTGACCTTGACAACCTAAAATATCATAAAGTTATTATTCTATCCGATGCTGACCAAGACGGTGCGCATATTAGAGCAATACTTTTAACATTCTTCTTTAGATATATGAAAGAATTGCTTTATAATGGCAATGTATATATTGGTCTTCCACCACTGTATAAGATCAGCAAAAAAGATGTTGTAGAATATGTATATTCTGATAAAGAACTTCCTGATGCAATCAAGAGATTTGGCAAGGGCTATAGCATCCAAAGATACAAAGGTCTTGGCGAGATGAACCCAGACCAACTATGGGAAACAACTATGGACCCAGCAAAAAGATCTTTGCTTCAAGTAGGTGTAGAAGATGCTGCTAACGCAGAGAGAATGATAACTACTTTGATGGGTGACAATATTGATGCCCGTAAAGAATACCTAAATGAGTATGTAAACTTTAACAAAGAAGAAAGCAACTTTGAAAAACTAAATGGTTAGTATAAAAAAAAGGAGAAGAAATGGACGAGCAAGAAAAAGATTCTGTTGAGTCTAATAACCCGATAGATGGTCAAATAGGCTTAGAAGATCTTTATTATGAGATGTCGCAAAAAGAAGACAAATCACCAGAAATTGTCTTAAAGCCACTAGATGGTCAAATATCACTAGAAGATTTGCAAAACATTTCTTCTGCTGATGAAAAACCAAATAGTATGGAAGATAATAAACAAATTGAAATTGATAAATTTGAAGAAACAAATGATTTTGGTGAAGAAAATATCATGCAAGATATAATCGTCGAGCCTAACGATGATATGCAACAAGATGACACGCTATCTGAAAGTGAAAATCAAGAAACTGAAGAAATTTACAATGATGAGCAACTTGAAAAAACACAGTCTCAAGATGAAGTAGAGCAAGAGTTTGAAACCATCAAAGAAGAGATGGTTGGAGATGTTGAGTTATCATCTCTAGGAAATATCTTCAAAGAAAACATAATTATAGAAAAACCAAAAGCACCTAAAAAGCCAAACTTTAAAAATGAATTTTTAAAAGCAAAGCCAGAGTGTGATTATAAAGAAAAGATAGAAGAAATCTTAGATGAAGAAGAGCAAAAACAGCAAGAGATTGCTATTCAAAAGCTAAAAACCGAAAAGAAAGAAAAAGGAGAAAAAGTCGTGGAAACAAATTTCTTTGATGACAAGATAGAGCCAGTAGATGATGGCCAATCAACAAGTGTCGGCGGAAATAATGGCGACGGAATAAAAGGTCTATTCTATAAAAACTTAGACGAAGTTTTGCACGAATCAATGATTCCGTATTCAGAACACGTTATTATGGATAGGGCCTTGCCAAGAGTAGAAGACGGACTAAAACCTGTTCAAAGAAGAATACTTTATTCTATGCTAGATCTTGGTATCACCCCAGACAAACCTTACAGAAAATCTGCACGTATTGTCGGCGATTGCTTAGGTAAATATCACCCACACGGCGATTCTTCTGTATATGATGCCATGGTTCGTATGGCGCAACCATTTAATATGAACGAACTATTAGTAAATGGTCATGGTAACTTTGGTAGTATTGACGGTGACAAAGCAGCTGCTATGAGATACACCGAAGCAAGACTTGCACCTCTTGCTATGGAACTTCTAAAAGATATAGAAAAAGACACTGTAAAATGGTCTTTGAACTTTGACGACACTATCAAAGAACCAGACACCTTGCCAGGAAGATTCCCAAACCTTCTTGTAAATGGCGCGATGGGTATTGCGGTTGGTCTTGCAACCAATATTCCACCACACAACCTTGGCGAAGTAATTGATGGTGTAGTAGCCTATATTGACAAACCAACTATCACCCTAAAGGAAATGATGAAGTACGTTAAAGCTCCAGATTTCCCAACAGGTGGATATATACTTCCTTCTTCAGAAATCGAACAAGCCTTTACAACAGGTCGTGGTAAGATTTTGATGCGTGCAAAGATGCATATAGAGGGTGGCGAAACAGATAAAAGAAGTGTAGTAATTACAGAACTTCCTTATCAAGTAAACAAATCAACAGTTTTGCAAAAGATTAACGCCCTAAGAGAAGAGGGCAAACACCCAGTTTTAAATGGTATTGCAGATATAAGGGACGAATCAGATAGAAATGGTCTAAGAGCCGTTATCAAAATTAAAAAAGATGCGAACCTAAAAAATATCGTAGAAGCACTATTAAAATACACAGATCTTCAATGTTCGTTTGGTGTAAATATGGTAGCTATAGCCAATGGTAAGCCAAAACTTATGGGCCTTATTGATATTATAAGCTACTATGTAGAGTATCAAAGAGAAGTTGTTTTGAGAAGAACAAAATATGACCTTGAGAGAACAAAAGAAAGATTGCACATCTTAGAAGGTCTTTTGATTGCTATTAAAAATATTGATGAAGTAATCAAAATAATCAAAACCTCTCCAAACGTAACAACAGCAAGACAAAGATTGAGAGATAGATTTGCTTTGAGCGAAAGACAAGCACAAGCAATACTAGATATGAAACTTGCTCGTCTAACAAACCTTGAAGTAAATAATTTGCAAGAAGAAATCAAGAAAAATAGAGCTTTGGTTGAACAACTAACAAAAATTGTTAACTCTAAAAAGTTGCAATTTGAGGTTGTAAAAACTGAAATTTTGGCTATAAAGAAACAATATAAACAAGATAGAAAATCTATTATTCTAAAGACAGATGCTTTAGATTTGCCATCAGATAGTGACAAAGAACAAGTAATCGAAGGATTTATTGGTGTTAACGCTAGTGGAAACATCAAGTTTATGAACAAAAAGACTTTCTCATCTGCAGCAAAAGAATTTAAAGAAAATTCTACACTACATGAGATTCATACTATTGTTACAAAAACAGACACCGAAAAGACAGCCTTTATCTTTACAAACAAAGGTAACTGCTATAAGTTCCCTGCAAAGAATATTCCAGAAGGAAGATTCAAAGACAAGGGCACTCCATTTGCAAGTATTATCAAATGTGAAAAAGGTGAAACTCCAGTTGCTATATTCTCAATAGATGAAGATATGCCAAAAGGTTCACTTATCTTTATGACAAAACAAGGTATCGTTAAGAAAACCGCTTTCAAAGAATATGGCGTTTCAAAATCTGTATTCCAAGCAATGAAACTAAAAGACGATGACGAAGTAATAAATATCTTTGTAGAAGAGAAAAACACAACTTTAATCTTCGTTACAAAAAATGGTATGGTGCTAAATGCAGATAAGACAGATGTGCCATTGCAAGGCAGAATTTCTGGCGGTGTAAAAGGTATTAACCTTTCTGACGGCGATATTGTGGTCTACGGCGGTCAAATCACCGAAGACGGTGAAATAGTTATGCTGACAAATAGGGGTTATACAAAGCGTGTTATCGTCTCTCAAATTGACGTTATGGCAAGATATAGAAAAGGTGTTAAGATTATTTCTCTTGCCGAAAAAGACAACGGAACAGCTCTTGTTTATGCAGATTATGTTACAACAAACTTTACTGTAGTAGGTCTAGATGAAAACAAGCAACTATACGGCAGAGATAGTGATGTATGCCCAATAGAAGCCCGTACAGGAAAAGGTAAACTTATAGAAAAAATGAAAAACCCGCCAAAATTTATTGCGGGATATAAGTATAGAATAAACTAATGTTTATAACAAAAAAAGAACCAATTAATTTGGTTCTTTTTTTATTTCTCATTGTGCATATTGAATAAAAATGCGGCATAAGATTAATTAAAAGATTTTTTGTTTAACACAAAAATTGATTTTATTTGACAAAAAGTTCTAAATTATTTTTATGCAAAAAATTTATAATAAATAGCGAGGACAAGATGCGATTTTTAGTTGTTCGGCAAAAGACCCTAAAAGTTTTTTTGTGTATAGGCCTACTTGCGTTGATGTTGTTATTTAATGTTACAAACACCAATCAAGCTATGGCGCAAGTTTTCTTTGGTAAAAGTTTCAGAAAAGTACCTATATATGCAGTAGATACAGATGAGAAAAAAGTGGCAATAAGTTTTGATGCGGCGTGGGGTGGGGATAAAACGCAAGATATTATATCCACCCTAAAAAAGTACAACGCAGGGGCTACCTTTTTCTTAGTTGGGTTTTGGATAGACAAATACCCAGACCTTGTGAAAGAAATAGAAAAAGAAGGTTTTGAGATTGGTTCTCACTCAAATACTCACCCTGACTTTACCAAACTCTCAAAAAACCAAATGGAGTTGGAACTTACAACAATGAATAAAAAGTTAAATAATCTTATTGGTCAAAAAATAAGGGTTTTTAGGTCTCCTTTTGGCGCTTATAACAATACGAGTATAGAGGTGGCCGAAAGTATTGGACTTAAAACTATACAATGGAACGTTGATAGTTTAGACTGGAAAGGAATATCTGCAAGTGAGATTTGTAAGAATATTTTGACTAAGGTAAAAAATGGTTCTATCATATTATGCCACAATAATTCTGACCATATAGTAGAGGCACTGCCCACAATTCTTCAAACATTGCAAAATAGAGGTTATAGTGTGGTGTCTGTATCAGATCTTATTTATCATGACAACTTTAGCATCAATTCTCAAGGAATACAAATTAAAAATGGAGATTGAAAAATGAATTATGAACTAATGGAAAATAACAAAGCATATTTGATGGGAGAGGTTGTTTCAAAACCAATTTTTAGCCATGAAGTTTTTGGCGAAGGTTTTTATGAGCTTAACTTATCCGTAAAGAGATTGTCAGAGCATAGCGATATTATACCTATAACAGTATCTGAAAAATTGCTTACAACAGATAATTTTTCGGTGGGTAGTAAGGTGTTTGTCAAAGGCCAATTTCGTAGTTATAACAAACTTATCGACGGCAAAAGCAAACTTATGCTTACTGTCTTTGTAAGAGAGGTTGGAGCATGGGACGACAGTTATAACCCTAATGTTATAGAAATAACAGGTTATATATGTAAACCACCAATTTATCGTATGACACCCTTTAAAAGAGAAATATGCGACCTTTTAATTGCGGTAAATAGGGCTTATAACAAGTCAGACTATTTGCCATGTATTGCTTGGGGAAGAAATGCAAGATTCGTTCAAAACGCAGAGATTGGCCAAAAGGTATATATCACAGGGCGTATCCAAAGTAGAGATTATCAAAAGAAACTTTCGGACGATAGCACAGAAACAAGAGTTGCATACGAAATTTCTGTAAGCAAAATCACAAAAGATGAGCCAAATATCGAATTTGACATTGCAGACAGTATAAGCTAAAAAAACTGCCATATTAATTGGCAGTTTTTTATTATCTCATTGCTTTTTTATTCTTTTTTATAACAACTATTAAAATCAAACTAAACAATACGCAAAGCACTGCAAGTAGTATTGCAATAATTATTTCAAAACTTATTCCGTCTACTTGAATAAATTTTGTTTTTACATATGCTGTTTTTACTTGGCCATTATCTACATATTTTACTTCGGTGTATTCTGCAGATTTGTCAAAGTTTTTAGTAAGTCTAACTCTTGTGCCATCAAGAAGTACAAAGTCAGTAACTAGTACATAATTGTCACCAGATTTTACATAAAGGTTAACAAATTCTCTTTCGTCGCTAGTCAAAATTGTAGCGTTAGCTTTGATTTTTGTTGGCTCTTTTTCTGCATTGTAGTTTACTATAGCGTTGGCGTTGATATAGCCGTAAGTTCCGTTTTCAAAACGAATTTCGTAGAAACTATAACCTTTGTAGTCTCTATAGTCTTTTAAGTATCTAACGGCTGTGATTTTGTCACCTGCATCTAGATTACCCAATGAATATACAATAGCATTGTCTTTGTTTTCATCTGCTTTCAAAGAAGTAGGGAACTTATATATATTTGCAGTAGGTGCAGATATTGTTTGAGTAAACAATAAGTTCTTATTATCAATATTTGTTATGCTATCGTCTATAAGCTCTAAGTGATTTTTGTGGATATAAACTGATAGGTTGTAATCTTTTTTGCATGTGATCATGCAGTAATAAAAGTTTGAGTTTTCGCTTATTGATTGGTCTAGTACTATAACAAAATCTCCCTCATCAAGAGATATGTTTGATGATAGAGTATAAGGATAGTTATACGCTATAGTTCCAGAAGTCAATGTTGCGATTTTTACTTTTTCAGTATTTAGTATAGATGTGTCTAGGTGAGATGTTGGTTTTGTAAAAGTTGACAAATGGTCAATATTATCAACATCAATATTTACAACTGTGTTTGTTGTTTCGTCTATAAAGAAACACTCGCCATTTACTTGGTTAAAAGCAAATAGTTTTGGGTTTGTAACTCCAGTTAGAGTGATAGTTTCATTTGCGGTATAATTACCAGCAAGACACTTTGTTATAGTATTTCCATTTAGAAAATATAGGTTGTCTAGGTGGTCAATTTTTACGTCGGTGTATGTTTGGTTAACGACGTATGTTTTTGTAATAGTGTAGTTTCTAGAGTCAATAAGTGTGATTTTTGTGCCAGATACAACTATGATATAGTCGCTACTAGCTGACATTAATAGTCTAGAATCTTCTTGCACATCAAGACTATCTATAGAGATTGCTACAAAACCTTCTCCAGAGTTTTTGATAATACGGCTATCAGAAATATTTGCTGCTAGATGCAATGCATATAGGTTGCCATATGTATCCATAGATAGTGATGTTATTTTGTTAAATTCATAACTGCTACTGCCGATAGTGTATGTATTTATGTAGGCATTTTGATAGTTGCCTTGATAGTCAAACTTTTTGATAAAGTTTGAAGAACCTATACAAAGATAAATATAGTTGTTGTCACAAGCTATAAGTGATGGGGTAGATGTGCTTTCGTTTACATACCCGCCTTGCCCAAAGTTATAAGCTTTTAGTGTGTTTTGGTCAATTACTTGAACCCTGTTGTTGTTTGTGTCGCATACGAATAAATAGTTGTCATAAGCAATCATATCAGAAGGTGAGGCAAAACCTCCGTTATCTTCTAAAAATTGTAAATTGCTCTCTGCGTAAGAATAAACTTGAAGATGTGGCACTAAAAATAGAACTAATATAAAAATAGGCATTATCATTATAAATAGTTTCTTTTTCATAAGTAAATCTCCTAATATTTATTATATATAATATGTTCAAAATAATCTATAAAAACAGACTACTTTGACAAAAAATTTTGCCGCTTTTTTCAGACGGCAGACTATAAGGATATCACTTTTGAAAGATAAAGTCCAACAAAAAACAACATTTTTTTACAAAAAAATCTTAAAAAAATTTTCACAAAAATACCAATCTTGACAGCACCTGTCATATATAGGGTGTTATTATAGAACATATGTTTGAAGAAAACACCCTTTCACATTTTTCTTTGATTTTCTAAACATTTGAGTGATAATATTTTACAAAAATATTCAAAAATATGTCACAAAAGTTTGAATAAGTAAATACTGGCGAATATACTGATTGCAGGAAGCAAAGAAAAAGTTATTTATCTTCAGACAGCGGGGAGGTATTATGAAAATAAGTATTTTGGGTAAGGCACTGCTTAATATATATAGGTATTTAGAGCCTATGGCAGATGCAATTGATAGACAAATAAAAACAAAAACCTACGAACCTGAAGTGTCTTTTGGGTGTAGTATGGATAGTTTTGCGGGGGAGATTATTTCTCTGACCGAAAGAAAAATACATCTTATAAACATAAAAGTTTTGATTGATAAAAGTATCGCAAAGTTAAACGAAAAGAATAAAAAACTTATCTTGCTAAGATATATAGATAATGTATCTCCAGCAGAAATATCTGAACTTTTGGGTATATGTATGCGTACTTTTTTTAGAAGGGCAAATAGTGCCTTTGAAGCCTTTTGTCGTATGCTTGAGATAGAAAATATTTTGTGCAATAACTTTTTATCTAAGGTTATCAAAGAAAAGTGGTTTTCAAACTTTATTGGTTTTTTTGACGAAAAGGCAAATGACCAAAACAACAATCAATTATTAATATGTGATTATCTGATGCGAAAAGTAAAACAAGTATCGTAAAAAAACCTACCATAAATAGTAGGTTTATAAGCTTATATTTTGCCATCTTCTATATTGTATATAGAGGGTGGTTTTATTTTGTGATTTTTTACAATCACTGGTAAAAACAAGAGAAATGTAAAAACACCAGCAATAAACATTACACTCAAGATTACTGTTTGCTTTCCGCTTTTGCTATTGAGATATTCTATATATTCGGTGCTTATAGAAGTAAAGGGGTTTGGGATAAAGTCAACAACTTCTGTATTATAGTTTATATCAAGATTGTCGCAAAGCCCAGCATAAACATAGCCATTAACATTTTGGTTATTTTGTTTATATGAGCAATAATACCAAACATTGCCTCTGCCTGATATAAGTTCACTTCCGTATGTTTTGCCGATATAAGCCAAAGGCTCATTTATCGGAAGAGAGGTGATATCATGCGATAGCATACTAGGGGCGGACTTTAGAGTTGCATAATCACTAGCAAAGATCCTAAATGTGGCATCGGTTAAAAAGGGCTTTTTTGGAGTGCCACTTATCACTTTTACCTCATTTGATTTTATATAACCATTTATTCCATTATAACTTGCAGTATAAAAGCCGTTTGAGTATCCGCTTATTTTTACAAAATAAGTTTCGGGCAAACTGCAAATTATATTTTTATTTAGATCTCGATACAAGTATGTGTCGGGATTTATTATTTGTGCAAAGTAGATATTGTCAGCATAAGATTTTGTTTGCGGACAAAACAAAGCTATAAACAAAAACAAAAAAAGACATTTCATAAAAAAATCTCCTTATAGTTAATGTACAACATTTTTCACTTCCTAATTTATATTTTATTGTCAAAAAAGAGGAGTTTTATGCTAGATAAAAAAATTTTGCTAAAAATTAAAAAAATAGAAAAAGAACTAGCCTCAAGAAAGGCAAAAAATAAAGTTTTGTATTATAACACTTCTGCGCCATACCACTTCAAACAAATTGCCTTTCACAAAGCTCCTCAAAAGAATCGTTGGGTATTTGGTGGTAACCGAAGTGGCAAAACTGAGTGTGGGGCAGTAGAGGTCGTGTATATGGCAAGGGGTATACACCCTTACCGAAAAAACAAACAATCAACTACGGGTTGGGTTGTTTCTCTATCTCAACAAGTGCAAAGAGATGTTGCCCAAAGTAAAATCTTGCACTATCTCAATCCCGATTGGATAGTAGATATATCTATGCTATCTGGCAAAAAAGACAACCCACAAAATGGAGTAATTGACTTTATTACTATCAAGAACATTTTTGGTGGTATCTCAAGAATTGGTTTCAAAAGTTGTGACCAAGGCAGAGAAAAGTTCCAGGGCACATCACTTGATTATGTGTGGTTTGACGAAGAGCCACCTTTTGATATCTACAACGAGTGTTTGATGAGGGTGCTGGACAAAAGAGGCGATATCTTTGGCACAATGACCCCGCTAAAAGGTCTTACGTGGGTTTACACCCAAATATATCTAAATCCGACAAATAGCCCAGATATCTGGTGTGAGTTTATGCAGTGGGAGGACAACCCCTATCTTGATAATGATGAAATAAAAAAGCTTGAGCAAACTTTGTCTAGTGGCGAACTAGAGAGTAGAAAGTACGGCAAGTTTACCTCAAGTTCAGGTCTTGTTTATACAGAGTTTGATGAGTCTATTAATGTAATAGAACCATTTACTATCCCTCAAGACTGGCAAGACAATATATCTATAGACCCAGGACTTAACAACCCCTTGGCTTGTCACTTTTATGCGGTAGATTATGATGGAAATATATATGTAGTAGGCGAACATTTTATGCAGGGCAAAACAGTAGAGTATCACGCCCAAAAAATTATTGAACTAGCAAAGAAACTTAATTGGCACTTTGATAGTAGTGGTAGGCTCAGCGCTCTTATCGATAGTGCTGCCAACCAAAAAACACTAGCCTCTAACAAGTCTGTAAGCGAACTTTTCTACGATAATGGCATTTTAGTAAACCCAAAAGTAAACAAAGATTTGTTTTCGGGTATATCTAAGGTAAAAAGTTATCTAAAAAACGCCCAAGGCGAAAGCAAACTTTTTATATTCAAAAATTGTACTAACCTTATACGAGAGATAAAAAGTTATTTTTGGGGAAATAATGATGTGCCCATCAAAAAAGACGACCACTGCCTAGACGAACTTAGATATTACATAATGTCCCGCCCCGAAAATGCAAAGCCTACAACACAAAAAAGCCAAATAACAAAAGATAAAGATAGGCTGATTAGGAGGATAAAACACGACAAAGTAAGTTTATAGGAGAAATAATGAAATCAATAGACAAAGATATAAAAAAAGCCCTTTTAAAAAAGGCTATGGGATATACTGCCACCGAAATTGTTGAGGAATACACAAATACCGATGAGGGTATGATACTTCAAAAAAAGAAAGTAACCTCAAAAGATATCCCGCCTGATTTATCTACGTTCAAGCTACTGCTTGACGGCGAAAAAGAAAAGGGTGAGTTTGACGATATGACAGATCAAGAGCTTATCGCCGAAAAAGAAAGATTAATCAAACTTTTAGACAAAAAGGAGAATTTATGAAAAATAAAGACAGAGCAACACAACTGCTTATAGAAGAGATCACAAAAGACTTTGCCCAAAGGCGAGAAGAGAGAAAAATTTATGAGGCCACTTGGCAACTAAACAATAATTTTTTGCTTGGCAACCAATATTGTTTTGTTTCTATGCTAAATAATGTAGAAGAATACGACAAAAAATATTTTTGGCAAGAGCGAGAAGTTTTTAACCATATAGCTCCTATTGTAGATGTTAGACTTTCAAAACTTGTTTCTATAAGACCAAAAATGTCTGTAATTCCTGCAAGTAGCGAAGAGGCAGATATCAAAGTTGCAAAGTTATCAAAGGATATTTTAGAATCTACATACCAAAAATTTAACCTAAGTAAAGTTATTGCCGAGGCAACTAAATGGAGTGAAATATGTGGAACTTCCTTTTACAAAGTAATCTGGAAAAACCAAAAAGGCAAAACAATCGCAAAAGACAACCTTGGCAATAGCATCAAAGAGGGTGATTTGGAGATTATGGCTATCCCGCCATACGAAATTTTCCCAGAGGCAAATTGCTATAACTCTTTAGAAGAGTGCACAAGTTTGATCCATGCCAAAGCCTATAGCGTAGACACTATCAAGGCTATCTGGGGTGTAGATGTTGTGCCCGAAGATGTAGACGTGTTTTCGCTAGAAAACAAAGAAGGACTAGGTGGTATGGGATATGCTGCAAGTTCTAGTAAGTTTACCTCAACTATAAAATCAAATCACGCTGTAGTCATCGAAAAGTACGAAGCACCAACAGTAAAATATCCTAATGGCAGACTTATTACTATTTGCCAAGACAAATTACTTTATATGGGAGAATTACCATTTATAAACGGCATCGATGAAAAAAGAACTTTCCCATTTATAAGACAAGTAGCTATTGACAAACCAGGTTGCTTTTGGGGGAGCAGTATAATCGAGCGAATTATTCCTATTCAAAGGGCATATAACGCTATAAAAAATCGAAAACACGAATATCTAAATAGATTATCAATGGGTGTTTTGTCTGTAGAAGACGGCTCAGTTGATACTGACCTATTAGAAGAAGAGGGATTGTCGCCTGGTAAAGTTTTGATTTATAGGCAAGGTGCTAATCCTCCGGATATTCTAAAGAGCGACTCTGTACCAGCTGACTTTATAAAAGAAGAAGAAAGGCTTTTGCAAGAGTTTTACGAAATAAGTGGTGTCAGTGAGATATTTGCGGAGTTTTCTAAGATTAAATCAAATATTAGTGGTGTTTCTCTACAACTTTTGCTTGAACAAGCCGAATCAAGACTTGCTCCAACCATAGATAATATAAAGTACGCTGTAAAAGAAATCGCAAAACATATTCTTAGATTGTACAAACAATTTGCTACAACTCCACGACTTTTGAAACTTTCAAACAAAGGTCAAGTAGAAGTAATATATTTTAACAACAGCGATATTTCTTCAGAAGATATCGTCTTTGAAACCGAAAACGAACTAGGCGAAAGCCTTGCTCAAAGACGAGCAAGTATTTTTGAAATGTTAGATAAGGGGCTTTTGTATAATAGCGAAGGCAAAATGTCTGACTACAACAAAATCAAATTACTTGAGATGCTTGGTTTTGGCGTATGGGAAGATGGCGTTGATATCGAAAGATTACATATAAAAAGAGCCGAAAACGAAAACATCTCTCTATCAAAAAATCACAATAAGGTAGAGGTTTTAGAGATTGACGACCATGACTATCATATCAAAACGCATATCGCCTATATGCTATCAAATGAGTTTGAAGAAAAACAAAAATTATCTCCAAACCTAAAAGACAAACTACTTGCGCATATAAGAGTGCACAAAACATATAAAAAGATGAACGAACAAAAGGAGTAATTATGGAAGAAAAACAAGATATTATGGAACAACCAGAAGAAAAAATCACCGCCCAAAGCACAGCCGTGCAAGAAAATGTAGACGGGGCAGAGGGAGAAAAAGATTCTGGCTCCATACTCGGCAAATTCAAAAATTCTGAAAGTTTAGAAAAGGCCTATGAAAATTTACAAAAAGAATTTACAAAAAAGTGCCAACAACTATCTGCCTCTCAAAAAGATTTGGACAGGCTCAAAACAAAAACCCAAGATAGTAGTTTGGAATTTTTAGAAAATAACCCCGAGGCAAAAGAGTATATAGATGTTTTAAAAAGCATGATAAACGACGATAAACAACTGCAACAAAGCGATAGTCCGTTGTTTGAGGCTTGGAATAAATTTCGTATTGACAACTATATCTCAAAACAATCTTTGGCAAATGATGAAGATTTTTTGTCAAAGTATATTTATAACAATGAAGTTATAAAACAAAAAATACTTGATGACTATTTTAAGGGGCTAAATATAGGTTCTGTTCCGCCAATGATTGCAAAACAAATCGGTTCTAAATCAATTATAACAAAAAATACAAGGCCAAATAGTTTTGCAGAGGCAGGAAAAATAGCCAAAAGTATTCTAGAAAAACAATAAGGAGAACTTTATGGTAACATTAACTAGTGCACAAGACGCACTAAAATCAGTATATTTAGGTGTGGTATCTGACCAACTAAATATAAATAGCAACCCACTTCTTGCAAAAATTAAACAAACAAGCAGAGATGTATGGGGTAAAGAAATTAGAAAACTTGCACCATTTGGTATTAATGGTGGTATCGGTGCTGGTACAGAAGATGGTAGCCTTCCTACTTCTGCCGAAAATAAATACATTCAATTTGTAACCAGCCTAAAGAACCTTTATGGTACAGTAGAAATTTCAGATAAAGCAATTAGAGCATCTGCAAATAACGCAGGAGCTTTTGTAAACCTTCTAAACGACGAAATGGAAGGCTTAGTTAAAGCAAGTCAATTCAACCTAAGCCGTATGCTTTATGGTGATGGAACTGGAGCTTTGGCTAAAGTTGTATCTTATGAAAATGGTGTTTTGACACTTTCTTCAGTAAAAAATATTGTAGAAGGTATGGTGATTGACACTTATACTGGAGATAATGCCGAAGCTGCACTTTGCGGTCTTAGAGTTGCTTATGTAGATAGAGTAGCAAAAGCTATTAAATTTACAACAACTCCAGCAGGAACTTTTACCTCAGGACAAACTTTGTACGTTCAAAAGTCAAAAGACAACGAAATTACAGGTCTTGGAGCAATCTTTAAGACAACTGGTACTCTTTATGGCGTAGACAAAGAACTTTACCCATGGATGAATCCATATATCAAAACCGAAGCAGGTGAAATAAATGAGCATATGATTCAACTAGCTATCGACGAACTAGAAGAAAACACTGGTAGCAAAGTAGACTTTATTACTTGTTCTGCTACAGTAAAAAGAGCCTTTGCTCAATATTTGTCTTACTTTAGAAGAAATATTGATGTAATGGAACTTGAGGGTGGTTATAGAGCTCTAGCTTACAACGGTATTCCTATCGTTTCAGACAGATTTGTTGATGACGATACTATGTATTTGCTAAATACAGAGGAGTTTAACCTTCACCAACTATGTGATTGGAACTGGCTTGAGGGCGAAGACGGAAAGATCATCAAACAAGTGGCTGGATATCCAAAGTACACTGCTACTTTAGTTAAATACGCTGACCTTATCTGCAATAAGCCATCTAGTAAGTTCATAAGTCTAATGTTTAGACCTTTCAAAAAGTGCCGAAAAATAAGGGGTTTTAGCGATTTTAGATTTCACAAAAATAGCAAAATAGACTTTTCCTTGTGCTACTTTTAGAAAATTAGACTTCGTGCAGTGCAACATAAAACAAAAATAAAGTTTTTGCTTATAACCTATCTAGGGGATAAATTGTCTAATAATTTTTGCAAAAAGCAAACAATTTTCAAAAAACTATGTTATACTATTTATAGAAAACATAGGAGAATTATATGGGATTTTTCAAGTGGTTATTTAGTGCCAATAAACAAATATTAAGAACAGAAATAGTTGAAGAAACTGATGGTTTAGATGAAGATGAACAATTCACAAACATTATAATAGGGGATGAATTAGGTGGCTTTGAGGGTGCAGTTGCTGCCGATGTTTATAACCAATACCATAGTGCAAAAACAACATTTCTAGTGGTATATACAGATG
>JAZUBK010000056.1:0-51802 GCA_045638465.1 Clostridia bacterium | reverse complement strand
ATTTAGAAAATTTACAAAAAATAAAAGTATGTTTTTATTGTTCTAGGTCATATGATTTTGATGCTGACTCAATAGAGGAGCTTAGCATCAAAGCTCACGCACCTCAGATGCCAGGTGATGAGAAAAAATATCAAGTATATGATGTTGAGCAAAAAGATATATTGAAACTAGTAAATAATACAGCTACTGCTCTTGTTCCAAACAACACTTGTTTTGTAGAAGACGGACACCTTACTTTAAAGAAAGACTCTGTAAAACAAATTAAAGCAAACGAAGAAGAACTAGCCAAAGACCCTTGCAAAAAATCAGAAACTTTTGGCGACAGCCAAGATGTAAATATAGGAGACATAGAACTTATTTATCTATATTACAAAAATGGTGATATCGAAGAGTGTTATATTCCTTGCAAACCATTTGAAGGTAGGTACCTAAATCTTATTGATTTTTCAAACTGTCCGTCTGTTGATCATGATGATGATTTTTATAAGTTCTATTTTGGTGAGTCATCTACCGCTCCTTGCAGAATTGACAACAACTACAAGGAGATTATTAAAGATTTTCCGTTTGAAACAAATGAGATTTTAAAAGTTATTCCAACATATTTTTACCAAGGCTATTCGTTAGAAAATGGCAGATACGAAATCTCTGCCAAACTAAAAATTGTCGGTGGCAAACTATCTCGCAAAGAACTTCGCCTAGAGTTTTTAAATGCAAAATATTTGTCCTTTGAACACGAAGATGATATAAAACTAGATGCCGAAAACTTTGAAATTTCACAATTTGAAAATGGTGAAATATGGGTGAGTATAGGCGACTGGTGTGAGTTTATGTGTGACAAAATAAACTTTACAAAATAAAAAATCTTCACCTTTGCAAAAGTCAATTATACTTACCGACCTATTGATCGGAAAAGTAGAAATAAAAGAAAATTTATAACAAAAAAATAACTGCTAACGAATCTTGAGCAGTTATTTTTTATTTTAAAAAGTTAAAAAATCAAAATGCCATAATTTGCCTTTATTTAGCGGGTTATAGGTATAAGACCGAACGTTCGGGCGGTGGCTTTATACGTCTTTTGCGGCGTATAATAATCAAAACTTTATCACACAAAAAGCTTACATCAATTTTATCTCTATTCCAACCACGCCAAAGCTCTCTATCTCTTCTTTTGGGTAGTACATTTCCATATCTTCTGGCTTTGCTATTTCGTCTTCTTTGTAGCCCAATTTTACTTTGTCAAAAGCTTTGTACAAACTCTTAAAACTATCAAATGGGTGAAGTGCGATAACCTTTGCTTTTAGTCTTTTATCTTCATTTGTGCGATTGATAAAAATAATAATATCACCAGGTTTTATGCTCTTTCTTTTTTCGTCCAAAAGTCGCATCTCTATAGTTTTTGTTCCAGCCTCCATAGATGCAAAAGGCCCGTCATTTAGTCTAAGCAAATGCTTCTTGCTATCGTCTGTATATAGGTTGTTATTTTTAAACCACTTATAAACTCCTGCCATATTTTCGGGTTTGTGTTTGTATCCACATTTGACATAAAAAGGTTCTCTTCCAGTGGTTGGCAAAAGTTCCACCAAAAACTCATCTCTGCCGTCGTTGACAAAATCTTGGACTTTTGAGTTTAGGTATTTTATCATTTTTGTTCCAATGCCTTGGCCTTGATATTTTGGCGAAACCATAACATCACAAAGCAATCCGTGTGTTGCGTTGTCGCCAATTATTCTTGCAATACCAACACACTTATTATCTTCTTTTACTGTTACTTTAAACATTGAGTTGTCAAGAGATTTTTGTACAACGTCATTGTCAAGATACTTCCAGCCAAGAAGCATGTGCATATCTTGAAAATCTTTTAGGCTTATATCATCAAAAAATTCCATATAATAAAAACTCCTTTTGTGGTAGTATACCAAAGACTTTTATTTTTTACAACCAAAGAAAGTTTATGTTTTTTATTTGGTGTTTTTTTATTTTTGTTATATTATATTTTTAGGAGAGTTTTTATGAAAAAGATTATTTATTCTATAGCACTTACAATTTGTATGTTACTATCGCCACTTGCTTTTACAGGTTGTGCAGGTGGATACAATGTAGACCCAAACAACTTAATTGGCGTATGGGAGATTACTGAAGAGGGTGGATATATTGATATCAGCCGTATTGAATTTCATGAACCTGCAGTAGAAGGTAGTTCTAGTGGTTCTCTTTCTTATTATTTAGAAAATGGAACAACACCATATTATGGTTCATGGGGGACAAAGTCAGCTGAATCATCAAAAGAATTTATGATTACCTTTCAACAATATGAGGGTGAGCTTTCAATAAACAATCCTTACGGAGAGGTTGTTTTGGCTGAAGGAAGATTATGGTTGAGTTTTCCAGATGGAGATACTGGAATAACAGAATTTATTTTCCGAAAAATAAAAGATTAATAATAAAAATTAAAACTAACTTTTAAAGAAGTTAGTTTTTTATCTAAAAGGACTTTTTTATGGAAAGCGTTACTAAAGACAGAACAAACTTTTTATTTCTGCACAAATTACTCAAAGCCATAGGCGATAGTATAGTAAAAGTTTTTATACCACTTATTGTTTATAGGGCATCAAAAAATATGTACTTTGTTATATTGTTTTGTTGTTTGCACTATTTTTTGTCAGGCGTTTTGAATATATTACTTCGTAGGTTTTTGCAAAGATATGGTGTCGTTGCAATCTTTCTTAGTATGATACCTATTATAGCAATACAATTTGTTCTTAGTTTTTGCCCAATGGTATGGTATGTGATAGTTTTACTTGCGGTGCTAAATGCACTTAACCAAGTTTTATATTCAGTACCCGTAAACCTTTTGTTTGCCTTTACTGACAAAAGTACCAATGTTGCAAAATTTGAAATAGCAGCCAATGTTGGAAAACTTGCCTTTATTTTAATCAGTGGCTTTTTGCTAGGAGATACACTAGACAATCTTATTGTTTTGGCTATTGCAGGTAGTGTAATGTATTGTCTTGCAGTCGTTCCGATTTTGTTTGGATATAAACTAATAAAGAGTGCCTATGGTGAAATCATTGCAAAACCATTTGAGATAGACAAAAAGTTATATAGAAAATATAACCTTATGCATTTTTGCTTTGGGGTGTATCAATCAACCCTAGATATAATCTTGCCAATTTTTTTGTATATAAATAATTTATCTTTTAGTTCAGTTGTTATAGTTATGGCTTTGGTAGAGGTCGGAAAAATACTTGCTAACATTTTATCTAAGTATATCTACAGCAAAGGAAAACCATACCTATCTGTACTCATCTATTGTGGTTTATATTTTGTCAGCATAATACTTATTATGACTATAAGATCTGCGGTGGGGCTATTTATCATCAGCAGTATTATGGGAATTACCTTTCCTTTGGTGTTTGTTCCTATTTTCAAAACCTTCTGCAATCAAATCAATATGGATAGTTACCAATTTAGAGGTATGATAAATAGAGATTTTTACATTTTAACCTTTAGACCGGTATTATACTTGCCATATCTTCTTATTCCAAGTTTTCTAGTTCAGTTTGGTATCGGCATGGTTGCGTGTGGAGTTTTGGGCTGGAGAGCTAAGGCTGTACTAGAAACCAAAAAATAATCTAAATAAATCAATAATAAGATAAAAAACTACAAAATTACTTTTTTGTAGTTTTTTTTGTTTTATTATCCTTGCGATATAATATCTCCAAATGTGGCAAGGAGAAAAATATGGTTAAAAGTTTTGGAAAAAATTTATTAAAATATATATTATTGGCTTTTGTGTTTTACCTTTTGTCTATAGCGAGTATAAAAAACGGCCTTAGGATATTTTCGTTAGGGTTTTCGGGTAGTTTGATTGCTCTATGCCCAGACAGTTTGATTATTGCTATTATATTTACTATAGTAGAAGGCTTTGTGACCCTATCATTTAAGATAACTATATCTTCGCTTCTGTTTGCATCAGTTATGGTGATAGGAAAAATAATAAATGATAAACTAAAAATCACCACTGTAGCTTTATTTAGTTTTTACTTTTTGGTGGGGTGTTTGCCAAAAGTCTTTTTTGTATTTGGCAGGGATAATGTGCCTAGTAGTCTTATTTTTTGTTTATTATCTTGCGGGGTATTTGTTGCGAGTTTTGTGTTTTTATCTGCTTTTTTTAGACGCAAAATGTATCTCAAACTAAACCTTGACGAAATAGCTTGTGGGCTTATTATAATTATTGGTTGTTTTTGTGGGCTTTATCAAGTCAATATTCCGTATATAGATTTTGTTAGGTTTTTGGGAAGTTTACTTTTGCTTATTTGTTGTTATTGCGAACTAGATAGTTTGGCGTTATGTTTAGGAACGATCTTTGGTATAGGCACAACACTTGCAGGTAGTGGAATAAGTTATATAGCTATGTTTTCGGTAATGGCAATTCTTATTAAACTTTTCAAAAGCGAAGTTAGGCTTTTTTCTGCCTTATCATGTGTTGCGGTAGATGTTGTTTTCGGGCTTTACTTTGAGGTTTTTGTAGAATATCACTTATATAGTGCTCTTGCCGTTGTCGTGGCGGGGGCGGTATTTATGCTTCTTCCAAAAAAGTTGTTTGATTATGTAATAGTGAATATTTCTAAGCCCTCTACAAAAATGGCATATAAAAATCTCATTAACCAAAATAACATTGACATTTCGCACAAACTTTTTGAACTGTCAGAAGTCTTTTTTGATATGGATATTGGTTTTAGAAAATTGGTTCGAGGGGCACTTCCTTTGCAAGAAAGCAAAGAAATGTTTGTAAGCGAACTTATAAATGATTGTTGCAAAGATTGTGATAACTACTTTGAGTGCCACAGAAGATGTGGAGAGGATATGAAAAAAGTGCTTAGCGAACTGGCTGACAATGGTTTTGAAAAAGGAAAAATCACACTCCTGGAACTTCCAGCCTTTTTAACAGGAAAGTGTAATAGAATAAATATCATGTTGCCTATGGTTAATGGTATAATCAACAAATTCAAGAAAAACTCTCAAACGCAAACTCTTGAGGATAACAGCAAGATTTTGATAGCGGAGCAACTGCGTGGTTTATCAAAACTTTTGTATGACCTTGCACAAAAGGCCAGTGAAAAATTAGTCTTTGATAATAAAAAAGAAGTGGAAATAATAGAAGAATTAACCTATAACGATATCGTATGTAGCGAAGCGTCAGTATATGAAAAAGACAAAAATAATTATCGCGTAGGAATTGTTGTAAGAAATCAAGATTTAGATAACGACAAACTTTTGCCATCTATAGAAAAAGCCTGTCACCAAAAACTTATAATTTCAGACACTAGTAGCGCTTTAGTTTCTGGACTTGCAGTTGTTAGTCTGCAAAGCGCCCCGAAGTATGATATTGTTTTTGGGGTTGCAAAAGCCTCAAAAAATAATGCAAATGATTGCGGAGACAACTATAGCATACTAAAGTTTGGCAATAATAAATTTTTAATGGCTATTTGTGATGGTATGGGGTCGGGGCCAAAAGCTCAAGAAATATCCGAAAAGGCAACTTCTCTTATAGAAAATTTTTATAGGGCGGACTTTGATAGCGAAATTATTTTAAGTTCGGTAAATAAATTATTATCTCTTTCTGGAGGAGAAGACTTTTCCACAATTGATATTTGTAGTATAGACCTAAATAGTAGTATTGTAGATTTTGTTAAACTTGGTGCAACAGATAGCTTTATAAGGCATAGCGATACTATAACCGTTATCGAAAGTGGTGCTTTGCCTGTGGGAGTTTTAGACGAGATAAGCCCCAAGATAACAAAAACCAGTCTTTGTTGTGGCGATATGGTTATTTTGACTAGCGACGGGATAACAGATAGTTTTGGCAGAGAAAGTTTAGAAAAATTTATTTTAGAAAACCAAACATTGTCTCCTCAGGACCTTGCAGATAACATATTGGATAAGGCAAAAAAATCGTGTGGTGGTGTGCCCATTGACGACATGACAGTGCTAGTTGGAAAAATTTTTAAAAACATATAAAAAATAAATATTAGGTATTGAAAAAAAAGCCTCAATAGAGTATACTTATAATTGTAAGAAAATTTTAGTTGGAGAGATTCAAGTGGAAAAAGTTTTTGAAATTATAAGAAAGAACAAATTGATGCTCAGAGGTGAAACAATAGGTGTTGGTGTCTCTGGGGGTGAAGATTCAATGGCACTTCTTCATTACCTAAATAGTATCAAGGAAGATTTGGATATAGACCTTGTTGCAATTACTGTAGACCACGGCCTAAGAGCCAATGGCGATAGTGACTGCGAATTTGTAATGAATTATTGTAGAGAAAATAGAATTAGATGCCACAAGTTTAAAGTAGACTCAAACAAGATTGCCAAAGAAAAAAACCTTGGAATAGAACAAGCAGCAAGAGAAGCAAGGTATGGCGTTTTTGAGGCTTTGATCAAAAAAGGCATCGTTGACAAAATAGCTTTAGCTCACCATATGGGCGACCAAGCCGAAACAATACTATTGCACATTTTAAGAGGTGCAGGTCTTGTTGGAGCTGCAGGAATGGAACTAGTAAGAGATGGCGTATATATAAGACCTTTCTTAAATGTTTCAAAAGATGAAATTGTAAAATACCTATACGAAAACGGAGTTGAAAATGTAGAAGATGAGACTAATGCAGATTCAACATTTAGCCGTAATTATATTCGTAACAAAATTATGCCTTTACTTCGCAAAAAATTTCCAGCTGTCGACCAAAACTTAGTTAACTTTGGCAAAGCATGTAAAGAAGATGATGAGTTTATTTCAAAACAAGCAAACTTTGACGCAATCATATCAGATAATAATATAGTAAGACTACCTCTAAACTACTTCATCTATTCTCAAAGTTTAACTAGCCGTATGATTATCAAAGCACTAAGTTCACTAGGTGTTGTAAGCGACATAGAGAGAAAGCATATCAAATTAATTATTGAACTAGCAAACGGTGAAAATGGCAAAAAGATTGACCTTCCACATAACGTAACCGCAATTAAAGAATATGAGTATATAACACTTACTCGTAAAGTAAAAAAGGTTATTACAGATGAGTTCCCGATAAAGGTAGGAAAAATCAATTTTGCAGGTCAATACGAAATAGAAACAAAAAGAACTAAGATGTTTATGCTAAGACCTGGCAT
Source organism: Clostridia bacterium (assembly GCA_045638465.1). Lineage (GTDB taxonomy): Bacteria > Bacillota > Clostridia > Christensenellales > UBA1242 > CAKVLS01. Next base: position 44,635 of record JAZUBK010000056.1, on the reverse strand, counting down.
TCAACTTATGGATACTAAAAAGATTCCAAGTGGGGCAGCTTGGAGAGTAAGACAAAAAGGTGATAGATTCGAAAAGTTTGGCGGCGGAACAAAACCTCTACGTACATATATGATAGACAAAAAAATCCCTGCAAGACTAAGAGATAGTTTGCCAGTACTTGCAAAAGATAACGAAATCTACTGTATCTTGGGTGTGGAAATAAGCGACAAGGTAAAAGTAGACGAAACCACTGCTATAGCATACTCAGTTACATTTAAAGAAATAAAGCAATAAAAAAAACTACTTCGGTAGTTTTTTTTGTTGAAAAAATAGTTAACAAGTCGATTTTTGTTTGTTAAAATAATCGTATAAAATGCTAAGGAGAAACAAATTGTAAAAAAGAAAAAGCAAAAACAACAAAATAGAAAAAAAGCCTCTCATTTTTGAGAGGTCTTTTTTATTTACATATTACTTCTTTGTTTTGCTTTGCTTTAGCTTTAGTTTATAAATTTCTTCGGTGGCAAAGGCAAGTTTTGTTAAAACATTTTGCTTTTTTGGGTAGCAGTAAAACGAATCATTTTCGGTAGAAATGTCAAAGCAGTCAAAAGGCTTGATATAACAATAATCATATTCCACATGTAAACTATTCATTTCAAGAGGCAGTCTTTGTATAGCATAAGCTTTATCTCTATAGTGACCTTTTAAAACGAAACCTTTTTCAATATCGTGTTCAACTTTTGCCATGCCTAGTTTTTCAAACTTCCAGCATCTTGGCATAGAGAAAACTTCTACCTCGTCCTCAAAGTGATAAGTTCCATCTAGTACCTGCTTTCTTACTTGCTCCTGTTCCCATTTAAACCAATCTGGAATATGTGGAAATTCAGTTTTGCCATCATTTGCAGTAAGTGTGCCGTCTTCGTTTAGGATCCAACGTTTTCCACACTCCGTGCAAAAAATTTCCGTGCCCTTTGATTCCATTTTTGATTCAGCAAGACAGTGAGGACATTGATATAATATTTTGTGTAATCCTTCCGCCCTAAAATCTTCTGTAATTTTGATGTTGTTTTCTAGTTGATAATTGTATTCGTTATAATCAAGAGATTTTTTTACTATCTCATTTATTTCTTCTACAGATTTGTTTTTTACATCTTCTGCAGATAGTATTTGAGTCATAGTTGTTCTTAGCGGAACTTTACGTTTTTTGCGATAGTTCCAAAAAGGTGCTCTTAGGTAGTTTCCTCTATGAACAACCGCAACTACTGGTACTTTATTCATCTTGATTATCTTGCCTAAAGACTCTGGAATATATGACTGTATGCCACAAGGCGAATATCTTGCCTCTGGATACATAGAAAGTATATCTCCACGTTTTAGCACTTTGTTTATAGACTTGATAAGGTGTAAATCCATAGTGTATTTTCTAGTGCAAATCGCTCCGATAAGCTCAAGCAACCAAGGTCTTCTGTAATAACCATCTATAGATACAACATTATTGACCCTGTTTAGTTTTGTGCCGATTGCTGCTAGTTCAAAGTCAATAAATTGCATGTGATTAGAAAGCATCATATATGGTGGCTTTAGGCCTTCCATATTAATTTTTTCCACCTTATAATCTTCTTTTGATAGCATAATCTTAGACAAAACCAAAATAAGCCAAGTCAAAAACTTAGGTTGTCTTATAGGGTATTTCGCGGTTTTATAACGCTTTTTGTTTTTATAATTTACTTCAATATTTTCTTTTTCTATAGCCATACATTTATAATAAATGATTTTTGATAGTATTTGCAACAATTTTTGTATAAAAAATATTTGTGCATACAAAATAAAAATAATATAATAAAAATATAATAGCCAAAAGCAAAATACCTTTGGCTGTTAAAATTAAAAGGAGTTTAAAGTGTTAGGACTTTGGATAACCTTAGGGGTTATTGGCGGACTTATTTTATTGTTTTTCATGTTACTTCTTATTTGTTTTTTGATGACATTTTATTCAAGAACCCGTACAAAAAAGAAGTTGCAAGAATATTCTTTACCTCCAGGAAAAGTTTATCTTGCCATGAAAGACCAATTAATTGAGCCTATGAAAAAGACAAGAGCGATGCCTTGTCAAAAGGTAGAAATAATATCTTTTGATGGTCTTATTTTAAAAGGCAGATATTTTGAGGTAAAAAAAGGTGTTCCAATAGAACTTATGATGCATGGATATCGTGGCAATAGCGAAACTGACCTTAGTGTTGGCGTACTTAGAGCTCACAGTCTTGGGCACAACGTTCTTTTGGTAGATCATAGAGGGGCAGGATATAGCGACGGTCATGTTATAACTTTCGGAGCTAAAGAAAGCAAAGACTGTCTATCTTGGGTGAACTTTATAATAGAAAAGTTTGGTAAAGATGTAAAAATTTTAATGACAGGAATTTCTATGGGGGCAGCTACTGTTATGATTGCTGCAGGTAGCGAAGATTTGCCAAAAAATGTTGTTGGTGTTGTTGCTGATTGTGGCTATACTACCGCTGAAGATATAATCAAAAAGGTTGTAAAACAACTTCACCTTCCTGCAAAAATTTTTTATCCACTTATAAAACTTAGTGCTAAGATATTTGGAAGATTTGACTTAGATGACGCAAGGCCTATTGACAATATAAAAAAGTGTAAAATACCCGTTGCCTTTTTCCATACCGAAGAAGACAACTTTGTACCATGTTATATGTCAAAAGAAAATTATGAGGCTTGTGCCTGTCCTAAAAAACACCTTCATATAACCAAAGAGGGCGAACATGGTTTGTGCTATATGGTAGATAGTAAAGGATATGTGGAAACACTAAAAGCCTTTACTAAAGACTGCGGAATAGAATAAATAAATTATAAAACGAAAAGGGGAATAACTATGGAAAAAACAATATCTCTAAACGATAGTAAAGCGCTTATCTCAAGCCTTGTGAAAGTTCCGGTTGAGGTCGTAGACAAACTAGGCTTTGTAGATGAGGCAACAGAAATCTTTTGTTTCTGCCCAAGCCTTGACGAAAGCGGTAACGTAATGCTAGAGGGAAGTTCTCGCAACGGATACATAATTCTTTGTGGTCCAGATGGTGGAATTTTATATTACGGTGGAACAGCAATGTCATACTCTCAAGTAATTGAAGAATACCAAAAGGGAAGAAGAACTCCTCTTGATGACTTTGATAACTAACCTTTGAAAAGCAACTATAATCTATCTTGGCAATTTAATTTAAATGCAAAATAAAACAATAAAAAAAGAAGAGAATTTTTCTCTTCTTTTTTTATTCTTCAAATATGCAAATATCTTCAAGGTTTCTGTATTTTTCGTCTAGGTCTAACCCAAAACCAATTACAAAAAGGTCATCGATTGTTTTACCTATATAATCGGGTACAAAAGGTGTTGTCCTTTTGCAAGGCTTGTCTAACATAGTGACATAGGTTGTTGATTTTACACCTTTTGTTTTTAATATTTCGTTTAGCTTTGTGAGAGTTCTGCCGCTATCTACTATATCTTCAACAATTATAACGTCACGATCCTCAACGTCTACCTCAAAATCTTTTTTGAAAGTAATAACCCCGCTACTTTGAGTGCCGACATAACTACTTACTTGGATATAGTCCACCTCAATATCAGTTTTGACGTGCTTTATCAGTTCACTATGAAATGGGGCTGCGCCTTTTAATACGCACACAACAACAGGGAACTTCCCGCTAAACTTTTCGGTCAATTCTTTTCCTATTCTTTTGCAAATACCTATTATTTCATCATGTGGAATTAAAACCTTCATTTTTCTTCTCCTAATATGAGTTTAGCATACCAAAAACGCTTATGACAAATAAAAAGTAAATAAAAAGGCAAATCTTTTGATGTGGCGTTTTTGGGACGTTGATTTTGATATAATTATTTGTGTAAGTATATAGTTTATAAAAATTTCTTTGTTTGTATTGTTTTTTTTGATATAATAAAAACATGAAAATAAAAGTAAGCGAAAAACTAAATACTTTGGCCTTGGCATTTGGCCTTGATAATCCACTATTTATAGTGGGAGGATATGTGCGCAATCAGATATGTAGATTGCCGTCTACGGATATAGACCTTGCATCAAATCTAACTTTAGATGAAGTAAAGAAACTTCTGCCTCAAAATTTTGAAATGAAAGTAAAAAACAAAGAATTAAATACTTGCGAAATTATTTGCGGAGAAGAGCGTTTTGAGTATGCAACATTTAGGCGTGAGGTTTATAAAAATGGTGGAGCACATACCCCATACCAAATTAACTTTGATGCGACCATTGTAGAAGATGTATCACGCAGAGATTTTACTTGCAATAGCCTTTATTATGAAATTATTAAAAACAAGCTTATTGATTTTTATGGTGGCGAACAAGATATAAAAAACAAAGTTTTAAAAACCGTTGAAACCCCAGAGTTTGTGCTAAAAAATGACGGCGTTAGAATTTTGCGTATGATAAGATTTGCAAGTGAGCTAAATTTTGTTATCGAAAACGAAACATATATTGCTGCAGAAAATTACAAAGATAATCTAAGCAAAATATCAAAAGACCGTATAAGAGATGAGTTTGTAAAAATAGTTAACGCAAACAAAACTTACCAAAAGATTGATCGTAAAAGTTTGTTTAACAAAAATAGAGCATACAACGGTATCAAACTCATCGACAAACTTGATTTGTGGAAATACTTTTCTACAGATGATAGGGTAGCAAGTATAAGAGGTGTAGGTGCTTATCTAAATTTATTTGTTAAAGAAAAAGAAAACCCATTACTTGCTTTTTGTGTCGATGCCTATTTTTATCTAAAAAGACTTAATGTTGTTGAAAATCCAAAAGACTTTGAAACAATATTACTTAGTCAACACGGTCTAAACTTTGCCAAGGTTATCAAAAAAGAAATTTTGGATACTATCAAAAATTTAGAAATCGCACTAAATTTGAGCGGTAAGAGTCTCTCTGACAAAGTAGCCTTCGTAGAAAAGTACCTAAAAGGTAATGAACAATTGCTTAGACTTTTGAAGGTAAAAGATGCTAAGACTTATGCGACAATAAAAAAATTATTATAAGGAGTAAATATGGAAATAGTAACTTTGATTATATCTATTATAACTTTAGGGTTAGTTATATATCTTTTGGTTGGTAGAAAAAAAGCAAATGGCGAAATCGATTATACAAAAGATTTTGCGAAGCTAGAAGAAAACCTAACCAAAGAGATATCAAGGTTAAAAGACTTTAATAAAGATTTTAATGAACTTACTACTCAGAACTTAATAAACCTATCTAATATGCAAAACGACAGACTAAAAAGCATAAAAGAAGGGCTAGATGTAATATTACAAAACAACGAACAAAGACTTGATAATATCATTAAAACAATAACAGACGGTCTAAGTAAATTGCAACGCTCTAACGATGAAAAACTAGAGCAAATGCGTCAAACAGTTGACGAAAAACTAAATTCTACCTTAAAAGAAAGGTTTGACGAATCGTTTAACTCTATAGTAAAAACTCTAGAAAATGTAACAAAAGCCGCTGGAGAAATACAATCATCAATCGACGGTGTGTCTGACCTAAAGAGGGTTTTAACCAACGTAAAAACTCGTGGTACTTGGGGTGAAGTTCAGCTAGGTAATGTACTAGAGCAAATGCTATCTCCTAATCAATATGCAAGTCAAGTATCTATAGATGGTAGCGGAGAGAGGGTAGACTTTGTAGTAATTTTGCCAGGCAAAAAAGATGATGAAGAAATTTACTTGCCAATCGACGCAAAATTCCCCTTAGAAGATTATTCAAGATTGTGCGCCGCTAGTGAAAGTGGTGATTTAAAAGAAGTAGAATCTCAAACAAAGAGCCTTGAGAGAAGAATTAAAGAAGAAGCAAAAAAGATTAAAGAAAAATATATTAAACTTCCTAAGACTACAGATTTTGCAGTAATGTACCTTCCGATAGAAGGCCTATATGCAGAGGTGGCTAAAAACCTTGGTCTTTGTGAACTGTTGCAAAGAGATTATAAAGTTTTGGTTTGTGGGCCAAATACAATTACTGCTCTTTTAAATAGCCTTCAAATGGGCTTTAAAACTTTGGCTATAGAAAAGCGTTCTAGCGAAATCTGGAAGATGCTTGGTGTATTTAAACAAGAGTTTAATACCTTTGTAAAATACTTAGACGAAACCCAAAAGAAACTAGACGAGGCCTCAAACAAAATAGAAAGCGCAACCAAAAAGAGCCGTACAATACAAAAGAAACTAAAATCAGTAGCAGATGTAGAGTATGAAGAAAGAGAACTTTTAGGTTTTGATACTGAAGAATAAAAATAATTAAATAATACATACTACTTCAAAACGGAGAGGTAGTATGAAAAACAAAAAACGCATAATAACTTCCATATTTATTATTGCCATTGTTATAGCGGCAGTAGTATGTGGGAGTTATTTTATTTTTGATAGCAAAAAAGAAAAAGTCTTTTTGCAAAACACGTATATTGCAGGTGTTGATATAGGTGGGCTAAATTTAGCGGCCGCCACTGAAAAAATAAACGAAAGCATTGATAGTAAATGTGTCGATGCAGGGCTCACCCTAAGGTATGGTGATTACGAGTGGTTTTTTGGAGGAGGGAACTTCACCGCAAGTAGTAATAGTGAAGAGCTATTAAAAAAGATTTTGAAAAAATCCCAAAGCGGAAGTTATACAGACAAAAGCCTCTCTATAGAGTATGTCTTTAATGGTATGGAAGACAAACTTGAAGAAGTTTTTGCGGAGATAGAAACAGAGCCTCAAAACGCCGAAGTTGTTTTTGATCCAGCCGCAGACAATCCTTTTGATATAAAAAGTCATATTGACGGTGTTGTTGTAGATAGAGAAACTCTTTGTCGAGATATTTTGCGAAAACTAAAAACAGGAAATAAGTTTGCAGTAGATATTCCAACCCTAACCATAAAGCCAGAAATATTAACTGAAGATGTCATAAAGTATACTAAAGAGCAAGGTAGATTCGCTACAGATTACTCAAAATCAAGCAGAGCAAGAAAAGACAATATAAACCTTGCCTTTTCAAAAATAAATGGCAAGGTCTTATCTTCTGGCGAAGAGTTTTCTTTTAACGAAACAGTGGGAGAGCGGACAGAAGCAAATGGCTTTAAAGAGGCAAAAGTGATCTTGGCTGGAGAATACGAAGATGGTATCGGTGGAGGAATATGCCAAGCGTCTACAACTTTATATAATGCCGTAATAAGGGCGGGACTTAATGTAACCGAGGTAAAACCTCACTCAAGACCTGCAAGTTACGTGCCTCTATCTCTTGATGCGATGGTTTCTTGGGGGTATTCTGACCTCAAATTTGTCAACAACACTGATGGTCCGCTTTATATTAAAGCGACCTGTGATGACAAAAATATAGAAGTGGTAATATATGGCAATAGTCTCAAAGAAAACCAAAAGATAGTTCCTCGGGCAGAACTTGTAAAAACACTACCTCATGGAGGAGACAAAGTTGTTGCCGACACCGAAGGGAAGTACCAAGAAAAAATAATGTTCAAAGGTGAGTTTGTTAGAGAGAAAAGCCCTCAAGAAGGATATGAGAGCAAAGCTTATCTTGATTTTTACGAAAATGGCAACTTAGTGTCTTCTGAGCAAATAAGACACGATACTTATGCCCCTAAACAAGGCCTTGTGTATGAGGGGGTAGAGGAGTTGCCCGATAGCATGACTTTACCCGCAAACAATGTATCTATTATTCCACCTCAAGAGTTAGAATAATATACAAACTTTTTGCATAAATATATGCATAAAAAGTAAATTTTGCTAAAGTTATCCACCAAAGTTATTCACAGAACTGTTTTTTAAAAGGGTTTTTGATATACGAAAACACAAACTTTCAAAAGCAGATTGTGGATAACTTTTTTATTTTTGTGGAAAAGTGGATAATTTTTGTGCAAAAATGGGTTTTTATTCAAAAAAAATGTTAAATATTCACAAAATTTATATTTATAAGCCAAAATGTATAAATATTAATGTGTGGACGAGTGGATAACTTTTGTGAAAGGCTAAAGTTGTCCACATTTTTATGAAAAAACAATATTAAATCATTTGCTAAATACCCAAATATATAGTATTATTTAAGTAACAAAAAGGAGAGGAATATTTATGATTAAAATTAGAAAACTAAAAATAATGCCTTTAGTTATTGCAGTAGTCCTACTTGTTGCCGGACTTGTAATGCTAGGCCTTAGTTATGGCGGAGTTCCTAAAGAAGCTCTTGCTGTATTTGTAGGAACACTTATTTTGGGTGTTGGTACTACAAGACTTGTATATGGATTTTTAACATATACAGAAGAATTAGACGCTAGAAACAATATTACACTTGGTGTTTTAGATGCTGTTTGGGGTATCTTGATGCTATGCCTAAACAACAATGAGTTAGCTTTTGTTCTATTGTTTGGTCTATGGTGCTTGATTGCTTGTGTTTTAGAAACAATCGAAATTGTTAAAAACGCAATTGCAAAAAGACCTTATATCCACCTACTTGCAGATGCTATCATTAACCTAATCTTTGGTATCACAATGATCGCTGTAAACTCAAAATTCTCAATCTTGGTTGGTATTTATCTAGTACTTAACGCTTTGACTTCTGGTCTTGTTACTATTTTGACAATCACTGGTATCAAAGTAGGCAACAAAGAAATCGTACCAGAACCAGTAGCTGAAGTAAAAGAAGAACCAGCAGTAGAAGAAAAAGTAGAAGCTCCAGTAGCTCAAGAAGTAGCAGAAGAAAAACCAGCTGCTAAGAAAACAACAACTAGAAAAACTACTACAAAAACAACAACTGCTAAAAAGACAACAGCTACAAAATCAACTGGCGCAAAAACAACAACTGCAGCCAAAAAAACAACTACAGCTAAAAAAACAACAACAAAAAAAGCTGAATAGTATGTAACAAAACAAAACTTACAAAAAACCCTAATTAACTTTAGGGTTTTTTTATTGCAAATATAAGCAAAATGTTGTATGATAAGTTATGGAGAAATGATATATGAAAAATATTCCTAAGTACAAATGGATTTTAGTTGCATGTGCTATTGCTATGGCGCTAGTTGGCCTTTTGATTATTAACCTAAATAAACTAGCAGTAGACTCTATCACACTTATAGTCGGTATTGTTACTTTGGTTGTAGGTATTGTAAGACTTGTTTACGGTATTGTTTTGTGTCGTAAAGAAAAGGACTTTTATTACCAAGTTATTTTTGGTGGCCTTTCAATGGCTTTTGGCATAGTGTTTATTGTATTTAACCTTGATTATGTTTTATTCTTCGTTATTTTTAGCCTATGCATCTTGGCAGAAGCTATTGTAGAGTGTGTTACTGGCACAAACAAAGCATACGAAGAAATTTCAGGCATTGGTATGATAGTTGTTGGCGTTATCAAACTTGCCCTTGGTGTAGCAATTATGCTAAGACCTGTAGGTGATATGTCTTTGTGGGTAGTCTTTGTGGGTATTTACTTTGTTTTGTATGCCGCAACAATGATTTTGGTTACAATTAACATAAAACATAGCGACGAAAACCAAAAGCTAGACGAAAAACAAACAACAGAAAATAAGTAAAAATAAAGCATATCTTATGGTATGCTTTTTTTATTTGTATTAATTGCCAAAAACAGCCATTTAATGATAGAATAAGCGCAGGAGACGAAATTATGAAAAAATCCAAAAAACAACAACACTCAAAAAACCCTTTAGCTCTTTTGTGGCAGGTAATGACTAAGAAAAACAAGGTGCACTTTTTTCTTTTGCTAGTACTTGGTTTTGTGGCATCTATTGCTGTGCTTATTCCGACTCAAATGGTAAGCTTAGTTATTTCTAAGTTGTCTGGCGAACAAGTAGCCTTTTTTGGAATAAAAATAAATGATGATGTAAGTTATGTTTTGATTATCGTTTTTGCAGCGATAGTAACATATCTTATGAGATGCTTGAGCACTACATATTCGCTTTCTATGGAAAAACTAATCAAAAGAGTAGTTAGCAATATGCGATCAGAAACATATAGTTGGTTGGTTGTTCCAAGAAAGAACATGGATTTGAAAATGACAGATGGTGATGCACTTTATCGTATGAACGAGGGCCCAGAATATATCGTTAGTGTTGTAGATAGTTTGCTTGGTGAAATTATACCAAATGTATTTTCAGCTATAATTGCTTTTGTTTATATATGCTTTTTGGATATATTATCTGTTCCTTTTATTATGGTAAGTGTAGGCATAGTTATTTGTTGTGTGCTTATCAGAACAAAAATCGAAAGGTCAATTTCTGTAAAAACAGAATCAACAAAGTCGGCGGTTTCAAATACCATATCAAATTCTATAGCAAATCTTCCTTTAATCAACCTATACAAATCAATGAGCTATGAGCAAAAGATTTTTAATCAAAAAGTTGAGGCTTATTATGAGCAACAAAAGAAACAAATAAACCTAAGACAAGTATATTGGTCTATTGTTACCCTTATCGAAACACTTTGTACGTATGGTATTATCTTTTTGTGTGCAAAGAGAATCGTAGATCAAACAATGGTTGTTGGTAGTATTATTGTTATAGCAAACTATGTATCTTCTATATTTGCTCCTATACAATCAATAGGTTGGTTCTCTACACGCTGGGTACAATGTTCTGTAAAAATTAATAGATTATACGAAATCAAACCAACAAAATCAGATATGTTACCTTTGCAAAGTTTGGAATGTGACAAAATCGAAAAATTAGAACTAGAAGATATCAATGTTCAAAACGGTGATATTTTCCGTATCGAAAATGTTAACATGAAATTTGAAAAAGGCAAAATGACTGTAATATATGGCGAAAGTGGTTGTGGTAAATCCACTATTATGAAAGTTATTTGCGGTTTGTGTGAAAGAAACAGTGGTAAAATTATAATAAATGGCAAACAAGAGATTCCTACCGCATATCTTATTTCGGATAAAATGTCAGTAACTATGCAAAGCCCATTTATCTTCAATAGAGATGTAAAACTCAATGTTTTATATCCAAATGGTGAAATATATAACGGTACAAAAGAGATTGTAGACCTTTTGGGTATGCAAAAACTATATAACAGAAGATTTAACGAAGCAAAGCAACAAAACCTAGAAAATATGTTGTCTGGTGGCGAAAAGAAAAGAGTTTGTATTGCAAGAGGACTTTTGAAACCTGCAGATATTTATATTTTTGACGAGCCAACAAATGACCTAGATGCAAAAAATGCCAACAACGTAATAAAAAGTATTAACAAGCTAAAGAAAAACGCAGTAGTTATCGTAGTATCTCACGATGAGCGAGTAATGAAAAAAGCAGATCAACTTATTAAGATGGATAATAAGGTTATGCTAAAATCAGAAGATTGGAACGACGATGCGTTGCAAGAGCTAGAAAGAAGATAAAAGTAGTAATAATAAATATTAAACTAAAGGTAGCCATGTAGGGCTATCTTTTTTTTGTGGCAAAAAAGCACTTTGTTGAATACATACTTTTAAGGAGAGATATATGAGAAAAATATTTGAGGGGGTATGTACCGCCCTAGTAACCCCGTGGAAAAACAACAAAGTAGATTTTGGCGGGTTAAAGAAACTCATAGAAATAAATATTAATGAAGGTGCAGATGCAATATGCATACTTGGTACAACAGGAGAGAGTTGTTGTGTGTCACAAGATGAGCGAGAGCAAATCATAAGATATACTAAAAAGATAATTAACAAAAGATGTAAACTAATTGTTGGTACGGGCAGTAATAATTTTGAGACGGCATACTGCAATACAAAGATGGCAAAGCGTCTAGGAGTAGATGGGGCGCTGGTGGTAACGCCTTATTATAATAAAACAACACAAGCAGGGATTATCAAATATTACGAAAAGTTGTCTGAAATAAAGTTACCTATTATTGTGTACAATGTTCCAAGTCGTACAGGGCTTATGGTGGAAGAGCGAACCATAAAAACTCTTCTCAAAAACGAATACATATATGGGCTCAAAGAAAGTACTGCAGATATAAATAGAATTATTAATCTATGTAAAATATGTAAAAACAAAATTGCAATCTATAGTGGTGAGGATAAACTAAACTTTATCTTTTATACTTTGGGAGCGAGTGGTTGCATAAGTGTAGCATCAAACTTTATCTGCAAAAAAGTAAAAGAAATATATGTTGATGCAAGGTCTCAAAAAATTAAAAAAGCAAATAACAAACAAAACAAAATAAACGCAATAAATGACGTGTTATTTTGTGAGACAAACCCTATACCTGTAAAGTATATTTTGGCAAGACTTGAGTATATAAAAAATGAGGTAAGGCTTCCATTAATTCCACTGTCAAAAAGTGGTGAAAAAAGAGTAGAAAAAATAGTTGCAAAAATGCTAAAAGATGGGAGCCAAAAACTGTAATATTTTGACTATTCAAGGTGCGTGAAAAAACCATTGTTTTTTGATAATAATTTCTTTGCCATTTCATATGCTCCGAGGGCAAAAATTTTTCGTGAGGTTGCGCGGTGGGTGATAATTATTTCTTCGTCATCTAGCAAAAATCTAACTGCATGATAGCCACACTCCGTTCCTCCTCTAAAAGAATTTACCTTGATGTTTTCTATTCCATTTGAAGAGAGTAAGTCAACGATTTTTTTAGCTGTGCCACTAGGCGAATCTAGTTTGTTTTTGTGGTGTATTTCTTCAACCAAAACATCTGCCATATTTAACGACTGAGACAATATGTCTAAAGCTCTTATCATAGAGTTTACCCCTCTACTTGTATTAGGGCAAAGAAGAATTGGTATGTGCTTTGAGGCGGCTTTGAGCATTGCTTTGTCTTCTTCCGAACACGTGGTCGAAAATACCGCCAATGGCAGGTTGTTTAGTAGTGCAAAATTTATTACGTCTTCTTTACTCAAAGAAGTTGAAAAATCTATAATTAAATCAAGTTTTTCTTTTACCGACCATATGGTCTTGTGTTGTTTGTGGCTTAGATAGGGCATTGTAGGGTCTTGGCTGTCTGTTATATCTACACATGCGACTATATGGTCGGTTTTGTTGGTGGTTGCAACAGTAGAGAATAATTTACCCATTTTTCCGCTGCTGCCAATAAGAGCAATATTCATAGAAAATCTCCTTATAAAAAATGATTTTTATTTTTGAAAAGTTATTTACACTTAGAATAAAAATTTGAAAGATACACATGCTAAGTCAGGGTTAGTTTTATAAATAATCAAATTTGTCTTTCAGAAGTATTGAGTTAAAAGGTATGTCATAGATAGTAAAAGCGCCCCATGATTTTTCGGCAATTAGTTTTGTATAGGCTCGGGCGAAAGTGCACATTATTTTTGCAGTAAGCATAGGATTAGATTTTGTTTTAAGTCTAAACTCAAAAACCCTACGTGGGGTTGTTACTATTCCTTGATGTGCAAAGTTTTTGATTTTTTCAAGGCCTCTTGAGGATATAAATTTTACATAAGTTTTATACCCCTCAAAATAGTCTGGCATAGTGATAATTTCTTGCTTGATTTTTTGTCTATCTTTTTTGTCGCACACAATGTAACATTTTCGTATATGAAAGGCTTTGCTTTGATGTGTGATTTTATTGCGATTTATTTGTGAAAAAAAATTCTTATTTGGTATTGTAAATTGCAAGCCATCAATTACGCCTTTGATATTTTTTATAGCTTGGGTGTGGCCTTGGCTGAGACCCTTTCCCCAAAAGGTAAAAGGTGTGTAGCCTAGACTATCAAAAAGCCCTCTTGTAAAACTAAACAATCCAGGATCCCAACCAAAACTACAAAGGGCAATCTTGTTGCTTTCTTTTGCTAAGGCGTCTAACTTGGTGATATGACTTTTAAGTTTGCTGTGATTGTCATAACTTTCTATGATAGAAAAATCACTTATATATTTTTGCGCTTGTAATTCGAGTTCGTCTTTTGACCCACCGCAAAGAAAAAGCAAATCAATTTTGTTTTTGTAAAGTTTTATGTTGCTGACGTGGTCAAGGCCTGGCAACTTCCTTTTAGAAAAAATTTGTACAAGATTAAAAGAAGGGTTTTCTTTTAGGGTTGTTGCAAGAGCTTTGCCTAAATTTCCGAAACCTACAATTCCTACATTTATTTTCATTTTTCCTCCTTGTTTAATATATATGTAATAGTTATCAAAAATAATATTTACACTTTATATTGTCGAAAGTTTGCATCTTTTTTGCATGGAATATAATTTAGCCATAAAAAATAGTTATATCCTTATGAAAAAAAATGAATGAATCTTTTTGCCGAAAAAGGTTTGATTTTGTTGCAAAAAAAATATTGGGGTGTTAAAATGAATCTATCATTAAGGAGGGAAATATATGAAAAAATCAGTTAAAAAATGTTTAACAGCTCTTGTTGCTATTCCTGTGGCAGCAGCACTTCTTACAGGTTGTGGCAAGACAGAAGTTAAACCAGCTTTTGACTCAGACCCATATGCAATGCCAAATAGAGCTTACTCTACAGAAACTTCAGTTGCAACCGACGTTGCTTTTGGATCAACTATCGCTCAACCTACACTAGATGCAAACTCTACAGCAACAGTATCTTCAGTTTCTAACTCAAAAGATGGTGTTACTACTATCGTTATGCAAGGCGTAAGCGAAAACGAATACAATACTTATAAGGCAGCTCATGACCCAGATGACGAACCAGCACCTGTATCTTCAGTAGTTGGTGAGTATTCTGTTGAATGGGAAGATGATGACCTAGACGGCTTTGGTACAATGGTTATCGAATATGACGCTGGTGTTGTGGCAGATGCTCCATCAACATTTAAAACAATTAACCTAGCAACAAATAGCGAAAATATCTACTTCAAGATGGTATTTGATTCTTCTTGGGTATACAATACAGTAATTGATGCTCTTATTGAAGAGTCAGCATGGGGCGATATTGAACTTTCAAGAGAAGACGCTATTGCACAACTAACACTTATGGGTGTTACACAAGAAACTTGCGGCATGGCTGTTGAATTTGGTGTTAAGGGTGATGATATGGCTATGGCTATTTACTCTACATCAACATCAGAAGTAAATATGCATATTGCTATGGTTGATAACTATATGTACACAACTATGAGTATGCCAATGCCAGATATGGAGACAGGTACAGTAACAACAATGAATGTTTGGTATAAAACACCTGCTGAAGGTTCTGTAGATGGTGGAATAGTTGACACTGATGAAGCTATGGGTATTATTGGTGGTATCGGTGCAGACTATGCTTCTATGCTAGAAAAATATATGTCTTCTGGTTATGAAACAATCAATGGCAAAGTATATTACTATGAAGAATTTGAAATTCCTGCAGATCCAGAAGCTGGAGAAACAGAAGATACAGTTGTAAGATATTACTTCAATGGCGATGATTTGATTTATGCAGAATCAGACGGCGCTAGAATGGAAATTATTGTATCAAGCAAAGTTCCTTCAAGATTGTTCAGAACAGAGTGCCCAACAGGTTACCTTGATCTTTCAGGCGAAATGGGTATTTAATAAAAAACAAAAAGAGCGAAATTGTCGCTCTTTTTTTGTTGCAATAAATGGTTTATTTACGCTTGGATAATGTTTGGGCGTGTTTTAATGATTTTTCATTTTTGTACTGCTTATTATAAATAGAAAATATAGCAAAAATTCTTTCGCAGCAATATTTTTTTTGCAAGGGTCAAACAAAATAATAATTTGGCTAGGCAAAAAACTTTTTTTGTTGCTAAATTAGTTGAGAAATTGAGCCAATTTTGTTAAAATAACATTAGCAAAAATTAAAGGAGTTATAATATGTGCGCATGTTCTAATGTATTAGGCAGCCCAGAGCAAGAAAAAGAGTTTGCTGCTCTTTTAGAAAAAAACTTGGGCAACAGTGGAAACATAATGGAAGTTTTGCAAAAAACTCAAGGCATATATGGTTTTATTCCAAAACCAGCGGTAAAGAGAATTGCCGAAAGCCTAAAAGTTTCTGAAAATAAAATTTACGGTATAATTACTTTTTATAGTCAATTTACCCTAACACCAAAGGCGAAATACAATATTGATATCTGCCTTGGTACAGCTTGTTTTGTATTGGGAGCAAATGATGTATATGAACACATCTTGCAAAAGCTAAATCTAAAGCCTGGCCAAACAAGTGATGATGGTAAGTGGATAGTTACTTCTTGTAGATGTATCGGTTGTTGTGGTATAGCACCAGCTATGACCATCAATGGCGAAGTTTATGGTAAACTTACTATAGAAAAAGTCGATGAAATTTTGGCTAAGTATGACAAGGAGTAAAGATAATGACTATTGATAAACTTGACGAAATCAGAGAAAAATACAAAGCAGAAATTGCTTTTAGAAAACAAGGCGACAAAAGTGGCGTAGACTATGACTATGAAGTTGTAGTTTGTGGTGGTACTGGTTGCCGTAGTTGTAAATCAAAACTTGTACAAGAAGCGCTAGAAAATAGCGTAAAAGCTCACAACCTTGACAAAAAGGTTAGAGTAGGTGGAGTTGGTTGCTTTGGTATGTGTGCCGAAGGTCCTATTGTACTTGTATATCCAGAGGGCGTTTTCTACACAAAAGTATCAGTAGATGATGCAGAAGAAATCGTTTCAGAACATTTTGCTCAAGGCAAAATTGTAGAGAGATTACTTCTTGATGAAAACGGCGAAAAGAAAGTAACAAAACACGAACTAAACTTCTGCAAAAAGCAAATGCTACTTGCAAGAAACAATAGCGAATATATGAGTCTTGAAAACATTATGAACGATTATATCGCTCTTGGCGGATACTATGCTTTGCACAAAGTGTTAACTACTATGACACCAGAGCAAGTTATCGAACTTGTCAAAAACTCAGGTCTTCGTGGCCGTGGTGGTGCTGGTTTTTCTACAGGAACAAAATGGGAATTAACAAGAGCAAGTGTTTCAGACAAAAAATATGTTGTTTGTAACGCTGACGAAGGTGACCCAGGTGCGTTCATGGATAGAAGTATCATAGAGGGTAACCCACATGCTATTATTGAGGCGATGACTATTTGTGGTTATGCTATTGGCGCAGATGAGGGTTTTGTATACCTTAGAGCAGAATATCCACTAGCTGGTGAAAGACTAGAAAAAGCTATTAAAGAATGTACAGAGCAAGGCCTTTTGGGTGATAAAATTTTCGGGACAGACTTTAATTTTAAACTTTCTATTAAATACGGCGCAGGAGCGTTTGTATGCGGTGAAGAAACTGCACTTCTTCGCTCAATAGAGGGTAACCGTGGTGAGCCAACACTAAAACCACCATATCCTGCACAAAGTGGTTTGTACGGAAAACCAACAGTAATTAATAACGTAGAAACATTTGCAAATATTGCACAAATTATAAATAACGGAGCAGAATGGTATTCTTCTATCGGTACAGAAGATAGTAAGGGAACTAAAGTATTCGCTCTAACAGGAAAAGTAAGACACTCAGGTCTTATCGAACTTCCTATGGGCACAACCATCAGAGAAATCGTTTATGATATCGGTGGCGGTATTCCTGGGGATAAAGAACTAAAAGCTGTTCAAATGGGCGGACCATCTGGTGGCTGTATTCCAAAACATCTTATCGATACTCCTATCGACTACAAGAGTTTGCAAGAAGCTGGTAGTATGATGGGTTCTGGTGGTATGATTGTTGTAGACGAAGGAACTTGTATGGTAGACTTTGCTAAGTTCTTCCTTGACTTTACTTGCGACGAAAGTTGTGGTAAGTGTACTCCTTGTCGTATAGGTAACACTCGTATCAAAGAGATTTTGGAAAAAATCTGTAGCGGCAACGCAGAAATGGAAGATTTGGACAAACTAGAAGAACTTTGTGAGTATGTAAAACAAAACTCACTTTGTGGTCTAGGCCAAACATCTCCAAATCCAGTTCTTTCTACTTTGAAATATTTTAGAGATGAGTATATCGAACACATCAAAGACAAAAAATGTCGTGCGGGAGTTTGTAAAGCTCTAGCTAGTTACAAAATCACAGATAAATGTATCGGTTGTACTGCATGTAGCAGACAATGTCCAGTAAATGCAATTTCTGGCACAGTAAAACAAAAACACGAAATTGACCCAGAAAAATGTATCAAATGTGGCGCTTGTCAAAGAACATGTAAGTTCGGCGCTATCGTAAAGGAGTAAAGATATGTTTGAAATAAAAATTGATAATATGACAGTTACCGCCGAAAATGGCGAAACAATACTAGAAGTAGCAAGAAGAAATCATATTGATATTCCAACACTTTGCTACCTAAAAGAAATCAACGAAGTAGCTAGTTGTAGAGTTTGCGTAGTTGATGTAGAAGGTATGAAAAACCCAGTAACTTCTTGTACTACAAAAGTAAGAGAAGGCATGGTTATCTCAACCAATAGCGAAAGAGTACAAAAAGCAAGAAGAACTGCTGTAGAACTTTTGCTTAGCAACCATAACAAAAAATGTTTAAGTTGTGCAAAGAATACAAAATGTACCCTTCAAAAACTAAGCGCAACATTTGGTTGCGATGAAGATAAATACGCAGGAAAGCAAATTGAAGCTGCCGAAGACCATTCAAACGGCGCTATTGTAAGAGATGCTAGTAAATGTATCCTTTGTGGTAAATGCTCTGCAGTTTGCTCTGCTATCCAAGGTTGCGAAGCAATCGGCAAAATCAATCGTGGTTTTAATACTCAAATTGGTTGTGCTTTTGAAGAGTGCCTTGAAAACTCTTCTTGTATCGGTTGTGGTCAATGCGTACTAGTATGCCCAACAGGTGCACTTACTCAACAAAACAACATAAGAGATGCTCGTAAATTAATCGCAGATCCAAACGTTAAAGTTATCGCTCAAGTAGCTCCTGCAGTTAGAGTAGCAATCGGCGAAGAGTGGGATAATACATTAGGCACATGGAGCGAAGGCAAAATGATTACTGCTCTTCGCAGAATTGGTTTTGATGCTGTATATGATGTTAACGTAGGTGCAGACCTTACTATCATCGAAGAAGGCAACGAACTTATCGAAAGAGTTACAAAAGGTGGCAAACTTCCTATGTTTACTAGCTGCTGCCCAGCTTGGTATAACTATATCGAGAAAAACCACCCAGACCTAGTAGAAAATCTAAGTACTTGCAAATCTCCTAACGAGATGATGGGTAGTTTGGTTAAATATACTCAAAAAGATACTAAAGTTGTATCTATTATGCCTTGTACTGCAAAGAAAAGAGAAATCAAAAAGTTTGGCGAAGTAGATGTATCGCTTACAACTAGAGAACTTGTTTCTATGATCAAAGAATCAAACATCGACTTCCCATATCTTGAAGATGGAAAATTTGATGAGCCATTTGGCGATTATACTGGTGGCGGTCTTATCTTTGGTGCGACTGGCGGTGTTATGGAAGCAGCACTTCGTTATGCTATCACAAAAATCACTGGTGAAACAAAAGTTGACTATACTGAAGTTAGAGATAATGACGGTATAAAAGAAGCTTCTGTTACAGCTGGAGATTTGACATTAAATATTGCAGTTGTTCACGGCCTAAAGAACGCAGAGAGATTGCTTGAAGATATCAGATCTGGCAAGAAGACATATCACTTTGTAGAGGTTATGGCTTGTCCTGGCGGTTGTGTAAATGGTGGTGGACAACCATTTGTAGACTATGACAAAGTATGCAGAGAAACTGTATATAAAACTCGTGGAAAATCACTTTATGATGCAGACAAAACTATGGAACTTCGTACAAGTGACACAAGCCCAGTTGTAAAACATATCTACAAAGATATCTTGAAAAATGACCATAAACTTGCACACAAACTTCTTCACGTGCATAAAGATTAATAAATAAAAGACTGCTAAAATATGGCAGTCTTTTTTATTTAAATGTGTTTTCATATATTTTGGTAAAAGTATTTGTAAAAAACATATTGTAAATGTTATTATATTATTAGGAGAAAAACTTTATGGAAATTAAAATGTCAAAACAAGATATGATCAAATGGGATAAAAGATATATGGAACTAGCTAGTCTAGTTAGCAGCTGGAGTACCTGCTACAAAGATAATAGAAATGTAGGAGCAGTGCTAGTTAAGAAAAACCGCATCTTGACTGTAGGATATAATGGCGCACCTGCTGGAGTAAAAAACTGCGTAGAGCGTGGCGAATGTTTGAGAATCAAACTTGGCGTCGAAAGTGGTACTAGAGCTGAAACTTGCTATTCTATACATGCAGAACAAAATGCAATCGTTCAAGCGGCAAAGCTAGGTCTTAACACAGAAGGTGCTACTTGCTATGTAACACATCAACCTTGCGCTACATGTTCTAGACTTTTAATTAGTGCAGGTATTAGAAGAATTGTATATCTAAATCCATACCCAGATGAATTTTCGCTAGAACTTCTTGCAGAGGCTGGAGTAAAATTAGAAAAGTTTGAAGATATAATCAAAGAATAATCACCATAAAAAAGTAAAAAAAACAATGGCATAAACCCATTGTTTTTTTTGTTTATTTATTATTGTACGTGATCATTTGTTTTTGTTTCGATCTCAGCCATTTCAAAAACTTCTGGAGCATGAGGATCTGGAACGTATCTTTTTGGTTCTGCTTTTTTATTTACATCATATGAACAAAGTTTAGCTGCTGCAGAAATTGTTGCTGAGTCAAAGATTTTTGCATCTTGATAAGCTTTAAGACAAGCGTTAATTTCTTCGTTACTGCTATTATTTGCAATCAAGCTATCGATTATTTCGATTACTTCACGAACATTAGCATCTGCTGTATAGCGAGGATTTTGTGCACGAGATGGTTTTTTGTTGCCGTAGGCATCGTATTCATCTTCGTAATCTTCATCATAGGTTTTATTACCCTTGTCTTCCCTTGGCAAAATATCAAGATTTTCGGCTTTGGCTACGTAATCGCAGAAATCTCTTAACTCTAGGTATTGTTCATACATTCCTTTTTGTTTTGGGTCTGAACTTTGAGAATATTCCTCTAATTTAGCGCAAACCATTTCTCTTGCGTGGGCTAGATTTTTTAAAGTAAGGTCGCCATCAATTAATAATTGTAAACCAATGTATGGGTCGATAAATCTAGTTTGTGATACAAAGTTGTCTGGGTCGTAATCTTCGCAGTGTAGAGCAATTTCGCTTAGCCCATTTTTAGGGTTTCCGTCCAAATCGTAGTCGCCGTTACCAAAGTGAGATAGACAGCCACTTGTAGGGTCTTGTGCTCTTGCTTTTACAGATTTATTTACAAAATACAAAGATAGGTAATAATCTTTGCCTGTGGTTGATGGATCTCTAAATTTTTGATCTCTTATACAGTCAATACTTGTTGCCATTTGTTCGTTTGAAAGCATAGGGAACAAGTAGATGTATTTTTGACCTGCTTGAACAGGGTGGTTGTGGCTGCAATTTATATATTCGCTACCGTCTTTACCAATAGTTCTTTTGAAGGTTGCTTGAGATTTTTTGTCTAAGTATTTTACTGTTTGCCATCTTGATTGTTCATCAAGGCGCTTTGAAGTTCCCTCAGCATCTTCAAGCCTCATTGCAGGTATGCAGTCTGGGTGTGTTTGTGCAAATTCATTATAAGCATGGATTATTTGACTAGTAAGAAAAGCTGTTGCATATTTTCTTATTAAAAGTCTTTCTTGTTCTTGTGTCATAATAAATATCCCCCCTAGGTTTATTAGTATAATTGTACCGCAAAACCGTGGTTTTGTCAATATAGGTGGCCTTTTTCATGTATAGATAAATGATTTATAAAAAAAGACCCTAATATTATTAAGGTCTTTTTAATATTTTATTGGCAAAGCTCAGGTTCTTGAGGCTTTTTGCTTTCTTCAGGTTTTGCTGGAGTAGGTGGAACATATGTAAAACCTTGTGCTTTTGCAAGTTCTGAAACTCTAGCATGTGCATTGAAGATGTCTGCATATCCCTCTAAAAGTTCTCTTTTTTGTGCTGGGGTGTAATATTTATTGTGTAAAATATCATTTACAACTTCTCTCAGTTCTCTGTCGTTAAATGCTTCATCTGATTCCCATTCTGAAAATTTGCTAAATTCATCTTCTTCTTTGTCGTCGTCCTCTTCATTTTCTCCATCATAAGACATATCATCTTCGTCTTGCTCTTTTACATCAGCATAATATGTTTCAAATAAATCTTCTGCCATGGCAAGAAAAGTACCAAAGTTTGGGTCGTTTTCTAAAACGTTTTTGAACTTTTCAAAACTAAGTGGATCTTGACTTGTAACCGATGAAGAGCGACTTTGTATTTCGATGAGTTCATCTAGGTCTCTTGTTTTGTGGTAGTTGTCTGCCCAAGTGCTTAGGTCAGGAACAACTGAATCTTTCAAAAATTCTATATGTTCAAACTCTGCAGAAGGCATGTGATATTCTACAAATTGATAATCGCCCCACACTTTTCCGTAAGTGCCTGAATATTTATATTTTTTAGCGACACTGCTAGGAACTGCAAATATCATTGTTTCGTATGTATAATCGTCTTTTGCGGCTTCTTTTTCTGTGTATTTATGTACGTCATCAATAGAAAGTAATGATGCCATAATTTTTTCTGCGCCAGTCGCTCCAAAGGCGAAAATTATATTTTCTCCAGGAATAAGATTGTTATTTGTGTGTTCAGAACCTTTGTAGAAAGAACCTTCTGTTCCCAATATCTCTTTTGCGTTTTTGTATACGGCCGCCTTTTGAGCTGTGGTTACTGCCTTTTCTTTTTCTTTTTGTAAATCATAAAAAGATCCAACCTCGCTAGAAGAACCGCTACGCACCATATATGTTATTCCTTTTTGGTTTGGGTGTCTTGCCATATCATCTTCAATTGCCTTGCAAATCATATATGTGCGATAGGCTAAAAACATTTGATCTGTAATTTTCATATGTAATACCCCCTAGGTTTGTTATTATAATTGTACCCTAAAACTGCAAGTAAGTCAATATTTGAGAGTTTTTTGGTGTTATTTGTATTTGCAACAAAGAATAATTGGTGTTATACTAAAGAAGGTGAAAAAAATGACATACGCAGAAAAAGTAAATGAAAAACTAAATAGCTTAAAAGACAAACAAGATATTTACGTCTTGGGAATAGAAAGCAGTTGCGACGAGACATCTGTTGCTATATTAAAAAATGGCAGAGAAGTTTTGTGTAATGTTATCTCAAGTCAAATAGAAATCCATAGAAGATTTGGCGGGGTAGTTCCTGAGGTTGCTTCAAGAAACCACATAGAAGCCATAGATAACGTCTTAAAAGAGGCTCTAAGTGAGGCAAAACTAGAACTTGAACAAATAGATGCTATCGCCGTAACGTACGGTGCAGGGTTGATTGGCGCCCTTATGGTGGGTGTTGCTTATGCTAAGTCTTTGGCTTATAGTCTAAATATTCCACTAGTTGCAGTAAATCATATCAAAGGGCATATGGCTGCCAACTATATTACAGATAAAGATTTACAACCGCCTTTTATAGGACTTATTGTTAGTGGTGGCCATACCGCCATTGTAAGAGTAGATAATTATATGGAACAAACTTTTATTGGTTCAACCTTAGATGACGCTATTGGTGAGGCTTATGACAAAGTTGCTAGAGTCCTTGGCCTTGAATATCCTGGCGGTCCAAAGATAGATAAACTTGCTAAAGAGGGAAATAAAAGTATTGATTTTGTAAAAGTAGATACTTTAAAAAATACGTATAATATAAGTTATAGTGGCCTTAAAACTGCGGTTATAAATTATGTACATAAATATGAGCAAAACGGCGAAGAGATAAATAAAGCCGATGTTTGTGCGTCTTTCCAATCAGAAGCGGTAGATGGTCTTGTAGATAGGGTAATAAGAGCTGCTAAAGAATATAAAATGGATAGAATATGCGTGGCGGGTGGTGTCGCTGCAAACAGTTATCTAAGAGATAAAATAACTAAAGAGGGCGAAAAAAATAACATAAAAGTAAATATTCCACCGATTGTTCTTTGTACTGATAATGCAGCAATGATTGCGT
The DNA here is from genome assembly GCA_045638465.1 of Clostridia bacterium. GTDB lineage: Bacteria > Bacillota > Clostridia > Christensenellales > UBA1242 > CAKVLS01. The sequence continues at coordinate 20,634 of JAZUBK010000056.1, read as the reverse complement.
GTCTTGGCTATTACAATTTAATAAATGGTAATGGCATAAGTGATATGTCTTTGAGCGCAAGTCCTAGTCTTAAAATATAGGTTTTTAAAGTAGGTTTTTAAACCTCTATTTAGCATATTTTTGAGAAAAATAAATGATAGTAAAATAAACAAAATAGTTATAAAAAAAGCAGGTAAAATTACTACCTGCTTTTTTTGTGAAACAAAAGTGATTCTTTTAGTGTTTCACACAAAAGTTTTACACACAAAAATGTGTATAAGTGTGGAAAACCCCCTCTTTTTTGTGGAAAAGTGTGGATAACTCGGTGGATAAGTGGGTAAATCTGCCTTTGTCAAGCGTTTTTTCAACTTTTTTAGAAAAAATATTATAAATTTTTGCAGTTATCCCCAAAAAACTATTGTGGATAACTAAAAACCTTTTTTATTATAAATAAAGAGATAAAGGGGCTTTTTAGGGGCTCAAATTTGCGATTTTTGACGTGTTTTGGGTCTTGGTGATTGTGTATTTGCCTGAGGGGAAAACCTGCATTAAAACGGCTGTTTCGCTCTTAAAATTGAGAGGAGATTTGGGGGTGTAAGATAATGATTTTTTTGATAACTTTTGCAATAAAAAAACATCTCATTTTTGAGATGTTTTTTTGTTAGTCTAATAGGTCTTCTACGTCGTCTTGTGTTTGATCGCTTAGTAGTTCTAATCCCATACCTTCTAACATTTCAAGACAAATTGAGGTGCCTTGTATTTCAAGGTTGTTTTGAGCTAGGAATTTTTCGTCTGTAAATGTTTGTTCTTTTTCGTACTTTTGCTCTTCTACTAGCATCTCTTGTCTGCCTTTGATTATATCTTTTAGTTTTGCGGCTTCAAAAGCTGCAATTTTTGCTTTGATTTCAGCTTGTTTTTGGTCTAGTAGTTCTTGAATATTGTTTTCGGCTATATGAGCTTCGTATCTAGAGTCGTACTTTTTAGGATTTGCCAAAGCTTGTCTTTGTGCCTCTCTACCTTTTGCTAGGTCTGTCAAAAGCCCCATAAGGTCGTGGTATGGAGAAAATGGTTCACACTGTCTTAGTCTGCCTTCAGAACTTCCGCAGTTAAATACCCTTTCGATATCGTCGATAATCTCTTCATCTTCGTTTATTTCTTCTTCATACTCTAATTTTTCTTTACATCTTATAGCAAGAGCAATGGCTCTATATACGTTAGCTCCTCCTGCTACTGCTACTTGTATAGCCTCTCCGATACAGTGCATAGCCTCGATATCATGGTCTGCCTCTGCAGTTTCTGCCATAGATGCTGCTGCACACATTGTAAACGGCTCATTCATTTCTCTTTCTGACAAAGTAAAATCGCCAACTTTCGCCTTTGAGTAGTTTGCTTTATGGTATTCTTCTTGATATTCCAAAAATAAATTTGCAAGTTTGTACTTTGGTAATACGCTATAATCAGGATAACCTGTTTTTTCCAAAAATCTCATAAAGTTATATGCGTTTTTTGGGTTAACGCCTAAAATTCTATTTTGAATCATAAAATTCACCCCTTCAATACTTACATTTTATCATGTTTTGATAGCTAAGTCAATTATGGTAAGTAATCAATATCGCTATAGAAAACATAAACAAGGTATAATATTTGATTTTTTTTAATAAGTATTAACAATGAAAAGAAAGCGTAAAAAAATATTAATAACAACAATTAATGCAAAAACTATTATTTCAGTATTGAGTTTTGTGTTTGTGATAAGTGCGTTTGTATATAGTAGTAAAACAGAATTCGTTTCTGTGCCAAAAGACATGCCAATTATTGTGATAGATGCAGGACACGGTGGGGTAGACGGCGGTTGTGTAGGAAAGTACACAAAGGTTGTTGAGAGTGAATTAAACTTAGTTTACGCCCAAAATCTCAAAAGGCAACTTGTCGAATATGGTTTTTGTGTGGTGATGACTAGAATGGGTAGTGGTGGATTATATGATGAGGGAGCGCCTAATCTAAAAAAGAGTGATATGAAAAAACGTAAAGAAATAATCGAAGATAGTAATTGCGATATGGTTATATCAATTCATATGAATAGTTATGTCTTGGAAAGCAGTAGTGGTAGCCAAGTTTTTTATGACAAAGGAAACAAAACAGGACAATTTTTGGCTGAGTCTTTGCAAGAGCAGATACGACTATCTCTTGGCAATACAACGAAAAAAGCCTCATCGGGAGATTATTACATACTAAATGCAACAAGCAAACCCGCTGTCCTTGTAGAGTGTGGGTTTGTGAGTAATAAAAAAGAAGAACTTTTGCTTCAGCAAAAGTCCTATCAAGATAAATTTTGTTATGCTATTCTTTGCGGAATAGTTAAATTTTTTGGAGTATCATTTTAAAGAGCAAGGCCATATTTGTATATAAGTTCTATGTTATATTGTTTATCGTAAAATTTAGTTGCGTTATTTGTAAAAGCCTTTAGATCTTCTTTTGTGCTTTCTGTCATTTTGTATGTGTCTGAAATGTTTAGACTATAAAATTTGTCGTTAAATATGCCTGTTAGATATGATACCATAGTTGAGTTTTTGATATCTTCAGAAAACATATTGTAGCCTTGTGTTAGAGTAGTGTTATAAGGAAGTCCGTAAAGCTCACAAATAGTTGGGAAAATATCGTATGTATTTACAAAGTTATAATTTTGCTCAGGTGTTAGTTTTGGGTTGTAAATCATGCAAGGAATATTGTAGTTGTAAATGTCTGTATAGTCGTCTTTTTCTGTTCCTTTGATTTCGTAACATAGGTCTTGGTAATAGCAGTTGTGGTCGCTATACAAAACAATAGTTGTGTTATCATGTACACCTTTTGCTTTTAGATTTTCGATTACGTTATAAACCATTTTATCTGTGTCCATAGCAGCACACTTATATTGTCTTAGATAAGATTGATAGTTTTTGTCGGTCGGATAAATAAAGTCTGTATTTTCCTTTAGCCATGTTTTATATTCGCTAAGGTTTCTATCATAAGTTTTGTAATAATCAGAAAATCTTTCGTTAGATCTTGCGTAAGTTCCGTGTGTTGTAATTGTAGTCAAAAATGACACAAAGTTTTTTCCTTCAGGGATAAATTTATCCATAAAAGCGTCAACAACATCAGAGTCTAAGTTCCAGTTGTTAAAGGCTAAACTTTTGTTTGAAATATTAGCATCTTCTATGCCATAAACATGGTCAAATCCCATTGCTTTGTTTACTTTGTCTCTGTCATAGAAAGATTTTTTGTAGCCGTGGAAATAGTTAACTGTATAACCTCTTTGTTTGAACATATTAGGCAATGTATAGTCAGAACCCAAAAGGCCATTTGCTGCAAGATAATCCATGCTAGTATCTTTTGGCATATTTCCAAGAATCGCTATATCTTCGCTTACATTTGTTTTGTTTTTGCCATAGAATTTTTCGAAAGAAACACCGCTGTTTGTTTTGATATCCCATAGTGTAGGAGTGTTGTATGGATCGATTGCGAACCACTCAAAACTCTCTAGCATAATTACGATAAGGTTATCTCCGTACAAAGTAGCAGAAGTGTTTTCGGCTTGTTTGCCGCTAGTTATCAAAGCTTTTATGTCGGCTTTGTCTTTTTTTGTTAAATTGTCATTTTTATAAATTAAATTTGCAAGGCTTTTGTAATAAAAACCCCAAGTTCCAAAAGATTTGTATGATTCTAGTTTGAAGTGTTGGTTGTCCCAAAGGTACTTGTCACTAGCGTATACCCTTGCTGATTTTTCGCTATCTGCAAAAGAAAGTGTTTGGCCATAAAAACCAGAAAAACCAACAATCAAAGCAAGTGAAACGCAAACCCCTCTAAAAGCTCTTTTGCCAAGTTTTTTTAGCGTTACTTCTTTTTGCATCTTGCGATCTAAAATAACTTGCAAAACGATTAATCCAGCAAGTAGGGCAAAGTTTGCTAAGATGCTCCAAAAGTCAATAAACTCTAGTTTAAAAGCCGATACAGCTTCTGCGCCAAGTTTCATCATATCAAAACTAAATATGTCACCAAATACTTTGTATAGTGTGGCGTTTACAATGTTTATCAAAACTTGAAGTCCAATAAATACATACATTACAGCATTAGAACCTTTGCGAGGAAGAACAGATATAATACCTGCAACAATTACAAACACTGCAAGGTCTAATATAAAGTATGTTGGTAAAATTTGAATTCCGCCACCCGATGTTTCAAACCTAAGCCACAAAAAGTTTATCATTTCAAATAGTGTTGCAAATAAACAATAGTAGATAGGCTTAATTAAATGGCTAACTTTAACTGTTTTTTCCATAAAATTTATCCTCTTTTTGGGCAGATGATAGTGATGCCCTCTTTTATTACTTCAAAATCAAAACTACCGCCACCACTCTTTTCTCCGTCTAGGTTGATGATAGTACCTTCTTTTGTGGTTAATGTAAATTTTGATAATTTGCGATAGGTAACCTTTACGTTATTTTTTATAGACTCAAGCCCAAAAGCAAAAGCCCCCATTGTACGCATAATCTCAGGAAGCAAAACTTTGTCTTTGTGAGAGTGGAACATTACCACCTCTACCATACCGTCGTTTAGGGCTGCGTCTTTGTTTAGTTTGAATCCTGCTACGCTTTTTGAGTTTAGTATCAAAACAAGTGCGCAGTTTCTAGAAATATGTTCCTCTTCAGTTTCTAGTTCTACATACACTGGTTTTGCTTCAAAGATTTCTTTTCCGCCTTTTAGAAAGTAAGCAAGTTTGCCTAGTTTTTTCTTGCTAGTTCGGTCTGTTGAGTAAGAAGACCTAGTGAACAATCCTGTACAACAAACATATATGCCGTATTTGTTATTTACCTTAAAAGTGTCGTGAGATACAGGTTCGCCTTCAAGTAAGTTTTTAACCGCTTTTTTTACGTTCTTTGTAAGGCCAAGAGACCTTGCTACATCGTTTACAGTTCCGCTAGGGATATATCCAACAATAGGTTTGTTTTCGCTATTACCAAAGCCATTGATTATTTCGTTTAGTGTGCCATCTCCACCGGCGCAAAAAAAGTAATCGTACTTTCCTACTGCGTTTTGGGCAAGGGCAGTTGCGTGACCAGCATGAGTAGTTGGTACAACATCTATTTCGCCATAACGCTTTGATAGTTGCCTTACGATATAACCTTCGTATTTATTCAGTTTTCCGTTTCCGCTTTCGGGATTATAAACGAATATGCTTTTCATACGGATATAATTATACTACTGCAACTCAAACTTGTCAATTATGATTAATAATTATAATATATATGAACTTTATGTCCATCTTGTGTATGGGGCAAAATAAAAATTAAAACATAACAAAAATCTATTTTGCAATGCTTTTTTTGTGTGCTATAATAAGCGTATGAGTGACAATAATTTTTTTGATATGCCGTACATGACAGAGGGTAATGTCCAAATGGTCAACCCTCAAAGTTTGGCTTTTGTTGGCGATGCGGTTTATAGCTTGTATATACGATCACACTTTTGTTTGGTTTCAACTGCAAGAAGTAGAAGTTTGCATAAGTTTTCTACAGAGTTTGTTAAAGCAAGTTCTCAAGCAAGAGCACTTGATGAGATTTTTGATAGTCTAACAGACGAAGAACAAGCGGTAGCAAAAAGAGCAAGAAACACAAAAGTAAACACAATGTCAAAAAACGCAAAAATGGTAGAGTACAAAAAAAGCACGGCTTTTGAAGCTTTACTTGGATATTTATATTTGTGTGGCAAGATAGATAGGCTAAACGAAGTTTTGAGTCTAGCCGTAAAAGATTTTGGAGAAGAAAAATGAACATAGAAGGAAAAAATAGCGTATATGAGGCACTAGTTGCTGGTAAGACTTTTAATAAACTTATGATTGCAAAGGGCCTTTCTGACGAACATAGCAATAAAATAATTAACCTTGCAAAAGATAACGGAATTTCAATTAACTTTGCAGACAAAAAGATTTTGGATAGAGTATCCGAAACTGGTAGACACCAAGGCTTTATTGCGGAAATTACAGATTTTGTTTATACCGACATTGAAGAGATTTTGGCTTTGGCATCAAAAAGAGGTGAGCAGCCTTTCGTTGTAATTTTGGATAATATCGAAGATCCTCACAATCTTGGTAGTATCATTAGAGTTTGTGAGTGTGCGGGAGTTCACGGAATTGTTATCCCAAAACAAAGGGCATGTGCAGTAAACGCAACCGTGCTAAAAACAAGTGCAGGGGCTTGTAACCACTTGCCAGTATGTAGAGTGGCAAATATCAATCAAATGATTGAAAAGTTGAAAAAAGAAGGTTTTTGGATATATTGTGCCGATATGGACGGCGAGTATGTTTACAAAACAAATCTTACTGGCCCTGTAGGTGTGGTAATTGGTAGCGAAGGCAAAGGTGTTTCTAAACTTACAAAACAACTTTGTGACGGAGTAATCAAACTTCCTATGTATGGAAAAGTAAATTCTCTAAACGCATCAACCGCAACTAGCGCTGTTGTTTATGAAATAGTTAGACAAAGGAATTTTAAATGATAAATAAATCAGATGAAGAACTTGTAAAAATGGTCACAGAGGGTGATGAGGGGGCTTTTGAAGAAATAACCCGCAGATATACCCAAAGGTTAAATAGTATCGCAAGAAAATATTTTCTTGTTGGTGCAGGTAGTGACGATTTGATGCAAGAGGCTATGATAGGCCTATACTCTGCTTGTCTTTCTTTCAAGAAAAAGAGTGGTAATATGTCCTTCAAAAACTTTGCTACGCTTTGCGTTACAAGACGTATTCAACAAGCAGTAAAAACAGCAAATAGAGATAAAAACAAAGCCTTTATGAGTTATATGTCAATAGATTCTCAAGGAAAATTGGTCGTAGGTCAAAAAAATGACGATGACGAAACTGAAGAGTCTGGTTTTTATATTTGTACTGACGATATGTCGCCAGAACAAAGTATGGTTTCTAGTGAAAAAGTAGACGAGATATTGCAAGGTGTTAATAATAAACTAAGCACTTTTGAAAAATCTGTTTTGAAAATATACATAGATGGTTACAACTATGTCGAAATCGCTAAAAAACTTAAAAAAGACCCTAAAAGCATTGACAATGCTTTAAATAGGATTAAAATTAAATTGAAGTATTTGAGAAATTAAAGAAAAGGAATTTTTTATGGGAGCAGTTGCTTTATATCGCAGGTTTAGGCCAGATAGCTTTGACAAAGTAATCGGTCAAGACCATATAACAACAACATTAATAAATCAAGTAAAAAGTGGCAATATTGCTCATGCTTACTTATTTACAGGAAGTCGTGGAACAGGTAAAACTACCTGCGCTAAGATTTTTTCTAAAGCAATAAATTGTTTGTCTCCTGTAAATGGTTCTCCTTGCGGAAAGTGTGAGGTATGTAGAGCACTTGCCGACGAGTCAAATATGGATATACTAGAAATCGACGCAGCATCAAACAACGGTGTTGATGAAATAAGAGATATAAGAGACAAAGTAAAATTTCCTCCTGTATCTGCAAAATACAAAGTATACATCATAGACGAGGTGCATATGCTTAGTATTAATGCTTTTAATGCTTTGCTAAAGACCTTGGAAGAGCCACCAAAACACGCAGTGTTTATCTTGGCCACAACCGAAGTTAGAAAACTTCCTGCAACTATTCTTTCAAGATGCCTAAGATTTGACTTTAGGTTAGTGTCAAATGTGCTACTAGAGGAGTTGTTGCAAAAAATATTTGATGAAGTAAAAATCGCTTGTGATAGCGACTCTCTAAAAGTTATCGCCAATGCAGGTGAAGGTAGTGTTAGAGATACCCTTTCTATTGCAGATAGTGTTATTGCTTATGGAAATAACAAAATAACATATGACATTGTGCTTAATGTTCTTGGAATCTCAGATAGAGATACAATAATCAAACTAGCAGATAGTATGATCTCTGGAGATATCGGCGGCGTGTTGGATGAAATACACGCAGCGTTTAGCTCTGGTAAAAACTTGATTTCTTTGAGCAAAGACCTTACAACTCACTTTAGAGACCTAATGGTTATTAAAAATTGTAAAGAGAGCGAAAATATTTTGTCTTTGCCAAGTGATTTGTTTGAAAAATTATCAAAACAATCTCAAAACGTTACTGCAAAAAAACTTCTTGCCTTTATGGAAAAATTGAGCAGTATTGAGGGCGATTTGAAATACGCCCTAAACCCAAGAGTCTTACTTGAGATTACTTGCCTTGAATGTGCAAGTTTAGATGAAAACGGCTCAAAAAAAAACTAATTAAAGAAGATTACACCGTTAAAAAGGCTGAAATTCGCCATGTAGACCCGAAAACAACTGCTGCGGGTATTTGGGGTAAGGTAATATACGCCCTTAGAAGACGCGATTTAACGGCTCTTTATACAGCGTGTGGCGATGTTAGAAGTTACACTTTAGAGGGTGACGAACTGGTAATTTATATTGATGATGAATATTTGTTCAACATTATTGCTAGTGAAAAGAACGTAGAAGTTTTGCAAAGTATCGTAGGCGAAATAGACGACGTTGCAACTATAAGGATAGAAAAAGAAATTAAAGAAGATATTACACAAAAAGATATCGCAAACCTAAAAAGAAAATTCGGAAATATACTACAAATAAAATAAAGGAGAATAAAAGTTATGTATAAAGGTGGATTTGGTGGCTTCGGAGGCGGATTTGGCGGAGCAAATATGCAAAATATGATAAGACAAGCCCAAAAGATGCAAGAAGAAGTACAAAAAAAGAATCAAGAATTGGAAGAAACGGAAGTTATTGGTACTTGCAGTGGCAATATGGTAGAAGTTGTTTGCACAGGTAAAGGTCAAATTAAAGCCGTAAGAATCAAACCTGAGGCTGTAGATCCAGATGACGTTGAGATGCTAGAAGATTTAATTACTGCAGCAATCAACGACGCTCAAGCTCAAGCTGAAAAACTAAAGAAAGATACTCTAGGACCTATGGGTGGAGGTATGTTTTAATAATGGGAAATATTAAATCCCTAGAAAAATTAATTGGTAGCTTTATGATGCTTCCTGGCGTTGGGTATAAAACTGCCCAAAGATATGCTTATAGCATATTGGCTAGTGATAGAGAAAAAGTACAAACTTTGGCTGAGAGCATGATGGCGGCAAAGGATAATATCAAATTTTGTAACCGTTGTGGCAATTTTTCAGAAGAAGATTTTTGTGATATTTGCAAAAACAGATCAAGCGATATCGTTTGTGTTGTAAAAGAGCCAAAAGATGTTGTGGCGCTAGAAAAGGTTAGAAACCTAAACTGCCTATATCACGTTTTGCACGGTTGTATTAATCCGATGGAAGGCCGATCTGCTGAAGATATCAAACTGAAAGAACTTTTGATAAGAGTAAATCTTGAAGATATTAAAGAAGTAATTGTCGCTACAAACCCAGACGTTGAGGGGGAGGCAACTGCGTTATATATCGCCAAGATATTGAAGCCTCTTAATATCAAAGTTACAAGACTTGCCCAAGGTATTTCTATGGGTAGTGAGCTTGAATATGCAGACGAAGTAACCTTGACTAAAGCTATTGAGGCAAGAAAAGAACTATAAAAATATAAAACACCTAAAAAATAGGTGTTTTTTTTGTTGCAAAATTTAAAAACCAAATACAAAAATAGTTAAAAAATTGCAAAAATATTTTGCTAAAAAATAAAGATTTTGTGTAAAAATAACGAATAAAAAACTGTAAAAAGTAGTATTTTTTGATGCGAAAAAACAAAAAATTGCACCAAAAATATAACAAATACATATAAAATACTAAGGTTTTTTATATGAAATATAATGATTTTTTAGAGCACTTTGATACAAAAACATTGGAAAAAATAGCCAAAGAATACGAAATAGAGAAGAAGGCTAATGTGAAAATTTTGTCAGAAAGCGATAAAAATTTTGATAAATTTATCAGAAAATATGAAGATTTTTTGACGCTTTTGATGGCAAAAAATAAGGAAAATTTGCGGCAAAAACGAGGGCTTTTGAAGGGTAAAAAAGAGGAGTTTTTTACTGCTTTTTCAGGGGTGATTTCGAGATTTTGCACCCTATATTTTGAGATAAAAGGCGACTGTTTTTTGCCTCCGTATCAATGTAAATTTTGTAGAAAAAATGAAGGTAAAGAGGATATAATTTTGACTTTAAAGGAGCTGATTTTTTTATCCGCAAAATGCCCGAATTTTTGTTTCCAAAATTCACTTATTGACAATGCCTTTTTGCTTATAAAATTATTGTAAAACTAATAAAAATTTTACTAAATATTTTGGAAAATTTCAGATTGTAATTTGTTTAATAAATAGTTTTGCTCATTGATTTTTTATGCTACAACATATATTGTTATAATATTGTTAAAAAACCGCTAAAAATAGGCGAATTTAGAGATTTTTGCAAGTGCAATTTGGAATAAAAAATTCATTGTTTTATTGGTCTTTGAAAGGTGAAAACATTTTTGTTTTGCCTTTATTTTTTTTATCTCAGTTTGTTGTGTTTTTGTGTAGAGTTTTTATGTAGATTTTTGGGCAAAATTTTGCCCATTTTTTTATTCCAAAAATTTGTCGATTTTTGATTCCAAAACTCTGCCTTGTGTTTGTATTGTTTTTTTAAAATTTGGAGGGTTGTAAATTAAATTTTTACTTTTTTTAGGGTGTAATATAGGGCATTTTTTATTTGTCAAGCAAATTTGTATATAAAAAGTTTGATTTTTTACTTTTTTTATTAATTTTTTTCTTGCAGTGGTAGGGGTGCTTGTGTATAATATAATTATAATATTATGTAGAATTCTAAATCTACATATCTTAGCGCAAAGTTTAATTTGCGGAATTTCAATTTTAAGGAGATTGAGAAAAATGGCAGAATCAAGAAGAAAAGGTATCAGACTTGTTATTATCTTGTGCGTAGTCGTAGCACTTGCCGTAACAGGTATTTTGATTTGGACCTCAAGAAGAGCCACAGTAAGATTTTATAGTGAGCAAGGTGCATTAGATAGCATCTCGGTTTCTATAGGTGGCACGATTGAGCAACCGAAAGACCCGAAACCAAAAGATAAGGGTTATGCTTTCGGAGGTTGGTACTCAGACCCAGGTTATACTACTGAGTTTGACTTTGACCTACCTATCGAGAGAGACACAACTATCTACGTAAAGTGGGTTGAGAGAACTTTTACGGTTACGGTTGTTAGGGTAACAAACTCAGGTTCGTTCAACGAAGTGCTTTGGTCATCGAGTGGAAAGTATAAGAGTACAATGACTTTGCCAACCAAAGATACTTCTACAACATACCAAGATAAGTTGACTCCTAAATACAACTTCCAAAGAGCAAATCAAACTTTCGTAGGTTTTGCGACAAGACCTAATGGAGCTGGAGATTTTGGTTACCAATATCTTCCTGGTGCTGACTTTACAGTTCCTAATGATAGCGTGTTCTTGTATGCGATCTTTAGAGGTGAGGAGCATAGTTTCACATTTAATCCAAACACCGCAGAAGGTGAGGCAAAAAATGAAACTGGATACTTCAATGAGTATTTTACAGCTCCACAACCAGATGGATTGAGCAAACAATACCATAGTTTTGCTTATTGGTGTACAGACCCTGATGGTGTGCCAAGAAACTTGATTGGTCAAGAAGTTGACCTAGGTTCTGGTGATTGCGTTAACGTAATTTATCCAGGAGATCCTATCAAAGTTTCTAACACAACTCCTCATACATTGTATGCTATTTGGAGAAGAAACCAAGTTAACATTATGATTGATGCTCAAGGTGGTGATCCATCACTTGGTATACATAATGATAACTTAGTTGATGCAGGTTTGGAAGGCGGTTATGATCTAAGCCTTATCTCAGAACCAGTAAAAGATGGTTATAGACTTATGGGATATAACACATTGCAATCTGGTCTTGGAACAAACTACGCAGTTGACGCAGTTATTCCTGTAGGCGAAGAAAATATCTCTTTGTATGCTGTTTGGTCAAGACTACTTGCAGTAGGTTATTCTCTAAATAATACCCAAAAGAGCGATGATGAATTATTCAAAGCTGGAGATTATGGTGACTTTGTAGGTGTTGAAGGTGAAACATTTACAATCCTAGGACTTCCTGTAACAATTGAAATTCAAAACTTTACATTCCTTGGTTGGAGCTTAGACGAATCTGCCAATAGTGCTGAATTCCACCAAAACGATATATTTACTTTAAGAGAAGCTGACTTTGTTGATACAGATAGACTTGTTTTATATGGTGTATGGCGTGGTGACTCTCGTACCCTAAAATTGAAAAACACTTCTGATAACCAAGTACAAGAAATCAGCAGTTACTACGGTAGAAGAGAAAAATTAACATCTAGTGCTAACCACGAAGATTCAAACTATTACTTTGTTGGTTGGGGTACACTAGACAACTATGATTACAAAAACCCAGGAAACTACACTGGTACAATTTATGGTTTGGGCGAATACTTTGAAATGGGTACAAACGCAGAACCAGCACAAGCAAATGATATTTTGTACTCACTATGGTGTCCTTATAGTTATGATGTAACATACTTCTTGCAAGGTGGCGAACTAAAAACAGTTGCTCCTGGCGAAAGTTCTTATACAAAAGCTTATGTTTATAAAGAAACAGTCACTCTATATTCTTCAGCGGTAAGAGAGGGGTATAGATTTATGGGTTGGTCTTATAGTGTAAACTCTCCAGAATGCGCTTTCTATGATAATCAAGAAGGTACTGGTTATACACTAGAAATGCCAGGAAACTCATTCCAACTATACGCAGTATGGGCTCAAGAATATTCAATCGTTTTCTACAATAATGCAGCAGATGCTACAGGCTTGGTAGCCCCTATCGAAGGTGTTATTATTGGAGAAGAATTTACTATCCCATCAGCTACAGTTTCTAACGACTCTATTATTAGAGCAAACTATTCTATCATCGGTTGGGGGACTCAAGAAGACGGCGGAACAATTTATAACTTTGGCGATGTTGTTGAACTAGAACAATCAGACCAAAATAAATTCTACGCTATATGGAAAGGTTATACAAGAAACGTAGAAATCTATGATTCTAACAGACTTGTTACAACAATCGAAGGCGAATATGGTACAGATATTCCACTAGTATTTGAAGAAGAAATCGAAAACTCTGATGAAGGTTACGAAATTGGCGGTTTCTATGCAATACTAGAACAAAGAGTTGACGGTGTCGTAAGTGAAAAGAGATATGAACTTGCTTACGGCGGCAATGTAAAGACAACAGGTATGTATTTCCAAGACAAAGATAACAACCCTGTTGAAACTTTGAAACTTTATATCATTTGGAACAGAAGATATTTCAATATAGCTTATGAACTAAATGGTGGTATTTATAACAACGACGACAATGACGATATGTCAAGATATCGTATCTATGCTCAATACAAAGATAAAGTAACACTTGCACCTTTAGCTCCAACAAAGAACAGATATGAGTTCAAAGGTTGGGTAGAAGATGTAGACAATCCAACTCCAGTATATGCTGCAGGTGGAGAATATGAAATTCCTGCTCGTAACGTTACATTGTATGCTCTATGGGCAAGAATATATACACTAAGTTATAGTTCTAACGGCGGTGAACTTGCCGCAGGACAAGAAGATTTAGGTTCTCAATCTTATGCTAAAGGCACAAGAGTTCCAGTTCCTAACTCACCTTATACAAAAACTTATTATACATTTAGCACTTGGAACACAAGAGCTGATGGTAATGGTACAAATTATAGCATTGGTTCTGATCTAGAAATTACTTCAGATGTAACACTATATGCTATTTGGTTAGGTCAAGAAGTAAGTTTAACACTTATTGCTTCTGACCCAGCTGATAGTTCTTATAACTATCAAATTACAGTATCTCCAAATCCAAGATATGGTGATACAGTAAGTATTAACACTTGGGCAACATCTATTAGTGCTCCTGCTGGTCTTCAACTAAAAGGTTGGAAATTAACTCAACCAAGCGAACTAAACGTAGACGTTGATTATACAAACGACTATGTGGTAGATCAAGTTGGTAATATTCAACTATTCTCAGTATGGGCTCCAAAATCATATTACTTTATAATTGGTCTAAATGGTGGTATATATAATAAGACTTATAATGACCACTCAACACCAACTCCATTTAGAACAAAGATTAGCCTTTCTACATTTACAACAGGCTCTGCTCCTATTGCAAAAGAAGGTTATAGATTACTTGGTTTTGCAGATAACGCAGAGGCAACAGTTGCAACTTATGGTGTAAATGCAGAAATCACTATGCCTGCAGAATCAAAGAAAATTTATTGTGTATGGCAAGAACTTACTGTTATTACATTTGACAAAAACTGCACAGATGAAAGCATGTCAAATTATGTATTTAATGGTGTATTTGGTGATGCAACACTAGGTGCTGCAAACCTTGCAGAAATTAACAAAGGATTTAAGAGAACTAACTACACACTACTTGGTTGGTCAACATCAAGCACTGCTATTGTTGCAGACGCAGGTTTTGACTCAGGCGTGACTTCTTATGTGGTTCAAGATACAAATGACATCTATTTGTATGCTGTATGGGAAGGTAGAGCAATCAAAGTAACATTTAACAACAACCCAGAGGGTGGCGGTAATAGTTCTACAACTGACCTTGATAAAAAATATGGTGATGTAATCGACCTTACAGATTCTTCATTCCAAAGAACAAATAGCAATCCAGGTTTTGCTTTCGGTGGTTGGTCAACAACTAAAGGTGAAGGAAACAACGGTGGTATTGTTGGTAATATCTATACAGTTTCTACACCAACAGAAACTACAGAGCGTGTAACTTTGTATGCTATTTGGAACAAAAAATATTTCACATTAACTTATGACTATGGTGATTCTTCTTTGGGTAGCAAAACTACTCCAGACGGATTTGATAGCCGTAGCGTACAATACACAAGCTCTGTTGATGTTTCAGAATTCGTAACATATGCAAAGAGAAGACTTGGTTATGACTTTATGGGCTGGGCAGAAAATGTTGGCGAAATAGACCCTTCTAAGATCTATGGTAGACCAAATGGTTCAGGCGGAATCACAAACACAACAATGATTATGCCAAACGCAAATATCACACTTCATGCTATTTGGGAACCAATTTATGTATCTGTAGTATACAAGAGTGATACTCCAACAGGAGCTACAGAACAATGGCTTGGTGTAGGCACAAATAAGAGTTATACAACTCAACAACTATATCAACTATCATTTACACTTCCTACAAACACAATCCAAACAGGTATTGGTGTTTATGTATCTTCTTATAGATTTGTAGGTTGGAAAGTAAAAGGCGACACTTCTGGTCTTATCCGTGCCGCTGGTGAAAGCTTCCAAGTAAATGTTAGAGATTATATCGAGTTACTTGCTCAATGGGAAGAAAACATTATTTCTGTTGTAGTAAATGCAAACGGCGGTATAATTACAGCAAAAGATTCTTCTACAGCAACATATTCTGTAAGAGAAAAACATAACTTTACACTTCTAAAAGGCGACCAAATCACAAGATCTGGTCATAGGCTAGTATCATATACAATCAATAACCAAATTTATGATATTGCAAGTGTAACAGAAGTTCAAATCACTACAGCATTGATGACTCCAGAAGATATGAATACTAACACAGTTAGAATGACTGCTAACTGGGTAAAACAAGTAACTGTATCATTTAACAAAAATGGTAAATATGGTGAAACAATTACTGGTACTATAGAAGACAGAGTATTCGACGCTGGTACTTCTACAATACTTCCTGCATGTAACGCTACAGAAGGATTCCAAAGAACTTATTATAGATTTATCGGCTGGAACGAATATTCTGACGGAACTGGTACAACTTTCCTTGCAGGAAATCCTTACACTCCTTCATTTGACACAGTACTATATGCTGTATGGGAAGGAAATGAAAGAACTGTAAAACTACATTATACCACAAACCAACCAGGTACAAACACTGCAGAAGGTGGCCCAGAAAAGACAATTACTGGTCTAAGATTTGGTAGCTTACTTGATACAAGTTTGTACAGTGGTACTGCTGACGACTCAGCTAAATACAAACTAGAAGGCTGGACTCAAATTCCTTACCAAATCGGTTGGGGAGAAGACGAGTATGTTGCAACTTATCTTCAAAGTTCAAAGATTGAAATTGAAGGTACAGATGCAGACCCTGTTGTTCATTTCTATGCAGTTTGGGTAGCAAGAGACTTTAAGGTAACATATAACGCAAACGGCGGTATCTTCTACAGCGATGGCGTTTCTACTACAAAAGCTGGTGCTACAACTCAAGCTGATGACAACTTCGCAGTATCATCTGGTACATCAGGTGAATTCTATGTTAAGAATCCATCTATGGACAGAAACTTCTATACATTTGTTGGTTGGTCAACAAATAGCAGCATGAGCTGGGAAAATGCTACAACAAAATTCCCAACATCTTATACTGATATTAGCCCATCAGCAATCTATACAGCTAACGCAACAAACAACGTATTTGGTTTTGTAATGCCAGCTATGGACGTTACATTGTACGCTGTTTGGGAACCTGTTTTGATTACAGTACAATACTATCTAGAACCAACAGATACTACTGCATACAAAACAGAATCAGTAAGATACAACAAAACTATTAACCTTCTTGAAGGTGTAACAAAACAAGATAACAATTTCGGTGAATGGAGACACGTAGATACAGACAAGACAACTGAAGTTGCAAGATTTAAAGCTGGAACTAGCTTGAAAATTTATAACACAACAATGACCGAAAATGAGCAAAAAGCATCTAACAAGATAATGATGTTTATTGCAGAGTGGATACCACAAACTGTATATGTTCAAATTATCGGTAATGGTGGTCAATTTACAGATGGTACAGATAGTAGACTTATCGAAACTTCTGTAGGTAGAAAATTCCAAGTTCCTGCAATAAGCGATGCAACAAACCAACTTGTTTATGTAAACTTTGCTTTGAAGAGCTTTAACCTAAAAGAAAATGGTTCTTCAACTCACAACTTTAGCCCAGGATCTGAAATTACAATTCCATCTCTAAGTGATAGCAGACTAACTAACGAAACTATCACATTAGATAATGGTGAAGAAGTAACAACATATTTATATAAATTATATGCTCAATGGGTAGCAGCTGAAGCCTTCATTAATAGATCAACAAATGAATTATTGAATCCATATTATGAAACTTTGGCTGGAGCGATTGCTGATGCAAACAATGGTGAAACAGTTAAAATTCTAAAAGACTGCTTTATCAAATCAGAAATCTCTATCAACAAACAAATTATTATAGAACCAGCAACTTTAACTGATTCTATTAACTACAAGATTAACAGATATGTTAATACTGTAGACGGAACAGGAACTTATAACGGCGTACTATTTAACATCGGCACTGATGGTATCCTAACCCTAGGTGAAGATACTGCTGACTTGTTGCCATATTCTATAACATTTGACGGCAAGGCATCTTCTTCAACTACAGGATCTATCTTTAATGTTTCTGGTATTTTGAGATTGTATAATGGTGTTGTTGTAAGAAACAACTATGCAGTAAATGGTGGTGCTATTAATATGGCAAACACTAACGCTTCTGCAATTATCCACTATACTATCTTTGAAGAAAACCAAGCTTCAACAAATGGCGGTGCTATTTATGTAAACCTTGCAAGTAACGTAGAAATCAAATTTGCAAAATTTGAACAAAACTACGCAGAAGTTGCAGGTGGCGCAATCTATAATAATAAGATAATACAAATTCAACAATGTGAATTCTCACAAAACGAATCAGAAGAGAAGGGCGGTGCAATTTATAACACCGAAACAGGCTCTGTTACAGATTCTACTAACATTTATGATCTAAACGAAGCAAAAACTTCTGGTGGTGCAATTTACAATGCAGGTACTTATACATTATCTGCTGGTACATTCACTTCAAACGAAGCAAGAACTTCTGGTGGCGCTATATTCAATGCAGAAACTTCTAGCGCAACTATCACAATGACAATTACTGATTGTGTGTTTGGTAACATCGACGACGATGATATCGGTAACAATGCTACAGCTTCTGGTGGCGCACTTCAAAACCAAGGTAAACTTTCTATCTCAGGATCAAGTTTCTATCACAACGCTGTTGCAGAAGGCAATAGTGGTGGTGCCGTATTTAATACTGGTTCTAACTCAGCATTGATTATGGGAACAACTACTTTTGAAGGAAACTCAGCTCCAAACGGATATGGTGGCGCAGTTTATAACAACAACGGCACACTATCTATCGGTGAAGAAGGTGTTACAAATTCAACAATCACATTTAAGAGCAACTCAGCAACTACAGGTAGAGGTTATGCACTTGCTGTAGCTGGTGGTACAGTTAATGTATTCTTTGCTGAATTTACAGAACACGTTTTTGAAGAAGCAACAAGCTATGGCGGTGTTGTATTCCAAAGCTCAGGAACATTAAACTTCTATGGTGGTTCAATCCACGGCAACACAATTACTCTAGGTATCGGTGGAGGTATCCTTATCTCTGGTGGTACATGTAATGTTAACAACTTGCTTGTTTATAACAACACTGCAAAATCTGGTGGCGGTATAGCTATGGTTTCAAACGGAACTTTGGTTATCAACACTGGTGAAATTTACCAAAACACTGCAGGTCAAGGTGGCGCTATCTACATGAGAGATAAAAACACTACTTTGAACCTATATGGTGGTATTATTGGTTCTACAAACCCAGATAACAAAAACCTAGCACAAGGTTATTCTGATGCTACAGAAACAATCTTTGCAAACGGTGGCGGTATCTATAGCAATGGTAAAATCAATATCAACGGCGGTATTATTAGAAATAACGAAGCTGATGCAAACGGTGGTGGTATCTATAGTAATGGTACAGTAACACTTGTTGCAGGTTCAATTATTGGAAATATCGCTGCATATAATGGCGGTGCTATCTATGCAGATGCTACAGGCGGAAGCACAAATGGTACTGTTACATTTAACACAAGCACAACTGTTAAATTCTTGATTCAAGACAACCTATGTGCTGACGGCGCATATAAACTAGGTGTTTATGATGACAGTAATGGTGAATACTATGCAAATGGTATTTACACATCTACCAAGACTATCATTTCTGGTTATATGGAAATAACTACAAATGGAAAATCTGGTGATGATGAAATCTACAACGATATCTTTATCGCTGTAAGAGACAATCAAGACAACCCTACAAGAATTGTAGAGTTCAACCAAGATACTTCAAAAGCACTAAATGATGAAACTAAGATTTGTATTAGTTCTAAACTAGCTGAGATGGGTGACAAACTTGTTAAATTCCCATCAAGAGATCGTGCTACTGCAAACCTTGGAAGATTCTTGTATGCTGGTGATGAATCAGGTTTCAGAGTAAAAGATACTTACCTTGTACTAGGTAACTACGCAGCTATCATTATGAGAGGTGGCGCAGAAGTATTCTATCAAACATTAGTTGAGGCATATATCGGAGCTCAAGAAGGCGAAGAAATTATCCTTTACAAAAACATCAATATGCAAAACGATCTACAAGCATATAATGATGTAGATGGTATGTCAGATGCTCAAGAAGCTTTGGTTGGTTCTAGTTATAACTTTACAGAGTCATTCTACGTTGGCAAGAAAGTTACAATTGTTGCTGGTGCAGAATATACAATCACAAGAGGCGGTATTTCAGGTGATCTATTTACAGTAGTAGGTCATGGACAACTTACTCTTGGTAAAGATACTCCTATTACTAACTCAAACCTAATTATCCGTGGTGATGAGGTAGAAACTGGCAGCTTAATCAAAGTAGAAGCTCATGCAGACGATGTTGCTGATGTTCCAAAATTGATAATTAATCATGGTGTAACTTTGACAGGTAACCATGCCGTTAATGGTGCGGCTATCTTTGCAGAGGCATGTATTAGTTTGATTGGTGGAACAATCACTGGCAACGTAGCAACTGAAAATGGTGGTGCTGTATATGCAACAAAATTTGTTGAAGTTACTAAAAACCCAACTATTACAGCAAACGAAGCAAACATGGGCGGTGGTATCTATATTGTAAATGCAGATACTACAGTATATTCAATGACTATTACAAGCGAAACAGCAAACATTACTGCAAACGAAGGTAAATTTGCTGGTGGTGGTATTTATGTTCAATCTGGTAAAATAAAGATCACTGCTTGTAACATTTCAGAAAATATAGCTGCAGACAGGAATAAGTCTGGTGCTGGTGGCGGTGGTATTTACATGGCTCCAGGATCAATTTTAGAAACTGCTGCAAAAGTTAAAAACGATGCTGCAAACGCAGGTTATATCAAGATTATTGATAACGAATCTGGTACAAATGGTGGTGGTGTAGTAGTTGATAATGCAACATTTACATTCCCTATTGGTACTATTACAGGAAACGACGCCGCAAGTAACGGTGGTGGCGTAGCCATAATTAACACAACAGGTGGCGATCCTGCTGGTGTATTTACTACAGCTAACGCATCTGCTTCAAACACAGCTTCATACTATAACAACCTAATTAACTCAAACTCTGCAAGTAATGGAAGTCGGAGGCCA
>JAZUBK010000055.1:0-12869 GCA_045638465.1 Clostridia bacterium | reverse complement strand
AATATTTTTAGCAAAAAATATATGTAAATATTCACCCTTCTTTCTGCGTTTTGGTTTAAAATGAAAATACATTTAATTACAACTTATCAAAGCATAAAAAATAAAAAGACCTTTATAAATAAAGGTCTTTTTTTCTGTTTTAATATATCTTTCTAAAGGCAAATAATACTATCCACCCAATAAGTGCAGCTGTAAAGAAATCCATATCTTTTTATCTCCTCATCTGCTAGTATTATACCCCAATATACGTCAAAAGTCAATAGCCAACTTCTACGCCATAAACTCCTTTTCAAAGGCTAAATAAATATCTTTTAATTCTTCTGTCAAAAAGCCCAAAGCCTCTTGCTTTTCACTATTTAAAATAGGGAAAAATTCTCCTGCGATACTACCCGCAATACATGCTATAGTATCACTATCTCCGCCGATAGAAACAGCTGTCTTTATAACGTCATCAAAAGATTTTCCTTGCAAAAAACAAAAAATGGCTTGAGGTACAGATTGTTTTGCAAGTTCTGTAAATTTATAATGTTTATTTAAGCTTTCGTAGTCGTAATCTAACTTATAATAATGAGTTTCTACAAACTTTTCTATTTCAGATTTGCTATAACCTTTTCTTGCAAGAAAAATGCAACTAGCAACCGCTTCTGCAGATAGCAAAGCCTCTTCAGAGTTATGAGTTACTGATGTTACCTTATAACTAAGAGCTTTTACTTCATCTAAATCTCTTGCGACATACGCAACGGGTGATACTCTCATCGCCCCACCATTACCCTTGCTTTCGTATGGTTTTGGGTCGCTATCTATAAGCCATTGTGAAAAATAATTACCATAGCCACTATCTGGGTATTTTTTGCCAAGGTCTTGCATTGTCTTTATTACCATTTGGTCTAGGTTTGCATAATTTCCCTTACACTCAAGCAACGCTTTTGCCACAGCCAAAGTCATAACTGTATCATCTGTAAAAAAACTACCCTCTGTCAAAAGGTCAAAGCCTTTTGATCTTATATTATCAAATTCGTATTTTGAACCTGAAATATCACCGATTATTGCTCCGATCATGTTTATTTTCTCCTAAAGGTAGTATATCAAAAGTATTTGATATTTCAAACCAAATTATAAATTAATTATTTGTAAATTATAAATTGATATTAATACAAATAAGTTACATATACATCAAAAGCTTTGTTTGAATCCTACTAACAAAATTTTGCAATAAAAAACTGGTAGGAAATACTGCCAGTTTTTTTGTTTTGTTTTTATTAAAGTTTTGCGCCACAACCAGGACATTTGCCGCCGTCTGATGTTTGAACTTTGCTACCACAATATGGGCAAGTTTGAGCAGATACAGCAGTTGGGGTTTGGGTTTGTGTTGGGGTTGGAGTTGATGCAAATGGATTTGATACTACTTGACCACCAGCAGTAGATACTGTGCCACCAAATGTATTTCCGCCAAAAGCTTCTTGTGCGCTATTCTTTTTCTTTTTGTATTTTGCTACAGAAATAATAAAGGTTAACCATAATACTAAAGCCATAACGCCAATAACTACCATAATAATCCAGTCTTCACCGCTTTCGCCAAATAATGTTTTTGAATCTCCGCCGTTGATAGAATAAGAAATAGAATAAATTGAATCGCAATCATCACCGATATCAAAGATGCCTTGAACTCTCTTTGTTTCGCCAGGCTTAATTTCGGCTACTGTGATATCGCAGTCCCAAACATAATCTGAATCATAACTATCTACCTCTACTTCAAATACTACATTATACAAAGTTTTGTCTGTAGTGTTTTTTACTTCACCCGTAATTATACATTCATAATCGTAATATCCGCCGCCGGTGTAAATTGAACTAGCACTGAAAGATTGTGTAACAGTTAGTTCTTTTGGTGATATTGCCATAACCAAAAATACAACGCCGATGATAGTTACGATAATTGCTGTAATTAGTGTAGAAATTACAGATGCTTTTGTACCCATTTTGCCTCTAGGTATACTAATAACTATTCCCATTATTTTTCTCCTTTTGCTCTTTTGTTTGTATTAAGCGAATTCCCATAAACAAAGAATCTACAAAAAACAAATTCTAGTACGAAGTTCAAAATCATAGTTATTGCCAAAACAATATACTCGTTCAAAACTCCGTTTAGTGCCTCGCCACCCCAAGTTGATAGTGGTGTAAACACTAGATAGAATAATGCAACTTTTAACATAGCTATTGGCACGTTTGTTGCAGATTTAAAGGTAAACTCTTTATTTAGAGTGAAATTCCAAAGCACTGATAATGTAAGTGATATAAGGTAACTTGGCCAATACGACCAATTTACAAACTCATTAAGTAATGTAAATGAGCCTATTTGTATAACACCTGCAGAGATAGAAAACAACACAAATTTAACAACTCTTATAAATTCTTGTTTGTCAAAAGCTTTCTTTGTTTCGTGTTTTTCTAAATATTTTTTGTATTCGGCTACTATTTGTTTGATAGCTCTGCCACGATGCGAAACTTTGTTCTTTTCGCTATCGGTAGCCTCACCAAATGTCTTTTCTAAATCGTTTGAGTAAAACAAGCAATCATAACCAAAGTCTTTCTTGCCT
The DNA here is from genome assembly GCA_045638465.1 of Clostridia bacterium. Lineage (GTDB taxonomy): Bacteria > Bacillota > Clostridia > Christensenellales > UBA1242 > CAKVLS01. Next base: position 10,272 of record JAZUBK010000055.1, on the reverse strand, counting down.
CTTTCTTCGTCGATAATTTTGCCTTCGGTTATGCCTTCGGTAAAGATACAATCTTCATTTGGCATATACATAACTATTGTACAACTAAAATGAGCACTTCTATCTTTTGCGTCCTTTAGTTTTTCTAATAAAAGAGCTCTATTTGCCTCTTTGTTATCATGTCCACCCGCATATCTTGCACTCATAATGCCAGGCTCACCGTTTAGTGCATCTACACACAACCCGCTATCGTCAGCAATAACAGGAAGCTCAATGCCTTTATCTTTCAAAAACTTGCTTACGGCCTTTGCCTTGATAATTGCGTTCTCAAGAAAAGTCTTGCCGTTTTCTTCTATATCCTCAGTATATCCATACTCAGACATAGGTACAATTTCGTAGCCTTTGAAGATGGCTGTGAATTCTTTTATTTTGTGTTGGTTGGCAGACGCCAAAACTAACTTTTGCATAAAATCCCCTATTTAATAAATGTATTATAACACATCAAAAAATTTTTTCATATAGATTTTAGCAAATTTATTTGTAAAATGGCGAATTTTAAGCAAAAAAAGAGCTTTTGAAAGCTCTTTTTTTATATATTTTGTTATTGACATCTACCGCCGTCTTGCTCTCTATGAGATACCGAAGAACTTTGGCCTTGAGTAAGGCAAGAGTTAGGTATAACCATATTGCTAACCTTTAGTGTCATAGGTATTGGTTTTGAATCACTAAAGTTGTCTTCCATACCCTCTTCGTATGAACTACTTTCTTTGTCTATCTCAAAACCCCTGCTTTGGTACAAAGCAAGATTTGCGTTGTAATAGATATGGTCATCACCTTTTAAAAATGGATACTTTTGCTCAGTTGTAGCATCTTTTGGTTTATATCGTCTTGCTGCATCTAAAACCATGGTATCTACTCTGTCCATCACGCAACGATGTTTTGCACCTGCAAGAAGAACGCTTCCAAGACCTAAGCCTTCATACGCCTCTTGAACAGTAAGATACCAAATCTTCATTTGCTTTTTGCCGCGTTCTTTTTCCATTTGGAACTCAATATATCCAACTTCCCTATACATCTTACCATCTTTGAAAGGTTCATAAACAGATATTCTCTCTTCGCCAAAAGCAATAAGATATTCTTTGTCTCTTAGTCTTTGGCCTTGACCATCTACTCTTGTGTCAGATTCCTTTTCAAAAGGAATATAAGTAGATTGGTTTTCTGCTTCATACATAAAATCTAAAGTTTCTCTGTCTACATGAGTAAATAGTGCCATAGTTTTATCTCCTATAATAAAATTATAACATAACTTTTTTTTGATATCAAGACGAAAGATTATTGTTTTAAAATTTTTACGGCGGTTTGAACAAAATTATTACACTTCCTTTCACCAAATAATGTATATTTTTTGACCAAGGCGTCAAAAATCATTTTGTTATAAAAAGGAGAAAATATATGAACCCATTTGAATACGAATCAAAACCATTAGAAGAATATTTTATGAGTTGGGAAAAAATGGCCTCAAAGCCTTATGACAAAAAGATGACTTCGCCCTATACCAAGACCCGAGTTATTTTGATGAACGGCACAGAATTTGAATCTAACTGGTTTTTGCATCAATTTTCGCGAAACTGCAACGACAATGACCTAAGGCGTGAGATTGCGCTGATTAGAAACCAAGAACAGCAACAACAAAAGCGCATAAGCGCCCTAAAACCGCTAAATGAAAATATGCTAGAAACAACTATAAGTTACGAGCAACTAGCCATAGACCTTACGGCAATACTTGCCCAAAATGTGCCTTGCGAAAACACAAAAGCAGCACTTGATTTTGCCCTGCTAGAAGACTTTGACCATTTGTATAGATTTAGTAATTTACTCAAAACTGACTTTGGTATTGACGCAGATATAATGGTTGGCAGATATACCGAAATCACGCCAGGAAGACCAACTATAAATGAACACCGCCACCCGATGGATAATGTAAGGTTGTTTATGAATTCAAAAAAAGCAGACAACTATACAAAACTTGTGGGAAATATTATCACCGCAGCCGAGCAACAAACAATGAACTTTTATATGAATATGGCGCAAATGTACAAAAATAGTCTTGGCCGAAAACTCTTTACTGAGATTGCTATGGTAGAAGAAGAACACGTAACCCAATACGAAAGTCTCAAAGACCCAAATATGTCGTGGCTTGAGCAGTGGCTTATGCATGAATACACAGAGTGCTATTTGTACTTTTCCGTTATGAACGACGAAAGCGACCCATATATAAAAAATATTTGGCAAGAGCACTTTGAAATGGAAGTTGCACACCTAAAAAAAGTTGCTGAACTTTTGAAAAAATATGAGCGAAAATCAGTAAAAGATGTTTGCCCAGATCCTGAGTTCCCTACTCTATTAAAGTTTGGTGGAAATAAAGATTATATCCGAAAGGTACTAGAAACAGTTGGTTATACTTCTTGCAACGAAGAATATGTAAAAGTTTCTGAACTTCCAGAAGACAACAGGTTCTTTTGTCATCTAAACCGAACTAACGGCAAAGACGAAAAGGTAGCAAGTCATTTAGTCATCGAGCAACACATCAAAAAGTTTGGTAAAGACTATAGGTATGAAGACTCGCCACACCCTATCAAAAAATTACAAAATCGCAAGTGCGACAATACTTGCGTTGGAAGAGAATAACTTTATCTAAAAGTTATTTTTAATATACCATCTATAATCTTAAAAAAAATAAAAAACACCTTGTTTTTTAAGCTGCTAAAGTTCCTTCTAAAAAAGACAATAAATAATCTAAAAAACTCTGACAAAAAAAAAGCACCGAATTTATCGGTGCTTTTTTATTATATTTTTTAGAGATTAAATTACTTTTTCTAAAGTTAAACCAAATATTGCAAAGCAAAAAAGTTCAACCCCAAAAAATATTCCCTACCCTTCCTTTTGCTCTGAGGTTTTAGCATTTTCCACCTTTTTATTGCCTTTTAAAGCCCACAAATAGCCTCCAAAGGCAATAATGATTTGTCCTGGATAATAAGTGGCAAGACACAAAATAACTGCTCCAGCGACATTCCCAAATACATCAAGCAAAAGCATAAGGTCAGAAATAAAGAACAATACACTACCAACTAAAATAATAATATGGGTAAGTGATTTTTCTTTTAGCATATTTGCAAGTGATTTTCCTACCATAAAAGAAATGATTAATGCATATACACAACAAACAACCTTCATCATAGTTCCGCCGTAATCAAGGCCTGGTGCAAATAATACAATAAGCATAGATGGAATAGCAATAGCAAAGGCATATACAAGATCATATGGGCTAAACTTATGTAGTGTACAGTATGCCACAAAATAGAAGATATGACCAACTGCAAATATTATTGCACCCGTCATAAACTCAATGTTGATTACTATATCGCCAAGCATAGCGACAAAAAGCGCAACTGTTAAAATAACTGGAAACTTTAAATCAAGTTTGTTTTTATACGCAAACCAAAGGTTAACTCCGCCACAAGCAACAAACACAAGACTTGTAAGACTCTTTAACCAAAGTCCACCTAAAAACATATACAACAAATCAAGTATAATAATAAGCCCAGCCAAAACCATATTTGTAATAAAAATATTTCTTTTCATAACATTATTTTTCCTTTTATATTATTTATTATACAAAGTATTTGATAATCTGACAAATATTTTGGACATTTGGGAAAGGTTTTGTTATAATGTTTTTACTAAATTAAAGGAGATTTTTATGAACAAAACTTTAGGTGTACTTTGCCACGTAAGTTCTATTCCTAACAAATACGGAATTGGAGATTTTGGCAAGTGCTGTTATGACTTTATTGACTTTTTGGGCAAAAACGGAATTGGCATCTGGCAAATACTTCCCCTTAGCAACACAAATGAGCACAACTGCCCATATGGGGCAACTAGTTCACTTACCTTTGACGAACAATATATAAGCCCAGACCACTTAATATCTTTGGGACTTATCAGAGAGTGTGAATTAAAAACTCTTAAAAAACTTACAAAAACACACAAAGTAAGATTTGATATTATCAAACCCGAGAAGCTAAGACTTTTAAACCTTGCTTATGAAAATATAACCCCAGATCTTTTAGCCGAGGTTAAAGATTTTGCTACAAAACTTCCTGAGTTTTTTGATTATGGCTATTATAGAGCCCTTCAAAAAGTAAATGGCGTTTGGGACTGGCATGAGATGTCAAAATCACTTTGGAAAAAAGGTTCTAAAGAATACAAAGCCTTTGTCAAAGAAAATGAAAAAGAAATACTAAAACACGTATTCTTCCAATATTTGCTTTACACTGAGTGGCAACTAGTAAAAGCATACGCAAAGGCAAATCACGTAAAAATTTTGGGCGACTTGCCTATTTATCCAGACCGCACATCTTTAGATGTTTTGTTCAATCTAAAATATTTCAAACTAGACAAAAATTATATGCCATCAGTTACTGGAGGCGTACCACCAGATGACTTTTGTGCGGACGGCCAAAACTGGGGAACTTGTATCTATGATTGGGACAAGTTGCAAAAAGATGGTTACCCTTGGATTATCAAAAAACTAAATGTTTTGCAATCATACTACGATATTGTGCGTATTGACCACTTTGCAGGTTTTGTAGAACATTACGAAATCAATAACGAAGACGAAACAAAAAATAAATGGGTTAGAGGCGGTGGCGAAGACCTATTTAATGTAATCAAAGAAAAATGCAATATGGACGGGCTTGTTATAGAAGATTTAGGAATTGTAAAACCTGAACACAAAAAGATACGCAAGAAATTCAAACTAAGAGGTATGAACGTTCTTCAAATTGCCTTTAATAAACCAAACCATGAGTACTTGCCACAAAATGTAAGACCTAACACAATATACTATCTAGGCACTCATGACAATAATACATACTTAGGCTTTTTGAGAACCATAGATAAAGACAAGAAAGAAAAAGTATTTGAATATCTAAATCTTCCTAGGATGAGTGACAAAAAAGTCTTGATAGAAAGCGTAAAAAAACTTCTAAATAGCAAGAGCGAAACAGTAGTTCTTCAAATACAAGACTATTTGATGCAAAATGAAAAAGAAAAAATGAACACTCCAGGCAAAGCCGAAGGTAGCTGGGAATATAGAGTTCCTACAAATTACAAAAATAAATTTGAGAAAAACTTGAAGAAGTTTTTAAATTAAAAATTAGACAACAAAAAAAGATATGGTTTCCCATATCTTTTTTTATTTTTGTTATTTTACTCCAAATACGTTTAGTTGTCTTGCAAGGTCAAACTCGTAGTACTCTCTACCCTCGTTGATTAATGTTGCCTCTTTTGCAAGTTCGTAATATTGATTTGCATATGTTACGCATTTGTTCCAGTCAGATTTTTCACCTGCAATATCTAGTGTGTAATTGTCAGTGATATATCCTGCCAAAAACTTTGTGAACTTTTCTGCACCAAACACTGTAAGGTGTGTGTTATCATTAAAGTCTTGTGCAAGGTCTAAACCAGTCTCATCCATATAGTCATAAAAGTCTACATATGTATAACCTCTATTTACAATTTCTATTTCCATTGCGTTGATATATTTTAGTTCCCACTCATCATTACCTGCAACGGTAAGTCTTGGGAATCTTGCAAATAGAATTTGTGTTTCGTCTTTGATAGAGTCACAGAAGTCAAGCAAGTCGTCTACTGCTTTTTGTTCATATTTATTGAACTTTTTAACTTTTTTATCATAATCTGGATCGTCTGGACCAGTAAGTGCATACTCTGGATCATTTGGATCGATTAATGTTTTTTCTGAAAAGTCAGAGATTTTTACTGGGTTTGTTGTATAACCCTTTAGCACTGTTGCGTTTGTTCCGTATTTTTCATAATAGTCTTTATATCTTAGGCACTTTCTTATTCTGAATAAGTTTTTGTGGAATTTTACAAATGGGATTTCATCTTCCCATGACATTGTACCGCCGTACAATTCTGCTTTTGCTGCTTCTCTGTTTTCACCATCTTTGATTGAGTTAATAAGTGGTGCTGACTTTGTTTCTGTAAAGTCTTCTGAACAATATGTTATACCGTTAATGTCGATAATGATAAGTTCTGGATTTTGGTATTGCATAGCTTCAGTAATAAGGTATTTTGCCGCAGGTAATGGCATATGGTTTACGCCATAGTTATAGCTAGTAAAACCCTTTTCTTCGTATGCTTTGGTTGGCATAAATCCTGCTCTTACTGCAGATGAGCCAAACAACATAACATCCATTGTATTTTCTTTTTCGTTATAGAACAATTTTAGTCTTACTTCATCAGAAGAACATTGAAATGTAAGTGTATTGTTTATAAACAATATCAATGCGACTAAAAAGGCTACTATACTTGTTAATTGTATAATGTGAGCTTTCTTCATTTTGTCCTCTTAAAATTGCATATAAATAAAGTCTTGAGCAGCGAATCCTGGGCCATAAGCACCAAATAGTACAATAGCACCAATTAAACCTATAACAATAAGTGTTTGCCATAGATAACCAAGGTTGCCTTTTTTAGCTATTTCGTCTCTCAAAGAAATATCTTTCTTTACTTCTTTTACAATATCTATAACCATAACTAGAGCATAGGCAATCAAGCCTACGATCAAGAAGTTTTGTTCAGAGATCAGAGCCTCTAGAGTTTTGAAACTGTACTTGAAGATAAAGTCAAAGGTCTTTGCAAACATTTTCCAAGCGTCAGCAAGTGAATTACTACGGAATATAATTCTGCCGACAACCAACAACCACATAGTTCTTAGCCATTGGAAAGTTTTGTACCACCAACTCTTGGTGTTAATTTTTGTCTTTGCCAAAAATTTTTGTGAAAGTGGCTCAAATAGGATACCCAAGATAACAAGGATACCATAATATAAGCCCCATAGAACATAGTTCCAACTAGCACCATGCCATAGGCCTGTAGATAGCCAAACTATGATAAGTCCAAAGAAAGCAGGAATTTGTTTTGCAACATAACTGTTTTTCTTTGAATGTTTTTTACAGAATTTACCTAAGTTGATTGAGAACTTAGAAATTGAAATTGGGTAGAAGATATAATCTTTGAACCAGCTACCCAAAGACATATGCCATCTTCTCCAGTACTCTGAGATAGTAAGTGAAAAATATGGTCTTTCGAAGTTTTGGGGCAAACCGATACCAAAGCACTCTGCAACACCCATTGCAATATCAATACAACCAGAAAAGTCTGTGTAGTCTTGAATTAAATAAGCGATAATTGTAAACCAAGCTTGTAATCCGTTAAGGCTAGATACATCGCCAAAACCATTTGTTACAACCCCACCAAACACATCGGCTATAACTAGTTTTTTGAATAGACCCCACAAAATAAGCATAATACCACGCATTATTCTGTCGTAGCTAAACTTTTTGTGTTCGGCTAGTTGAGGTGCTAGTTCGTTGTATCTACTGATTGGTCCTTGGATAATTTGTGGGAAAAATGATGTAAATAGAGCCAAACGGAAAATGTTTTTCTCAAAGGCTACTTTTCCCCAATAAACATCTGCAAGATATCCAACAGCTTGGAATGTATAAAACGAAATACCCAAAGGCAAAATCAAGTATAGAGTAATTGGGCTTGGTTTTGCACCGAACCAAGAAATTATACCTTGGAAACTTGAGATAACAAAGTTTGCATATTTTAATACAAATAATACACCAATGTTAAATAGAATACACAAAGTAACATATAATTTCTTTTTCTTTTTGTTTTTTGCTTTGTACTCTTTCTTTTTGTCTAGGTCAAGTTCGTTTTCTGCTAAATATTTTTCTTGAGTTTTGTTTACTTTGTCTATGCCGTAAGTTGCACCATAGATAGTTACTATCGTTGAAATTATAAAGAATAAAAACTTCCAACTAAATGAAATGTAAAATATAAAACTTGCAACGAGCAATACTATCCACTGGCATTTTTTAGGCAAAGCATAGAAAAAGATTAATGTTATTGCTAAAAATATAAAAAACGCAAGTGAAGTAAATAACATAATTAGCTAAGTCTCTCTACCATAGCGTGTAGCGCTTTTGCTGAATTGAAATTTGATGCTACGATTTCTTGTGGTGGAATTTCGATATCAAATGTTGAAGACAACTCTGAAATAATTGTTACGATATCAAGAGAGTCTAGTATTTCATCATCAATAAGTGTTGTGCATGTGTCAAAATCTACTTCTGGGTGTAGTTCTTTTAAAATTTCTATTACTTGTTCCATAATTTTTAATTTCCTTTTTTTTATAAACTTTGTTTTAATAAATTTCTATCGATTTTGCCATTTTTATTCTTTGGCATCTCGTCAAGTTTTACGAATCTGTTAGGAATCATATAAACCGGCAATTTCTCTTTTAGTCTTACAGTGATTTCTTTGTTATAATCTTCGCAAGGCTCTTTTGCAGTAAAGAACAATACTATTTTGTTTCTCTTAGTATCATACAAACAGCAACTGCTATCTACGATATCAAGAGCGTTAGCAAATATCTCTATCTCTGCAAGTTCTATACGGTGACCCATATGTTTGATTTGGAAGTCTTTTCTTGAAATATATACGATATTTCCTTCGCTATCATACTTTCCTAGGTCGCCTGTTTTTAGTATTGTATCCAAATACTCATTGTTTAGAGGATTATTAACAAATACTTTCTTTGTTTTTTCTTCGTCACCAAAGTAACCACTAGCAAGAAGCGGACCTCTTACACAAACCTCGCCTATTGTTTCGGTGTCAGTTACCAAGTTGTCTTTTTCGTCTAGCATAAATACATCAACACCATTTAGAGCTTTACCTATAGGTAATTTTTCTTCTAGGTCAAAATCTCTTGTGATTTCGTAGTAGGTACAAATACCAGCAATTTCTGAAGAGCCAAACAAGTTAACATATCTTGCGTTTACATTTTTGCGCCAGTTGTTTAGGTGTTTGATTTGCATTACTTCGCCTACAAAGAATACATTTCTTACATACTTTGGAGTAATCATCTTAAAAGCATTTAGTTGGCTAACTATTGCAAGGGCTGATGGTACCCAACAAATATATGTAATTTTCTTTTCGTTCAGGAAGGTAATAAGGTTAACTGGGAACATAAACATTTCTTTAGGGATAATGTTTAGTGTAGCACCAAGTTTTAGCATCAAATAGATATCTTTGTTTGAAGCGTCAAAGTAAAATGGTGTTTGGTTTCCGATTACTTCATCTTTTAGGTCAAAAGTATCAACAAAACTTTCGATAAAGTTTATCATACTATTGTGACTTTTGATTACGCCCTTTGGCACACCTGTAGAGCCAGATGTATATACCATATACAAAGGATCGTTGCAAGTTTGTTTACTTCTAACCTCTTTTAGCAAATCAACATCAATCTCTGCAGATATATCGTTTATACCAAAATAAGGAATATCCTTTGAATATCCGTTAAAAGTATCTGGGCAACCAATTGTAAACTCAGCTTTGCAATTTTCTAAGATAGAGTCTACCCTATCACTAGGAGTATCTACATCGATAGGTACGTAGTAGTTACCACTATAAAGTACAGAAAAAAATAAAACAAGGCTATCAATAGTTTGATTTGAAAATACAGGTATTGCTTTCTTTCTCAAACCTTTGTTAGCCAAAAAAGTTCCGCCCATTTGGGCTTTTTTTGTTAACTGACCAAAAGTAATACTATTTCCATCGGCAGTGTCTACTGCAAGTTTGTCTGGATTTAGTTTCTCTTGAATCTCCAAATATTCTAATACATTTTTAATCATTTGCTTCTCTTCCTAATATGTGTCACGATTGCAACACGCTTACGTACATAATTATATATATATAATATATTAATGTCAAACTAAATAAAATAAAAACTAATATTGATTTTTCGCTATTTTTTATACAAAAAACCAACACAATGTACTTTATTTGTTTTTGCACCAAATATTTTGTTTTTTCCAAAAAAATAACCACTCATAAGAGTGGTTATTTTTTATATTGGTGATCCCGAGGAGAGTCGAACTCCTCACTTCGCCGTGAAAGGGCGATGTCTTAACCGATTGACCACGGGACCATCTGGTAGCGGCGGTGGGATTCGAACCTACGACCTATCGGGTATGAACCGATCGCTATAACCAACTAAGCTACGCCGCCATATTACCAAAGGTAATCTTTAGTAAAAATTAAGTGGTTGCGGGAGTGGGACTCGAACCTCACGACCTTCGGGTTATGAGCCCGACGAGCTACCTACTGCTCCATCCCGCGATAAAACCTATCACATAG
>JAZUBK010000054.1:0-20768 GCA_045638465.1 Clostridia bacterium | reverse complement strand
TTTTAGATATGGTTTACAAGGCTCTCAGACCCATGACCACTATATAATGTATAATTTATATAATTATTATTTATCTTATTTATACTAGCTTTCAAATCCTCATCACTTGAAGTTGCAAGATCTGTTCTTCCGTATCCATGTAAAAAGATAGTATCCCCACAGAAAATCTTTTTTTCGATTACAAACCCAAGACCACAATTTGTATGGCCAGGAAGTTCAATAATCTCTATACCCTCTGCTATAAGGTCTAGTTTGTCGCCCTCTTTTACAGTGCACAATCTATCTCTATCTACATTGAACTTTTGTGGAATAAAAAAGTATGAACAATTTAGATCTACATTATCTAGTTTTGCTATGCCTTCTTTGTGCAAATAACATTTGCAATCAAATTGCTTTAACAAACTTTCTATACTAAATATATGATCAAAGTGTGCATGAGTTATAAGTATACCTTTTACAGTCTTTCCTTCAAGATAAGGTTTTAGCATATCATAACTAGCATTGGCGTCAATAATTATTGCGTCATTTCCACTAGTTACAACATAAGTATTATTATGCAAAACCCCGCTTACAATTTTTTTAATTTCCATAATTTACCTTTTATAATTTCTTTATCGCATCAACAGGTTTCATACGACTGATTTTTATTACAGGAAGTATTGTCGCAATAAGTACTACCACCGCACAAGCAATAAGAACTGCAAATATTGGTGTAAAACCAACAGTTAGTAGTGTTATTTTGTTGATAATTGTTGATTGAAGATAACTTTTGAAACTTGAAACAAGCAAGTTGTTAATAAGGTGAGTTCCTAGGAAGATAAGTCCCCAAGAGCAAACAACAGTAATAGCGCCCATGATAGTAGATTCGATAAGGAAGATCTTACCAACGTCACTACCTTTTGCACCTATTGCTCTCAAAATACCTATTTCTTTTTGTTTATTTACAACGCTTATAGTTACAAAGTTAAATAGTAGTATTGTTGAGAATATACCCATAATAAGAGCTACCCATTGGAAAACAATACTAAAGATTTTGAAGATATTGCTTACAAGATATAATGTTGCTGAAATCTCACTTTCGTGGTAAATATAGTTGTCATTTGCATAAGTTAAAAACTCTCTAACCAAATATTCGTTATCTGGTAAAGACACATAAAGACCTTTCAAAGAGTTGTTATCTTGGGCAAATTTTTCTACATTTGTATCCGAAAAGATTGCACAAACAATAGCTTCATAACCTGCAGTTGCAGGAATTAAAGTTTTTAGTTTTTCAAAGTCGATAATACCAACAACGTCCAAATACATCTCAGGTGGTGCTTTGTCCGAAAAAGACATCAAATCTACAAAGCCCATATTTACCTTTTGATAATCTTTTAACCCTGGTACATAATTTTCAATAGATAGGTTTTCTAGCAAAGTTTTTGCTTCTTGGTCATTTGTTTGCTTTAGGCAATATTGAGATAGCATCTCTTTGTAAGTTGATAGTGGCAAAATTACTGGGTTTGGTACATCTACTCTATTTTCGTTTACAAGGTTACCTGCGTTTTGTGACAAAACATTGTTATCATACAAATATTGCAAGTCATAACCCATACTCTCTAGTTGTCCGATTAACTCATCTAGTTTGTATACATATTTTGTAGATGGCAAATCTTTTTTGTAATCGCCAAAAGTTGGTCTAAATTTTACGCTAGATACTTTAGAATATCCTACTCTTGCATTTACATCATTTATAAAAGTTTCGTCTTTTGCAAAAAGTACTGCATAGTAGTTTTTTACCTCTAGACAATATCTGTCATAATCTACGTGTGATGTAAATTGGTCTCTTGAGGTGTTGTATGTATCAATCAAACTTTTGTACTTGGTCTTATAATCAGTAGATATAATACCACAAACCTCTACCTCAAGCCCCATAACATCGCTAATACCTACCATTAATATATATGAATACAAATCTTCTTTTAAGTGTTCATATTCTGGTCCCATAGCAGTAATTTCAGAAAGATATTTTGCTCTGTTTATATCTATCAAACAGTCTGCAAGATAGTCAGTAATCGCAACTTTAGTATCATTTTCTTGAGGATATGTACCCTTGATTATGCTACAAGAATCTCCACCAAAGTATTTTTTAATGTCATTTTGATTTGCAATAACTACACCTTGAGATGATGTAGCATATGGTGTGGTTAGGTTTCTGCCAACCATTGACATTATTATATTTTTTAGGTCAAACTCAGGAGTTTTATAAGTTAATTCTAAACTATAAAAATCAAGTGAGTTTGAAAGATAGTCGTTTGTTAATTTTTTATATGCTTTTTTATTAAATGTCTCGGTGGCTGACATATTAAAAGAATCAAATTCTTCTATATATTTGCCTTGTTTTAATACAATTTCGGTAATATTATTTGCCTCAAAACTTTTTGCTGAGGCAACAGCTATATTGTATCCAGCAAAGATTTGGCTAAGGCCAAATAATGCCAAAGACACCATGGTCAAAAAGATAGTTACTACAAGTCTAAATTTCTTGGTTTTGAAGTTTGATACGCCTAGTTGTGTTGCGTATTTGTTAGGAAATTTAGAACGGATAAGTTTGCAACCGTCCATTTTTTCACTTTTTACTTCACCAGTTTTTTCAAACTTGCTATCACTTCTTTGTCTTATCTTCAAAGGTTGTTCTGCTAAAGCTTTGTTTACCTGCCTTACTTCCTTTGGTGTAAGCGGTCTATCTGACGGAATAGAAATTGTCTTTTTTGAGATAGAAAAATCTTCTATATCGTCACTTCTTTTTGATATATCCGCAATTACTTCGCCGTCGGCAAGTTCAATAATTCTATCGGCATACCTCTCGGCACTATCTCTATCATGAGATACGATAATAACAAGTTTTGTCTTGGCAAGTTTGCCCAAAATCTTGAAGATTTGTTTACTGGTGTTGCTATCAAGGTTACCTGTTGGTTCGTCACCCAAGATAATCTCTGTTTGTTTAACCAACGCTCTTGCGATAGCTACTCTTTGTTTTTGTCCACCAGAAAGTTCATTTGGTTTTCTCTTTTCAAAACCTTTTAGGCCAACCTTGTCTAAGATATCTTCGACAAGTTCTTTGTCTACTTTTTGGTTTTGAAGTTTCAAGCTCAACGCAACGTTGTCATAAACCGAAAAGTCGTCCATTACGTTATACTCTTGGAAGATAAATCCAAGGAAAGTATTACGGTAGGCATCATAGTCTTTTTGTGTAAAGTCTTTGCTTGATTTTCCCCTTATGATTATTTCGCCATTGTCTGGAGCGTCAAGTCCACCTATGATATTAAGAAGGGTTGATTTTCCGCTACCGCTTTTTCCTAAGATAAACACAAGGCCTTTATCAGGAAACTTGATATTTACATTTTTTAGAGCGTTGCACGAACTACCCTTTTTGCTTTTATATGTTTTGCTTATTTTTTTTAATTCTAACATTAATTTTTTTGCCTCTCAAAAACAAACTGTCAAAACATACTTTGACAGTTAAAAAATGTATTATTTTTCTCTTTTGTATTTTGGAATAAATCTATCAACAGCAGGACGTCTTTTGTAATTTCTGATTATTTCAATTGCCTCTTCTACAGTACCGACTACGTTTATAAGGTCGTCAAATTCACCTTTGTGGCAAAGGCCTTCTTCTTCTTGAACTCTATAAAATTCAATAAGTTTGTCATAAAAACCATCGATGTTTACCAAAATGATTTCGTATGCGTGAGGATATTGTCTATTGATTTCAAAAAATGTTGCAAATTCGTGCAAAGTACCATTTGCTCCAGGGAAAACAACCAAAACGTCTGTATTATCAGCAAAGTTCTTTAGTCTTGTGTTAAGACATCTGCTTGATAGTCTATCACCAATCATTCCCTCTCTATAACTATCAAAATATACGATACTAAGGTCAACAAGTTTTACCTTGGTATTGTATTTGATAAATTCGTTATATGTTGCACCCATTATACCTTTTTCGTTGCAACCTTGAAGGTAAACATATTGCTTTTTGCCCAAAAATTCGCCCATTTTTCTTGCAGCTTCTGTTATTTTTGGGTTTTTGGGAGTTTTGCAACCAGCGGCTACAAATACTCTTACGTCTACATCATCTTTTACCATATTATTTTCTCCTTTATTATTTGTTATATAGCGCTTTGCAAATTCTTCTTATTTCGTCTACATCACCTTTTTTTGATAAGGTAATAATATTTCTTACGGTTTCGTCAGGGATATCTTCTTCGATATCTTCTATATATTCTCTTACTAGTTCGCACCAGCTAAGCGCTGTTTTTTGGCTATAAAATAGCTTTATTAATATATGTGCATCTTTGAAATAATGTTTGAAAAAGTACACCCATTTGTCGTTAGAAATATTATAAAGAATATCCTTTGCAATGGTTTTCGCTTCATCAAAATGCCCATAGGCGTTGCCAACATATGCAAGTACTGCAGGAGATATTACGTTACGACTAAACATCGCAGGAACGTAAATATTATCTCTTATGTTAAGCAATGCACTAACCTCACTGCGTGTGTTGTTTAGACTAAAGTGACAGGCAGTTGAGTCTTGGCCATTGATAAATACGTGCTTTACAAGTTTAACATCAGTGCTAAAATCTGGAATTTTGATATGGGTATGGATTTCTTCCAAAACCTCTTTAACATAGCCTGATGTCTCATTTTTTTTAAGATAAAGTGAAAGATAAATTTTGTCCGACATAGAAAGGTTTTCCCACAAAACAGGAATTAATAATTTGAAGTTGTGGATAAACACTTCGTCGTTTCGCTTCATCTCAAATAGTAGTACAAACAAAAGTCTTACAAGAATTGTCTTTTCGTTATCTGTTGTACCAACTATTGTTATATACTCTTCACTTAGCGGAATTAATTTGTCCTTTGTTAACATCTCAATGGCAGCTGTCATACTCTCGCTAAATTTTGAGTAGTCTTTATAAAAAACATAGTTAAAGCATCTCAAAAGATATTGGGTTACTAGTTCCTTTGAAAGGTTACCTATGTTTAGTTTTCTATTTTGTGCTTGTAATAACTCTGCAAGTTTGATAAGGTCTAGTCTATCTTCTTGGTCGATAAGGCCTAGTCTTGATGAAAGACTTAGGATAAAAATATCACTAATACCAAGAAGTGAACCTTCTTCCATTACATAAGCCATTTTGTTGGCGATAGTTTCTCCAGCAGAGTTAATAACTGAGCGTAGTACGTTCATTGATTTTTTGTAAACGAACTCTAAGCAATATCTATAAAATCCTGACTCCAAAGAAAGTAATACATATTCTTTTTCGTCATCGTCTAGGTTATGTGGGCAACCTTTGATTATCTCTTTGATATCGCCGCTTAGGTCTTCTACATCGATACCTTCATAGTTGAATATAGTATCTTTCATTATTTGATAACCTCTTCATAGAAGGTCTCACCATCTTGAGACTGAAAATATACTCCCACAATTTTCTTTACTTTTGAGTTGATTATTGTGTAGGCCGCTCTCTTTCTTGCGCCACCTACAACGTTAGTCAATTTGTTATTGCTTGTAATAAATACATTATATGCTCTAATTCTACCTGCGTTATCTACGATAGTGATACCGTCATAGTTTAGCATCGCAATAAATAATTCCGCAATATTTGTAAGTTTAGACTCCGAGTAACTCTTGGTCTGCATAAACATCTTAGAAAACTCAATAGGAGTTTCTAGCCAAATTCCGTCACCAAAATAGCCTTTGTCTACATAATCTTTGTCTACGATTACACAGATTGCGCCGTGAATATCGTTAAAGGCTTTTTTGAAAATATTTGCATAAAGAGTCTTTATCTCGTTTAGTTTTTTCTTAGTAGTTTTTAGTTTAGATAAACTTGCGTTAACAAAACGGTTAACAACACCCTCACGGTTAACATAACTTAGGTCATTTAGTGAAAAGTTAATAACCGCCTCACTACCTTTGATGCCCTTTAGCAAAATAGCAAACGAACTCATAACATCTAGTGTTATAAGGTGCAATTTTTCTTTGTTATCGGCCAAAGTCTCATTAGAATAAACAAGGTCGCCAAAGTTTTGCTCTTTGATACTATTAAAGGTCTTAGCAATACCGTATGTTACTTTGTCGTCTTTTATCTCGATAAAAACTGTCCAGTCTATATCACAAAAACCCATAAGCGCTTTCATACGTGAGTTGAATTGAGATTCGTTTGCGTCAAAAAATAGTGGAAGCTTATAGCTGGTTGGAATATTCTTTACAACCATATCGATATTGTTTGTGATAAGTACACTTGGACGTATCTTGTGCCCTTCTTCTTCGTAGTTACAAAACTTATACAAAAAGTTCATTACATAAGTTACGAATTTTTCAGGCATAGAAGGGAATTCTTTACAAACAAGTTTTACAACTAACTCCTTCGCATCTGTATAAAATATATTCTCTACCATTTCCCTTCTTCTCCTTTTGTTAGTCTAAATTTTTATTTTTTTGATTTTTTTTGTTTTGCTTTTTTCTAGCGTTGTATTTTTTGATTATTTCTGACTTTTTACCAGCAGGTCTTTTCTTTTTAGGAACATTTTTTAAGGCTTGTTTATATTCCTTTTTGTCTTGAGCTAGTTTTTCTTTGTCAGCTTTGTCTTTTTTGTATTTTGCTATCATATACTCATATCTTGCATAAGCCTCATCAACTTTTTGCTCCCAAGTACGGTATAGCTCTTTGTGTGCAGTTTCGCAAACTTGATTATATTTTTCCTCATCGCTAAGTACCTCTGCAATCTTATTTGCAAAGCCCTCAACGGTAGGCTCAGATATATAACCGTTATGGTCATTTACGACACCAGCAGTAGCTGCTATGCCGTCAATAAGCACTGTAGGAGTGTGTTGTGATGCACCCTCATATTTTACAAGGCCGTCTGTGTCATATACAGATGGGAACAAAACAAGTTTTGCTGCGGCATAGTGTTGAGCTAGAGTCTTTCTGTCCATTATGCCGATATAACTTACTTTGTCTTCAATACCAAGTTCTTTTACGTGCTCTTTTAGAGCCTCAAGGTCCATACCAACACCAGCATAAACCATTCTAAAGTCAACGCCTTTGTCTTTCAAAACCTTTAGGCTGTCGGCAATCATCATAATATTTTTCATTACAATCATTCTGCCAACAAACAAAAACATTGGTACGTCTTTAGGGATATTGTGCAATTTGTAAATGGTATCTATAGCCTCTTGCTTATCAACAGGCACCATTTCTGTTCCTGATTTCATAACGAAAGATTTTTTCTTATAACCATAGTCTTTCAAAATCTTTTGGGTGTTTTCGTTTACCGCCCAAACTTCGTCACAACCATTAAATGTGCTCATTACATTTTTTAGCAATACGCTAGAGATAAGCTCAGATCTTGTCGCTCTCATAAAGTCTTGTTTGAATTGACTATGCATAGTTGCAACTACAGGAATATCCTTTTGTCTTGCAACAGCAACGCCCATTTTACCGATATTAAATGGCGAATGGATATGTATGATATCTATATCTCTTTTTTTCATTTCGTTTATGAACTTTGAGTCTAGTTTTGGTGTGGCGTAGTCATAACCAATAAGTGGTACTTTGACAGCCATACATCTTACTACTTCGTACTCTTGTTCATCTTTATATCCCTTTCTCTTTGGGCCTACAACAAATACATTGGCTTTTTTGTTAAGTAGTCTTGCATATTGGTTTACTACCGTAATAACGCCGTCAGTTGCAGGATAAAAAGCATCTGTAAACAGTGCTATATTCAACTTCTTCTTTTCGTCCATTATTTGCTCCAATTATTTTTCAAATAAATAAGCCACGTCATTTTGTCCCTCAAAATGATATAGGCTATCGTAACTTACTGTGCCTACTTTTGCAGTTTTGATTAATTTGTAACCACAAGATAAGCCATAATTTATAATGTCAAAACTCTTGATGTTTGGGTTGTTTAGATTTTCTACAATCAAAAGGTATTTTGTATAAAGTGAGAAAACACCTTTTTTCATATCTTCTAAAGTATGCCCTCTATCAATACCACGGCTAATAGCAAGGTGTGCTACTGCAAGGTCGTATTGTCTATTTACTTTTTGAGTGGTAATATCAGCTTTTACTACTTCCCAGTTTTTTGCCTTTACGGCTTTTTTCATTTGCTTTATGCCAAGAGTAGTAGGAATCTCAATAATTGCGTCTACAACTGCATCTGGGTATGTTTGGGTTATGTTATATAAGCTGGTTCTTCCGCTGCCAATATCTGCAATAAAATCTATCTTTTGAGACCTTATCAAACTAAAAATCTCTTTAAAAAGTTTGCTATGTTCTGGTCTTGGTGTATAACTTTTTAACATTTCTTACTCCTTTGTTTTTGCCTTTTTGAATCCACCAAAGTATTTGTACAAAAAGCCATGTACCCATCTAAGTGGAAATACCTTTTTCAAAAAGTAGAAGAATTTATATTTTGCCCCTACTATAACTAGAGGTTTTGGGTTTTTCTTATTTGCTATCTTCAAAACTTTTTTGCCGACAACATCAGGGCTCATTCTTTTTTCTTCTTTGCTATCGATATTGTCTGCGGCGTTTTGTATACGGTCGCCATATCTTTCGTTAGTCTCGCTTATCTTTACTCTGTTTTTTGTAAAGTTGGTCTTTACATCGCCAGGACAAACCGCAATAACATTGATGCCTAGGGGTTTTACTTCCATAGCGGTTGCAAAACTTAGGCTATTGACAGCAGCTTTTGACGCACAATACAAAGATCTAAATGGCAAAGGAAATAGCGCACATGCCGAACTCATATTGATAATTTTGCTATCTTTGTTCATATAAGGGATAGCGTGTTTTAGACAGTTTAGCACCCCAAAATAGTTTACATCAAAGATGCTTTGAGATTCGCCACTATCAATAAGCTCTACCGCACCTGATACACCATAACCTGCATTATTAATCAAAATATCAAAAGCGCCGTATTTGTTATAAATCTTTTCAAATACGTCATGAACCATAGGCTCAATAGAAACATCGCACATATAAAAGTTTTGCGAATGATTGTTATTTTTGCGGCTCATTACTACCACAGTGTCGCCGTTGTCTATAAATTCTTTTGCACAAGCCTCGCCAATACCACTAGTTCCGCCTGTAATTACTACTAATCTTCCCATATAAAACTCCTATTTTTTACTCTTTTGCATAGTGTGGATATTTTAGTACTATTTTAGTTTATAACAATCTGCTTTTTTTTGCAATTAAATTATAATATTATTATATTATTATTTTATAAAATTATTATTAAGTATTTGTTAACTTGTGGAAAGAAAGATAAAAAGCTCTTTTTTCCCTTTATTTTTGCTAAATAAATAATCCACAACTTTGCCACAAATTACCAACGGAAAATTTGCGCTTATAGTATAAAAGTTTTGCCTTCCGCCAATACTAATACCAGCAAGAGAAAACCTCTTGCAAAAATATAAGGAGGGAAAATATGTCTGCAATCGTAACAGGCGAAAAGCCAGGAAGTGGTTGTTATAGCTGCCGTAACTGTGGCCAAAGAATTGACCTTGGCGCATACGACAAAATGCCACCATGTCCAAGATGTGGCAACACTACTTTTAATAAAAGATAGATAATATTTTGCCAAAAAAAATAACTCAGAAGTATTAGCTCCTGAGTTGTTTTTTTTATTTTAACATATGTTTAATGTAGCAAAACCGCTCTATTTTATATCTTTTTGTCTACCTTATCTAGCCATGATGGGCTAACCTCAAAGGTTTTTTCGTTTAGATAACTAAGCGGATTTGATTTTTCAAAGCAAAATGATAGCTTGGTTGCAGTAAGACACTGTCTTTTTAGTTTTAATTTTTTGTTAAGGTCGTTATCCCCATACTTTTCATCACCAATAATTGGCATATTAAGATAACTCAAAGTAGCCCTTATCTGATGAGTTCGGCCTGTTGGAATCTCTACCTTTACCAAACTTGTAGTGTTAAAGCCTTGGTCTTTGAAAATATTTGTTACTATTTCTTTAGTATTTGGCTTTTTTGTATCATAAATATATACCCTAGATTTTTTAGCATCTTTAAAAAGATACCCCGAAAAAGCTATGCTGCCATTATACAAAGAGCCTTTTATCCACGCAGTATACTGCTTGTTTACCTTTTTATTTGCAAAACCTTCTCTCAAAAGGCTCTCAACTGCAGGACTTTTTGCAAAGATTATAAGTCCTTCGGTATTTAGGTCTAGCCTATGAACGGCAATATACCCCTCACCTAACTTTTGGCTAAGGCTATCTTCTCCCACAACCTCTATGCCTACGCTTTTGTTTATGATGGCAACTTTATCATCTTCGTAAACGATATTGATTGGTTTTTGCAAACTATCAAAATCAAAGTACACTGAGATTTTGTCCCCGGGATAAACTTTTACATTTGACGAAATACGTTTGTCGTTTATTTTAATATCTTTTTTTCTAAATAACTTGTTAACAACCCCAAAGCTTAATTGAGGGAATTTGCTATTTAAACTTTTAACAATATTTTGTTCTTTTGTTTCTATGTATTCTTTCATACTTGCATTTTAACAATTTTTGTCCAAAAAATCAACTTATACTTTTACACATAGAAATATAATCAAAAACAATTTCGAAATAAGCATACTTTACCGCGCTATTAAAAAGATACCCTGACTTTTCTACCATCGAAAGATTTTTGAGAAGCTCAATCATTTTGATGGCTTTATTTTTTACGCACAACCCCTCTTTTGTACTTGGCTCAAGTTTTTTGATGTAGTCCATTTCTGATATCCTTTGCAAAATAAAAATTTTGCACTGCTCAAAAGACTTGCCACCACTATCATACTCCACTGACATATTGTACAAAAAATCAAACGCAGACAAAAATTCTTTTGAGGCTTTGGTCAAGTTTTTGTCTTTGTCACTAAATTTTATTTTTAGTTTAGGAATATTTACATTGATTATCTTTGCATCTATGTTGTCACTTTTTAATTTTTCTTTTACAGAGTTTGCGTCCATTTGACTTGAGTACATAGAAAGCAAAACATAATAATCACCACTAAGATACACATACCCCGCTCCACCTTTGCTAGACACCTGATCTGCCATCTTCACTGCATCGCTACTATCCGAAAAATTGCCACACGAAATTGCATAAAAAGTTTTTGAAGAAATGTACATATTTCCATTATAAAAAATACTCCCTTTGCCAATAATAAAACTCGAAACAATATCCGCAATGTTGAAGGCAATAAAAACGCCAAACATAATCATAATCAAAAGAAAGAAAAAACCTCTTTTATTTTTTGGCAGTTTTCGGTAATAAGTTTTTGTCATAAAAAATTGAAACTCGCTTTTTTGCAATTTATACTAAAGTAGTAGCAACAAAAAAATTGCTTTGAATATACATATTAAAAAAAGGAGAAATATATGCAAATCAAACCACTATTTGATAGAGTGCTCGTACTCCCTCAAAAACAAAATCAAACAACAAAAAGCGGCATAACTTTTACCCTACAAGAACAAGCAAATTTCATCATCGGTGTAGTTGTAAAAACTGGTGACGGCCATATGCAAAATGGCGATAATGTTTTGCTCAAAGTATCCGAGGGGGACCTTGTTATGTTTGAAGATTATTCTGCAATCAAAGTAAGAGATAACGAGTGCACGTATTATATCCTAAAGCAAACAGATATCTTAGCAAAGGTGGAAAACTAAATGGCAAAAATAATAGAAACTGATATTGCCGTAAATGGCATAATTGACGGCATAAACAAAGTAGCAAATATTGTGAAAATAACCCTTGGCCCTAAGGGTAATAACGTGGCCTTAGATAGGCCTTTTGCAAGTCCTTTGATAACCAACGACGGAGTGACTATCGCCAAAGAAATTGAACTTGAAAAACCATTTGAAAATATGGGCGCAAAACTCATCAAAGAAGTGTGTACAAAAACAAATGAAGTAGCGGGAGACGGCACTACTACAGCTATAGTTTTGGCTCAAGGTTTTATCAAAGAATTGTCCAAAGAAATAAACAACGGATACAGCCCTATTGACCTAAACGAAAAGATCAAATACATAACAAATCTTTTAGCCGAAAAACTAAAAGAAAACAGTACAAAAATCACCTCTATAGATGAAATAAAAAACATCGCTACAATATCTTCTGGAAATAGCGAAATCGGAGATATGATAGCCCAAGCCAAACGCTTGGTCGGTATTGATGGTATAATTTCGCTAATTGAAAGCAATTCTGGAAAAACCGACCTTGTGGTCGAGGACGGGATTTGCCTAGATACAGGCTTTTTATCGCCATATCTATGTACTGATATAAATAAACAAAATATTGAATTTGATAATGCAAAAATTTTGATTTTTGACAAAAAATTTGACAATATGCAAGAGCTTTTACCTCTATTCGAACAAGCGGTCGGAAATAACCAAAAATTACTTATTTTTTGCGACAATATATCTGATGAATTACTCAAAACTATTATCGTAAATAAGATGCGTGGAACACTACAAATTGCCATTTGTAAAATACCATATTACGGCGAAAAAAGAAGTGCCCTACTTGAAGATTTAGCCACTCTTACAAACACAAAATATTATAGCGAAAGCAAGGGTGATAATATACAAAACATAAGCCTTGACGATCTTGGCTTGGCACAAAATATTGTCATAACAAAAGATAGTACAACGCTTATTTGCAAGTGTGCAGAAAAAGAAAAAATCAACAATCAAATAGCCACCCTAAAACAAAAATTAGAAGATGCAAAACCAGACGAAAAGGACCTTATAAAACTTCGCCTTGCAAGACTATCTGGAGGCGTTGCAGTTATATCTGTCGGCGCCGATACTGAACTTGAAATGCAAGAAAAAAAATTGAGAATCGAAGACGCTTTATCATCTACAAATTCAGCCATCGAACAAGGCATTATTGTAGGTGGCGGCCTTGCGCTATTTAGACTAAAAGATTATTTAGATGAATTAAAAAATCAATACCCGCAGTGCGAAGTTGCAATCAAAATTTTATCAAAGGTTATTCAATATCCCATCAAACAAATAATCGCAAATTGTGGAAAATCACCTGATGTAATTTTGGAAAAATTAGAAAATAATAACAACAAAAATTTTGGTTATAACGCCAAAGAAAATTGCTTTTGCAATCTTTTAGAAAATGGAATAATTGATCCAACAAAAGTAACAATCACCGCCCTAAAAAATGCTTGTTCTATAGCAACCACAATACTTACCACAAAAGGTGGAGTAACCGATTATATAAAACAAAATTAATTTTTAAACAAAAAAAACTAGCAAAATTTATTGCTAGTTTTTTTTATTAATCTTCTACTTTTGTTTCTAAAAATTTATCTAAATTAAACTTACTCCAAGGCATCTCTTCTTTTGGTGGGTATACCCTGAAAGACATTCTTTGCTTAGTTGTTGGGTGAGTAAATTTAAGATCGGTTGCCCATAGTGACATTTTTGTTGGGGCTTTATCTTTCTTCTCTTTTCCATATTTCAAATCACTATAAACAGGAGTTCCTATGGCTTTCATTTGGACTCTGATTTGGTGACTTCTACCAGTCAATAGTTTTACTTTTACAAGTGACAAACCATCTACAGTATCTAAAACTTTATAATCAAGTTCGGCTTTTTTTGCATCTGCCTCTAGGCTTGGTACAATTTCTACAGTATTTGTTTTTTCGTTCTTTTTTAGGTAATGTGATAATCTATCTGCTTTAATTCTTGGCTCACCATCTACAACAGTAAGATATGTTTTTTCAAACTCTCCTGTTTTGATTTGACTACATAGTCTTTCAGCTGCTTTTGATGTTTTTGCAAAAACCATTACACCGCCAGTAGGTCTGTCAAGCCTATGTACAAGACCAAGATATGCCTTACCTGGTTTGTTATATTTTTCTACCAAATATTCCTTTAACATAGTAAGAAGGTCTTTGTCTTTGCTTTCGTCTTCTTGCACAGGAATATTTTGAGGCTTTATCACCACAAGCAAGTGGTTATCTTCATAAATAATATTTGTATTTTCCATATTTCTCTCCCCAGCCACACTCAGTGACCTATATGCTATAAGCATTATAAACGAAAACCATAAAAAAAGCAAGATAAAGTTATCTTGCTTTTTGTTATTTATTTACGTACATAGCACTGCAACCGCAAGGAAGGAATATTCCCTCTTCTGTTGGAAGGGCTACTTCGTATGCGTCTACTTTGTCTGTAGCTACGTTTAGCACCTTGCAAAGGATAGATTGCATAACGGTTGGTTGAAGACCTGTTGTGTAACTATTGATAAGGAAAAATAGCGGATTGTCACTCAAAACTTGTTTGCAAAGTTCAACTAAGTCATACAAATTCTCTTCTATCTTCCACATCTCACCAGTTGGGCCTCTGCCATAACTTGGAGGATCCATAATGATAGCGTCATATTTGTTGCCACGTTTTATTTCTCTTTGAACAAATTTTTTGCAGTCGTCTACAATAAATCTAACTGGCTTTTGGCGAAGTCCTGATGCTTCTAAGTTTTCTCCTGCTCTTTCTACCATGTTTTTTGCGCTATCTACGTGCGTAACCACAGCACCGGCCGAAGTACACGCAACGGTAGCACCACCAGTATATGCAAATAAATTCAAAACCTTGATTGGGCGGTTTGCATTTTTGATTAAATCAATCATAGTTGCCCAGTTTGTTGCTTGTTCTGGAAATAATCCTGTGTGTTTAAAACCCATTGGTTTAACTTTAAAGCGTAAATCTCTCCAAGAAACGACCCATTCTTTTGGAGTTTCTTTTAGATATTCCCACTCTCCGCCACCACCTATACGGTGATAGTGAGCACATAAGCCTTTATATTTAGATAAATCTTCTGTTGTCTTCCAAATAACTTGAGGATCAGGACGAAGAAGGGTTACATCACCCCATTTTTCTAGTTTTTCGCCATTTCCTGTTTTGATTACAACATAATCTTTCCATTCGCTATTGTATCTCATTATTTTCCTTTTGTATAAACGATTGTTTCGTCGTTTATAACCTTTTCAAATTCGTTATTTTCTAGTACTTTTTGTGCAGGTAAATTGTCTTTTTCTACGATAGCCTCTACAAGTGATGCTCCGTTGTCGATAGCAAAACCAGTAATAAGCCCCATTGCACTACTCATAATACCTTGACGTCTAAAAGGGGTATGGGTGTAAAAGTCTACATTTACCTTACCTGTTACATCTGGAGTGCCAAGGAAGTTGATTCTGCCTACGATTGATTTGTATTTTACAGAAGCCACAACCCAAATAGCATGCCAAATATTGTTTTGCTTGTCGTTTTTCATTTTTTCTAATTGATTTTTTAGGTTAGCAAGGACTTTTTCGTCAGTCAAGTCCTCACTAACATAATTTAGGTTGATATAGTTACAAAAATATTTTGTATCTTTGATCAAAAGTTCAAGCTCTTCTTGCATAAGCGGAAATGTAATAACATCTTCGCCGTCATTTAGGCAGATAGCCTCGTCTTCTTTCATAAAAATCATAATTTATTAGTCCTTCAAAGACACAGTAACAGTTTCGCCGCCTACTTCTACTTGTTTAGTCAAGCTTGGGTTTGCGATAGGTCCAAAGCTACTTACTAGTGCCTCGCTGATAATTTTTTCTTTGTAAGTTTCGATTACAGAGTTTAGTGTTGCATCGTCTGTTTCAATATATAGGCTGATTCTTTGTTCAATGTTGAAGTTAGCCTCTTTACGAAGTACTTGGATAGTACGGATAAGTTCTCTTGACAAACCTTCCTTCATCAAGTTTTCGTCGATAGTAATATCAAGAACGATAGAAACATTTTCGATATTTGCTATAACAAAATCTGCTTTTGGCTTGTTGTTTAGAGTAAAGATATCAGAAGCCAAACTATCAAATCCATTTAGTTTTACGCTGCCAGTTTTGTATTCTTCTACCGCTTTTGCCATATCTTCTGCAGATAGTCCAGCAAGAGTTGTCTTTAGTCTTTGTACGTCACCTTTTAGTACAGCACCTGCGGTTTTGAAGTTTACGCCAAGGAAAGCATCGTTAAACTTGCTAGAATCTTGCTCAAATACAACTTCTTTGATGTTTAGTTCGTCTTTGATTATAGATTCAAAGTCAGAAACAGCAGCTTTTTCTTTGTCGCCTAGCATTAGGTACATAGTTTTTAGTGGTTGTTTTACTTTGATTTGGTTTTCATTACGTAGTCTTTGAGCTACGGTTATGATATCTCTTGCAACATTTGCTCTATCAAGAACGTCACCAAAGTTCCACTCTGCTTTGTATGTTGGGAATCCACCAGCCAAAACAAATTCTGCCTCTGTCTTTTCTACTTCTCTAACCATATTTTGCCAGATGTACTCTGTCATAAATGGAACAATAGGAGCAAGTACTGATGTTACAGATTTTAGTGCGTGATATAGGCAGTAATATGCGTCCATTTGATCTTGTTTGTTTTCAGATTTCCAGAATCTTCTTCTGTTGATACGAATATAGAAGTTAGAAAGGTCATCAATCAAAGTTTCAAATTCTTTTACAACTAAATAGTTTTTGTGAGCTGCATAGTATTCGTCTGATTGTTTTACAAACTCATTTACTCTATGAAGTAGCCACTTGTCTGTTACATTTAGTTTTTTAAGATCAGGTTTGTAGTTTGCAATGTCTGGGTTATCGATACAAGCATATGTATTAAAGAATGTATATGCGTTCCAAAGTCCCATCATTTTTCTTCTTGCCTCGTCAGTTAGGCTATAACCAAATCTTATATCGTATACTGGGTTTGCACCACCATATACGTATCTTATAGTGTCAGCACCTACTTTGTCTGCAACTACGTCACAATCAAGACTGTTTCCGCCACTCTTGTGGAATTCGTTACCGTGCTCGTCTTTTACATATTGGTAAGTTACAACTTTGGTATATGGAGCATGTCCTGTAAGTACTACACTCATTACAAGTAGTGAGTAGAACCAAAGTTTGATTTGTTCGATCATTTCACAAACGTATTCGCTTGGGAAGTTCTTTTTGAAAAAGTCTGGGTCAGTAAAGTACTTTTTGGTACTAAATGGAGTGATACCAGCATCTAGCCAACAGTCACCTACTTCTGGCACTCTCTCAACAGTAGCTCCGCAGCCGTCACATTTGATTTTTACATTGTCAATCCATGGTCTATGGATATGTGGTAGTTTATCTATTTCTTCTGGGTTTACAGCTTTTGCTCTAAGCTCATCAATTCCGCCTATTACATGAACTTTGCCACATTCTTTACATACATAAAATGGTAGTGGAAGGCCATAGAAACGGCTTCTTGAAATATTCCAGTCGCCCATGTTATTTAACCAGTCAAGCATTCTCTTTTTGCCATATTCTGGTTGGAATTCTACTTCATCTAGTGCCTTTACAAGCATAGGTCTTATTGCGTCCATATTGATATACCAAGTAGAAATTAGCTTATATACAAGGTCTGTTTTACATCTCCAGCAGAAAGGATAGCTATGTTTGTATGGGTGAGCATACATAAGTTTGCCGTCTTGGTCTAGTCTATTTACAACCATATCTACAACATCAGTTGTCTTATGTCCTGCCAAGAATCCGCAGCTATCTAACATAACGCCTTGGTCATCAATTGGGCAAATTTCAGGAAGATTATGTCTTTTGCCAAGCTCAAAGTCTTCTGCACCACAACCAGGAGCGATGTGAACAACGCCGCAACCCTCTGTGCTATCAACATCTTCCCAAGGAACGATCTTGTGAGCAAATTGTTGATCAACTAGCTCTGGGAAGCAAGTTTCGTACTCAAGGCCAACAAGTTTTTCGCCTTTAAACTCTTCCAAAACTTCAGTTTCGCCTTTTATTACCTTCAAAGCTTCTTTACCGATAACAAGTTTTTCGCCAGTTTCTTTTTGAAGTACTTTGATATAGTCATTTTCTGGGTTTACAGCAAGGGCAACGTTTGCAGAAAGTGTCCATGGTGTAGTTGTCCAAGCAACCATTTTAAAGTCTTGGCCTTTAACTGGGAATTTAGCAAAGATAGCTGTGTGTGTTACGTCATGGTAACTACCAGCCATTTCGTGCTCAGATAGTGATGTTCCACATCTTGGGCACCATACCATTGGTCTATTTTTCTTAATAATCCAGCCATTGTCGTTGCATTTTTTCAAAAAGTGCCAAATAGCCAAGATATTTTCGTCGGTATTTGTGTAGTAACTGTTGTCCCAGTCCATCCATTGACCCATACGGATACTTTGGTTTGTGATTTCGTTTGCAAAATAGTTTACTCTTTCCATACATTTGTTAGTAAACTTATCCATACCATACTCTATAATCTCTGGTTTTCCGTTTAGGCCTAGTTCTTTTTCTACGTTAACCTCAACCCACATACCTTGAGCGTCAAAACCGTTTTGGTAATGGCAATCTTTACCTTTCATGGCGTTGTACTTGATAGTAATATCTTTCAAAGTTCTACCGAAGATATGGTGAACACCAGATCTGTTGTTGGCGGTGATTGGGCCATCAAGGAATCTAAATCTTTCGTTGTTTTTGTTTTGCTCAACTAATTTTTCAAAACATTTGTTGTCTTTCCAAAATTTTAGAGTGTTTTTTTCAAGTTCTATAAAATTTGGAATTCCTACTTCTTTTTTCATAAAATTCTTTTTCTCCTAATATATTTTCGCTTAAATATTTTACAAAAAAAAGTGCCACCAAAAAGCACATAAGACCTTTTGACGGCAACCACTTATGTAGAAAGCAAGTATCTACTAAAAATACAGAATACTAACATATTCGGTTCATATAACGGTGAACAATCGGCGCTCCTTACTCAATGGCTTTTTCGGGATTGCAGCTATCAGGTGATACCTTTTAAAATATTATGCATAAGTTCCACCACTCTTACGCTCTCTGTAATAAGGGATTTTAAAAGACTTGTCCTAAATTATCGCAAAATATTTAACTGCATTTAGTGTACCCCAAATCCCTTTTTATGTCAACCACTTTTTTATATAACGGCAGGTACAAAATCGTCAATAAGCGCAAAAAACATAGGCTCACTTTTGATAAAAGCAACTCTTTTGCCAAAACCCTTTTGAAAAATAGCAAGAAGAAAATTCTTATCTGCTCTATTTAAAGCCCCACTGTGCATAATCTCAATATATCTATCCTCAGAAATCTCACTACTAAAATCTAAATCAATACCTCTTGCCTTGAAATAATTTTTTGCACGGCAAACCAAAAAGTCCTTGTCCAGAACTTTTCCCATTTCACCAAAGTCACAACCATTTTTTACAATTATTCTATCCATATCTTCACCTCTTCTTATACACAATATATCACACATTGTGTACCAAAAAAGTCACATCGAAAAGGAAAAAAGATATTATTATCGAAGAAAACACAAAAAAAACATAACAAAAAAAACAACCTATAATTTAGGTTGTTTTTATTTTATTTCAAATAATTCATTTGGGGTCGTATCTAATATTTCACATATTTGCACAATTTGTTGAATGCTTGACATTACATCATAAAGTAATGTATATTATTAACAAAAATATAAAAGGATATTCTGCCGTGGAGAGATTCGAATTTGAAGGTGAAATATACTATTATTGTAATGGAAAATTTACTGATGAATACTTTATCACCTTAGAAAAAAATAGACTACAAAAAGTTGCCAACTTTTATTTTAGCCACTATGATATAGATACTTTTAGCCCAAACAAACTAGTTCAATTTATAAAAGAGACTAAAGATTGCGAAGCTTATAATGCATCAATCAAGGCATGTCAAATAATATTGGACAAATATCGAACAAATGATGATGCCGTAAAAAGTATTCTACCAATAATGACTAGTTGTTACAGAAATACCAACCAACCAAACAAGGCAATAGAAATTGGAGAAACTTTTGCAAATATATTCAGCAGTGCAGCCCTTTTTACTTCTTTAGGCAGCGCACATTGTGATGTAGGCAATTTTGAAAGAGCAAGAAAATATGCAAATAGAGCTTATGCAATCAATCCTCAATCAAATGAAGTAAAACTCCTATATAAAAGATTAGAAAAGGAAACTTCGTACAAAAAAGTAAATATTACAAAAAATAAATATTATACTTAATACCTATTATCAAATATAACAAAAAAACAACCTAAACACTAGGTTGTTTTTTTAGTTTAACCTTTACATCCTGTCCAAAACTTATTAACATAATCTTTCTCAATAGCCAAATCAAGCTCATCAGCTAGTTTATTTGAAATTTTATTGTCATGAAGTTGCTTTTGCAATCTATTATTCCTATCTTTTAATCTATCTATTTGAGCTTTTGTAGGAATAAGGTTGCTCTTAATTGAATTACAGTGTTGACATATATATACGAGATTCCACAAATCATCACTATACATATAAGACCAAGGAATTACATGGTCTATAGCCAAGTCTTTATCAGCTATTATATCTCCACATATAAAACATCTATGCTCAGGATTTTCTAAATCTAAATATTGCTTAAATTTGGTTAAAGAAGTTCTTTTTATGTTTCTTTCGTCAATAATTCTAACTTTTTTGTTTATTCTAGGAGAACTATTAAATGTTTCCAGAATCAAGCTCCACCTATAATTGATTAAATCATAAAAATCTTGTTCATTATCTCTTAAAATTTTTGCATTATTTATTTCGATGTATAAAAAATCTTCGCTTTTATTACAATTATATAATTTACCCAAATCATAAGGAATGGTA
>JAZUBK010000053.1:0-25523 GCA_045638465.1 Clostridia bacterium | reverse complement strand
GAATATCAATAGTTGTTATTTTTTAATGTGTAATGTTTTATTATTTCTAATATGTATGACTTGATTTATAGTAATTGCTTGGTAATGATACATTTTTGTTGATTTATTTATATGTTGGTATGTAATAATTTTGCATAGTACTTTGCATAGTACTAAACGTTTGCAATTTTGCATAGTACTGCAAAAAAGCCCTATTTTTAGGGCTCTTTGTAGGTTTATAGTCTATTTAGATAGTTCAAAAATGTCTTTAGTGTTGAATAGCTTGTTCTTATAAGTTGACACTTATTAATATCTTTTCCGTCAAATGATTTGAATTTTGTAAGTGGACAGTTTTGAAGATATATCATTGATTTTGTATAAACTTCTTCAAAATTGTTGCCTTTTAATAATTTTGTAGGAATATTATACACTAAGGCTTCTATAAGATATCTTGTTGTTGAGTTTGCAGATATCCATTTGTTTGCAAGCATAGTTTTACGACAACTTTTTAAAACTCTAACCATATGAGAATAGTTACCCTTTGTTTCGTTGTCTTTTTCTTCGATAAGTTCGGCATATTCAAATACTTTTATAGCTTCAGTTCTTTTTGCAATGGTATTCCAAAATGATAATACAAAGTCTTCGTCGCCTTCGTTAAATGTTGCAAATCTGATTAGCATATTAAATCCTAATTCTTCTTTGCATAGTACTTTGATTCCGTATGCGTATAGAACTAGAGATGTTTGAGCGCTAAACTCTTGGATCAAAGCGTTAAATAGTGCTTTGACTATTTCTTCTGATGTATTTTTGATATTTACTTGAGATTTTTCTTTTTTTGATGCGTTATTATATTCTTTTTGATAAGTGTTGTTTGAAATTTGAAGTTGAGGGTTTGATGACGCAACAACTATTTCTATTTCGCCACCTGTTTCGTCAATAGCGGTTTTGTTTGTGTATTCGCCCATAGGGAAAATTTTAATCGTTTCTGGATTGATAAGTTCAATCTTTTTAGAAACGGTATCTAGTGCTGAACAGATAATTGGCAAAGCATAGTCATTATAAAACTCTTGAACTTCTGCATCGTTTATTGGTTTTGAAAATTGCTCAAGCAATAATTTATCCATAGTTTTTTCCTTTTTAAAAATTATTTTTTAACAGGTTTGATTATAGTTTTTCCGCCCATATATGGTTGAAGAACTTTAGGAACGTTGATTGATCCATCTTCGTTATAGTTGTTTTCAAGTAGTGCGATAAGGCCTCTAGGACTAGCAAGAACTGTGTTGTTTAGGGTGTGTACAAGATATGTACCTTCTTTACCCTTTGCACGGATATTTAGTCTTCTTGCTTGAGCGTCGCCAAGAGTTGAACAAGAACCTACTTCAAAGTATTTCTTTTGTCTTGGGCTCCAAGCTTCGATATCGCAAGATTTTACTTTTAGATCTGCAAGGTCACCTGAGCAACATTCTAATGTTCTAACAGGGATATCCATATTTCTGAATACTTCTACAGTGTAATTCCACATTTTGTTGTACCAGTCCATAGATTCTTCGGCTTTGCATAGTACTATCATTTCTTGTTTTTCGAATTGGTGAACTCTGTATAGGCCTCTTTCTTCAAGACCATGTGCGCCACCTTCTTTTCTAAAGCATGGGCTATATGATGTCATAGTGATTGGTAGCTCATCTTCTTTAACAATTTGGTCTTTGAACTTACCTATCATTGAGTGTTCGCTTGTTCCGATAAGGTACAAATCTTCGCCTTCTATTTTGTACATCATAGCGTCCATCTCTGCAAAACTCATAACACCTGTAACAACGTCACTTCTAATCATAAATGGTGGAATTGCATAGATAAAACCTTTGTCTATCATATAGTCTCTAGCGTAAGCAATCATAGCCTCATGTAATCTTGCTGCGTCGCCTAGCAAATAATAGAAACCGTTTCCGCTTGTTCTTCCTGCGCTTTCTTTGTCAAGGCCATTAATTCCCATCAAAATGTCTGCGTTGTATGGAATCTCATAAGCTGGAACAACAGGGTCACCATATTTTTGTATTTCTACGTTTTCGCTGTCGTCTTTACCTACAGGTACTGAGTCGTCAATAATGTTTGGAATTGTCATCATAGCTTGTTTGATTTCGGCATCTAAAGCCACAGTTTCATTTTCTAGCTCAACAATTCTTTCATTATTTTTTACAACTTGGGCTTTGATTTCGTTTGCTTTTTCGATATTCTTTTCTTTCATAAGTTTACCGATTTCGCTACTTAAGGAGTTTCTCATAGCCCTTAGGTTATCAGCCTCATGTTTTAGAGCTCTGTTTTTGGCGTCAAGCTCTATTACTTTGTCTACTAGTGGTAGTTTTGCGTCTTGAAACTTCTTTTTAATGTTGTTTCTGACTAAGTCTGGGTTTTGTCTAATTAAGTCAATGTTTATCATAATTTTTTCTCCTTAAGTTATTAGATATAAACTAATTATAATATTGGAGCAAAAATAAGTCAACCTTGTTTACAAAATAAATAATAAATGTTACAATTTAGGTATGGAAAAGACAGGTAATTATTTTGTTGATAGGAACAATGAAAATAACCTAAAACTTAGGGAGATGCTAAAAGTTCTTCCTGATTTTTGCACTGATTACTTTGTCGGAATCGAAAGCCGAACTACTCCGCTGACCCGAATTAATTATGCTTTGGATATAAAAATATTTTTTGAATATTTAACAAATGAAGTTTCGCAGTTTATCGGTAAAAAAGTAATTGACCTTACTTTTGATGACCTAAATAAAATAACAGCAACTATGCTAGAGCGTTACCTAAACTATCTAAACTATTATAAACATAATGGCAAAGTTTATAACAATAACGAAAAAGCCAAAGCTAGGAAACTATCTGCTGTAAGATCTATGCTAAAGTACTTTTTCAAAAAAGAAAAACTAACATCTGACGTTTCGGTAAAAATTGAAATGCCAAAACTTCACGAAAAAGAAATAATTAGACTTGAGATAGATGAAGTGGTTAAATTAATTAACCAAGCCGAAAATCCAGACCTTTTGACCAAAAATCAACAAAGTTTTAATAAACATACTAGGGTGCGTGATGTTGCCATACTTACTTTATTTTTGGGCACAGGCATACGTATAAGTGAGCTTGTTGGAATAAATATTGATGATATTGATTTTTCAATCAATGGCTTTAAGATTACTCGTAAAGGTGGAAATCAAGTTGTTTTGTACTTTTCTGATGAAGTAAGAGGTGCGCTACTTGATTATATCGCTGTTAGAAA
This sequence comes from Clostridia bacterium, assembly GCA_045638465.1. Lineage (GTDB taxonomy): Bacteria > Bacillota > Clostridia > Christensenellales > UBA1242 > CAKVLS01. The sequence continues at coordinate 22,264 of JAZUBK010000053.1, read as the reverse complement.
CAGAAACAAAAAAATACCGCCTGAAGAAAATGCTTTGTTTATCTCTCTTCAAAACAAACGTATTGGTGTAAGAGCGGTAGAAAAATTGGTTAAAAAATATAGTTCTGTTGTAACACCACTAAAAAAGATTACGCCCCACAAATTGCGTAGTACATATGGTACAAACCTATATAGAGAAACTCAAGATATTTATATCGTAGCTGATGTTTTGGGACATAAAGATGTAAATACAACAAAGAAACACTACGCTGCTATATCAGAAGATGCAAGAAGATCTGTGGCAAATGTAATAAAACTTAGAGAGGAATAAACCGCAAAAATTAATTTTGCGGTTTTTTGTTATAAAAAAATGTCACTAAAATTTGATTATGCGATTTTGCGGGTGTAAAATGTATGTAAGGGAGATTTTTTTATGTCAAACCTAGAATTTACTTTAACAAGATTATATGATGAAATAAGCGATTTTTTGGATAAAAACGGATACCCACCGACTGTTAGAGAGTTGTGTAAAATAATGGGCGTAAAATCGTCATCAACTATATTTTATTATTTGGACAAATTGCAACAACAAGGTAAAATCAAAAAATCAAATAACAAAAATCGCACAATAGAACTTGTAAATCCACCTCAAAAAGCATTAAATATTGCAGATAGGTCAAAAAAAATACCACTGCTTGGTGACGTTGCTGCGGGTGACCCAATAATGGCCTTTGAAAACTACGATGAGGTTTATGAAATTTCAGATAATTTGTTTAGTAGCTCTGACCTATTTATGCTGACAATTAAAGGTGAAAGTATGATCAAAGCTGGAATTCTAAATGGCGATAAAGTTGTTGTAAAAAAACAATCTACAGCAAATAATAGAGATATTGTAGTTGCTATGATTAATGGAAGTGCTACTGTAAAAAGATATTTTAAAGAAAGTGACAGAATAAGACTTCAACCCGAAAATGATAATTATGAACCTATTTATTCTACAGAGGTTGTGATTTTGGGCAAAGTAATCGGCCTTATAAGACAACAAATATAGCAAAAAGTTTGCATAGTACTATTCAAAAAAGCGCCCTATTTATGCGGTATATATAATTTTAATAAAAAAAAACGGTCATTTATTTGGCCGTCTTTTTTATTTTGCATAATACTAAATTATAATATCTTATTTTGTATCTTTTGCCATCTTTTCAAGCTCAGACAAACACTCGTTTAGTGCTAGTTTGCAGTGTTCATAAGTTAGGCCACCTTGCATATAGATTGTGTATGGTGGTTTGATTGGGCCGTCGCAAGAAAGTTCTATTGATGCGCCTTGAACAAAAGCACCTGCAGCCATAACTACCTCATCAGTATATCCTGGCATAGCATATGGGATTGGTTCTACAAAACTATCTACTGGAGATGCGTGTTGGATTGCTTTACAAAAGGCTACCATATTTTCTTTGCTATTTAATATAATACTTCTTGTAATATCATTTAATTTTTGGCCAGGTTTTGGCAAGGTTTCAAAACCCATATCGCCCAAAACTTTACCAAAAAGCATTGAGCTTTTTAGTGATTGAAGCGTTGTATGTGGACCTAAAAATAGCCCTTGATAGAACAATCTGTAGCCTTGTTCGTATGAGCAAACCTCAAGCTTTATAGAAGGACTAGTAAATGCTCCTGCGATTTGGTCGATAGCACGTGCTGTTCCTGCAATATATGCACCATTAGGAACAATTCCACCACCTGGGTTTTTCATAAGTGAGCCTACTATAACGTCAGCACCAACATCAGTTGGTTCTTTTTTGTCTACAAATTCGCAATAGCAGTTGTCTACAAAAATATATGCGTCTTTTGTAAATTGACAAACAAACGCTATAATCTCTGCAATTCTATCTACAGACAAAGAATCTCTAGAAGAATAACCCCTTGATCTTTGAAAATATACAACTTTTGGGTTTTTCTTAACCTCTTGCTCGATTGCTGCAAGGTCAAAATCTCCATCTTCTGTTAGTTCGATTTGTTTGTACTTTACACCAAAGTCTTTCAAGCTACCATTACCCTCACCCCAGATAACTTCGTCTAGTGTATCGTAAGGTTTGCCTGTGATAGAAAGTAGTGTGTCGTTTGGTCTTAAAAGGCCATAAAGGGCAATTTTTAGGGCGTGAGAAGCTCCAGCCATATAAGGAGAAACAATCGCTTGTTCTGCGCCTACAGAGGCTGCAAATACCTTAGCTAAAGTGTCTCTACCTACGTCATCGTGACCATAGCCTGTTGTTCCTGCAAAATGTCTTAGAGCAACATAATTTTCTTTGAAAGCGTTTATTACTTTGTTTTGGTTGTATAAAGCTATTTCTTCAAGCTCGGCAAATTGTTTGGCCAAACTTTTTTCTGCTTCGATTATTTTGTTATTTATTATCATTGTATAATCTATCCTTTATATAAGATATTATTTCATCTTTTTGAGTTAGTGGGTTTAGCCATTTTGCATCGTCAAAACTTCTAAAGTATGTAAGTTGGCGTTTTGCATAATGTCTAGTTGCTTGGGCAAGATCTTCTTTTGCCTCTAGTAATAGTTTTTCGCCTTTTAGGTATGGCAAAAATTCTTTATAGCCGATAGCTTGTAGGCATTGGGCGTTAGGCATAAGATTTAGATTGTTGTATACAAATCTTGCCTCTTCGACGCCTCCGCTTTCAATCATTTTGTCTACCCTTTTATTGATTCTTTGGTATAAAGTCTCTCTAGGTACATCTAGTACGACTAATATAGGGTTATATATAGATTCTATTGGGTCATCTTTTTGCTCTGATTTAGGAATACCAGTAGAGTCGTATATCTCTAAAGCTCTTATTACCCTTTTTACATTATTTTTGTGTATTTGCTCAGCAGACACAGGATCTACTTTTTTCAATAATTCGTGTAGTTTATCTACTCCGTTTTCTTCAACATATTTTTGATATTTTGCCCTTATTTCTTCGTTTTTAAGGCTATTACCAAAACTTTGAGGATACAAAAGTGATTTTATATACATACCAGTGCCGCCTACAACTACTGGTAGTTTGCCACGAGATGTAATATCATTTATTACTGCAGTTGCTTTTTCTACAAAGTCGGTAACCGAAAATTCTTCGTTTGGCTCTACAACATCGATTAGATGATGTGGCACTTCGCTTTGTTCTTGGGCGGTTGCTTTGGCGGTGTTTATATTTAGTTTCTTGTATATTTGCATAGAATCGGCAGAAATAATCTCACCATTAAATAGTTTTGCTATCTCTATGCCAATGGCAGTCTTACCACTTGCGGTAGGCCCTGCGATAATAACTAAATTTTGTTTCATTATAAAATCCTTTTAAACCACTTGTCCATATCTGTTCGATCAAATTTTACACAGATTGGTCTACCATGCGGACAAAGTAAAGTTGTCTTTTGGGCTAAGATTTTATCCATAAGCTCTTTGATTTCTAGCTCTGATAAATCCATACCAGCTTTGACTGCGGCTTTACATGCTTTGGTTGCCAAAAAGTGTTTTGTATTTTGATTTGTTTTTGAAATCTTGTTTAGATTTTTCAAAAGGTCGTCTACATACTCTTTTAGGTTGATATTTTGAAGCAAGTTTGGAACAGAATTAATTTTGTAGGAATTGGTTCCAAATTCTTCTACCTCAAACCCAAGTTCATTAAAGGTTTGGATGTTTTCTAAAATAAGGTTGTTTTCTAGAGAGTTTACCTTGAATACATATGGTACAAGCAGAGATTGAGAAAGTTGTTTTTGCTGTTCAAAACTTTGAGTAAATTTATCATACAAAAGTCTTTCGTGGGCTGCGTGTTGATCGATAAAATAAACCTCTTTGTCTTTTTCTATGATTATATAGGTATTAAAAACTTTGCCTATTATTTTGCTTTCGGTTGCGGTATCAAAAAATAGATCTTCTTGTTTAGTCTGCACTTTTTCTTCTTTGTCAGAAGTAACCTTTACTAATGTTTCGTAGAAGATACCACTATCACTTTTCAGCTCAGATGAGTCAAAAAGTGAGTCGCCAAAGCTCTTGCTATTATAAACTGTTGCTGATTTCATAGCAGAGATAATGTTGTTTTCAGGCTTTAATTCAGGCTCTTTTACGGGCTCAACATCTTCTAGGGTAACTCTTGGCTCTGGAGGTTTTTTATCGCCAAAACTAAAACCAGAGACTCTAGGAAGGTCTGTTTGCTTTTCTTCGACAGAATCTAGTGTGATTTCATCAAACTTTTCTTGGGCTATTTCGCTGCCGTCAAAAGTCTTGTTTGAGTTTAGCAAACTCTCTGCAACTGCGTTATTGATGATGGCATATATTTTATTTGTATTTTGAAAACGTACATCAAGTTTGTTTGGGTGAACGTTTACGTCTACTTCATCATATGGCATATTAAGATGTAAAACAAAGAAAGGAAATTTACCTTTCATCATATAATTTTCAAAGGCATTATATACAGCTGTAGATACAAGATTATTTACAACATATCTGCTATTAATTATTAATGTTTGATAAGTTTTGTTTGGCTTTACATACAAAGGATTTCCGACAAAACCAGTAAGGGTAATGTCTTGAGATTTGTAATTAACTTCGATTATATTATTTACAGCTTCTTTTGAATAAACAACGAAGATACCCTCTGTAAGATCCAAACCTTGAGTTTGATATATTGTTTTTCCATCAGCTACATATTTGAAAGCAATATTTGGGTTAGCTAAAATAAATCTTGCGATAAGGTTTGTGATAGCTCCTTCTTCTACCCTATTGCTTTTTAAAAATTTAGCTCTAACAGGTGTGTTATAGAAAAGGTTGTTTACTGTAATAAATGTACCATCAGGACAACCAGCTTCTTTTGGAGGGTTTATTTTACCGCCGTTTGCAGAGATTTCGCCACCTATAGCTGCAGTTTTTTGTTTAGACAAAATAGTAGTTTGAGATACTGATGCAATACTAGCTAGAGCCTCACCTCTAAAACCAAGTGTTGCGATATTGTTTAGATCTTCTACGCATTTAATCTTGCTAGTAGCGTGTGGCAAAAAGGCCTTGCTTAGATCGTCATAAGCAATACCATCGCCGTCGTCACTTATTTTTATCATTTGAGTTCCGCCTTGGGTAATCTCAATGACAATATGTTTTGCGTTAGCATCCAAACTATTTTCTACCAGTTCTTTTACGATAGATGCTGGTCTTTCGACAACTTCTCCTGCGGCAATTCTGTTGAATACAGAACTGTCCAAAACATTTATTTTTGACATATTACTCCTTTGCTTTTTCTACAAGTTCGTTTAGTAGTTCAAAAGCTACCATTGGTGAAATTCTATTCATATCAATATTTTTTAGTTTTGATACAATTTCGTTATCTATAATTTTGTCATACTGAGTTGCGGTAGGAACAAAATTTGAAGTAGTAAGTTCTTTTTCTTCTAGGCTATGCAATATCTCTTTTGCTCTTGCGATAACATCTTTGTTGATACCCGCAAGACCTGCAACCTCAATACCAAAACTCTTATTTGCCCCGCCTCTTACGATTTTACGAAGGAAAATAACTGAGTTGTTATATTCTTTGACAGAAATTCGGTAATTTTTTACGCCTTCCAGTTGACCTTCAAGGTCAGTCATTTCGTGATAGTGTGTAGCAAAAAGTGTTTTTGCTTTGATATATTTTGTAATATATTCTAGCACGGCCCACGCAATAGATAAGCCATCAAAAGTTGATGTTCCTCTACCTACTTCGTCTAAAATAAGTAGGCTATTTTTTGTTGCGTTGTTTATAATATTAGCAACTTCTACCATTTCTACCATAAAGGTACTTTGGCCATAAGCTAAATCGTCTGATGCGCCAATTCTGGTAAAGATACGGTCTGTTAGACAAATAGTTGCCTCTTGGGCTGGAACAAAACTGCCGATATGGGCAAGTAATGTAATAATTGCTACTTGTCTCATATATGTACTCTTACCTGCCATATTAGGACCTGTAATAATCATAGTTCTATTTTCGCCACCGTCCAAACTTGTATCGTTTGGAACAAATTGTTCATTTTTTAAAAGTGCCTCAACAACAGGGTGTCTACCATCTTTTATTTCGATAGTTTTTACTTTGCTATTGATTGTTGGTTTAGTGTAATTGTATTTTGTAGCGACATTTGCAAGTGAACATATACAATCAAGAGACGCTACATCTTCGGCAATTTTTTGTATTTCTGGAACTAAAGTTGCCATATATTCTTTTGCTTGGGTAAATATCTTTTGCTCTAGTTTGATTGATAATTCGTCTGCATTGATTATCTTTTCTTCTAGTTGCTTTAATTCTTCTGTTATATACCTTTCGTTATTAGCTATTGTTTGTTTTCTTTGGTATCTAAAAGGCACTAGTTCTTGTTGAGATTTGTTTACCTCTATATAATATCCAAAGACTCTGTTGTAACCGATTTTTAGGTTTTTGATACCTGTTTGTTCTCTTTCGGTTGCCTCTAGTTTTGATAACCACATTTGAGCATCAGTTGAGACACTGCGGTATTCATCTAATTCATTATTAAAACCTTTTTTGATAAATCCGCCGCCTGAAATAATCGCTGGGCTATCTTCTGAGATACATTCTTCCAAAAAGCTAGTTAGCTCTTTTGCCTTGGAAATATCCTTGAACAGCTTAGATAGTTTAGGGGCTTTTAGATCTTTGGTAAAAGTAGCAAGATCTGGAAGATTCTTTAGGGAGTTTTTTAGACTCAAACAGTCTCTTGGCATAATACTTCCGTATGATATCTTACCTGCTAGTCTTTCAATATCTGAAAATCTTGAGATAGTGCTTGTAATATCATTTAGCAAAATTGGATTTTGCATCAATTCTTCAACGGCGTTTAGTCTACCATTTATCTCCAATTCGTCTTTTAGAGGATTTAGAACCCAGTTACGCATAAGCCTTGCACCCATATTGCTTTTTGTGTTATCAAGAAGCCATAAAAGTGAGCCCTTCTTCTTTTGGTCCCTTATTGTCTCTATTATCTCTAAGTTTCTACATGTAGTAACGTCAAGATATAGATAGTCTGAGTTTTTCTCTGTAACTATACGATTGATATGGCTAAGAGATCTCTTTTGAGTTTCTAGTAAATATCTGATAAGCCCACCACTTGCGGATATAGCATAGCCCATTTTGTCAAAGTCAAAACCACCTATCGTGCTAAAGCCAAATTGGGTTTTGATTGTTTCTAGGGCGTTTTTGTATTCGAATTCATAATCTAGATAAACACTAAATCTTGGCATAATATTTAGTTTTACGCAAGATAATTCTTGAGTGTAGTTTATCATCTCTGAGTTGCAAATAATCTCAGCTGGTCTTACTCTCACTAGCATATCGTTAAGATTATGTAAACTATCTGAGTTAAACTCACAAACTTTGAATTCTCCTGTTGTTATATCACAGTATGCAACGCCTATATTTGTTTTTTCTTTGAAAATAGATACTATATAGTTGTTTTTCTTCTCATCTAGCATCTCATTTTCCATAACGGTACCTGAGGTGATAACTCTAACAACGCCTCTTTCTACCATTTTACCTGGTTTTGGCTCTGTTAGTTGTTCATAAATTGCTACTTTGTATCCTGCAGAAATAAGTTTTGAGATATAAGTGTCTGCTGCATGGTAAGGAATACCGCACATTGGCGCTCTCTCTTCTAGCCCACATGATCTACCAGTAAGTGTAAGGTCTAGTACTTTTGAGGCAATTTCTGCATCTTCAAAGAACATTTCATAAAAGTCACCAAGACGTGTAAAAACTATGGCGTCTTTGTACTGCTCTTTTACTTGCATATATTGTTGCATCATTGGTGATAATGCCATTTTGTTACTTCCTTTATATAATTTTTCCAAACAATTTGTTTGAATTAAATGATTCTAGTTTTACGTTATAAAACTCACCCGCTTTAATGTCGCTGGTTAAGTTTGAAATTTCTACTGTTTTGCCACACTCGGTTTTGCCGATTAACTTGCCTTTTTCTTCGTGCATCAAAACTTCATAAACGCCACCAATCATAGATTCTGTTACTTGTTTACCGATTTCTTTTGATAGCGCAAGTAATTTATTTACTCTTTCTCTTTTTACTGCTATTGGCAAATGTCCGTCTATTTTTTCGGCTACAGTACCTTTTCTCTTTGAGTACATAAAGCCAAACAAACTTGTGTACTTGCAATATCTTACCAAATCAAGTGTTCCTTCAAAATCTTCTTCAGTTTCACCAGGAAAACCAACTATAAGATCTGTTGTTAAAGATACATTTGGGATTGCAGCTTTGATTTTGTCTATCAAACCTTTGTAGTGCTCTACAGTATATTTTCTATTCATTGCTTTCAAGATAGCATTTGAACCCGATTGCACAGGCAAATGAATTGTCTTTGAAATTTTGTCCTCTCTTGCAATAACTGAGATTACTTCGTCAGTCAAATCTTTTGGGTGAGAGGTCATAAATCTAAGCCTAAAATTGCCTTCTATTTTGCAGATTTCACTAAGTAATTTTGCAAAATTTGTATCATCATCAAAGTCATTTCCGTATGAGTTAACGTTTTGACCCAAAAGTGTGATAGTTTTGTACCCTTGCTCAACCAAAAGTCTTACTTCTTTTAGTATTTCTTCTAGTTTGCGGCTTCTTTCTCTGCCTCTTACATAAGGTACTATGCAGTAAGTACAAAAGTTATTGCAACCATACATAATATTTACCCAGCCATTATATTTGCTAGTTCTATATGCCGGTATATCTTCTACAACTTGTCCTTCGCTTTGCCATACGTCATAAACTTTCTTTTTGGTTTTAAGATGCTTTTGCAAATATTCCTCAAACATATGCAAATTGTGAGTTCCAAAAACAATATTTACAAACGGAAATTTCGCTTTGATATTATCAGCAACACCGTCTTGTTGAGACATACAACCACAAACTGCGATGATAAGGTCTTTTTTGTTTTTCTTTATACCTTTCAAAGCACCAATATTGCCATAAATCTTTTGCTCTGCACTTTCTCTTATACAGCAAGTGTTAAATACAATAACATCAGCTACATTATCATCAAAAGTCTCTTTATATCCTAATTTTTCTAGCATACCAGCTAGTTTTTCGCTGTCGTGAATATTCATTTGACAGCCATATGTGTTGATTTTATAAAATTTATTTTCCATAACGAGTATATTATACCTAAAAAATCTCTTTTTTTCAACATAAATAATAATATATTATAATAATTTTATTATAAAGACAGATACTAAAGGTATGAAAATCAGACTAAAAAAAACTTTAAAGGCCTTTATTTTATTTGCCTTAGTTAGTATATTGCTATTTCTTGGCATATTTATTGCCTTTGATAGCGGATTATTTAAAGGTTTTGCCTCTAAAAAATTAAACGCCAATCTACTAGAAGTACTAAACACTCCTATCGAAATCTATGACAAAGATGGAAACCTTATAGAAAGCGATATTTATATTCGAAAACTCACAAATATTGATGATTTGCCAAAATATGTGGGAGATGCTTTCATTTCTATAGAAGATAAGGCCTTTTATAACCACAATGGCCTTAATTACAAAAGTATGATACGAGCACTGCTTTGCAATATAAAAAATGGAGCCTTTGTTCAAGGCGGCTCTACTATAAGTCAGCAATTAATCAAAAACACCCATTTATCTAACAAAAAAACGCTCTCACGAAAAATCGATGAGATGCTTTTGACTCAGCAACTAGAAGATACCTTTAGCAAAAAAGAAATATTACAAGCATATCTCAACGTTATATACTTTGGTCAAGGTACTTTTGGTATAGAACAAGCCACTCAAAAGTATTTTTCTAAATCTGCTAAAGACCTGACAATATCAGAGGCGGCAACACTCGCAGGAATAATTAAATCGCCTCTGAAGTATTCACCTATTCTAAATTATGATAACTGCGAAAAACGTAGAAATCTTGTACTGCACGAAATGTTCTTGGCACAAAAAATAACAAAAGAAGAGTTTGATACGGCTATAAATCAAAAACTAAAGATTAATATATCAAACACTGACCTTGGTGAAAACAACTATAATAGCATGGCAATTGCTGAAGCAAGTAAGTTGCTTAACCTTCCCGAACAAGATATTATTTTGGGCGGATACAAAATTTATACAAACCAAGATGTAGCTTTACAACATAAAGCCGAAGAAATAGCAAACTCTCAACTAGATAATTATGACAAACTAATTTGTGTGATAGATAACAAAACAAATGGCATTGTAGCCTACACAGGCAATAGTAACTATAATCTTTCAAACAAAAAGATGCAGCCTGGGTCTATAATCAAACCAATAGCTGTATACTCTCCTGCAATAGATAAAAATATAGTAACAACATCTACAAGGATTTTAGATGATAAGTTAAACATTAATGGGTACTCACCCAAAAATTATGATGGCAAATATAATGGCTGGGTTTCGGTTGAAGAGTCTTTGAGCAAATCTCTAAATATACCCGCCGTAAAATTACTTGAATATGTTGGAATTACAACCGCAAAAAACTACTGCAAAAAGTTTGGCGTTGACATAGATGACAATAGCGGGTACTCTATCGCACTTGGCGGACTAAATAGTGGCGTAAAATTTTTAGATATAGCAAATAGCTATACTACTTTTGCAAACAAAGGAAAATTAAAAAATTATAGTTTTGTGCGTGAGATAAAAAATAAGTACGGCAGAACGATTATGCAAAACAACCCAAGGCAGCGACAAGTGATAAGTTCGGACACAGCTTACCTTATAACAGATATGCTAAAAGAAAGTGTATCATCAGGTACTGCAAAAAAATTAAAAGATATCTCTTATAACAACATAGCATCAAAAACAGGAACTGCCGGTGACAAAGACGGAAACACTGATATATGGAATATTGCGTATACACCAAAATATACAGTCGCATCTTGGCTGGGCTTCCATGGAAAAGAAAAACTCCCTCTTACCTATACGGGCGGAAATCAAACAACACTTCTTTCAAAAAAGTTGCTAAGAGAGATCAATGACAAATCACAATTTTTAAAGCCAAAGACCATTACGGAAAAAGCAATATCTACCATAGACCTTATCGAAAATAACAAGGTAGTTTTGGCCTCTGATAATACCCCATCAAGATATAAAAAAGTAGAAATCTTTTCGACCAAAAACATACCAAAAGAGACGTCTAAAAAGTTAGAGATTTTGCCACCAATATCTCTTGAAAGCAAAGTTAAAGATGGTAAAATTGAACTTAGTTTTTTAGCAAAAAATTATATTACTTACCTTGTCATAAAGAAAGATAAAAATGGCGAACAGTTGGTCGAAAAGATAGAAAATAAGTCTGGCAAGTGCCAAATTTTAGATAAATTACCAAATGATAATTCAATAATCAGATATTTTGTTAAATATCAAATAAGCGGCATAAATAGTCAAATATATGAAATTTCTGAGCCAATCAAAATTTTATCGAACAATTGGTCGGTTTTAGAATAGCAAAAATGAACAGCTAAAACAAATAAAAAAGACATCTAAAATTAGTTTAGATGTCTTTTTATTTTTAGTTTGTTATAAGCATTAAAGATAAGGGTTTGTTTATCTTATTTACACTACCCGACTATCTGGTCAGATTAAGCTTGTTTTTTGTTAGCAAGGTGCTCTCTGATAGCCTCTTCAATCTCTTTAGCAACCTCTGGATGATCAGCAAGATAGCCTTTAACATTTTCTCTACCCTGACCAATTTTTTCGCCCTTGTAAGAATACCAAGAACCGCTCTTTGCAATGATATCAAGTTCGGTAGCAAGGTCAATGATACAACCATCATTTGAGATACCTTTGCCATAGATGATATCAAACTCAGCTTGTTTGAAAGGAGGAGCAAGTTTGTTTTTAACTACCTTTACTCTAGTACGGTTACCAACAAAATCTTGACCGTCTTTTATAGTATCTACCTTTCTAACGTCTAGTCTTACACTAGCATAGAATTTAAGAGCTTTACCACCAGTAGTAGTTTCTGGGTTGCCAAACATAACACCAATTTTTTCTCTTAGTTGGTTGATGAATACAACACAAGTTTTACTCTTGTTTGTAATAGCAGTTAGTTTTCTTAGAGCTTGGCTCATAAGTCTTGCTTGAAGACCCATAAAGCTATCACCCATCTCTCCTTCGATTTCTGCTTTAGGTGTAAGTGCTGCAACAGAGTCTATAACTACGATATCAAAAGCTCCGCTTCTAACTAATGTCTCACAGATATCCAAAGCTTGTTCGCCAGTGTCTGGTTGAGATACATATAGTTCTTCTAGGTTAACACCTAGGTTACCTGCATATACAGGATCAAGCGCGTGTTCTGCATCGATAAAGGCTGCAGTGCCACCTAGTTTTTGAGCTTCGGCTACGATATGAAGAGAAACTGTAGTTTTACCAGAAGATTCTGGGCCATATATTTCTACGATTCTTCCTCTTGGCATACCACCGATACCTAGTGCGTTATCAAGAACGATACAACCAGTAGGGATTACATCTATTGCTTGTACAGTCTCGTCGCCCAATTTCATAATAGCACCTTTACCAAATTGTTTTTCAATTTGTAAGATGGCTTGTTCTAATACTTTCTTTTTGTCGTCCATTAAATTTATCTCCTTATTCTTATGCTTATATTATACAGTAGATTGTTCCAAATGGAAATCATTTTTCTTAATTTTTTTGATTAAATGGAAAAACCCCGCCGATGTACCTTTTTTGGTAAGTTCAACAGCACTTCCACTAAAAATTTCACTATATAAATGTATGCCTTTGATATTTCCGATAGCATAGAAGCATTGGTTATTTATACCAAAGGTTGCCAAGACAAAGTCAGCTCCAGAACTTTCTAGCGCTCCTATTGCCATTTGATAGGCAACATCATCAGGCTTTTTCTCAGCATTTTTTAGCACTTCCCTATCTACTCCAAGCAATCGTTCTTTTGCAATATCTCCTGGGGTTACATAACTTTCGATTAATATTTTGTTACCCTCTGCGTTTTCGCTCAAAAATTTTGACGCTATATTGCCGCAGGTGTAATCTTCGGCAGTAGCCAAAGTCATATTGTTTAGCTTTAATAAATCAAAGAGCCTTTCGACAAGTGTTGTATCTGTTTCAGCATAGATATAGTTGTTTAGTCGTGTATATATAGTAGATACAAAACTATCCAAGGCCGAATCATCAATACTTGCTGGATAATTAATTATTAATTCCCCGTCAAGTAGCTTTTCGTTACAGATAAGTGTGATTTTTTGTTTATTTTTCTTTAGGTCTTTAATAAGGCCTAGTATTTCGCTACGTTTTAGACCAAAGGTCTTGAATACATAAGTTTTATTTAAACTATTTGTCTTAGAAAGCAAATATGGTAAAACCGATGTAATAAACATTTGTCTAAGTTGTGAGGCTTCTATTGGCATAAAGAATAATGATTTTGCGTTTTCTTCTACCAAAAAGCCTTGCATTGGGCCAAATTCGTTAGTTATACATCTGCTATTGTTTGGAACTATAGCATAACTACTTACCTCTTTTGGCTCTGGTACATTTAGTGATTTGTAATAATTACTTATATTGTTTTTTGCAAAGCTATTTGCAATAAGTTCTACATCAAAGAACTTTGCAATCGCTTTTTTTGTGACAAAACTATAATCAATTTGGTCATCACCCAAAACAATAGTAATGTCATTTTCTTGATATAGTTGCTCTAGTCTAGTTTGTATTTTTTCGCTGTCTACATTCATAATGATTTTGTCTGTTACGTCAAAGCCACTTTTAAAAAGTTCGCTAGAAACAAGCGACAAACTATCATTTGCGCTTGTCGCTATTATTTCATTATTGCTAACAACTAAAATACCTAACTTCATTATTTTTCTTCTTTCTTTGTTCCTTCTGATAATACTTGTCTATTTTTTACGATGTAGTTAACTGCTGACCAGATAGTAAAGATTGTTGCAAGACCCATAAGTACATAACCTACGATTGCAATTACCGGTGCAGCTCCACCTAGGAAAGGTCTATTTGTATTGATTGCCAAGAACATAAATACGCCAATACCGATTGATTGGAAGTTTGCTTTGATTTTGCCTAGCATATCTGCAGCCAAAACTACATTTTTTGTAACAGCTATTTGTCTTAGTGCTGATACGATAAACTCTCTTGCAATAATAACAATAGCCATAATTACGCCATATGGAGCAAGAATTGTCTTGTCTGCAACAACTAGTAATAAACCAGTGCACATATGTATTTTGTCAGCGATAGGATCTAGGAACTTTCCAAAGTCAGTAACTAGGTTGTATTTTCTTGCGATGTAACCATCTAAAAAATCTGTAACACCTGTGATTACAAATAGAATAAAAGCTGTAATTTTTCCCCAGCCGCCTGGTATAAAATCTGCTAGATAGAAAAATGCGATAAATGGAATAGATATCATTCTTGTTAAAGTAATTTTGTTTGGTAAATTCATTATTGTTTCACTCCTAATAAATAATCTTTGTTTACGTCGATAATTCTTACATCGACAAAGTCACCTTGTCCGACAGGTTCTGTAGAATGGAAATAAATGTAATAGTCTACATCTGGAGAACTCATATAAGATCTTCCAAGGTAAATATTGTTTCTAACGTCATATCCGTCGCATATAACCCTGAAAGTTTTATCAATATTAGCTTTGTTTAGGTTGTATGCTATGGCTGTTTGCAAACGTTGAACTTTGCGTAACCTTGCATGTTTTACCATACCGCAAATTTGCTTTCTCATGCCGTATGATACTGTGCCCTCTTCTCTAGAGTAAGCAAAAAATCCTACGTTGTCTAGTTGAAACTCTTTTAAAAAGTTTAGCAAAATTTTAAAGTCTTCTCTAGTTTCACCAGGGAAACCTACCATAAAGGTTGATCTTATTACTATGCTAGGAATTTCCTTACGCAAGGTGTTTACTAACTTTGACAAACTATTTTCGTCGCTTTTTCGGTTCATCGCTCTCAAAATCTTTGAACTTGCGTGTTGCATAGGAATATCCAAATATTTTACAATCTTTTTATTAGTTTTTATCTCTTTGATTAATTGATCATCGATAAGCTCTGGGTAACAGTAGTGAAGTCTTATCCACTCTATACCATCTACCTTGCTTAGCGCTTGTAAAAGGTCAACTAACTTTTTGTCGTGGTACAAATCAACACCATAACGTGTAACGTCTTGGGCAACTAGTATAAGCTCTTTTACACCCTTATTTGCAAGTGCAGTAGCCTCTGCAACTAGTTTCTCGATAGGCATTGAGGTATACCTACCTCTTATATATGGAATTTTGCAGTAAGTACAGAAGTTGTCACAACCATCAGAAATTTTAAGATATGCGATGTGTTTTGGTGTTGTAAGAAGTCTTGCTTTTACAATTTCTTCTTTTTTGTTTGGCTTATGATTGTATAGGTTAAAAATTATGTCAGGGATCTTATCATAATCTTCACCTTTAACAAAGGCATCAACTTCAGGGAAGTCAGCCTCTAGGCCGTCTTCTGACATAGGTAGACAACCAATAACAATTATCTTTTCTAGGTTGTCAATCTTGTACTGTGCCATCTCTAAGATAGTATTTGTAGCCTCTTCTCTTGCTTTTAAAAGGAAAGCACAAGTATTAATAATTATTACATGCGCTTCCGCTGGATTGCCTACTATCTCAAAACCATGATTAACAAGGTTTGTCATAATATTTTCGGTATCTACTCTGTTTTTGTCACAACCAAGAGATACAAAACCTACTTTTCTTACAAATTTAGTAACAGCGGGTGTTGTTGATTTTTTGGTTGTTTTTGTAGTAGATTTTGTTTTGGGTTTTGTTGTAGGTTCAGTTGTTATATTTGTGTTTTCCATAATTAAAATTCTTCTCCAAATATTTCAGTGAATTGTTCTTTTGTGATATAAACCGCTCTTGGTTTAGAACCGCCTTCACTAGGGCCAATAAATTTTGCTGCGTACATTTGGTCTGTAATACGTGCAGCTCTATTATAGCCTATAGCAAATTTTCTTTGAACGATAGAAGATGATGCCCTTTGTGTTTCGATTACAAAACGCACTGCTTCTTTCATAAGAGGGTCCCAAGCATCAGTAGATGATCCGCCCTCAGAATCTGATTCTGGATCAACCTTATCAGAGTTTATTGTCTCTTCGATATCTTCGTCAAAGTCTTGAATATTGTTTTCTCTTACAAAGTTACAAATATTATTTACTTCTTCGGTTGTAATAAAGGCTCCTTGAACACGTGTTGGTTCTTGGTTGTTAAATGAATACAACATATCGCCTCTACCAAGTAGTTTTTCGGCTCCGCCTATGCCCAAGATTGTTCTTGAACTTTGGTTATCGCCTACCGCAAAAGCAATCTTTGTTGGAAGGTTATTTTTGATAACGCCAGTAACAACGTTAACAGATGGTCTTTGAGTTGCGATAATAATATGAATACCAGCAGCTCTTGCTTTTGCAGCAAGTCTTCTGATTCTTTCTTCTAGATCAGTTTTCTTAGGTAAGCTGTCTTGAAGGTCTGCATATTCGTCAACAATAAGTACAATATAAGGAAGTTTTGGAATTTCGCCATCGTGTACCTTTTGCAAATCGTTATACTCTTCTAGGTTTCTAACAAAGTGATCTTCCATAATTTGATAACGGTTTTCCATTTCCATAATAAGCCAATCAAAAGCATTAAGAGCTTTTTTGGCTTCGGTAATAGCAGTAGGAATAAGCATATGTGGAAGATAGTTGAAAGATTTAAATTCAACCTTTTTAGGGTCGATAAGAATAAGTTTTAGGTCATCTGGACTAGCTTTATATAGCAAACTAACGATAAGTGCATTTAAGCATACACTCTTACCAGATTTTGTACTACCTGCAACCAAAAGGTGTGTTGCTTCGTGAATATCACAGGTAAATACACTACCGTCTACGTCTTTACCAAGACCAAAGGTCAATGGACAAGTAGCTTCGGTAAATTTAGGAGACTCTAAAATATCTCTTAGGCCTACTGTATCTACAGTATCGTTTGGAACTTCGACACCAACGGCGGCTTTACCACGAATTGGGGTTTGGATTCTAACATCGCCATTTGATCTCAAAACCATCGCAATATCGTTTGCGTGTTGACTGATTTTGTTAACGGTTATGCCAAGTGGCATTTGAAGTTCGTATCTAGTAACAGCAGCGCCACGTCTGATGCCGATAACCTTTGCTTCAATTTTGAATTGTGCAAGTAGGTTTTCTAGGGCGGCGGCTTTTTCTTGCTCATCGCTACTATGTGCTGATGGGTCAACAGATTTTACAGTCAATAGGTCTAGCGGTGGTCTTACATAACTTGATGGTTTGGTATATCTTTTAACCGATTTTTCTTTTTTCTTCTCTGTTCCTCTTATAAATTGTTGAGCGTATTGAATATCAATACCATTATTTACAGGAGGTGCTTTAACATTGATTTCTACTTCTTTTTGAAGTGAATTTGATATTGGGTTTGCAGTTGCAATTTCGGCAGAATTGTCAATCTCAACATCTGGTTTGATTGGCTGCACAACTACAGGCTCTTCACTTTTGATAAAGACATCATCTTGTGTGTCAACCTCATATGATTTTGGATTAAGAGGACTTAGTTTTTTTGGTTTTTCGTCTTCATCATCAAAAGAAATGATGTTGTTTGTTGGTTCTTCAACAGAAGAGTCTGTTACTATAGATTCTACTTTTTGTTCTACTTTTGGCTCAAAAAGAGGTTTTGAAATTTGATTTTCTGCTCTTTTTGGTTCAAAGAAAGAATCAAATGATGTTTGCTTTTGTTCAGGCTTTTGTTTATTTAAAGTAAAAGCTTGTTTTGGTGCGAACTCTGTATTTGTAATAATTGGGCTTACTGCTTTTGTTTCTTGAGTTTGAATAGTAGGCTCAATTTTTAATTCTTGTCTTTTTGTAAAGGCATTGGAATAGTTGCTATTGTTAATGATATTTGTATCGGTTGGCCTATTTTCGATGCCGTATGTTTTGTTTATAAAATCTCTCAAAGAATCCTTGCCATCGCTACGTTTTTCGCCAGTGATTTTTGGAGGTCTTTGTTCGTTTATTCCCCTACCCAAAAACTCAGTAGTAGCTGGTTTTTTATCTGCATACAAACTTTGTTTTGGTTTTTCTTCAGTTTTTTCTTCAACAGATTTTTGAGCGTCTAGGTTTAACCTTTGTCTTGCGATTTCTCTAGGGCTAAGTTCTATTGGTCTTTCATCTTCTTGCGTTGGTTGTTCAGTAGTTGTTTCTTCAAAAAACTCTTCACTCTCATCTTCTCTTTGGTCGATGATTGTTTGGAAGATAGTAGGTGTTGTTTGGACTTGCTCGGTTGGAGTGATTGGCTCTTCCTCTTCTGCCTGAGTATTGATATCTAGTAGTTTTGAATATTGCCTAAAGGCATAAAGATAATCTATAATCAAAGCGATAATAACTGAAAGAATAATTCCGTAAAAAATACCACCCGCAACATCATTTAAAAGACCTGTAATTGGATAGGTAAACAAACCAATCAAAAGACCGCCAGGGGTAAATTTTGCATTATAACAATCAGCCAAAAATTTGCCAAAACTTGAATTATCAAGTCTTGCGGTAAAGATTATGTGGAATATTGCCATAACACACAAAAAAGCAGATATTAAATAAATAAGGTATCTTTTTGACATGACAAACTTACGGCCAGTCAAAAAGGCAACACCAAATAAAAACATAAAAGCAAATACTGGGTAGCACATAACACCAAATGTACCCAAAAAGAAACTTTTGATAAAGTATAGCCAATTTACAGAAGTAAACAAAAGCATAAATAAAGACACCGAAACCAGTACAATACCTAGTATTTTTGTCTTAGTATACTTTTGTTTATTATTAACATTTTTTTGTCCATATAATACCAAAGCATTCACCTCAAAATATACTATAATAATTATATCATAGTTAATTATTTTAATACAAACGAATTGGTTTACATTTTATTATATTTTTTATACAAAAAACGCACAAAAAAAGCAGGTAAATTACCCGCTTTTTATTAGCTATTATATATTTCCATACCTTTTTCGTTTGGCTTGTCAGAAACAATCGCCATACAATAATTTTTGCTAGAAAAAATCTCTTTTGCTTGGGCATTTACTTGCTCTAAAGTCACTTTTTCTATCTCTTCTAGCCTTTGGTCGACAGTTTTATGTGCGCCAAATTGCATAACATTAGATGCGTTGTGTCTTGCGATATTTGTTGTGGTTTCAGAAGACATAACAATCATACTCTTACAAAATGTTTTTGCCTTATTTAGTTCTGCCTCAGTTACTCCATTTTTTGCTATGTTATCTATTTCTTCTCTTATAGATTTTAGGGCTAATTCTTGATTTGTGTGGTTGGTTGCAAGACTGATTATTATATTACCCGCAATGTCAAATAACTCTGGCATAGCATTGATGCTATAAACAAGGCCTAGTTTTTCTCTGATGCGGACAAAAAGTCTTGAACTCATGCCACCGCCTAATATAAAGGCCAAAACATTAATGGCGGCAACATTTTTGCTATAGACATTGTCTGTTGGATAACCCAATACAATGTGAGTTTGCGAAATATCTTTCTTTTGGCAAACAAATCTTTGCTCAGGAAGTAATTTGTCTGTTGTTTTTTGAGGCAAAATAGGATCTGCTTTTGAAACAAAGCCGCTATTGAAATATTTAGTTACCATAGCATCTGCTTCTTCAAAAGTAATTCCTCCCGCAATAGAAATAACCATATTTGCAGGAACATAAAACTCAGAGATATAGTCTAACAAATCTTGACGTGTAAGCTTGGCCAAAACATCTTTTGTGCCGATGACTGATTTTTCTAGTTTAGTACCCTCAAAGAAAATCTCATTATACTTATCGTATGCCACAGAGCCTGGGTCATCTTCGTACATATCTATTTCTTCAAAGATAACTTTTAGTTCTTTTCTTAACTCCTCTTCATTATATTCTGAGTTTAGTATCATATCAGAAAAAATCTCAAAACTCTTTTCGGCATTTTCTTTTATACAACTACCATAATAACAAGTGATATATCTGCTAGTAAAGGCGTTGATATTTGCGCCCAAAGATTCAAGAGATGTGCTTATATCTTCGGCGGTACGAAGTTTTGTTCCCTTAAATGTCATATGCTCGATAACATGTGATATACCGTTGTTTTTTGCATTTTCGTTTACGCTACCAGTGTTAATTCCAAAAAAAGTAGAAACCGCCCTACTATCTGGCATATTAGCTACAATTAATCTTAAACCACTTTCGTATGTTTTTGTTTTTATTTCCATAATTTTCTCCTAAAGTTAGTATAACACATTTACAAAAATATATAAAAAGATTATACATAAATTGTCAAGCAATAGCAAAACAATTTATAAAATAAAATCAACCTACTTGTTTTTTAGGTTGATTTTTTACTTATAAAACAATATTATAAGCCCTCGATGTTTTGACCAACGGTTATTATTTTGAAATTTTGTTTTTTAATCTCTTTGATTATGCCATCAAGAGCATCAAGCGTTGCTTTTGTTGGATGCATCAAAATAAGGTCTCCGTTAATAAGATTTTTTGTTGCCCTTGAAAAGATAAGTTCAGAATTTTTATCTCGCCAATCTATTGTATCTTTTGACCACATTATTGTTTTGTAACCAAGATTTGAGGCAACCTCTAGTGTTGTTTTATTATAACTTCCAGATGGCGGAGCAAATAACTTCATATCCATATCTGCCAAATTTTTTACTAAATTGTGTGTGTTAGATATCTCTTCGATATTTTGACTTTTTGATAATTTTGCATGGTCTTTGTGATTATATCCGTGATTTCCTATTTCACAATTAGCGACTAATATTAGGTCAAAAAGATTGTTATTTTGTGCCAACCAACTACCGCCAACAAAGAACGTAGCAGAGACATTGTTACTCATCAAAACATCAAGTATTGGCTCTATATATTCGCTACCCCAATAAACATTAAACATAAGTGATACGTTATTTTTTTCGCTATTTCCTTGATAGATGGCGTCGTTTTCTTTTAGATACGCCACGCTCACTGCGGGTGAGAAAAATGACACAAAACCGACTAAGGATATAACAGCTATTATAATAATATTGCTTACAAGGTGATATAATTTTGGGTGTTTTTTGTGATTAAAAAATACTACTTTCATTATTACAATATATGAAAGTTAGCATCTCTTTATGATGTGATTTTGTAGTTTTTGTTAGATATTTTTGAAACAAAAAAACACTAAAAGTAATTTTAGTGTTTTTTACAATAAGGAATTATTCTTTTGAGATAAGTTTTAGGTCAACTCTGCCTTTGTTGTCGATTTTGATAACTTCTACTTCAACGCTATCACCAACAGCAACTACGTCTTCAACCTTTTCTACTCTTTGAGAAGATAGTTTAGAAATGTGAATCATACCATCTTTTCCTGGGGCGATTTCTACAAATGCGCCAAATTGCATAATTTTTACAACTTTACCAGAATAGATTTTGCCAACTTCTAGGTCTTCTGCAATGTTAAGAATGATTTGTTTTGCTTTTTGTGCCATTTCGTCATCAGTTGTAGCAACAAATACTTGTCCTTCGTCATCGATGTCGATTTTTACGCCAGTTTCTTCGATAATCTTATTGATTGTCTTACCGCCAGAACCGATAACATCTTTGATTTTGTCTGGGTTGATGCTAAATGTAATGATTTTTGGAGCATATTTTGATAGTTGTGGTCTTGATTTTGGAAGAACAGCTAACATCTTATCCAAAATTTCTAGTCTACCTTTTCTTGCTTGTTCAAGAGCAGTAGTTAGGATATTTTCGTCGATACCTTTGATTTTGATATCCATTTGGATAGCTGTGATACCTTTAGTAGTACCAGTAACTTTGAAGTCCATATCGCCAAGGAAGTCTTCTAGTCCTTGAATATCACTCAAAACTGCAACGTTTGAGCTTTCTGTGTCTTTGATAAGGCCCATAGCAATACCAGCTACAGGAGCTTTGATAGGAACACCAGCATCCATAAGTGCAAGTGTGCTACCGCAAGTACTAGCCATAGATGAACTACCATTAGAGCTTAGTACTTCACTAACAAGTCTTAGTGCATATGGGAATTCTTCTTCACTTGGGATAACAGGCTCAAGGGCTCTTTCTGCTAGTGCACCGTGGCCAATTTCTCTTCTGCCTGGGCTCTTTAGAGGTCTTGCCTCGCCAGTAGCGTATGGTGGCATATTGTAGTAAG
>JAZUBK010000052.1:0-1060 GCA_045638465.1 Clostridia bacterium | reverse complement strand
CAAAGTAAGGAAAGCATGTTAAAGGATATTGCTCTTGGTTTGCAATACTTTGAGCGTGTTTGCGTTAACATTATGGTTCCTAATACCAAACCTATTTTGCCTGACCCGCAGGTTGTAGAAACTTTTGTAAAAGAAATCTATCCTATGTATAAAGATGATGACCGCATTGATATTTTACTGAATAATACTGATTTTGGAGTTGGTGTTTAATGAGTAACGAAGCTTTACTGATTTTAAACTTAATAGTTGTTTATGGTAGCGTCATACTTTGGTACTACTTTTTGAGAGATAAAGGTTTGTTTTGTTGGACGGTACTTGCAACTGTAGCTGCTAACATCGAAGTTATGATTTTAATTGATGCTTTTGGCATGCAACAAACTTTAGGTAATATTCTTTTTGCCTCTACCTTTTTAGTGACGGATATCTTAAGTGAGTTATACGGCAAGAAGCACGCCAATACAGCAGTTAATATTGGTATCTTAACTTCTCTTGGATTTATAGTGATATCTCAATTTTGGCTACACTTTACTCCGGCGGCAGAAGATGTAGTTTTTCCGCATATTGTAAGTGTTTTCAGTAATACTCCCCGCGTAATGATTATGGGGCTTTTGGTTTATGCTATAGTACAAAAAATAGATGTGTGGCTCTATCATTACTGGTGGTCTTACACTAGCAGAAAGTTTGGCAGTAGTAGTAAGTATTTATGGATTCGCAATAATGGCTCTACCATGATTTCCCAATTATTAAATACTATTCTGTTCACATTGGGTGCTTTCTACGGCGTGTTCAGTGCAGATATTTTAGTTGATATCATCATTTTTAGTTATGTGATTTTCTTCACCACAAGTTTACTTGATACGCCCTTTGTTTATTTGGCAAGATACCTTCACCATAAAAAAAGAACATTATAAGAAAAAGCTCCGCAGTTGAACTGCCCCCTGTCAAGAGGAACAGTAAAAAAATCGTAATTTTTTATAAAATCGCTTAGAAATTCAAAGACTCAGGTATTTTGCCTGAGTCTTTTTTATTTACTTAATCAGCTTGTTTAAGGTAGTTAGAT
>JAZUBK010000051.1:0-8749 GCA_045638465.1 Clostridia bacterium | reverse complement strand
CCCCGCCTTCTTTGTCAAATATTTTGCATAAAAAAACACTTTATCACAACAAATTGTAATAAAGTGTCATAATTTAGTTTTACTTTTACACATTTTCTATCTGCCAGTCGATAGGTGTTTTTCCTATAGATTTAAGATATTCATTAGTCCTACTAAATGGCTTTGAACCAAAAAATCCTTTGTATGCGCCAAGCGGACTTGGGTGAGATGATGCTATGATATGGTGTTTTGACAAATCTATGCCTTTTACTATATCTTTAGCGCCATTACCCCAAAGAACAAATACAATAGGCTCTTCTCTTTCGGCCAAAAGCTCAATTATACGGTGAGTTAGATTTTCCCACCCCATACCTTTGTGGCTATACGCCTGACCCGCTCTTACGGTCAAAACGCTATTTAGAAGAAGTACGCCTTGCTTTGCCCATTTGGTAAGATTACCATTATTTGGAATATAACAACCAAGGTCGTCTTTCAATTCTTTATAGATATTCACAAGACTAGGCGGCGGAGCGACTTTTTCTACCGAAAAGCAAAGGCCGTGTGCTTGACCCTCATTGATATATGGGTCTTGGCCTATGATTACTACCTTTACGTCCTCATATCTAATAAGGTTGAGTGCGTTAAAAACATTTTCAGCTTTTGGGTAAATAGTTTTTGAGTTGTACTCTTCTTTCAAAAAAGTTTGTAACTTTTTGAAATAGTCTTTTTCCCATTCGTCCTTTAAAAGTTTATACCAATTATTTGTGATATAAAACATAGTTTTCTCCTTTGTTATAAACAATTTTTTGTTATATACAAACAAACCTCATCAAGAAGTCTTTGCACCAAATCGAAGTCTTTTCCTTCGACCATTACACGAATTTTATTTTCTGTTCCAGACGGCCTTACAACCACTCTACACTCATTAAAATCTTTCTTTTTTGTCTCTAAAAAGTCAAATAATTCTTTATTTTGAGTTAATCTTTCTTTTGCCTTTTTTGCGCAGTCAATATTAACTATTTTTTGCGGCATATTTTCTACTTTTTTTAGGCCATATTTACAAAACATCGGCAATAACACAAGTGCTGTCAATATTCCATCACCAGTGTTTGTGTATTTTTTTGGAATAATATGTCCTGCTTTTTCACCACCAAGGGACAATCTCTCATCGACCAGTTTGTCAACGATATATTTATCCCCGACATCTACACGAAGGAGTTTTATACCTTCTTTTTCAAAGGCTCTTTCTAGGCCAAGATTGGTCATTGTTGTTCCAACTACGGTGTCTTTATTTAGCATATTTTGTTTTTTAAAATACAATCCTAGATTATACAAAATATCATCGCCGTCAAATATTTTTCCAGAGCCATCTACCGCAATAACCCTATCGCCATCGCCGTCAAAAGCAAAGCCCAAATCAAGACTGTTTTTTACCACAAAATCAGTAAGACTAGTTGTGTCTGTTGCCCCACAATTTTGGTTAACTTTTTTGCCATTTTGTGAAGTGTTAATAAAATATACATTTTTGAAATTATTATCAAAAATTTTGCTTATTATCTTATACGGAACGCCGTTGGCACAGTCAAAAGCTACAGAAATTTCAAAGTATTTGTCTTTAACCAAACTTTTTAGATAAGTTATGTATTTGTTAGTCAGGCCATATTTTATGCTGAATTTTCCACATTTTGAGTTGCGGTCTATAGTAAAACTTTTAATGTTTTTGAAGATGTGTGTGAGTTTTTTTTCTTCTACCGCACCTAGCTTTTCACCGTTTGATTTAAATATTTTTATTCCGTTATATTCACTCTGGTTGTGACTTGCAGTAATCATTACACCGCAACCAAAGTTATAACTTTTGGTCGTATAAGATAGACACGGGGTGGTAACCTGCCCCATATAAACAACACAGGCTCCCATAGATGTTGCACCGCAAGTAAAAGCCGTAAGCAATACATCTGATGACAGCCGTGTATCTTTTGCAATCAATATGTTTTTTTCTGCTTTGGTATATATGGCGATTGCCTTTCCGATATTATAAGCAAGGTCTGGGGTTATATCCTCCCCAAAGACACCTCTTACACCATCGGTACCAAATATTTTTTGCATAAAACTTTCCTATTTTGATGATTTTATATATTGGAAAGCAGCAGTAGCAGCTATAGCGCCATCGCTACAAGCAGTAACGATTTGGCGAAGTGGTGTGTTGCGAATATCTCCCGCAACATAAACACCATCTATATTTGTTTTCATCTTTTCGTCAGAAACAATATATCCATTTTCATTTCTTTCGATATTTTTGTCGATAACTTCTGTATCTGGGCCTCTGCCTATAGATACAAACAAACCATCAACATCAAGTTTTGACTCAGTTTTATTAGGGATATTTTCAACCAAAATACTTTCTAGTTTATCTTTTCCTTCCACCTTATTTACTTTGCTACACAATACAAGTTCTATATTTGGTTGGTTTTTGACATCTTTTACCAAGATATCATCTCCCCTAAACTCATCTCTTCTATGTATAAGATATACTTTACTTGCGATATTTGACATATAAACAGCATCTTCTAGCGCAGAGTTTCCCCCACCTACTACCGCTACAGTTTTGCCTTTGAACAAGTTGCCATCACAAGTAGCACAATAACTGATGCCTTTTCCGACAAAGTTTCTTTCGCCGTCAGCACCTAGCTTTCTTGCTGCCGCCCCTAAACATATTATGACAGTACGAGCCTTATATGTTCCTGTAAAAGTTTTTACAACTTTAATTTTATCGCTAAAATCAGTAGAAGTTACTTCTTCAAACACTGCCTCAACCCCAAGGTTTACTGCGTGTTCAAACATACGATTTGCAAGTTCTGGACCTTCTATCTTTTCAAAGCCAGGATAGTTACAAACTTCGCTTGTTATGGCTACCGCTCCGCCTGGAATATTTTTTTCTAGCATCAAAACAGTAAGGCCTGATCTTCTTGCATAAATACCCGCAGTAAATGCTGCAGGGCCTCCACCGATAGTAATTAAATCATAAATTTTGTCCATAATTTTCTCCCTCAAAAATAGTATATACTAAAGACGCCAAAACATAAAACAATTTTGGCTCAAAAAAAATATTTTTTACCAAAAAAAGCAACGCCAAGCGTTGCTGTTTTTGTTTGTCTATTGTTTTTCTTTTTGCTCTTTTGCAGAGGCGGTTTTGTGCAATATCTTACTAATCTTGCCATGCACCTTTTCGGCATCAGGAACAAGTTTTAAAAGCACTTTACTTTCCTCTTGCCCTTTCAAAACAAAGGTAATTTTTCCAAGTTTGTATGTTTGCTCATATATATAGTGCGGACTAAAAAACAAACCATTATTTGTTTTGTATTCGACTTTTTCTATGTCTTCTTTTTTGATTTGTTTTGTTTTATCATTTTGCATATATAAGGTAAAAATGTCACCTTTGTATTCTATATATACTTCGTTTTCTTTGTTGTATTGGGATACTTTGATTATGTCTAGTATCATAGAAACAATCAAGTACACGTCCAATGCTCCAAGTAACCAAACTGCAACTATCATAAACACATAACTTACCATATCTGATGTCTTCTTTGTGCTAAGGGCAATAATAAGTGCAAGAAAAGCCGCAACTACTATAAGTATAATATGACCAACTATAGGTTGCCACATTTTGACTTTTGCTCTTTTTGATAAAATTTGGTTTCTTTCCTCCACCTTTTCGATAGGGTTTGATTTTGTATTCTTAGTTGTTTTTTTAGTTGTCTTTTTGTTTTCCATTTTTCTCTCCATATACATAATACCAAACAACTGACCAAAAATCAAACAAAACAAAAAATACTCGCAAAAAGTTGCGAGTATTTTGTATGCAAAATATTGATTATCTCTTGCTGAATTGTGGAGCTTTACGAGCTTTTTTAAGACCGTATTTTTTACGCTCTTTCATTCTGCTGTCTCTAGTTAGGAAACCAGCTTTTTTAAGTTCAGCTTTGTAAGTTTCGCTTTGATCAACAAGTGCTCTTGCGATAGCTTGTCTGATAGCACCAGCTTGGCCAGTGAAACCGCCACCTTGTACATTTACAAATACATCAAATTTGTCAAGAGTGTTTGTAAGTGTAAGTGGTTGACGAACGATAAGTTTAAGAGTTTCTAGGTCGAAGTATTCTTCGATGTCTCTTTTGTTAATAGTGATTTTACCGCTACCAGTAACAATTCTTACTCTAGCGATAGATTTTTTTCTTCTACCAGTTAGGATAGTAGCAGCTGGTTTTTTAGCTTTAGCTGCTTTTTTAGTTGTTTTTACTTCTTCTGCCATTATTCTCTAACTCCTTTTAGAACGATAAGTTCTGGTTTTTGAGCTTCGTGACCATGGTTAGCATCTTTATAAACTTTAAGTTTCTTTGCCATAGCTCTTCCTAGGCTGTTTTTTGGTAGCATACCTTTAACAGCAAGAGTTACTACATAGTCAGATTTTTCTGCAAGAAGTTTATCATATCCTTCTTCTTTCATACCACCAACGTAACCAGTGTGATGATAATGTTTCTTTTGTTCCAATTTTTTACCAGTCAAAACAACTTTGTCGCTGTTTATAACGATAACGTGATCCCCAGTGTCAACGTGTGGAGTAAATTCTGGTTTGTTCTTACCTCTCAAAATTGTAGCAACTTGAGCAGCAAGTCTTCCTAGAGGCATGTTAGTTGCATCTACGATATACCATTTACTTTCCACTGATTGAGGTTTTGCCATATATGTTTTCATAAAAACTATTTCCTCCAACGAAATGTAAATTAAAAATTATTTATTTTTTTGTTTTCAACTGTTGACAAGCGAGGGGCTAGTTCGCAAATCTACACTTTACGACCTAGTTATTATAATATCAAATATATATAATGTCAAGTACTTTTTTGCGATTTTTTCAAGAAAAACGATATAAAACTCCGCCGTGTGTTTGATGTCAAAAAAGCCCCTTGTTTACACTCTTGTTGCCCTGCCACTTTTGAGATTTGTTACAAAAAAAAGAGGGGTATTCCCTCTTTTTTTTGTTTTATTATTCTTCTTCGGTAGGAGCTATAAAGTTAGTTCCTGCTGGTGTTGAATAGTAGAATCTATAGTTTACTACATCATAGAAACCAATTTTTGAAGTGTCAGCTTTTGATTGAGCTGGAACTAGATGCATAACTAGTTCTTCACCCTCATAAATCTTAACTTCATAAATAGCAGTTTGCATATATACTTTATTATCAGTATTTGATGCACTCAAGAACCATAGATCTGCAGTTGTATTTGTAGTAGGTGTTTTTGTTACATTTAGTCCAGTAGCAAGGATTTCACCATTAACTGTAAACACACCATTACCAATTACAAATGTGTTTTTCTTAGTTCCTTCTGCCCAATTAATAGTACCTGTTTGATATCTTGTTCCACCAATATCAAGTACATATTTACCATCTGCTTTGATATTAAAACCAAAGTTATTTCCTGCTTGGAACAACCAACCATTACCCATTTTGTCTTCATCTGGTTTGTCCATTGTAATTACAATTTGAGTATTCGCTTTTACTTTGTAGCCTAGATTAATATATTGTGTTCCGTCTGTAAGAACCGATGTTAGCGCATTGTATTCGCTTTCATTTACTGTGATAGTAAATGTGTTACTAACTTCTGTTCCGTCTTCTGTATATGTTACTGTGATAGTTTTTTCACCTGCAGTTGACATATCAGGAGTTGATAATTGATAGTCTGCAGCAGATAATACTAATGGAGCACCTACTGTATAGTTTGCAGAAACTACAAGGCCTGTTGGATCAAATGTTTGTCCCACAAAGTAAACAAGTTTTGTTGGATTAGATGTTATTGTAATAGAATCCAAAGATTTTTCTTCTGCGGCAATAACTTCAATATTAAAGCTTACAGTTTGACCTTTATATGTGATAGTAACTGCTTTTGTACCTGCAGTTGACATATCAACATCAGAAACAGTGTATGCTAAAATATTTTTGCTTGTACCATCTACATAGTTTGCTTTTACAACAAGACCTGCAATGTCTAAAGTATCGCCTACAGCATATTGAGTAATTGTAGGATTTGATACTATTTCAATATTTGATAGTTCTTTTTCTACTGCAGCACTTCCTTCGGCAAGAGCACCACCTGTAGGGAAATACCAAGTTCCTGAAATTGTGTCATACAAACCTATTCTATTGTTTTCTGAAACTTTCTTTGCAGGAATCAAGTTTTTAACAATAGTATTGCCTTCGTAAATAGTTACATGATAAATTGTAGCGTGTAGATATGTTGATTTAGATGTTGTTGGTGAAGTCAACAATTGAAGTGAGTTTATTGATACTTCTGGAGTTTGTAGATTAGAAGTACTACCTCCACTTATCAAATCTCCATCATTTATCTTAAATACACCATTACCAATTTCTACAATATTTACTCCATCTTGCCAATTAATTGTACCTGTTTGAGCTCTTTGTCCACCCATATCCAAAACAAAAGCATCGCCCGGTTTTAGACAGAAACCAAAGTTTCTGTTTAAAGTTGTATCAGCAGATGAGAATAGCCATCTTCCATCAGTATCGATAACACCTTCGTCTGTAGGTCTTTCCATTTCTATAACAACTTTTGTGTTGGCCTTTGTCTTATAGTCACTTAGATCGATATATTGGCTACCATTAGAAACAATAGAGCCGATTGCAACATAATCTAAAATTTCTTCGCTTATTTCGATTGTGAAAGTTGCTGTTTTTGTTACGCCATTTTTGATATATGTTACAGTGATTGTTTCTGTACCTTCCTTTGTCATATCTGGAGTTGACAAAGTATAATCAGTAATTACTTCTGGAGTTCCTACATTATATTTTACTTGTACAACAAGACCTGTAGGGTCAAATGTTTCGTTTAGAAGATAATTTAGTTTTGTAGGGGTTGAAGTTATTGTAATTTGCTCAATAACTTTTTCTACTTCTTTTACCTCAATATCAAAAGATATTGATTTTCCATCATATGTAACAGTAACAGTCTTTGTACCTGCAGTTGACATATCTGGACTTGAGATAGAATAATTTGTAATTGTAGCATAAGAACCATCAGAGTATTTTGCTCTAATAGAAAGGCCTGTAGCGTCAAATGTATCGCCTACCGCATACTCTGTTACGTTTGGTTGAGAACTTATACTAATTGATTCTAGCTCTTTAAAAGAAAGTTCTGGCGCTTGACTATGCAAAATTGTATAGTTTAGACAGTCTTTGCCTTGAACATAAGGTCCCATCAAACCTTCTGTTGGGTGCATTTCGCTAGAAGAATATAGCATAATCATACTGCCATACCAGTCTGTCAAAGCATAGTATACAATACCAAATTTGCTTTCTTTATAAACAATTTCTTCAAATGTAACATCTGTGCCGTCTGCAACAATTCTGCCTACGTGAATATTACATCTCCAATGTCTTACTGTAGAATATTCGTCAGCCATAGGAGAAGAATATGCCAAGTACAAATCTCCTTGATATTTGAACAAATATGGTCTTGTGTCTGATGTTTCTAGAGCAAGATTTGTTTGAGTCCAAGTAATACCGTCTTCAGAATATAATAAATTCTTTTGTTTGCTACTTGAAGGGTTTGTTCCACCATTTCTGCACATTACCCAGAATTTGCCATCATAGTATTCTAGCATTGCTTCATAATTTGTTGTGTGATTGATAGTTGATTGCAATGTCCAAGTATCACCATTGGTTGATTTTAGGAACAATACATTTTGTGTACCCGCCCCACCGACTGCAGTTGTGTAAAAATACCCATCTACATAAACCATTTTTGTTGTTGTTTGTAGTTCGGCAAAACTTTTTCCGCCGATAGAAGATATATATTGGTTAACTGTTGTTTTGCTAAACTCTACAGCATCAGAAGATTCGCTAGATTTGAATTTTACTTCTTTTAATTCACCTAGTGCATTTGTCTTTTTGTTAACATCTTTATAATAGTATTTCCAAGTGTTTTTATTTACCGCAAAAACTCTAACAGTTGTTGAGTTTAGGTCAATAATATTACACTCTAACAATGGTTGTCCACCAAAGTCAATAGATCTATCAAATACAGTTATCCACTCTATATTGGTTGGTTGCAAAATATTGAATTTTGCAATCTTAACCATAGAGGTGGCTTCACCTAAGGCTGTTTCGCTACATAGATAACATGCATATGCAATACCCTTGCTATCTACTACAAGTTCTACGGCATTTGCAGCCATATCTGTAAGACCATTGTTGATCATATAATGATCTCCAATAGCTTTCTTTGCTTCTTCAGTTTCTTGGTTAGAGCTTTCTATATTAGCAATTTTTACCCAACCATCTGCAGTTTTTTCATAAATGTCAAAAGTAACAGTGTTGAAATAGTAATCACCTACTTTTCCTTCAGATGTAGGAACTGTTGGGCCAGAAATCCAAGTTGCACCATCTGTACCATCTACACCATTTACATTGGCAATCCATTTCCAAGTGTTTTCGCCGATACATTTGAACACATCACTTGTAGTTGTGTTAAAATATAAGTCACCTTTTTTTGCATCTACTACAGTAGCAAAGATATTATCCCCAGAGCCTGAAACTGCTGTTCCTGTAAGCCATGTACAACCATCGTCACCATCATCACCATCTTCGCCTCTAATATAAGACAAAAACTCCCAACCACTTGCAGTTTTGCGATAAATTTTGAAATCATCAGTATCGTAGAAAAAGTCACCCACTTTGCCTTGGGCATTTGAATATGCTAT
>JAZUBK010000050.1:0-6499 GCA_045638465.1 Clostridia bacterium | reverse complement strand
TATTCAAATTTCGGATATTTCAAATCTAACATTACCAATTTTTGATTTTAAAGTACAAAAATAAAAGAGTACAAATTAAATTTTGTACTCTTTTGTTTGATAGTTTAAACCTATTAGACATAGGATTATTTTTCACTAGTTTCAATTTGACAGGTCTTTTACCTTGTTTTTTTATATAATTTCACCCAACTGCGGATGCTCTATTCCATCTGTATCAATATCCTTTGATGAAGAAATCTCTTCAAATATTAAATTATCATTATTAAAGGCCCAATGTATGTCTTTAAACCAAATATTCATTTTATCAGTATAACCTATAATTATATTTTTAATTTTTTCCAATTCATAAATATCGGCAAGTAATCTAATATGAAGTTCAAACATATATTTTCTAGAATCAAAAATAGCATTATAAATATAGTTTTTATTTTCTCGATACTTTTTTACTCCGCATCCTACGTATTTCCATTTAGACTCCTCTGCGTATCTATTTTTAAGTTCCATCTCTGTTGCTATCTTTCTAAACAAAATACATGCAAGTTCAAAGGTTAACCCCTCAACATCATCATATGTTGCAATAACCTTTTTATTTCCTCTATCTAAGTGTACTATTATTTCTTTGCTGTTTATTCCATAAGAACTAAAAAACTCGTTGATAGCTTTTGCCTTTATATCGTCATCTATTTTTATAGAAATTTTGTTTAATAAATTATCTGCAATTAATCTTATATTTTCCAAAAAAAAATACCTACCTAATAATAATAGACTCAAAATATTGCTCTTGAAATTCAGTCAAAGCCCTTATTTGTTCATCACTATATGACTTACCCTCTGGTACGACTACAAGCTTATCATCGTCGTCATTTGTGCGGTGAATTATGGCTATAACAACCCCCTCAAAGCTCTCAATTGGCCTAAAAACGCCCAAAACATACGCATCAAGTTCTTCTCCGTCTCCACTTACCGTGTCAGGAATAAAGCCATAATTAACAGGATATATCATCTCATACTTTTCTTTTTTATATCCGATTGGTCTGTCTATTTTTACATTAACTTTCTTACCGATGTATGATTTATTTTCTGACCCAAATGTATCATCAGCAGCAGAACCCGATAAAATTGCATCAACCTCTGACCTTGCTATTTGGTCGCATCTATTGTTATAAACATTATCCGCATGACCCTTTACCTTATGAAAGTTTACCTTAAGGATATTTGTAAGAGATATAAGTTCTTCCCATAATTCTCTGTTTAGAACCGGTTTATTATTTGATCCCTTCCAACCTTTCATAATCCAATTTGTAATCCAGCCTTGCGCAAAGGCATTGCAAACATAAGCAGAGTCTGTATAAAGATCAACTTCGCAAGGCTCTTTTATTGCTTTTAGACCTTCTATTGCAGCCATAAGTTCCATGCGATTGTTGGTTGTATTTTTGTCTCCACCGCTAATTACTTTTTCTTTGCCGTCAAAAATTAATATTGCCCCATAGCCGCCAGGACCTGGGTTGTACGAACACGCACCATCTGTATATAATGTTATTTTTTTCATATTTTCATTATAAAAGATAATTTACTTTTTTGCAATTATTTTTAGGTTTGTAGTTGACTATTTTGCCAAATTGATGTATACTTACAAAGTACTTAATCATAGGGGTATAATGTAATGGTAACATTCCGGTCTCCAAAACCGTCCTTGAGGGTTCGAGTCCTTCTACCCCTGCCAACTCGACTCAACCAGAAATGGTTGAGTCTTTTATTATTAGGAGAAAATTTATGAACAATAACAAAGAAATTGTTGTTGCAAAAAGAGTTAAGAAGAACCTCGTTTTAGAATTTGTTGAACTGGTTTTTCTTGCTGTAATAATTTTTGTTATTATGCTTATTTTACTTGGCAAATCATTTCTTAGCATTACTCTTGATATCTTAGCACTATTTGGATTTTGCTTTTGGGCTTTTTTTTATATGAAGAAAATTCATATAAATAATCAAAACGATAAAGTTATAACTTTTAACAATAATGTTTTTACTATTGCAAACAATGGACAAACACTAAAAATTAAGAAAAAAAATATAATATCATATTATTATAAAAATAATACTACTTTAATGATCTTCGACAATTTTGTATTAGAAAAAAAAGATAGTAAGTGCGGTAAATTCTTTATTTTATATAAACAAAATAATGAAGAAAAATTATTAAAACTAAGCAATATAGCAAACCCTGAAGAAGTTTTTATAAAAATGATTAATATTGTAGATAACGCAAAACTTGATCTTGATGATAAATAAAATAAAAAACTACGGCATTTCTGTCGTAGTTTTTATTTTGTTTATTTAGATTATTTTGCAACGTCTGTTGCTCTTGATTCTCTGATAACGTTAACTTTGATTTGACCAGGATATTCCATTTCGCTTTCGATTTTCTTAGCGATATCTTTTGCTAGGAATACTATTGATTTATCATCAACTTCTTCTGGTTTAACCATAATTCTAACTTCTCTACCAGCTTGAATAGCATAAGCCTTTTCAACACCTTTAAAGCTAGTTGCGATACCTTCTAGTTGTTCTAGTCTCTTGATATATGCATCAAGGGATTCACGCCTTGCGCCAGGTCTTGCAGAAGAGATAGCGTCTGCAGTTTGAACAATGATAGCCTCTAGTGATTTGTATTCTACATCACCGTGGTGAGCCTCTATACAGTGAATAACTGCTGGATTTTCTTTGTACTTTTTAGCCATTTCCACGCCAAGTGCTACGTGTGTTCCTTCCATTTCGTGGTCTAAGGCTTTTCCTAGGTCATGAAGTAGACCACCACGTTTTGCTACTTTTACATCAGCGCCGATTTCTGTTGCGATAAGTCCAGCAAGGTGGCTTACCTCTAAGCTGTGTTTTAGAGCATTTTGACCATAACTTGTTCTATACTTTAGTTTGCCCAAAGTTTTAACAATTTCTTGGTGCATACCGATGATTCCTGCCTCATATACAGCATTTTCACCAGCTTCTTTGATTGAGTTTTCTACATCTCTTTGTGCTTTTTCTACGATTTCTTCGATACGTGCTGGGTGAATTCTTCCGTCCATAATAAGTTTTTCAACAGACATACGGGCAATTTCTCTTCTAATTGGATCAAAACCGCTAAGAACTACAGCCTCTGGGGTATCGTCGATAATAAGATCGATTCCAGTAGCATTTTCGATAGCTCTGATATTTCTACCTTCTCTACCAATAAGTCTACCTTTCATATCGTCATTTGGAAGTGGAACAACAGTTACTGTGATTTCTGAAGTATGATCTGTTGCACACTTTTGAACAGCAAGTGTTACGATTTCTTTTGCTGTTTTTTCTGCAGAATTTTTTGCATCTTCTTCGATTTGTCTAACTGCAGCAGCTGCATCTGCTTTTGCTTCTTCAACATACTTGTTGATAAGCATATTTTTTGCTTCTTCTTTTGTCATAGCAGAAACTTTTTCTAGTTCTTTGGTCATAGATTCGTTAATTTTGTTTGTCTCTTCTTTCAAAGCATCTAGTTCGTCTGCTTTTTCTTGCAATCTTTGTTGTGATTGCTCTAAGTTCTCCATCTTTTTGTCAATAGTTTCTTCTTTTTTGATTATGAATTCTTCTCTTTGCAAAATTCTGTTTTCAGCCTTCATAATCTCATTGCGTCTTTCGGCAATTTCTGCGTCACATTTTGACTTTAGATTTTGAACTTCTTCTTTTGCCTCTAAAATAGCTTCTTTTTTGACAGTTTTTGCTTCTGCATAAGCATTTTCTAGTACTTTTGCAGCATTACTTTTTGAATTACTAGCACGTTTTGCAAGTAAAAACATAGTACCAGCAACTCCCCCGCCAAGAACAGCAACTATAATCAAGACAAAAGCCCATACAGGTATTGTCATAATTAGTTCTCCTCTTGTTAAATATTTAGTTAATATAATAAATAATTTGCATTATATAATATACTAATACTATTTTATTTTACTAAATAATAAAATCGATGTCAAACAACTTTATTTATAATATAAAAAAAACAAGCAACAAATCTGCTTGTTTTTACAAAATATTAATATATTTTCATTACTTCTATATTTTCTATAGCGTCATTAATTAAAGTTTCTCTATCTAGTTTTGCTTCATTTCTTGCGATACGATCAAGTTTTGGTTTTGTTACAGGACTATCTGGCAAAAATACGCTACAGCAATCTTCATAAGGAAGAATTGATGTCTCATAAGTTCCGATAGCTTTTGAAATCTCCATAATTTCACTTTTGTCCATACCGATTAATGGTCTAAATACAGGAAGAAGTTTTACAGCATTATTTGTAGCTGTGATACTTTCAACAGTTTGACTTGCTACTTGACCAAGGCTCTCGCCTGTAATAAGTGAAGTACAACCACTATTGTTAGCTACTCTTTCGGCAATATCCATCATAAATCTACGAACCAAAATTACCATATATTCTTCGTCGCAACATTTATGTATCTCTTCTTGAATCTTTGTGAAAGGAACAATATGCAAATTGATATGTCCAACATAAGGAGTAAGTAGTTTTGCTAAAGTAATAACTTTGTCTTTTGCTTGTTCACTAGTATATGGATAACTATGGAAGTGAATTGCATTAATTGTAAGACCACGTTTTGCCATTTGGAAACAAGCAACAGGGCTATCTATACCACCACTCAAAAGTAACATTGACTTTCCTGCAGTACCAATAGGCATACCACCAACACAGGTAATCTTGTCATAAGACACGTATGTTTTGCCACTTTCTCTTATATCTACAGAAACAACAACCTCTGGGGTGTGTACATCAACTTTCAATCCTCTATTATTTTTCAAAACAACTCCGCCAAGTTTAGCTGCAAATTCAAATGACTTTAGCGGGAATCTTTTATCTGCTCTTTTTACATCTACCTTAAAAGTCTTTTTGTCGATTCTTATACCTTCACAGAAATTTTCTATCTCTGCCATATCATTTGAAAGTTCGGTAGCAACACTTAGTGATACAAGGCCAAAAATCTTAGTAAGGCTTGATATAACTTCGTCTTTGTTAAAATCATTAAAGCCAGATACAACATAACGACCAGAAATTTTTTCTATTTTGCAATCGTGTTTTTTTACTACATTTTTTATATTATTAAAAAGTGTTTTATCAAAGAAAGAATAGTTCTTTCCTTTCAAAAACATTTCGCCATATCTCAATAAAATTACTTCTTTCATCATTTCTCCTACATTGTCAAAAGTTTATTTATAGCTTCTATCAACTTCTGACTAGCCACATTTATTTCTTCAATTGTATTGTCCTTTGAAAAACTAATACGAATAGACCCCAAAACTTCATCTTTTGTTCTTCCCATAGCGGTTAACACTCTGTTTTCGACCTTTGACGAAGAACATGCAGAACCTGTACCAATAATGATATTTTCTGCCTCTAACATATGAAGTACTGTTTCACCTCTTATACCGTTAATTGATATACTTAGTATGTATGGTGAGCCATTGCCATTGATTATTATTTTATCTTTTATTGGGTTTAGATTGTCAATAAAATGATTTTTTAACTCTTTAACGTGGTTATAGTGTGCCATTACATTTTGCATAGCACTTTTTATAGCAATATCAAAAGCCATAATAGAAGGACTATTGTATGTACCAGGTCTTATGCCTTCTTCTTGACCTCCGCCATAAGTTGTTGCTTTGATGTTGCATCTGCTAGATACATACAATGCGCCTATACCTTTAGGCCCGTATATTTTGTGACCACTTATTGTACAAAGGTCTATGCCCAGTGAATTTACATTTAGTGGAACTTTGCAAAAACCTTGCACCGCATCTACATGCAATTTAATATTTTTGTCTACAGAGTTTATTATCTCTCTTACTCTTTTTATATCATTTACAGCACCTGTTTCGTTATTTACATACATAACAGATACAAAGCAAACATCTTTTGAAAGCATATTTTTCAAAGCGTCATAATCAATTTCACCACTCTTGCTAAGAGGTATAAAGTCTACATTATATCCGCTATTTTTTAGAGCAACTGCAGTGTTGTATACAGAAGGGTGTTCGCCTATAGAAAACAAATATTTTTTTTGCTTAAAATTGCTTGAGCCAAAAATTGCTAAGTTATTTGCTTCTGTAGCTCCAGAAGTAAAATAGACCTTACCACTGGTTGCACCCAAGTATTTTATAATATTTGCCTTAACTTGTTCTATTTCTTTATGAAGGTTATTACCTTGTTTGTACATTGCAGAAGCGTTAAAATAAGTCTCTTTACTATATTTTGTCAAAGTATCTAAGCACTCATCACACGCTTTTGTTGTTGCTGCGTTGTCTAAATATATCATAAAAATTCACCTTTTGTATTATAACACAAAAAATCCTATATAACATAGGATTTTTGTATATTTTATAAAATTTATTAAACTTTTAGGTTGATATCATGGCTCTTGAATTTTTCGATAACAAGTTTATGGAAGGTATCAATGTCCTCGCTAG
>JAZUBK010000049.1:0-6011 GCA_045638465.1 Clostridia bacterium | reverse complement strand
TATAGGGGTACGAAACGACACGGTAGCATAGCTCAGTTCGGAGAGCATCTGCCTTACAAGCAGGGGGTCATAGGTTCGAGCCCTATTGTTGCCACCATTAACGTTTCGTACTTTTGCGGGAGTGGCTCAGTGGTAGAGCGTTGCCTTGCCAAGGCAAATGTCGCGAGTTCGAATCTCGTCTTCCGCTCCATTTTTTTATATAATGACTTTTATTTGTGAGTTGCTTAGAAGAAGGTTAAAGTCTGGCACCATAGCCAAGTGGTAAGGCAGAGGTCTGCAACACCTTCACCCCCAGTTCGAATCTGGGTGGTGCCTCCAATGTTAATCAGGTGCACCCCCGCGGTGCATTTTTTATTATAAGTCATATATTTATGCCGTAGTGGTGGAATGGTAGACACAAGGGACTTAAAATCCCTCGGGGGCAACTCCGTATCGGTTCGAGTCCGATCTTCGGCACCAAAATAACTTGAGGTCAAATATAGCCTCAAGT
Source organism: Clostridia bacterium (assembly GCA_045638465.1). Classification (GTDB taxonomy): domain Bacteria; phylum Bacillota; class Clostridia; order Christensenellales; family UBA1242; genus CAKVLS01. The sequence goes on along the minus strand of JAZUBK010000049.1, from coordinate 5,521 downwards.
TTTTTTATTATTATATAAGATAATATTTATGTATTTGTTAACTAAGTATTATATAGAGGCCTTTTGTTTTTAACTGCGTTTCTATATTTTTTTGATATTTTATTAAAAAAAGAAAAGATTAAAAACATATCCTATTGCAATAGTTTGAGCCTTTTTATTGTTAAAATGATTTTGCTAAAGGTAAATTTATGCTATACTAACTAATATAAGTTGGCAAAACAATAAGATGTAAATGTTTTGCTAAAGACATATCTTTGGGCACCGCTATAGTAAAAAATTGGCGTATAGTCAAAGTTTGGCAACCAGGCTGGAAATATATTATAAAGTAAAGAGAGGACAAAATATGAAAGTACTTATAGCAACTACAAATCTTGGCAAAGTTCAAATATACAAACAAGCCTTTGACGAATTAGGTATAGAGGTTTGTTGTCTAAAAGACCTAGATGTTAACTTAGATGTCGAAGAAAATGGCTCAACTGTTGTAGAAAACGCAGTAATTAAGGCTTTGGCTTATCACAAAGCAACTGGCCTTCCTGTACTTGCTAACGATAGCGGTTTGGTTATTGACAAGTTTGCTCCAGAAGATCAACCTGGGCTGTTGGTTAGAAGATATCATGGCAGAGAGCTAACCGACGAAGAATTGCTAAATGTATACATAGATAAACTAAACGAAGTCGGTGGCGAAAGTGACGGCCACTACGACGTTGGCCTTGCTATCGTAGACGAAAACGGTAAGTTGTTTACTAGAAGTTTTGCTCCAAAAAGGCACTTTATCAATAAACCAAGCAAAACTTTGGTCAAAGGGATTCCTTTATCATCACTATGTTATGACGAAAAAACAGGTAAGTATATGAGTGAAATGACACCAAAAGAGCGTAATGATTACGAAGGGGCTGAGTTTCAAGGGCAAATAGATTTTATAAAAGAATGTTTTTCTAAATAAAAGGAGTATATTATGCAAGAGATTAAAGAAGGAAGAATTTATAGACATTTTAAGGGAGATTATTATATTGTAGAGGGTTTTGCTCTTTATAGTGAAGACAAAGGCAAACTTGTTTTGTATAGATCTCTATATGGCGATGGTACATTGTATGCAAGACCATACGATATGTTCGCTAGTGAAGTAGATAGAGAAAAATACCCAGATGTTAAACAAAAGTACAGATTTGAACTTCAAGACATTGATAGTGTTGCTCACAAATTCAATGGAAAATAAAAAAAGCCCCTATTTTTAGGGGTTTTACTTTTTATATAGGGTATTGTGTTGGTTTTTGTTTGACTAAAAGTGTATATTTATTTATACTAATTTTAAGAAAATATTGGAGAAATTATGAAAAGAATTGACGAAAATTATTTTAAGATGACAGAAGAAAAGAAGATTTCTTCGCCAGACGAATTACTTGCTCCAGACGAAAAAATCTTGTGGAAAGGTAAACCAAAGAAATTTTCTTATGTTATGGGCAAATCTATTGGTATGATGCCTATAGCTATTATTTGGGGTATTATCGATATTAGCATTTTAGTTTCTGTATTCTCATCTGGAGGACTTGGAAACGGTGGAGGATTTATAATTGTCTTTCTTATTGGATTTTTTGCTCTTCACCTTATGCCTGTATGGATTTGGCTTGGCTCTATATTTAAGGCCGCTAGAGAAATGAATAGCATACAGTATATGATAACCAACAAAAGAGTAGTGGAAATGAGAGGCAGAGGCAATATCTATATCAATGCCGAAATTTATTTGGACGATATGGATGGCGCTAGTTTGAAAAAATCTTTTATCGACAGAATGTTGAGAGTTGGAGATATCTATATCACTACCAAAGATCTAAAGACAGTTATACTTTTTGATATTCCAAACAGCGACTTTATTTGTAGCAGAATAGAACAATTATGCGCAAATAATGTAAAACCAAAAACAAAGAAAACTGCTTTTTATTCTAACAACCACGAGTGTACACACTGCGGCACATACTACGATGCAGCAAAAAACAAATGCCCAAGCTGTGGTGCTCCAACCGAAAAATAATCTTATAAATTAAAAGGGCGAATTTATTTTCGCCTTTTTTGTTTGGTTAAAAATTTTAGGTAAATGTTATTTTTTACGTAAAAATTGCCAAAAATACCAATTGTTTGTCTAAATAATTTACTATTTTTTATATGTATGCTAAAATATTTTTAGGAGAAAAAATTATGAAACCAAAATGTCTAAAACCAGGAGATAAAGTTGCAATCGTTAGTTTGTCTAGCGGTGTTATGGGAGAGCCTTTTGTAAAGCACGAAATAGATATCGCCGAAAAAAGACTAAAAGATTACGGCTTAGTTCCTGTATATATGAAATATAGTATGAGAGGGGTAAAATACCTAGCAAAACACCCAAAACAAAGGGCAAAAGACCTAAAACAAGCCTTTGCTGATCCAACTATCAAGGGTGTAATTTGCGCAATAGGTGGTAACGAAACATACAAACTTACACCTTATCTTATGAAAGACAAAAAATTTATAAAAGATATCCAAGCCACCCCAAAAATCTTTACTGGTTTTTCGGATACAACAGTTAACCATTTGGTGCTAAATAAACTGGGACTAAACACTTTTTATGGTCCATGCTATTTGTGTGACGTAGCTGAATTAGAAGATGAGATGCTACCTTATACAAAAGAGTGGTTCGAAATCTTCCTTGGCAAAGAAAAAACTGATATCAAATCAAGTGAAGTTTGGTACAAAGAAAGAACAAGTTTTGCTCCAAGCGAAGTAGGGACTCCACGCCTAAAGATAGAAGAAACAAAAGGTTTTGAAACTATCCAAGGCAAGGGCAAAAAGACAGGTAAATTATTTGGTGGTTGCATAGAGAGTATTTACGAACTTGCCTTTGGCGAAAAAGACCGCAGAGATATTTGCGAAAAGTTTGGCCTTTTGCCTGAAGGAAAAGAGTATGAAGGCAAGATTATCTTTCTTGAAACTAGCGAACAAAAACCATCTCCTGATAAATTAGAAGAGATGCTTGTTGCACTAAGCTCAAAAGGTATGTTTGACCATGCAGAAGGTCTGATTGTCGGTAAACCTCAAGATGAGATGTTTTATGAGGAATATAAAGAAGTGTACAAAAAGGCTTTGGGTGACAAAAACTTACCAATTATGTTTAATGTAAACTTTGGCCATGCTTTCCCAAGATGTGTACTTCCTTATAATATAGAAACAACAATTGACTATAGCAGAAAAACTATTAAGTTTAACGAAAAATTATTTGACTAAAAAGGCTAAATTATTTAGCCTTTTTTTATCATATATTTGTAAAAAACATTTTTTATTGATATAATATAAGTGTAGAATTATGCGTTATTTTTTGTGGCAAAACTACTATTTAATTTTTGGGGAGAAAATATGAAAGAATTAGTAAAAGCTTTGGTTGATAAGTATACTGCTTTGTCAAAAGACAATGCCTTTGTCTGGATAGGCGATGTAATTATCTATTATGACAAAGATGGTAAACGAAAAGACGACAAAATTGGATTTTTTGACTATGAGTGCATCAATCACCTGTTTGATCTAAAATCTCAAAATTACATTGATGTTTACCAAAAAAATATGCACACAATAATAGAAAAGAGAGATAGTTAATGGAAAAAGTTTTAGTGGCGGGTGGAGCTGGTTTTTTAGGCTCTAATTTGTGCTTTCAACTAAATAACCTAGGTATAGATTTTGCTATTGTAGACGACTTTAAAAACGCCTATAAAAGCAATATAAACAGGCTAAAGGGCGGTATAAACAAAGACTTTGACTGGTACGAGGGCGATGTTACTGACCTTGAGTTTTTGGACAAAGTTTTTTATGACTACAAACCAACAATAGTTGTACATTATGCCAACAAAAAATATATCCCAGAGAGTCTAAACAATAGTTTTGATTATTACAAAAATAATTTGGTTTCTACGCTAAATTTACTAGAAATGACTAAAAAATATGGTGTTAAGAAGTTTTTGTTTGCCTCAACAGTTACTGTTTATGATGAATCTACAAAAAAAATAACTGAAGACTTTGAGCGCAAGTTTACCTCTCCTTATGCCAAAACAAAGATAATGTGTGAAGAGATTATTTCTGACTTTGCCCTAAATAACCCAGACCTTTGTGCTATCATATTAAGATACACAAATCCAGTAGGAGCAAATATTGTTGCAAATCTTGGTGATAGACCTAAGGCAAAAGAGCAAAACATTTTGCCATACTTTATAGATAACCTAAACAATGGCAGAGAAATATTTATCAACGGCGGAAACTTTCCAACCAAAGATGGCACTGCCGTTAGAGATTTTATACACGTTAGCGACCTTACATCTATTACTGCTAAGATATTACAAGTGGTTGATGATGCAGGAACACATTTGTTTAACGTAGGCACTGGTAGTGATGGCACTTCAGTAAAAGATATTTTAGATACTTTGCAAGTTGTATGCGGCAAAAAAATAGCCTACAAATACAAAACTGATGCAGCTGCTAGATTTTCAAAAATAATAGTTAGCACTGACAAATTACAAAAAGTAATTGATATAAAAATTATAAACACCTTAGAAGATATCATATCTTCTCAAATAAAACTAAAACAAGAAGGGGAGGTAGAAACTGATAATGAAAAAAATAACTAAAGCAATTATTGCCTCTGTTATGGCTCTTCCAATGGCCCTTAGCTTTGCTGGTTGTACTTCAACTCCTGGCGAATCTGCCTATGATATTGCTGTAAGACATGGCTTTGAAGGGACAGAAGCAGAGTGGCTAGAAAGTCTAAAAGGCAAAGACGGAAACTCTGTAACAATCGATATAAGTGATGATGGTTATTGGATAATAAACGGCGTAAAAACTGATAAAGTAGCCATTGGTCAAGACGGCGAATATGCTGGTCAAGGCCTTTCTGCATACCAAATAGCCTGTCTAGAGGGCTTTGAGGGGTCACAAGCAGAGTGGATAGCAAGTTTGGTCGGAGCAAAGGGCGATAAAGGAGACACCGGAGAAAACGGCGCTGCCGCTGACAATGTTGTAACAAAAGTTGTTAATGATTGTATTACATCAGTAGTATCTGTAGAGTCAAAATTTTTATTTGGCACTTCTTCTTATAAATATGGTTATGGCTCAGGTGTAATAATTGATGATAACAAAGCAACTGGTGAGGCATATATTTTGACTAATCACCACGTTATTTATGAGGCAGATAGTAATACTGCTGATTGCTATGCTCAATCTATTAATGTTTATCTATATGGTCAAGAATATTCATCAAGTGCAATCGCAGCACAATTTATCGGTGCTTCAATGACATACGATATTGCTGTTTTGAAAATCACAAGTTCTATATACAAAAATAGCATCGCCGAACCTGCTGAGTTTGGATCTTCTATTGATGTTACTGCAGGTGATGATGCTATTGTTATTGGAAATGCCAAAGGCGAAGGCATAAGTGCCACATCTGGTATTATTAGTAAAGACTGTGATTATATCCCAAGTCGGAGGCCAAGCGGTCTTAGGAAGA
>JAZUBK010000048.1:0-8375 GCA_045638465.1 Clostridia bacterium | reverse complement strand
CATTTGTAAATAGCCTTTTTCCAATTATTTTTTTCATTAAATTTTGATTGTATTTCTTCACTATAAAATTCTCTACTTGTAATTATAGTTCCTACAAAATCTTCATTTTTTATCTCAAATTCTATATCTGTTTTTTTTGTAAGATATACTATCTTCGCCGTATTTACCATTATAATAACTTTGAAAAATAGAGATTTTTGACAATTTATTTCTCCTTTAGTCTTTTATATTTCCATTTTCTATTCGGAAAATTTTGTCAGTTTCTTTAAGCGGATAATCGTATCGTGTACAAGTAATTATTGTTTGGACGTCTTTGATTATTTTTAGCAAGTTTTGTTGTCTTGTATCATCTAGTTCGCTCAATACATCATCAAGAAGTAGCACTGGCATTTCGTTACGTTCTTCTTTGAATAAATTAAGCTCAGCAAGTTTGAGTGATAGTGTCGCAAGGCGTTGTTGACCTTGAGAACCAAAACTTCTAATATCGATATTATTGATAACTACTTTTAGGTCATCTCTATGTGGACCTATTGTTGTATAGCCTAATTCATAATCTTTTTGGAGATTTTGGATAAGGCCTTTTTGTAATTTTTCTTTAATCTCCTCTACACTAGTTCCTGTAACGCCTTGGTATGTTACTTTTAATTCTTCTTTTCCGCATGTAATAAACTTATGAATATCATAGGCCGGTTTACTTAGTTTTTCGATAAAGTTTATACGCCAATTTATTATTTTACTTGCAATATCTGCTAGTTGTTCGTCCCAGATAGATATTGCATCTTTTAAAGATTCAAAGTCTTTTGTAAATTTTAGAAGTTTATTTCTTTGGTTCAAAATTTTGTCATATCTACAAAGAAGATAGAAATAGTTTCGACTTATTTGTGAGATATCTATATCCATAAATCTACGTCTATCTTGTGGTGCGTCTTTTACAAGTCTTATTTCATCTGGTGAGAAAAATATTACTGTAAGTTCGCCCATAAGTTCACCAATTCTTTTGATTGGTATTTCATTGATTTTTATAGTCTTTTTTTCTTTGTCACGGGTGATTACTTCGATAGTATTGGTATAATATTGCTTTTCTACCTCTAGCCTTACTTTAGATGTAGTTTCGCCCCATTTAATTAATTCTTTGTCACGGCTGGTCTTAGTTGACTTACCAATAGAGCTATAATAGATACTTTCTAAAAGATTTGTTTTGCCTTGGGCGTTGTTACCGATAAAAACATTAAGCCCTGGCGCTAAGGTTATATTAAGTTTTTTGTAGTTGCGAAAATTTTCGAGCTTTATGTTTTTAATTAGCATACTTTTTCCTTTATTTTTTTACGATTATATATTATCATAAAAATATATTTTAGTAAAGAATAAATAGGTTTTCGGGTTGACTTATCCACAATTTATAAGTAAAATAATATTAGGAAAATTAAGGAAATTATTATATGCAAAATTTAACAGACAAATGGGCTTTGGTTTTAAAAGAAATCGAAGGCGAAGTAACTGCAGTTAGTTTTGACCTTTGGATTAAAAACTTAGAGCCAGTAGACATTACAGATGACAAAATAATACTTTTTGCTAATACTCAAAACGCAAAAAATCAAGTTTTGAAATTACATAAAGAAAAACTTATCAAAGCTATAACTACTATATTTGATACAGTAAGTGATTTTGTAATTGTCGATCCTACAGAAAAAAGTGATTATTTACAAAATAAAGAAAAGCATGTAGAAGAACAAGTAGTTCCTCAAGAGGTAGAAAAGGTACAATCAATATTTAACGACAAATATACTTTTAATAACTTTGTCGTAGGTAAAAGTAACCAGTTTGTTTATGCGGCAGCAAAAAGCGTAGCTGAAGAACCTGGTATTAAATTTAACCCTTTGTTTATCTATGGTGGTTCTGGTCTTGGAAAAACTCACTTGCTTCATGCTATAGGTAATTACATCAAATCAAATAATCCTAAACTAAACGTAATATATGTTACTTGTGAGACTTTTACAAATGACTATCTTTATTCTCTAAGATCTAACAAAGATAACAGCACTAAGTTATTTAGAGATAAATATCGTAGTTGTGATGTACTTATGGTAGACGATATCCAATTTATCACAGGTAAAACTAGTACTCAAGAAGAGTTCTTCCATACATTTAATGATTTGTTCCAAAACAACAAGCAAATAATTATATGTTCGGATAGACACCCAAGAGAAATCGAAACTTTAGAGGAAAGATTACGTACAAGATTCGTAAGCGGTCTAACTCAAGATATCCAACAACCAGACTTTGAAACTAGACTTGCAATATTGCAAAAGAAAGTTCAAATAGAAAAATATTCTGTTGACCCTGAAGTTTTGGAATATATAGCTAAAAATGTTGATACAAATATAAGAGAACTAGAAGGTGCACTAAAAGGCACTTACTTCCACTCTAAATTATTTGATAAACCATCAGCAACATTAGAAGATGCAGTAGACACTATAAAAGAAACTGTAGAAACAACAACTACAAAACTTACTGCTGAACGTATAATAGAGGTTGTATGTAAATACTACAACGTTCAAGAAGCTGACCTTGTAGGCAAAAAACGTAACAAAGAAATAGTAGATCCAAGGCAAGTATGTATGTATCTTATTACAGACCTTATCGAAGATATGCCACTTCTTTCTATCGGTAGACTATTTGGTGGTAGAGACCATACAACAGTAATACACGCTAGAGACAAAATCGCTGCAAACCTAAAAACAAACAACAATCTAAAGACAACAATTACCGACCTTGTAGCGATGATAAAAAGCAACAAAAGTTAATAACTTTGTGTAAATGTTGATAACTTATCACATAAATCACACAGGTTATGCACAAGTGTGAAAATAAAAAAATAGTAAAAAACCTATCAAAAATAGCTAAAAATGAGGGGTTTTTGATAAAAAATAAAGTTGTCCACATTTGCACAGTGATTAATAATTATAATAATTTTTAATAAAAAAGGAGAATAACATAAGATGCAATTAATATGCGATGGTTCAGCACTTGGAGCTGCAACACTAAGAGTAATAAAAGCAATCTCAAACAAAACAACTACACCTATTCTAGAAGGTATCAAACTTACTGCAGAAGATAATAAACTAACATTATCTGCAACAGACCTAGAACTAGGTATAGAAAATACAATCAATGCTGTAGTTAAAGATGAAGGCGAAATAGTAGTACCAGGAAAGATATTTGCTGAGTTTACTAAAAAATTAAATAATGAAGAAGTAGAGCTTATCTTAGACGAAGAAAAAAGACAACTAAAAATAAGCTATACAGATAGCGAAAGTTATTTCCAAGTACTTAACGCTATAGAGTTTCCTAAACTAAAAACTATTGAAGATGGCGAATTCTTTACTATCACTCAAAAGAATTTTAAAGCATTAGTAAACAAAACAGTATTTGCAGTAGCACTAGACGATAGTAGACCAATACTTAAAGGTGTACTTCTTGAAATAGCAAATAACAAAGTATCTGCAGTAGCACTAGATGGATATAGACTTGCTTTAATCAAAAAACCACTAGTTAACTTCTCTTGCGAAACTGAACTTATTGTTCCTGCAAAGAGCTTAAAAGAAATATCTAACTTACTTGATGATGTAGATGATGAACTAAAGATTTTTGTAGAAAGAAACTTTATGATGATTGATCTTGGCGCTACTAAAGTTATGACTAGACTTCTTGATGGTGACTTTATCAACTATAAACAAATTCTTCCTACAGAGTTTACAACTAACGTTACTGTAAACAAACTTCAACTAGAAGATGCACTAGATAGAACATCTATTCTTTCTAGAGTTGATAGAAATAACCTAGTTAAATTTGATATCAAAGACAAACTACTTACTCTAACTTCTACATCAGATATCGGTAACATCAAAGAAAATATCTCTATCGCACTAAAAGGTAATGATCTTGTTATTGCTTTTAACTCTCGTTACTTTACCGAAAGCCTAAGAGTTATTCCTGATGAGTTTGTAAAGATTAACTTTAATATGCCTTCTAGCCCTTGTGTTATCACTCCTAACGAAGGTGATGAGTTTATCTATCTAATTCTTCCAGTTAGAATTATTAACAACTAAAACTCAAATAAAGCCCTAAAATCAATATATAAAAAATAAAAGCCTAGTTTTAATAACTAGGTTTTTTTATTGTTTAATAGTATTATTTTTTTATTGATTGTTTATTGTAATTTTACAAACACTAAAAAAAATATAAAAAAAGAAGAACCAAATTAGGTACTTCTTTAATTTTTTTTTATTAAGCGTTGATATCGTCAATATCGTCGATATTTGTATCAACAACAACTTCATCGTCAGCTACAGTTTCGATTTCAGGAATTTCAACTGGTTCAGATTCTACAGCTGTCATTTCTTCCATAACTTGTTCTACTGGAACTGGGTTTTCGATATCAGCTTCTTGATAAGCTGCTTCATCAACAACTAGGTCACAAATCTCAACAAACTCAAAACGAAGTTCTTTTTGAAGAGATTTTTTAAGTGGCATATATTGTTTTTCAAAGCTCTTTTCGTAATCGTTAATTGCTTTTTGTGGGCAACCGATTGAAAGAAGATCGTTTTTGTATGTTTCAAAGAATACAACTTTTTTACCAACTTCTTCCATAGTAGAAATTGAAATTTCAACTTTAGCTAGTTTGCCTGGTTTGTTACCATACATTTGAGCTGCTTGTTCTTTGCACATAGAAACGTTCTTTTCTACATTTGTGTAGTTAGCTTCGATTTCTTGAGCATCGATTTCGTCAAAGTGACCAGAAACATTTAGGTTTTCATCTAGACCTTGGATCATTGTTTCAATGATTTGAGAGTTGTGAGAACCCAAAATCAATACTTCGTGACCTTCTTGACATCTTACAAAGTCACCTTCGAAGATATCGTAGTAAGATACTACTGTTTCTTTTGCAGATTCTTTTAACAATGTTTGAAGACTAGTGATAAGTCTTGCTTTTACAGAATTGTAATTAGCAATTTTGATACCTTCTTCTTTAGAAACATTGTCATATGCTACTTTTAGAGCATTCCAGTTTGGATAGTAATTTTTTAGGCTCTTTGCCATTACTATTCTTCTGTGTTCGTTGCCTTTTAGTTGAGATGTAGCATATTCTGCAAATGCACTTGCAGTAGCTGCCATATCTAAAAAGTTTTTGTTAACTGTTGCAACTTGGTTTCTTATTTTTTTGCTTTCTACAGCATCTTCGGCAAATACAACTTCGCCAGAATTTAAAATTTCAAGTATATTCATAAATATTCCTCCACGCTCATTTTACTAAAAATCAATTTTTTAGTCAAATTAAATAAACTATTTTACTAATATATATATATTATTTTAGGTATTTTTTTTGTATTTTAGGCTTTTTTTGGCCAAAACTACCCTATCTTTAGGGGTTTTGAGGGGTTTTTTCTTCACAATTTATTGTTGACAATAATTTGTGCTTTTAGTATAATATCCTTGTCTATTAAGATTATAGTAATTCAAAAAAATTTTTAGATGCGACTAAATTTTTTGATGGCTATATAAAAAAAATTTTTAAGGAGAGAAAAAATGAAAAGAACTTATCAACCAAATAAGAGAAAAAGAGTTACAGTTCACGGCTTCAGAAAAAGAATGCAAACTAAAGGTGGCCGTAAAGTTTTGCAAAGAAGAAGAAACAGAGGCAGAGCTAAATTATCTGCTTAATCTTAATTAACGAAGGTTTTGTATGTTAGAAAAGCAATATAGATTAAAAAAGAATAAAGAGTTTAATTATGTTTATAAAAAAGGCGAAACTTCTTATTCTAAAGTTTTGGCTATGTATTATGTTAAAACAAAAATTACTCCTTTTAGAGTAGGCTTTTCTATCAGTAGCAAAATCGGAAATAGTGTAATCCGTCATAAAGTGAAGAGAAAGTTAACTCACCTATTTAAAGAATTTATAAACCAAGTTAATCCAAATTATAACTACATTTTTGTAGCAAGGTCTGGCATAGAAAATTATACATATGACCAACTTTACCTTGAGATGAAAAAAGTTTTGACCAAAGGTAAGATGCTAGTTGAGTAAATTTAGCAAAAAATCTTTTTGGGCTAAAGTAGTTTATATTATATTTTATCCGCTTAGGATACTGTTTTTAGGATTGATTTATTTATATAAATATCTTATTTCCCCATTACTACCTTCAGCTTGTCGATTTACTCCTAGTTGCTCGTCTTATGGACTAAAAGCAATTCAAGAGTATGGTGCAGTCAAAGGTAGTTTTTTAACAATATGGAGGATTTTGAGGTGTAACCCTTGGAGCAAGGGCGGTTTTGACCCCGTAAAACCTAATATCAAAGGAGATATCAAATGGCTAATTTAGTAACATTACTAGCTACTTGGCCTAAAGGTATGTGGGAAAGTCTAATTAAGATTTATTACAATGGTCTTGGTAATTACGTTATCGCAATCATCCTTCTTACTTTGACCATTAAAGTAGTACTTCTACCACTAGACTTTTTGCAAAGATACAAAACTTCTAGTTTTTCTAGAAGTCAGGCATACCTAAAGCCTCAAATTGATAAACTAAACAAAAGATACGGAAATAACCAAAAATTACTAAATGACAACCTAAACAAACTATACAAAGAAAATAACGTAAAGATGGGTTCATCTTGCCTTATTATGTTTGTAAGTTTAGTTTTGAATATGGTTGTACTACTTACTTTCTGGAATGGTATGAACGCCGTATCAAAATACCAAATTACAAATCAATATAACGATTGTAAAGAGGTATACTACTCAGTATACGATTCTATGGTAACTGAGTCTTCTACAGAAGATGAAATAGAGGCTGCTAAACGTGCTGCACAAGAAAGCGTTTTGGAAGAATACAACGATACAAAAATGAGCTTTTTGTGGATCAAAAACATTTGGCGTCCTGATACTACAACAAAAGCTGTACCTACATTTGATGATTGGGTAAAAATCTCTGGTGTAAAATACAAAAACAAAGATAAAAAAGCCGATGCAAAAAATGAATACAACGACATAATGGGACTTGTATTAAAAGAAAATCAAGAAGCTAACGGATATTTTATCACACCAATACTTGTACTAGCACTTATGATAATTTCTCAATGGCTTACTCGTAGATCACAACTACCACCAAAAGAAAAACGTGACCAAATGACAGAAGAACAATTAAAACAAATGAAGTCTGGTAAGATTATGATGTTTGTTCTTCCGATTATTATGTTGTTCTTTGTAATTAATACTGGTGCGTTATTTGCAATTTATATGTTTGTAAGCACACTTATTTCTTCTTGCGTTACTCCACTTATCACAAAACTAGTTAATATTCTAGAGAAAAAACAAGACGCAAAAAGAGAAGAAGCTATACACGTAGAATATAGGAGAAAGTAATATGAAAACAATTGTTTCTGAAGGAAAAAATGTTGAGAAAGCTATTGAAGCAGGACTTGTTGAACTTGGCGTTTCTCAAGAAGAAGTTAGTATAAAAATTTTGTCAGAAGGTGGCCTTTTCAAAAAAGCAAAAGTTGAACTTACCGTTGACAAAGAAGCAGAATCAAAAGTAAAAATTAAAGAAGAAAAAGAAGATAAAAAAGCCGAAAAAGAAACTGCAAAAGAAACAAAGAAAAAAGAAAAAGCAGAAACAAAAAAGGCTAAAAAAGAAGAAGTAGTAGAAGAAGTAAAAGAAGAAACACCAGCAAAAAAATCTAAAGATGAACTTTTAGATGAAGCAATCGAACTTGGTAGCAAATTCTTGACTAGCTTGTTTAAAGAATTAAACGACGAAATCATTATCACTTCTACAAAAAATGATGGAAACATCTGCTATAATATCAAAGGCGAAAAAGTTAGCACATTTATTGGTTATCGTGGCGAAACTCTAAACGCTCTACAATACATCGTAAATATGGTAATCAAAAACGCAGGATATAGAGCAAGAGTTCTTCTTGACGTAGAAAACTACAAAGCAAAAAGAGAAGAAACACTTATTTCTCTTGCAGAAAGACTAGCAAGAAAAGCAATCGCTCAAAACAAAGAAATCAAACTTGAGCCAATGAACGCTTATGAAAGAAGAATTATTCATACAGCACTAACAGACAAAGATGTTTCTACTCATAGTGAAGGCGAAGAGCCAAATAGATATTTGGTTATCACTCCAAACTCACTAAAAACTGAAGAATAAAAATAAAAAGATAGGTAAAAGTTACCTATCTTTTTTTGTGTTATTTACTACTCTTTTTTACTTTAATTTTTATTATACAGCTTAGATATTTTTCTCAATAATTATTAAATAAAGTGAAGATATTTTTACAAAATTAAATGTTGTTTTTTAGTTTTTTAAATT
>JAZUBK010000047.1:0-14643 GCA_045638465.1 Clostridia bacterium | reverse complement strand
TGGATAGAGCACCGCCCTTCTAAGGCGGGTGTCAGGGGTTCGAATCCCTTCTGGTACACCATTATGGTGATTGTAGCTCAGTTGGCTAGAGCGCCAGATTGTGGCTCTGGAGGTCGTGGGTTCGAGACCCATCTTTCACCCCAATAAACCCACAAATACTTAGTGGGGTGTAGCCAAGCGGTAAGGCACGGGTCTCTGACTCCCGCATTCGTGGGTTCAAATCCTACCACCCCAGCCATACAGATTACCGCAACTTAATAATGGGGTGTAGCCAAGCGGTAAGGCATCAGACTTTGACTCTGACATGCGTAAGTTCGAATCTTGCCACCCCAGCCATTTAATTTAATAAAACAGCATGATCCATTAGCTCAGCTGGTAGAGCACTTGACTTTTAATCAAGGGGTCCCGCGTTCGAACCGCGGATGGATCACCACATGCGGATGTGGCGGAACTGGCAGACGCGCTAGACTTAGGATCTAGTTCGAGAGAGTGGGGGTTCGATTCCTCTCATCCGCACCAAAAAATTGAGAAGTCTTACGACTTCTCTTTTTTTATTTTATTATCCGCTTTTTAATTACCTCTATTATATTACCCTTTTTACAAAATAGGTTATTTATTAAATAAAACTAAACCTACCCCTTCTCCGCCCCTGTTATTTGCATATCAATAAGTGTTTGGCGGAGATTGAGTGTTTTTTTTGATTATTATTCTTATTTTATTTTGCTAAAAAATTTTTTATGCTATAATGCAACTAAGGAGATAAATATATGGAAGAAAAATTTACAAATATACTTAACGATAACGAAAAAGTAATCGCAGTAACAAACGCAACTAAAAGTTATGCTTTGAAAAAAAGTATTACTACATTTATAATTGGACTATTTTTCCTTGCACTATTTGGTACACTATCTATAGCACTTCCTTGGAGAGAAATAGAAAACCCAACTGTTTTCCACCCAGAAGGCTCAATGGTTGGTTTTCCTTGGATAGTTGCAGTTATTGTTCCTGGGGTATTCTTTATAGTCACATTAACAATCTATATAGTAGCAAAATTTGGCGAAAACAACTATTTTGTTTGCCTTACTGATAAAAGAATACTTATAAGATATGGTTGCTTTACCAATAGCTATCACCAATACTCTATTGAAAATGTTTCTGGCAATATCGAAATAAATTGCAATCAATCTATTTTTGACAGACGCAACGAAAAAGCATGTAATTTGAGAATTTCAATAGAATTATTACCAGTAGGTCATGGTAAACTAACAGTTTGGACTGCTGCAGTAAATAACGGATATGAACTTGCAAAACAACTAGAAAAAGTAGTAAAAGATAACGCAAAGAAAAATAAACCAAAAACAATTAAAGAATAATTCGGAGTTTATATGCAAATTATTTATGTTCACCACGGACACAGAGCAAAAGGCTTTCCAAGATCTCAAGATGAAGGATTGACCGAAATAGGACAAAAAGACACCGAACTTGTAGCGGAACTTTTAAAAGACCTAAAAGGCAAGTCAAATCCAAAAGCAATTTATACATCACAATTTTTTAGATGTACAAAAACTGCTGAAAACATAAACAAACACCTATCCCTTCCTATTATCGTAGATACAAGACTAGACGAATTTGAAAGTATAAAGGGCGAAACTTGGACAGATCTACTAAACAGGGTTATAGAAAGTTTAAAAGATATAATCAAAAATCACGACAACAACGATACTGTTATAGTTGTAACGTCAGGTGTTAACCTATCAGCATTTATTTGCCTAAACTTTGGACTTACTCCATCTGAGAATATACCAATGCTTGCAGTTCCATCTTGCTCACCAATAGGCTTTAACTTCGACAAAAGCAAATTTGAATAATAAAAAAAACTAGCGAAAAAACCGCTAGTTTTTTTTACGTGTGTTATTTTACATAGCACTTTTTAAAAGATTTTTTATAGCAAAATACAAATTATACCGCCTTTGCCTTCGTTGACGATTCGGCCAAGGGTTTTTCGCATTTTTGTTTGGGCTTCGATTGGCATTTGGATAAGTTTGTTATTAAGCCCTTCGTTTACAAGCGAGTGAAGGGATTTGCCAAACATATTTGTTTCCCAGATACCTTGAGGGTTGCTTTCAAACTCGTCTAAGATATATTTAACAAGATCACTGCTTTGTTGTTCTGTTCCAACAATTGGGCTAATTTCGGTTTGTACGTCAACCTTCATAAGGTGCAAACTTGGAGCTGAGGCTTTGAGTTTTACGCCATATCTTGAGCCTTGTTTTACAATCTCTGGCTCTTCTAAAGTGAGTTCATCAAACTTTGGCATCACCACGCCATAACCTGTTTGCTCTACTTGAAGTAGGGCGTCTTTTAGTTTGTCATACTCTAATTTTGCAACCGAAAGGTCTTTAATATAACTAATTAAATGGTAATCACTACTGATATCGCAGCCACATTGTTTGCTAAGTACCTTATAGAAAAGGTTTTCTTTAGGTATAATTTCGCAAGTTGCGATTCCTTCGCCCATTTTAATTTCGTTTAAGGTGATTTTTTCAAAACAATCACTATCTAAAAAAGCGACTTTGGTTGCGTCTACTTGGCCTATTTTACTAACTCCATCAACCAAAGATTTTGTTTCTTTGATTATCTCTTGGATCATTTCGTCTTCGTATGGCATAGCCTCTATCCATTTAGGAAGTTTGACTTTAAGGCTCACAAGCGGAAAATCTCCCAATATTTTAGCGAATATTTCATCGATATCTTCAGGCCTTATGTTTACAACATCAAGCGCCATAACGCAAGTAGAATATTTTTTTGACAAAGATTTTGCAAGGTCGATAGTTTGCTCTTCTTTTGGTTTATTTGTGTTCAAGATCATAACAAAAGGTTTGTTTGCTTTTTTAAGTTCTGCAACAACCTTTTCTTCGGCCTCCACATATTCACTTCTGTCTATTCCTGAAAAACTACCATCTGTAGTCATGGCTACTGCGATGGTTGAGTGCTCTGTTACTACCTTTTTTGTCCCAATTTCTGCAGCCTCATCAAAAGGCATAGCCTCTTCTCTCCAAGGCGTTTTTACCAGGCGAGGCTTATTGTCTTCCATAGATTTTGCAGATTTAATCATATACCCTACACAATCGACTAGTCGCACATTGAGTGCTATATTATCTTGAACTTTAATTTGTACGGACTTATTCGGAATAAACTTTGGCTGGGTGGTCATTACAGCCTTACCATCAGCACTTTGTGGCAATTCGTCTATTGCACGTGTTTTATCATGCTCATTTTGAATATTTGGCAAAACCAAAGTATTTATAAACTTTGATATAAAAGTTGACTTGCCGCATCTTACAGGCCCTACAACGCCAAGGTATATATCGCCGTTTGTTCTGGTTGCGATATCCTCATAAATATTATATGCGTTCATATATTTTTGCTCCTTATTTGGTAATACTAAAATATATGAAATAGCCTTTTTGTTTATGCAAATAAAAATATAAACTTATAAAAATAAAAAGTTATTGCCTAAGTGCAAAATAAAAAGAAGTTGGTATATTAACCAACTTCTTTTGGATTATATTTTTTCTTATTCTTTTTTGCTACAATTTTGTCTTTGAATTTAATTAAACTTGCCTTAAAGTTTACTCTGTTTTCTTTGCCAAGAAGTAATCTGTATATGTTATTTCTATGAGCAAACCACATAAGGAAAAATATACTAAACAAAAGCACTGAAATTGCTACGCTTTGGAATTTTATATACATAAAACCTTGAACTATAGTAAACATAGTAATCATAAAGAAAGATACTAATACCGCATAGTCAAAAATCAAAAGATAGATAAAGCCAAGAACAAATACTATAAGCCCTAGCCACCAGTTAGCAAAGAAAAACATACCATATACAACGGCAGCGCCTTTACCACCTTTGAATTTGTAAAATACTGGATATATGTTACCAACAAGCACTGACAAGCCGCCAACATATAAGCCGATTATACTTTGAGCAGAGTGCCAGTCTGCGCCAAAAAGCAAAAACCCAGCTAATGCTCCAACTACGCCCTTGCACATATCAAGCAGCAAGGTAATTATACCATAACCAAAGCCCTTGTTACGCAACATATTCATAGTGCCTGGATTTCCACTGCCATCTTTGGTAATGTCAAACTTTTTTATCTTGCCAATAATACGAGCAAAATAAATATTACCAATAAGATAGCCACCTATTACTAAACAAACATATTTGATAATAGTAACTAACATTATTCTTCCTTTTCTCCACGAGTTTTTATAACTATTTTGATCGGAGTGCCCGAAAAATCAACTTGACGTCTTATGCAGTTTTCCAAATATCTTTCGTAAGAAAAGTGCATAAGTTTGCTATCATTAACAAAAATAACAAATGTAGGTGGATTAGTACTGGCTTGAGTAGAAAACATAATCTTTAGTCTTCTGCCATTTTTTGTAGGAGGCTCTTTTACTGTAATAGCCTCTTGCAAAATTTCATTTAACACGCCAGTAGATATTCTCTTACCTGCGTTTTCCAGTACAGACTCTACTGTAGGCATAATTTTATTTAATCTTTGACCAGTAAGTGCTGACACATATACTGATACAAAGTAATCCATAAACTTGAGGTCTTCTTTTAACTTTTCGTTATATCTGTTGATTGTTTTATCGTCTTTTTCGATAAGATCCCACTTGTTCATAACGATAATACTTGGTTTGCCTTTTTCGTGTACATAACCTGCAATTCTAACATCTTGCTCAGTTAGTTTGTCTACGCTATCTACGGCAATAAGTACTATATCTGCTCTTTCGATTGCATCAAGAGATCTTAAAATAGAATATCTTTCGACACTCTCTTTTGGTATTTGACTTTTTCTTCTCATACCCGCAGTATCGATTATTACATAATCTTTGCCATTATATTTAAATGGTGTGTCTATTGCATCTCTGGTTGTTCCTGCGACATTGCTTACAACCACCCTATCTTCGCCCAAAATCTTGTTAGTTATACTGCTCTTACCAGCGTTTGGTCTACCAACAATAGCGATTTTTATAGAAGGTGTCAAATCATCATCAGTAACTTTGGTCTTAAAACTTTTTACTACCTCATCCAAGGCATCGCCAATACCTTTTGCTTGTTCTGCAGAAACTGCAAATGGTTCGCCAAGGCCTAGCTCATAAAAGTCATAAGTATTTTCTACTTCGTTATTATCTAGTTTGTTTACAACCAAAACAATAGGCTTTTTGCTCTTTCTCAAAAAAGTAGCAACCTCTCTGTCGTTATTTGTTATACCCTCTCTGCCGTCTACAAATAGCATAATAACGTCCGCAAGATCTATTGCAACTTGCGCTTGAGTAAAAATATTCTTTTGTATTTCATCTTGGGCGTTTGCAAAATCAAGACCACCAGTGTCTACAAGTGTAAAGTTATGACCACACCACTCTGCATCAGCATAAATACGGTCACGTGTAACACCAGGCATATCTTCGACAATACTTAGTCTTCTGCCACAAACTCTATTAAAAAATGTACTTTTGCCAACGTTTGGTCTACCAACTATGGCAACTAATGGTTTTTTCATAATTTACCTCTTATGTATTGTACCATATTTGTTAAAGTATGGCAAACTCTATTTTTGACATTTTGAGCAATTTTTATTACGACAATATACACACTTTCCCTTATGTTTTACAAAATAAAACACAGATACAAAAACCACAAAACAAAATATCACTATCACAAAGATTTCTTTTGAAAACATATACAACTTGCCAAAAAAATATATAATCATACAAACAACATAAGCAAAGGCAGTTTGTCCAAAACCTAAAGATAAAGCAAACTTTTTTCCAAAGTTTTTCTTTATAATACTTAGGTAACTTACACACGGCGAATATATCGCAACAAACACTAAAAATATAATCATAGTAAGTGGTGAAAAGCAAGTAGGCAACCCTCCCCCAAACAAAAGTCCAAGTTGAGATAGCCCAATACCATTTAGCATAGCAAGTGTTGTAAGCGCAAGTTCTTTTGCCATTACGCCGATTATAAGAGCAGCTACTACACAATAGTTGTCAAGACCAATAGGCGCAAATAATATCGATATAGCTTGAGAAATAGTCCTTAGCATACTACCACCGCTATTTACCCTAAAAGAAAAATCAAAAGTTTGCAAAATCCAAACGATAATGTTAGCAAGAAAAATGGTTGTACCCACTTTAATAAAAAAGCTTTTTACCGAAAGGCCACACTCTCTTATAGCAGCTTTAACATTTGGCAGTTTTAACTCGCCCATCTCTAGCAAAAAAGTTTGAGTTTCACGTTTGCCAAATAGTTTATTATAAACATACAAAACACACACGCCGCACAAAAAAGCAACAAGGTATAAACCTATCGTAAGCAAAAATCCATATTGCAAAACTAATATTTGGCTAAAAATAATAAAAATAGGAAACTTAGCTGAGCAGCATACAAAAGGCAAAAATATAGCAACTTTTTTCTTAGCAAAATAGTCTTCTTGATTATTTGAGGTCATAAGTGCAGTTGTATTACACCCAAGCCCTATCAAAAGGCTAAATACAGCTTTACCAGATAATCCTATTTTGCTCAAAAGCCCATCAAACAAAAAAGCTATCCGAGATAAATACCCACTATCTTGCAAAAGATATATAAAAAAAGTTACTAATACAATCTGCGGTAAAAAAGCCAGTAGCCCAAGCAGTGCCGACAGCACCCCGTCACATATAAGCGAAACTACAACAGCCGAGCAGTTACCACTTACAAAGTTAAAAATCGGCTGATAAACCACCCTTTGCAAAAACGTCTGCAAAAGTTGTGACAAAAAACTTCCAACTCCACCAAAGCACAAATAAAAAATCGCTAAACAAATAAAACAAAAAATCGGAAGTGCACACCTGCCGACAAGCAAATTATCAAGATTTGCTTTCTTTCTACCTAGTTTATAATCACAACTTTTCAACAAGTCTTCTATATATTTGTATCTTATTTGGGCCTTTTTTTCTTCATCTAAAGTTTTAAATTTTTCGTCATAATATTGCGGTCTCAAGTGGCGAAAGTTTTTAGCGAAAAGGTCATAAGATTTGACCTTTTCGGCCGTTGTAGACAAAATTTCGACCCCTAAAAGCCTGTTTAGTTTGCCAATATCTATTTCTCCGCCATTTTTGACATAATTGTTAATAAACAAAACAACCGAATAATTTTTCTCTAGCAAAAGCAGGGTTAAATACAAGTTGCGCTCTAACTGTCGCATATCACAGATATTTATTATATTGCAGTCATTATCCGCTAAATACTTTGCCGTTTGTTTTTCTTCTAAGCTATATCCTGATAAATTATAAACCCCTGGCAAATCAACAATTTGATATTCTGTCTTGTTATAATTTATTGTTTTAATTTTTTTATCAACAGTCACGCCGTGCCAGTTCCCTACCCGCTCAAAACTATCAGTCAAACTGTTAAAAAGCACTGTCTTGCCGACGTTTGGATTTCCAACCAAGGCTATAACTTTTTTATCCATATTTTTTCTACCAACTCTCTTCTTAATATCATTTTAAAATTTCTCAAAAAAACAAGATAATCTTTTTTGCCAAAGCTTATTCTCAAAAGTCTAATTTTGCAATTACAAAAACCCATTTCGATAAGTCGCAGTTTTTCTTCACAATCATCTATTTTTTCGATAAAGTATTCTTTATTTAGTTTTGCATAACTTAGCGGCATCATAATATAGATTTATTCAAAAAAAGTTTTTTTAGAAATGATAAACCCTCAAAAAAATATACCCAACAAAAAAACCACCCTTTTATCTTGGGTGGCAATAATTTTGATATTAAAAAAATTATTTCATGTTTTTTAAAAAGCTTATAAATGTATCAACATCTTTAAATTGTTTATATACGGCAGCAAATCTTATATAGGCTATTTCGTCCATACGCTTTAGCTGTTCCATAACAAGTTCGCCAATATAACTAGACTTAACCTCTTGCTCCAGTGAATTTTGCAAAGTCTTTACTATATCATTTACGGCACTATCAATTTGCGCCATAGTAACAGGCCTTTTTTCACAACATTTGATAAAGCCTCTTTTTATCTTTTGAACGTCCAAAGCTTGACGTGAATTGTCATTTTTTATAACCAAAATTGGTATCTCTTCAACTGTTTCATAAGTTGTAAAACGTTTACCACATTTTAGGCACTCTCTTCTACGTCTGATGCTATTTGACTCATCAGTAAGTCTTGAATCGATAACTTTGCTATCGCCAAATCCACAGTAAATACATTTCATAGTGATTTTCTCCTACAAAAAGTATACCACTAAATTGACCTTTAGCAAAACATTTTTGCAAGTTTAGTTTACAAAGTTTTCATCAGATATTTTTGATTTCAAATCGCCACCTTCATAATCACTTGGACTTATAGGCGAAACTTTTTGGAATTCTTCTTCTCTTTTTGGCTTTTCATCTATCTGCAGCGCATTTACCTTTTTGCCCTTCTTTACTTGAGGCAAATTAAAAAGTTCAACCAATATAACATCTTCGCCTATCTTACAAATATTTTTGTAGGGAATAAATATTTCTTGAGGAGATTTGAAAAAACTAAAAAACCCTTTTGACACAGGAACAACAAGCCCTGTTACTCTACTCGTTTTTAGGTCTATTGTCATATCTGTTATATGCCCAAGAAGTCTTCCGTCGACTATATTTATAACTTCTTTACATCTTAGTTCCAAAAAAGAAGATTCCATTTTTGTTTTCTCCTTTGTACATAATATGACAAAAATAGTAAAAAAATTACAAAGATTTTTTTAGTTGTTTTAGGGCGGTTTTTTCTAGTCTACTAACTTGGGCTTGACTTATGCCTACACTTTCGGATATTTCAGTTTGCGTTTTGCCAATAAAATACCTAAGTCGCAAAATTTCCTTTTCCCTATCACCTAGTTTTTCCAAGGCCTCTTTTAGAGCAAAGTTTTCTATCATTTCATCAGAGGTGTCTTTTGTATCGCTTAATTGCTCCATAACAAGCACAGTGTCTATTCCATCATTATACACAGGCTCATATAGACTGACAGGGTCAGCTATAGCATCAAGAGCGCAAAGCACATCTTTTAGCGGTAGGTCTAAATCTTTTGATATTTCTTCTAAGTTTGGCTCTACACCTTGCTTATCAAACTTTTGTCTAGAGAGTAACACTTTATAGGCAATATCCCTCAAACTTCTACTCACCCTAACGCAAGTGCCTTCTCTAATATACCTTCTAATCTCTCCAATAATCATCGGCACTGCATAAGTTGAAAATTTAACATTAAACCCTTCATCAAAATTATCCATGGCCTTGATAAGTCCTACACACCCCACCTGGAATATATCATCGATATTATCTTTATTTGTAGAGAACCTACCCACGATACTAAGGACCAAACGCATATTTCCATAAATAAATAACTTACGAGCTTCTTTATCTCCGCTCTTTAGTCTAGTCATAAGACTTGCCATTTCTTTGCCCTTGATAGTTGGCAAGTTTTCAGTATTAACACCACAAATAACTACTCTTTTCACCTATTTTGCTCCAACATATTTTTTTAATATGTTGCTCAAAATAAGACAAAAATATACATTTTAAGAAAAAACTTTGTTGATTTCTTTTTTTAGCCGCACCAAAATCTTCTTTTCTATGCGAGAGATATAACTTTGAGATATCCCCATAGCATCGGCGACCTCTTTTTGCGTAAGTTCTTCCCCACCATTTAAACCAAATCTCAAAACCATAATAGTCTGTTCTCTTATATTTAGCCTTTTTATTGCCTCTTTTAGCAGTTGTTTTTCGGCGGACAATTCTATATTTTTAGAAACCGACTCACCCTCTGCCACCAAAATATCTGAAAGCAGAAGCTCATTACCTTCTTTGTCAAAACTCAAAGGCTCATCTAAACTCACTTCGAGTTTTTGTCTAGTTACTTTGCGCAGATGCATCAAAATCTCATTTTCTATACATCTTGAGGCATAGGTTGCTAATTTGATATTTTTTTCGTAGTTAAAAGTTGAAACCGCCTTTATAAGACCTATCGAACCAATTGATACCAAATCTTCAAGTTCTACACCGCTATTTTCAAACTTTTTTGCGATATAGATTACTAACCTTAGGTTTCTTTCGATAAGGGTTGCTTTTGCGCTTTCGTCACCCTTACTTGCTTTAACCAGATACTCCATCTCTTCATCACAAGTCATCGGTTCTGGCAAAACTTCTGTTCCGCAG
Source organism: Clostridia bacterium (assembly GCA_045638465.1). Lineage (GTDB taxonomy): Bacteria > Bacillota > Clostridia > Christensenellales > UBA1242 > CAKVLS01. The sequence continues at coordinate 4,376 of JAZUBK010000047.1, read as the reverse complement.
ATATAAGCTACTAGTTTTTTTCTTGCGCCATAAATATCTTTTGTAAATATGCTTTTTATAAACAATATAATTTTTGACAATACTTTCATAAACTCTCCCCCAATACATTTACGCCAAACAGCGCCGAATATCCCTTTTCAAAACCTTTGAGATTTAGTCCCAAATGACATTTCTTTTCCTGGCCGTCTATTTCCACTCTGTCTACATCAAAAACTAACATCTTTTCGCTACCGCTTATTGTCGAATAATTTATATAATGCGAGTTTTTTAGATGACACTTGTTTATAAGCAGCTCTTCTATTCCGTGCCCTGACAGATGAACAAACACATTATAATCAATAATCACAATCGGAAGCCCCGTCAAACTATCCTCCAGGAAGTTTCCACTATCAAGATAAGCAATAGCCGAAAAAACATTTTCCTTTTCGTAAAAAGTTATTTTGTATTCAAACTTTTTATGACGTTTTGTCTTGAAAAAATATCTTATCATACCAAAAATCAAAAACACATACACAAAAACAATCAAAAAACTTACAAAAATCGATAATTTTACTTTTTGCGTTAACAAAACTCTCACACTATCAATTACGACAAAATATGTAAACCCAAGCACTACCGCCACAAAGGTTTTTGATGTGCCCTTTATCGACAAAGATGCAATCAAGCAAATATTTGCAAAAGTCAAGATCAAACTTCCGATTGTTCCAAGACATACAATTTCTCCTAATGTTTGAAAAAGACCACTCACAATGGCCGAAACAAATAGCCCAAAAAACTTTTTGCTTTGGCATAAGCTTTTTGAGATAAGCATAGAGGTAAAAAGATAAATTATTAAATTTTTTATAAAAATATCTTCGATAAAAATTATCATATTAACATTTTACTTCAACACGTCTTTCCTGCAAAAAAGAAAAAAGAACAAGTTTTGGAATAACTTGTCCTTTTTGAGTTTAATTTGATTTTATTTGATAATTATTTATTTTGAAGTCTTCTAAGAAATGGTGGAATATTAGAATCATCTACTTTGATACGAGAAGAATTAGGAACAGCAGGAGATTCTTGTTTTGATGTAGCAGAGCTATTTAGTCTAGCTTCATAATCTTTTAGCTTATCATCTTCTTGAGGTTCTGCTTTTGCTTCTTGGTTTTTCATAATATCTTTTAGGTCTCTTTGAGGCTCTTTACCTTCATCTCTTCCGCTAAAACCTGTAGCAATAACAGTGATTTCAACTTCGTTAGAAAGTGCCTCATCAATACCAGCACCAAAGATAATGTTACAGTTAGGGTCAACAACTTCTTTAACTAAAGCTGCAGCTTCGTCAACTTCGTCAATAGGAAGATCCAAACCACCTTTAACGTTAAGAAGGATACCAGTAGCACCTTCGATAGTTGTTTCAAGAAGTGGACTTTGAACAGCTTGTCTTACAGCTTCGATAGTTTTGTTTTCGCCTTTGCCACGACCAATACCCATATGAGCAAGACCTTTATTTTTCATAATAGATCTAACGTCAGCAAAGTCAAGGTTGATAAGACTAGGAACAACAATAAGGTCAGAGATACCTTGGATACCTTGTCTTAGTACATCGTCTGCACATCTGAAAGCTTCAACGATAGGAGTACCTTTTGGTACGATACGAAGTAGTTTGTCATTAGGAATAACAACAAGAGTGTCAACGTATTTTCTAAGTTCTGCAATACCTTTTTCGGCATTATCCATTCTCTTTTTGCCTTCGAAGTTAAATGGTTTTGTAACAACTGCAATTGTAAGAATACCTAATTCTTTTGCAATTTGTGCAACAACTGGAGCAGCACCTGTACCAGTTCCGCCGCCCATACCAGCAGTAATAAAGGCAAGGTCACAATCTCTAAGCATCTCAGTCAATACTTGTTTGCTCTCTTCGGCAGCTTTTGCACCAACTTCTGGTTCAGCACCAGCGCCAAGACCTTTTGTTAATTTTTCACCAATTTGAACTCTGTGAGTTGCTTTGCTCATAAGCAAGGCTTGTTTGTCTGTGTTTACAGCAACAAATTCTGCAGAAGTGATGTTTGCAGCAACCATTCTGTTTACGGCATTGTTACCGCCACCACCGATACCGATAACTAAAATTTTAACTACTTGTCCAATGTTATTATTCATAAATATACTCTCCCTATTTTTATCTGTTTATAAATGCTTTTAGTTTTGCAAATAGACCTTTTGGTTTACGCAAAGCCTCTTGCTTTAGCGCGATATCCAAAAGCCCTATGCTTGATGAATTGTGTGGTTTGTTTAGTTGAGGAATTGGTGGAACAACTATCTCAACATTTTTGCCAAGGAATTTTGCAAGTAAATCTTTTGCACCCTTTAGATAACATAGGCCACCACCGGTTAGTGATATTGGTATGTAATGTGGATACTCATATTTACATGCGTGTAGACATTTTAGAATATTCTTTGCAATCTCTTCTATTCTACACTCTACTATCTCCCCTGCCATCTTTGCAGAAACTGGAACCACTCCGTCGTCGGTTGTTACCTCATAAACATCATCTTGTGCAGGATCAATCGATAAAACAATTTTCCTCTTTAAAGACTCTGCTTGTTGGAACGTAATTTTCAAACATTCCATAAGGTCGGCAGTGATATGTCCACCACCCATAGAAAAACTATTAAGTGATAAGATACCATCACCACGAATTAGTGCCACCGTTGTGGTAATATATCCGCAGTCTACCAAAAGCGCATACCTATCACGTGTTTCATCATCAAATAGATATTTTGCCTCTGCTAGTGCAGAAGAAATGTAAGTAGCTTTTGTAATCTCAAGGTCAACTAAGAAACTATCAATAAGTTTGATAAAGCTTCTTTCTGCCAAAATAAATGACATACATGCAGTTATTTTGTTGGTTACTAAACCTAGAGGATTTGTTACTTTGCCATTATCATCAAGAACATAATAAACAGCTGATTGATTGATAACGCTATGTGTTTTTTGGTTAACAAAGTTTTGATTGCCCAAAACAAAAAGTTCGTTTATATCGTTTTGGTTTACTGTCTTTGCTCTAGGATAAGTTTGACTTGCCGTATTGCAAACACACAAAGAAAACTCAGTCGGAACACCAATATAAAGTTCTTTTATTTGGGTCTTAGAATTTAGTTCGGCGTTGTTTATAGCAAGGCCCATAGCAAGTTTTAGGTTATTAGGCTCCAAAAAAGCCCCGTCCATAAAACCAGCGTATTCGCACTCTCCTACGCCCTTGATAGCAAAGGTATTATTGACATCTGAAGCACCTATGATGACAGATATTTTTTCAGAGCCAAAATCTAAAATCGCAACATCTTTTTTTGCCATTTGACCACCTTAGTATAATATATATTTATTATAATATTTAACCATTTTTGAGTCAAACATTTTGCGACTCTATTATAAAAATATTTTGTGGCACAAAAAATAAAAAATAGGGCTAAATTGCTGCCCTATTTTTATTAAACCTCTTCTTCATCTATTCTTTCTATGGTATCTACCCAAGCACCTTGGCAATTATCATATACTTTTATTACTCCATACAAACTTTTTGAGTGTTGGTCTGGCTCTGTTGAGCTAAAGTAATAGTTGAATATGCTAAGAGCTTTGTTTATCTTTTCTTCAAAGTTAGTTGAGATGTTTTCAATGTCTATTCTAACACCAGCGCATTGGCTGTCATCATCTTCGTTAGTTGGTCTTGTTTGGATAGAAAGCCATGTACACTTTCTGGTTTTATCTTCGGTAAAATATCCTTCGTACATTCTTATACTTTCAAAATATTTTATAGCACTTGTTCTGCCATATTTATTTGCCGAAAACTCAGAACCTAGCCTTGCTAGTCTATCAATATCATTGTTACCTTTGATAAAGTTTCCTGCCTCTTGATCATCTATTCCTAGATTTGCAAGAGCAATATATTTATACTTGTTGCTTATTGTATCTACAACTTCCAAAACTTTAAGTTCTTTATCGCAAATAGCATATTTGCCCGTAGACAAATAAACACTGTACATAGGTTTTCTTTCTACAGCTTTGATTTTAAAGCCATCTGGGAACGTAGCGCTAATACCAATTACTTTGATATAAGGATGTTCTTTTTCGATACGGTCGATATTATCTTGTCTTTGCAAAAAGAAGATATTTTTGCCAAAGCCAAAATCACCACTATCGATAATATCTTGCACATCTTCATCGCCAAAGTAGTCTAGCGTACTATAATCTTCGATCAGATTGTTTTTACTATCATAAAAACATAGTTCAACGTTTTTTAGAGTAAACACCGTCGACGATAGTACTACTATTACTACAACCACAGTTAAGGCTATGAGCAATTTTAATAGTCTTTTTTTCTTCATAAGCTCTATCCTCTTAT
>JAZUBK010000046.1:0-16050 GCA_045638465.1 Clostridia bacterium | reverse complement strand
CAAAAAAATTGCAACAGCTATAAATCATATGGTATAATAAATATAGGAGAAAAAACAAAAAATGCAAGATAAAGAAATAGAACTAAAATTTTTGATAAAAAACGAAACAAAAGCTAAAATTATTGCCGACCTTGAAAAGTTGGCTACAAAAGGCAAACAATCTCACCAAGTAGATACTTACTATATACCAAACTTTGCTGAGTTCGAAAAAGATGGCGAAACTATGGAGTGTCTAAGAATCAGAGAGCAAAATGGTAAGTCAGTGCTTTGCTACAAAAAGATTCATAGAGAGGCAAACCCTATCTACTGTGACGAATACGAAACAGAGATTGAATCAAAAGACCAAATAGAAAAGATACTTTTTGCTTTAGGCTTTGAGATCCAAATGGTAATCGATAAAGAAAGAGTTTCTTACCATCTTGATAACTTCCATTTTGACTTTGACTCTGTCAAAAACTTAGGCGACCTTATGGAAGTAGAAATCGACTCAAAAGCAAACGAAAGTGTATCCGTTGACGACATCTACTCTTTTGTTGCAAAATATAACCTAACATCAAAAGACGTGACTTATGACGGAATCCAAAAATTAATGAAAATAGCTATCTCAAAAAAATAATCTTACGGCAAAAGATATAACTAAAAACAAAAAGTCAACAGACTCAAAATTCAATAAAACTACTTCTTTTTATTAATTCTTTTGTAAATCAAGTTTTATACCACAAAAAAAACACCCAATGAGTTTTGGGTGTTTTTTGTTATCTATATAGTTATTTTTTCTTAGCAATTTTCTTTTCTAGGTTGTATTTTTTAATATTGTTTTCGACAATATCTAGTGCTTTGTCATCAACATAGTTTAGGCCTTTGTTTTTCATAACACAATATACTTGCTCATAAACAAATATCCAGTCAACATCTGTTGCTTTAATTTTCTTTTTCTTAATGTCTTCGTCTAGTCGTCTCAAAACTTGATAAACATTGGCAGATCCCACTACACCAAGCACCAATGCATACCAATAGCTATCTTCTCTAAATTCAATATTTTTGATTATGCTGTTATAATCTTTTGCATACTTTACACCTTCTGCTCGTTCTTCTTTTGAATTATGAAGCATTAAATGACTAATCTCATCTTTTAACGCACTAAAGAACATTATTAATCCAATAACACACGCAAGAGCGATAATGCCAAACAAAAACCATCTAGCAAGTAGCCACTCCCTTGCAACAGGGATACACATCGCTATGATAAAGAAAGGAATTAAAATTATTGAAATATCGCCCAGTAAATTCACAAATTCAAAACAATGACCTTCCCAAGGATTCAAAAACCAGAAAAATAGATTAAATTTCATTTTTTTACTAGGAGTTTCGTCCATGCGTTTGTTAGCTGTTTTTACAATGCTTTCAGCAGTTTCTAGGCTTTTTGATTCATCAGTCTTTGATGCGCCAAGATATAGCATATGTAATTTGCAAGTAATTTTTTGGTAAAACTCTTGCTCTGCTTGAAGTACTGCTTGTTTTTCTATTTCGTTTTTAGCAAGTTTTTTTGCTTTATCAATCAGCCCTATAGGATATGACATCTTGATATAAACATCTTTTCCTTTTACTTCGCCCAAATACATTTCATAATCTGGCATCTCACCAAAGTATGAGTCTTTTGTAATATTTCTTGTCATAAGCTCCGCTATGGCAAGAGCACACGTACTATGTGCTTCAGCAGAACCCGGGTATTTGCCTAATATCTTTTCTATTCTCTCATATGTATCAACGACATCTGTGTAATCAAGCGAAACAATAAGACCTCTTATTTCATCATTTCTCTCTTCTTTTTTATTATCACCCTTTCCGCCAAGGTAAATATTAACAGAATTATCTACGTTAAAGGTGTTATAATTTTTAATTACTTTTTCGGTTATAAATGCTGTACCACAAGATTTGCAAATACCTGCCTCTTGTGATGGGTCTACTTCAATAGAAGCTCCACATTGGGTACATTTTGCTGGAACTAGTGCCATAAAACATTTCTCCTTTGTCCACAATTTGGTATATTAAAATCAAAATATACCTATCCTTACACCTAGTTTACCCACCCACATTGCCTTTTGTCAAATGATTTATATTTATTGCTTTATTTGTTATGCAAACTTTTTTTCAAAATTATATTTCCACAAAAAAGAGCTAAAAATTAGCTCTTATTTGCTTAACATTTATTTTATTTGTGATATAATCAAAGGCGTATAAAAACATATTTTTGAGAGGCAAAATATGAATATTTTAATCACAGGCGGAGCGGGTTTTATAGGTGCTAACTTCTGCCACTATATCTATAACAAAGACGATAACTTTGTATGTCTTGACGCATTGACTTATGCGGGAAACAAAGATTATCTAAAAGGCCTTATCGATAAACCAAACTTTCATTTTGTTTATGGTAATATCTGCGATGAAAAGTTGGTTGATGAGCTTTTTGCAAAGGAAAATTTTGATATAGTAGTAAACTTTGCCGCTGAATCTCACGTCGACAATTCAGTATCTGGCCCACAAATATTCATTGATACAAATATCAGTGGTGTTAGAGTTTTGCTTGATGCCGCAAAAAAATATGGTGTCAAAAAGTTCCACCAAGTATCAACTGATGAGGTTTACGGAGAACTTGAGTTCGGCGACCCTGCCTTTACCGAAAGTTCACCGCTTAGACCAACAAGCCCATACAGTATAAGCAAAATGGCCGCAGACCTTCTTGCCCTATCTTATCACAACATATTTGGCCTTCATATTACAATTTCTAGGTGCTCTAATAACTATGGAATCTATCAACACACAGAAAAGTTTATTCCAAAATCAATAAACCACTTAAAAAACAACGAAAACATCGCAGTTCACGGTGACGGAAAAAACACTAGAGATTGGATACACGTGTTAGACCACTGCCAAGGCATAGAAAGAATAATAAGAAATGGCCGTAGCGGTGAAGTTTATAATATCGGTAGCAACGGAGAAAAAAGCAATATCGAAGTTGCAGAAATTTTGTTAAAAGGCTACGGCAATACAAATGGCAAAATAGAACTTGTAAAAAACCGCCAAAGCAACGACAGAAGATACGCTATAAACTATGACAAAATATCAAATGAACTTGGCTATAAGCCTCTTTATTCTTTTGAAAATTCTATACAAGAAATAATCTCTTGGTACAAAGAAAATTTGTAATAAAAAAACAATAAGGAGTAAATCATGCAAGAATACGAAGTACTTTCACCTACTTGCAAAATGAGATGGCTAGAAAATTTTGAAATCACAACCCAAAAGTATACACAAGTAAGTGGATATGTTTTTAACGACAAAAATGAGCTTTTGCTCGTGCTAAATGACAAAACTTGGACAATTCCTGGAGGTCACCCCGAAAGTGGCGAAACCAAATTTGACACCCTAAATAGAGAGCTTATGGAAGAGGCTTGTGTAACACTAAAAGATATAAATTACCTTGGTGCTGTAGAGGTTGTCGAAAACGGCGAAACTTATTACCAACTAAGATACACCGCAAAAGTAGATAGCCTCCTTGACTTTACAAAAGAATGGGAAATCAGCGAAAGAAAATTCGTGCCTCTTGATAACTTACCAGAATATATCAAGTGGGCAAAGGGCGTTACCTTCTCTGCTCAAATAGATTCTGCAAAGAACTTTTGGGAAATAAAATAAAAATTTTAATAAAAATTTAAAAGGTAGATGGTAAACTTTCTACCTTTTTTATATTTATTAATCTCACCAAAAACAACCTAAAAATTAAAATACAATAAAATTAATAAAAACACTTGCATTTTTTTTCAAAGTGTGTTATTGTATAAAAGCATTTTGATAAGTAGAAAATAATTTTTCGTAAGTTTTTCTTACAATCCCTCCTTTTATTGTTAAATCCTTTTTCAATTATTTTCTACAAAAAAACGCATGGCGGTGTGGCGAAATGGCAGACGCGTCAGACTCAAAATCTGATTCAGGCAACTGAGTGTCGGTTCGACCCCGACCACCGCTACCAAAAAATAAGACCGAATTATTCGGTCTTTTTTTTGTTTATTTATATTCTTTTCATTATAGTAAGACTATCAAAAAAATCTTGTAGATAATTATTTTTTTAATACAAAAATCACATTAAATATTTTCTATCATAAAAACAACTATAAACATTTGTATGGACACACAAAAAAAGCAAGTTTATCCAACTTGCTTTTTTATTATAAATGCCTATCGGCTGCTTTATAAAAGACAGCTACTGTTCCAGGACCCGTGTGGCTACCTATTGTTGTACCTATATTATAGATTTCAATTTTTCCAACAAGATTTGGAAACTTTGCTTCTATCAAAGTTCTCATCAGTTCTGCATCTTCTCTACAATCAGAGTTGCAAATATAACATCTTCCATTGTAGTTTGTTCCGTCTATGGCTTTGTTAGACATTATTTTGATAAAGTCTTCAATTGTTCTTTTTTTGCCAGGAATCTTTTTGAATACAACTAGCCTTCCATCGTCGTCTGCGTGCATACATGGACAAATACGAAGCAATGTTCCAAAAGTTCCAGCGGCTTTTGAAATTCTACCACCTTTGATAAAAAATGTAAGGTCAGATGACATACACAAATGGTCTATATGAAGTTTTAATTTTTCGGCCTCTAAAGCAAGAGCTTCTGCAGAGATGCCTTTGTCTCTTAGATCGGCAACCTCTTCTACAAACAAGCCGTAGCCTGATGATATACAAACTGAGTCTACAAGATAAACTTTGTTGTTTTTGTATTTTTGGTTTAGTTCTCTTTTTGCAATTTGAGCTGAATTAAAACTACCCGAAATACCAGAAGACATCTCAAGGTGTACAACATCCAAACCTTGCTTTAAAAACTTTTCAAAATACTCTGCATATTCTGTAGCGTTGATTTGAGTTGTTTTTGTATCACGACCATTTCTCATACCCGCATAAAAATCGGCATGGCTCATACTTTTGCCAAAGTTGTCGATATATTCTTTGCCATCGACATAATATTTATAAGAAATATATTCGATATTTCTTTCTTTTAGTCTTTCTTCAGTTAGGTCTACTGTAGACCCGCAGCTTAAAACATAATTTGATTTATTAGTCATAATTTCTCCTATTTTTGTCACAGTGACATTTTAACATAAATTTGTGCAAATTGTCACTTATAAATCAAAGTATTTAGTCTACAAAAACAAATTTCTATCGAACTTGAATTTTTTGTTTAGTAGAGCGATTTAATATTTCTCTACTCAGAGTAGAATTAAACAAAAAAACAGCCTGTTTTAGCTGTTTTTTGATCAAAATTATGTTATTTTTTAATTCCGCCTATTTTGTAATACATTTGTGCTAGTTCATTTCTATTCATTAATTTTGGAACAGGATATAAAGGGTTTCCTTCGCTATCGGCTTTTTTTGATAACATATCTATATCTTCTTGTTTTATAGAATCAATTGTTTTTGGAATTCCCATTTTTTCATTTATGTCTTTTATCCAAGAGATAAACTTATTACTTGCAACTTCGTCGTTATCATCTGCATTTGCAACGCCAGATAATCTTGATAGTTTGGCAAGTTTTTTGTAACAAGTTTTGCCATACTCTTCTAAAAAGTATGGAAGTATTACTGCATTAGCAAGACCGTGAGGAGTTTTGTATTGGCCACCTAAAGAATGTGCTACCGCATGTACATATCCGACATAAGACTTGGTAAAGGCAACCCCTGCATAGTATGCCGCCTTTAACATATTTTCTCTAGCAGCTTTATCCTTGCCATCGGTGTATGCGGTATAGATATTATCAACGATAAGTTTTACGGCTTGTTCAGCCATAGCACGTGTTTCTTTTGTAGTTGACCTACCAATATACGCCTCTACCGCATGGGTTAGTGCATCCATGCCTGTAGTTGATGTAATATGTGGAGGAAGCCCAAGTGTTGTTTTATAATCTAACACAGCATAGTGAGGTATCAAACTAAAGTCATTTATTGGATATTTAAAATGTGTTTTTTCGTCAGTAATTACTGCTGCGATAGTTGTTTCGCTACCAGTTCCAGCGGTGGTTGGAATAGCAATAAGTAGTGGTAACTTTTTGCGAACCTTTAAAAGCCCTTTCATTTTTGACACTGGCTTATTTGGTTTTACAACCCTTGCACCTATCACCTTGGCTGCGTCCATAACAGACCCACCACCAAAGGCAACTATACCATCACAATTATTTTCTTTATACATTGCAAGTCCAGTTTCTACATTTTCGATAGTTGGGTTTGGTATAACATCGTCAAAAATGGCTAAGGTTATATTTGCTTTTTTAGTTTTTTCTTCAAACTCTTTTGTAAGGCCAAGACCTCTTATAGATTTATCAGTAACTAGCAAAATAGATTTCTTTTCTTTTTCTGTAAGAAGGTTTACAAGTTCGTCTATTGTTTGCAACATATTTGGTTTTCGATAAGGCAAAAAAGGAATAGCCAAATACATTACACCTTGGAAAGTTCTGCAACACAATTTTCTAAAAATATTCATGATTATTTCTCCTATGGTTATTATAAAACAATTACTTTTAATTTCAAAATAATTTAACCTTTATTTTAGCAAGTCTTGTTTTTCTACAATAGCAAAATTTTGTAAAAATATTATTATGCTATACTTAAAAAAAATAAAAAAAGTCCGACAGGTTTTGTCGAACTTAATTTAATTATTTAGATGCTTTTTTTGTAGTTGTCTTTTTTGCTGCAGTTTTTGTAGTTGTCTTTTTTGCAGTGGTTTTTTTAGTAGCTGTTTTAGTTTCTACTTTTACTGCTGGTTCTAGACAAGCTGTTTTTCTTGTACAAGTTCTTTTTGCCTTTGGAGCTTCAACAACTGTTGTTGATGCCTCATATGCACTAGCACATGGATTTTCCAAAGATTTATCACATTTTGCACAATATTCATAACTACCACAAGTATCAATACCAGCTCTTTCGCTATCAAGCCATTTCTTTACATCTAGTTCTGTTTGCTTTGCTGCTTTCATTAGTAATTCCTCCATATTTGATATTTTATTATAGTATGTTTAGCTATTATTGTCCATCATTTTTTAGTAGATTTAAAGTTCCATTATCGCTAGTTGCCTCAAAAGAAATTTTGTGCAATATTTCATCAGCATCGCCGTATACTAGCCCACCATCGCCATCGTCTGTCAAAGTTCCAAAAGAATCTTCATAATTACAGATTCCACCAAGGTTTGTATTCCAGTCTAGCAAGAAACTTTCATCGTCAAGTTTGATTGTTATTATTCCACTAAATGTATAAACGGTATAATCAAGAACATCACAATTTTCTACCAATACATTGCCAGTATTTGGATTTAGAGTAAGTGTGTAATCAACGCTACAACTTGTAAATGTAATATCTCCACTTCCTGCAACAACTTTTGCAGTAGTAAAGTCACTACCAGTAATCACTGTATCTCCAGAAGATGTTGTAATCTTGACATCATTACACTCTACACCAATGATATTTACATTTGCCATAGGCGCATTGATTTCTAGACCTTTCAAAACTACATCTTCAGGAACTGTAATAACCAAATCTTTCATTATAGAGGTATCCCTAGTTTCGCCAGATTTGAAATACTTAATATCCATAAGACCGTTTTTAAATTGTCTATAATATGCTGGTTTTGATCCCGCGTTATCACCATGTTCTGTAATAGTTACTTTTTCTACAGCGCCAGATTTGATAGTAAGATTTCCTGTAATCCAGTCTATATCTATATCTTTTACATTGTCAAAAGTATCACCGCTAGAGATAGCTTCATATTTACCTGCGTACATATACATATATAAGTCTACTCCGCCACATCCTGTAAATGTAAAAATAACAGGCAAAAGCAGTGCACAAAGTACAAAGCCAAAAAGTTTCTTCATATAAAAATTTCTCCTTGTTTCAATAATACAATATCTAAAAAAAATTGTCTAACAAAAAAATAACAAAAAAAATAAAACAGGTTAAAAAACCTGTTTTTCTCCATTTTTTAATATAGCCTTTGCCATCTCTTGATATTTCAAAAAATCATCTCCTACAAACTCTGCATAAGCAACAATTTCTTCATCTACAAGATAATAAACACCAGTAGAAAATATAAGAAATATCTTATTAAACTCTTTTTCAAATTTTATACTTTCTTCTTTATAGGCGTCAATGAAGTTTTGTGCGTCCTCTTTTGACTTTACCCTCATATAAGATAATACTGCAAGGTTTACTTCACTTTTTATTTTACTATAATTTCCATTGTTTAGTTTACCAAGTTTGTCTATTATACGTGCTCTAAATTGCTCCATTACAATATCATCATCAAAGTCAGTATTATACGACCAACTAAGAACTTTTGCTTTACGCTTTGGCATCTCAATGCCTTTTTGTTCCATAGTCCTTTGGTATAGATTAGAATACGAAGACAACAAAAAGTCACTTGTGTATTCCGATTGCACAACTTCTATTCCTATTGTTTTTCCTTTAGAATAAATATCTGTTACTTTTTCTTTATCACCAACATATAAGCTTGTGTCTTTATAAAAAGTCTGTGACAAAACAACCGCAGTCAAAAGTTCAGGATATTTAACTGATTTCTGATTAACAAAAAGCATATTTTGTTATTTTCCTTTTATTCTACTTTTTCGTCAAGATATGTTGCTTGAATATCTGCTATATGAAATAGTGTACACACAGGATACTGATAATATGCCTGAGCCATTGATTGAGAACCATATTGCACCCTTGGGTCAAAGCCACCCATATGCCAATTTATAGCCAACGCTTCTTCTCTAGTCAACTTCATAAAACCAGAAATCATATATACAGATTTTTCACCGTGACCATATGGCAATTTGTCATCAATGCTATAATATGGTACTTGCTCCCAAACGCCATCAATTTTTACGTTGCGTACATCTTCTTTATAAAAGTTTGTTTTGCAAACATCGTGCAAAAGTGCAATGATAGCAATACTCTCATCAGAAATTGTACTTTGGTAATCTTCGCCATATTCAGTTATTATATTATTCAAAAATCTGTTATAACAATTTACACTATGAAAACACAACCCACCTGGAAAAGCAGAGTGGTGCCTAGTACTAGCAGGGGCAGTAAAAAAGTCAGATTTTTTTAACCAATCCAAAAGTTCTTTTGCGCCTTCTCTTTTTATATGGGCGTTAAAAATATTTTCAAACTCCTCTCTTGCTTTTTCTGCTTCGTAATTATATTCTTTTGCCATAAAAAAATTCCTTTTAGTTTTTATATGTTTATAATAACATATTTTGCACCTTTATAAAAAGCAATTTCATTAAAATACTCAAAAAATTGTCTACTATCTCCGCTATCGCAAAATATAAGTTTGCCACTTTTATCTAACTGCAGCTTTGTAGCAATCTCCCCCGTTCGTCTTGCAACAAACTTACCGCTATCATAAATCTTGCAGCCAAGCACCTTTTCAAAGATGCTTTTAACAAAAACATAATGCGTACAACCCAGTACAGCACAGTCAATTTTGCCATTATACTTTGAATAGTTTTTTGAGATATACGGAACAGCACGATGCAGGTGATATAGGTTTTTTTCTATCATTTTTGCAAGGTCTTTATCACCGACAATTATATCTGTTTTTGTTTTATACTCTTTTATCACTTTACTATTTTTTTGCGTAGCTTTGGTTGAAATAACAAGTACCCTTTGATAACCCAAGTCTTTTACCAGTTTGATGCAGGGCTCCGTTCCAACAAACTCTAAATCACAGAACTTATTTCGCAAGACATCAATAGCGGTGGTTGTCAATGTGTTACAAGCAAGTACCACCACTTTAATACAAAACTTTTTTTTAAGTTGTCGTATATTATTTATTGCAAGACTTGTTATTTTAGATTTGTTTAAGTTACCATATGGCGCGTTTTTTGAATCAGAAAAATATATATAGTTAAAAGTAGGCAAAAGTTTTTGACACTCTAATAAAACCGACAAACCACCCGCTCCACTATCATAAATTAATATGTAATCTTCCATACATAAATATATGATTTTTGTTATTTTTTAGCCACTCCCAAAGCCTCAAAAAAGCCCTCTTTTTGCCAAAAAAGGCAGTTTGTTTGTAACAAAATAGTATTTTACTAAAAAAAATAACATTTATACTTGCAAAATTTTTTGTTATATGCTAAAATATGCGAGTAACAAAATTTTTAAGGAGAATTAAATCGTGCCAAATATTAAATCAGCTAAGAAAAGAGTAACTGTTATCGCAAGAAGAAAAGAAGAAAACAGATATGTTAAATCTACTCTTGCTACTATGGTTAAAAAATTCAGAGCTACAGTTAATGCTGGTGAGTTCGACGCAGCAGAAAAAATGCTTCCAGAACTTACTGCTTATATCTATTCTGCACAAACTAAAGGCGTTATCCATATGAACGCTGCAGCTAGAAAAGTAGGCAGACTAAACTCTATGCTATTCAAAGCTAAAACTGCTCCTGCACAAGCAGCTGCTCCTGCAGTAGAAGAAGTAAAAGCTGAAGAAAAAGTAGAAGCTAAAGCAGAAGAAAAACCAGCTAAAAAAACAACTAAAAAAGCTGCAACAGAAACTGAAGCTAAAACTGAAACAAAAAAGACAACAAAAAAAGCAAAAGCTGAATAATTCAGCAAAAAGACGCTAACTCATTGTTAGTGTCTTTTTTTTGCTTTAACTAACTTTTTTTTGCTCTTATATTGCTTAGTTTAAATTTTATACCACCTGACCTTTTATACTCATTAACAAACATCAAGGATTATTTAGATAAATATTTTTTAGAAAATTTTTTTTGTTTTTCAAAGTAGATATTCTACTGATTTAACAAAAAAAAGATGCTATTTTTTAGCATCTTTTTTTATTATTCTTTATCAGAATCATTGTCTTGTTTTTCTTCTGACTTTATTTCTTCTGATTTATCTATGCTTTCGTTTATCTCATCAATTATTATTTCGGTTACGTCTTTTTCTGGAGGAACATAGATACCATCGATATTGTTTTCCATAACGGCTTTTTTAAGTTGCTCTAGTTTTCCGCCAGGCTCTGTACCTCGGAATTTTTTGATAAGATGACTATATAATACAAAGCCACCAATTAACAAAACTGCTAAAATAATATTTGCATAAAGTGAATTGGTAAAGAAAATATAATCGCCACTTGTCTTACTACTCTCGTCCATAACCTCTACAAAGTTATCTTGAACCAAAGCAGTAGCACATAGATATGTTACCTGCCTTATTCTTTCAAAGAACACATCACCATACAATTCTTTTATTTTTGTAATATTGTCATTTTTTGTGTGCATTAGGTTATCATTTTTTGTACTCTCAAACACACCAGTGCCAGGAGCGTCCCATGCACCAGAGAAAAATGTAATAACATTATTGCCCTTGTACATAAAAGAACTATTATCGCTATTTAGTCCCATATGGCTATATGCAATTTCACCAGAAGGAATCATATAGTCAATTTTTTTATTGGCAGGAGCTTTTTTAATTTCTTCGCCAAAGTTAAATAATTTATCTGTGCATAGATCAGATAATTCCCTAAAATATCTTTCGTGCATAGTATCAACTTCGGCAGCATACATATAAAGATTGTCGCCGTTACCAATACTATCCATATTGATCATTAGTTTCATATCACCTTTGTATGTTTTTACAAAGCCTTCATAAAAACCAAGTGAACCATACTTTCCTATTTCTTCTGCACCGAAGAAAACATAATAAACATCAAAAGGAAGGGTTTTGTCTTGCAAAAGTTTTGCCATATTCAAAACGCCAACTACTCCACTTGCGTTATCATATATGCCATGGCTTTTTGACTCTTCGCCACCAAACAAATCTGTAGAATAACCATAAAAGTTATCATAATGTGCGCCGATTACTACATAGTCTGTAACAGGAGTTCCTGTTAGTTTTGCTCCTACAACATTATAAGTTGTTTCGCCACCAGATAGCATATCTGTTTTGTAATTTATTTCTTGAGTTGTTACATAGTTGTTGTCGTTTTTGTCATCACCTGCTGGAATTCCAAATATTTCTTTTAGTTCATCAACAAGATAATCTCTTGCTCTTATCTCCCCATCAGTTCCTGATGTGCGATCGGCACGAATTCCTGTGTTGTCATATTCGGTAGCATCGCCATATACAAACTCACAAATATCCGCCTCTATTGACTCAGCAGTCAAGGTATCAGTAGAAAAAGCTTTTGTAGCCTCGCCACCGAAAAAGCTATCTTTTGCAGCGGCATAAGAAGGAACAATATTTAACCCCAATACAATAAGCAAACAACAAGTAATTACATATAAAAATTTTCTCATGCTATCACCCCGCAAAACAAGTAAACCATAAGGTATACAAAAGTTACTGCGCCGATAACCGCCAAACTTCTATACATATTGTTTGCTAGTTTTTTTCTCAACAGATATGTTCCCAAGAAAACTGCCAAAATAGTAAATATTATATGAGATAATTTTGTTCCCCATACAGATGCAATCGGGAAAAATATAAAAATAATATTTACTAAAGAAACAAGTATGTTCCTTGCGATTATTATAAGTCTCAAATAATATTTATATTCTTTTTGTTCTAGTCCAAAGTTTGGAACGAACTTTATAAAACAACTGTAAGAAAAAGTCGCTATAACTTCAAATATTATATAGAAAAATAATCCTACAGTCATAAAATTCATTATGATAGTAAAAGTACTTCTTACCGCCATAAGCCCAAAGCCGTACATAACATAAGCCAAAACAAAACTAATATATGTTACAATATTTATTAAGATTTTTTGATATGTTTTGTTTATTGCAAAATCCATTAATAACTTAGTATTTCCGCTAATAAATAATTTATAGCGTTTACTCCCTCCATTTTTCCATTTTTTATTTTAAACTCAGCATCAACACATTTTTCACAAATAAGTTTCAAAGCTTTTGGCGAAAAGGCCTTTGCTTGTTTTTTTGCTATAAATATAGCTCCTTCTTTTACTCCCAAATGTTTTGCTAGTTGGCTATTATCACCCTCTGTGATAGTAACAAAAAACAATCTTCTAAACGTATTGGTTATGAGTGATATAAGTGTTGTTGGTTGGTTGCCATGGTCAAGCAAGTTATTTACGATAGAATAAACTTTGCTTCCATTTTTTTCTGCGATAGCGCCTGTCAAATCAAACACTACGTTTTCAATGCTTTTTGCAACCAGTTTTTCGGTCATGGCATAACTTACTACCTCTGCATCTCCGCTATAAGATACTAGTTTATCTATTTCCTTTGAGATGGCGGTATAACTTCCGCTACAAGCATCTATCAAATATTCAAGAGCGGCTTTTTCTATCTTTTTACCACAGCTACCAAATTTTGAAACTATAACCCTACTCAAAGTTTCTGGAGACATTTTGTTGCAATCTACTGGCTCTACTTTATTCAAAACACTAACAAATAGCGGAATGCTCTTGGTTGCAAACATTACAAAGCAAGTATCCATAGATGGATTGTTTAGATAGTCTTGCAAATATTTCTTTTCGCTATCTGTTGCCTTGCCATTATAGTCTTTGACTACAACTAGTCTTTTTGTGTCCATTATTGGCAAAACTTGGCAAGACTCTATCGCTTCTTGCATATTAAAGTCACCTGTTAGCACTACTTTGTTAAAATCTGGCATAGTAATATTACATGCGTTTTCTATCAAATTTAGCGCCGAATACAAAAGGTCAACATCTTCGCCAAAGATAAAGTATGCAGGTTTTAGACCGTTTATTAAACTCTTTTTTAATTCTTCAAATTTCATTTTTTATCCTATTTTTATATATTTTGAGTTGTTAATTATTTTGCCTATATTTTCTGAAGTCAAGTCACCATCATATAGCATATAGTCGATTTCAAAGTCAAGAATCGACATATCCAAATCTTTATCCGAAAAAGCAAAGGTTTTGCCTTTTACACTTAGCAAAGTTAGGCTCTGATCAGACACGCCCCATTTATTCAAATAAATGTTTCCGTTAAGTAATACTCCTTCATCATACTCTACAAAATTAACTTTACTTGACTTTAGGTTTGATATAGCGCTATGGCCTTTTGGCACATATACTTTTGGGTTTTCAAAGTCCTTCAAAAAGTTTTGCAAAAGTTTGACTTCAAAGTCATCACTGTTTGTAAAGATTATTCCGCTAAGTGACAAAATACCCTTTTGCCTTAACGACTTTTTGGTCAAGTAACTTAGGCTGCTAGATAGCTCAGGACTTACAAGATAGGCGTTATTTTGACAGTTTATCACCGCAGAATAGCTATAACAATCAAAATAAGCATAAGTAGTATTAAAATTATTTATACCACTTACTAACATAATAGTAGCACAAAAGACAAAAATTACAAAACAACTAATGGCTTTTATTTTAGTTTTTAACATCACAAATCGGCTAATAACAAACAACAAAAGATAAATAAGCAGTGCAACAACAAGCAAAACCCCTGTAACTTTTATTGTGGCAAACGGAATATTTGCAAAGAAATTAGAAATAGCAAATATAATTTCAAATATTACTTTTGGGACATGGAGCAAAAATCCAAGCCCTATATAAGCTAGTAAATGCAGTGCAAAAAGCAATATATACCCGAGTGAAAATAACGGAATAACAATCAAATTTGCAAATACTGAATATACTGCAATCTCTCTAAAAAATGTTGCCGTAATAGGATAAGTCATAACAGTCACAACAAAGGTTATAAACATTGTTGTAACTATCTTTCTCACTATATTATGTGAAAAATGCACTTTGTCCAAAGTTTTTGAAAATAATATTATCGCAAATACCGCCATAAAAGAAAGTAAAAATCCCACACTAAACAGACTAAGCGGCGTAAACAAAAGTATAATCATCGCAGCAAGACCAAGACTATTTAGGCTGTCATATCGTCTACCAATCAATTTTGTTCCGATAAGTACAAGTCCCATAATAGAGGCTCTCATAACAGATATTGCAAAGTCACATAAATAGCAATAAAAGGCCAAAAATCCAAGCATAATCAAAAACTTAAATATATTTTTAATTTTTAGCTTTTTGATTAAAAAATAAATTGCCGCAATAATAATAGAAATATGTAATCCTGATATAGCAAGAAGATGAGACGTTCCGCTTTCTCTAAAAAGTTTATAAATGTCTTCGTCAATTAAAGTCTTATCACCGAACAAAAGTGCATAACACACCCCGCCTGTACTTTCGCCCATAATATGTGTTAGGTTTCTTTTTGTGCTTTCTTTATACTTTTCTACTAAGGTCTTTCTTCCCTTTTGAAAAGTTACTTTGTCGACATTTACATTTACTTTGTATTTAACTTTATTTTTATAAAAAGTAAAATTGCTTTCTACAAGATCAAAAAAATCAAGGCTTTTTGCCTTAGCACTAAAAGATAGTTTATCCCCAATTTCAATATCTTCGGCCCCGTATATTGTTATAAGAGCCTTACCACTTTTGCCCTTGCCGTCGACCTTCAAGTTTTCGGCTATAACAGATAGGCTATTATCATAACTTGCATATATACATTCTACACGACAATCAAACTTAGCCTCTTGGTTATTGATTGAAAAATCATTATAGGTAAAGACTGACAAAAGCAAAACGCCCGTTGTTAAAACAACAACACTTGCAAAATATATAAGTTTATAAAAAGCCCTTTTTATACAAAAGTAAATAATACCAAAAGCAAAAATTATAGATAATGGAAAAATATACCACAAACTCTCAAAACTTTTGAAAACAAAAAATATGGTCAGTAGCATCACCACTGCCCCAAAAGCAAAAGCTCTATAATTTATTATTCTACTTTTATCGCTTTTCATTGCCAATATTATATACTATACTACATCAACAAACAAATAAAATGAAAAAATTATCAAAAATGTATTGCCAAAGGCAAAAAAAAATGGTAATATACTATTGTTTCAAATATATGGCACATTCGTATAGCGGTCTAGTACGCTGGCCTCTCACGCCGGTAACATGGGTTCGA
>JAZUBK010000045.1:0-22496 GCA_045638465.1 Clostridia bacterium | reverse complement strand
GCACTTTTGTCAAATAAATAAGTATAAAAAAAACAACAGAGTCATACATTCTGTTGTTTTTTATAAATATGTAATTATCCCCACATATATCTTTTTTGAGATTTATTTATAGTTAGTATCGCCCATAGAAAGGCTATCAGGCTTATAGCCCCTGCCAAGATAAACGGAAGTAACAGTCTTGCTTTACGAATAAGGCCTGTTAACATAAGTTATTACACTATGATTTAATATTCTTTCTCTTTTTTATTAAATTGGCCCAGTTTAATCATCAATGTCACAATAATTCCCTCAAAAAATGAAGAATAGTGGGCTGCATTATAAATTAAATCATAAGGGTAAAACATAAACCTTAAAGTATTTTCAACATTACAAGACATTGCCACGTATATAAATAATAATATAATTGCTCCAAGTATAATGTTGGTTTTATTGTTTTGATTCTTTTGAATAAAGCAAAAAATATAATCTAAAATGATATATGCATAACAAAAATAAATTAAACCTGATGCACCATAATGATTTACTGTGTTTCTTGCTGCAGTTGTAATATTACCCGCCAAAAATGAAAATCCTAAAATGATTAATATAAAATTAATTGTGCCAAATTTTCTTTCCATATATATTCCACAAAAAGCAAAACACAACATATTTAAAAGTACATGTTGCCAATCTCCATGAACAAAAACATCAACAAAAGACCTTAACATATTGCTAATGTCAAACACGCCATTCCATACGTGCTGTCCACCGATATCTTTAGCATAGTTATTTCCTAAAAATTTAAATAAAAGTATATTTACCACAATCACAATAATTGTTCCAATATAAAAATAATTTCTATTATACCACTTTAAATTCTTGCTTTTATCATCAATAAATTTCATCTCTTTTCCCCTATGTTTTCATTATAGCATAATAAAAAAAAATGTATACGAAATTGCATACATTTTGATTATACCTTATATACATTTATATTTAAGTTTTGCTCTTTATGTTTTGTCTATTTATATTCATAACTACCCCTATTGCACCCATAAGGACTATCAAACTTGTACTACCTGCAGAGATAAACGGTAGTGGAAGTCCAGTTGGCGGGATAGAACCTGTCACCACTGCAATATTTACCAAAACTTGTATACATATAAGAGCCGTTATACCTATCGCCAAAAAACAACCAAACAAATCAGCCGCATTTTTTGCAATTTTTATGCCACAATACAAAATTATTCCAAACAAAAGCATCAAAACAGTAATTCCGACAAAACCAACTTCTTCGGCAATAACAGCAAAAATAAAGTCGCTTTCGGCAAATGGTAAGAAGAGATATTTTTGCCTAGAGTTAAAAAGCCCTACCCCAAACAAGCCACCCGCACCCAGACTATATAATGATTGCACCAGTTGGTACCCCTCGCCTTTTGGGTTTGCCCATGGGTCTATAAAAGCAAGAAGTCTTTTTAATCTATATGGCTCTGCAATAATTAATATAGGCACCAAAAGTATCGCAGGTATACAAAGCAGCAAAAAATGTTTAAGAGACACCCCGCCGACAAAAAGCATAGTCATCATAACAAGGCCTGTGCAAATTGTTATTGACATATTTGGCTCTAACAAAATAAGTAGGCAGGTAATACCACCAGATAAAACTATCGGAAAAATCCCTTTTAGCGTTTTTATTTTTTCTCTATTTTTTGATAGATACCCCGCACAAAAAATTATGTAACACATTTTTGATATTTCACTTGCTTGAATTGTAAAACCAGGCAGGGCTATCCATCGTCTTGCGCCATAATTTTCGATGCCAATTCCAGGAATTAAAACTAGCACCAAAACAGCAATTCCTACGCCCAAAATCAGATAGATAAACTTTTGCAATTTGTGATAGTCAAACCACCACATAAAAAGCATACTCC
This sequence comes from Clostridia bacterium, assembly GCA_045638465.1. Lineage (GTDB taxonomy): Bacteria > Bacillota > Clostridia > Christensenellales > UBA1242 > CAKVLS01. Next base: position 20,586 of record JAZUBK010000045.1, on the reverse strand, counting down.
CTACTCCAAGACACACCCCCACAATCTGCTTGGTCAAAAAGTGGTAGCTATTGCCGTATGTAATTTTTGCTGAATAAAAAGATGCAGAATAAACAAACACACAACCAATAATAGCTAAGCAAATAGTTGTAACTAGCAAAATAATCGTAAGGCTTTTTTGATTTTTGTTATTGCTCAAAAACACATTTTTCAAAAAAAGCACCTCTTTGCTCAAAGTTTTCAAACTCATCGTGACTAGCACTTGCTGGTGACAAAAGTACGTTGTCACCATTTTTTGCAATAGCTTTTGCAAGGGCTATTCCTTCTTTTAAATTATCCGCCACCAAATAATTAGAAAAGTTAGCTCTATTTAGTGCCTCAACTATTTTGTCTTTTACCCCACCAAAGACAATTAGTTTTTTTACATTTAGATTTTCTACCAGTTCATCGTATTCATAGCCTTTATCACTTCCGCCAACTAGCAAGATTATGTTATCCTTTATACTTTCGATAGCCACCTTGGTTGCAGAGATGTTCGTTGCCTTGCTATCATTGATATATGTTACCCCATCGATACACGCAACTTTTTTTAACCTGTGGTCAAGCCCATAAAAAGTCGAAACGCCTTTTGCTATTTTTTTTGCGCTAAGACCCATAAGTCTTGCCATGACAATCACCATCAAAATATTTTTGAGGTTGTGCTCTTCTAGTAACTTTATATCCTTGGTATCCATTATGTATTGAGGTTTATTTTTCTTTATAAAATATATTTTTCCATTTTCTGCGTATGAACCTTTGCATTTGCCTTTGGTTGAAAAAGTCCAAACTTTACACTTTGCCGAAAGCGATAACTTCATACTATTTTTATCATCAGCATTTAATACTAAACAATCACCTTTTCGCATATTTTTTGCGATATTATATTTTGCCTCAATATACTCATCTTCGCTACCATGATAATCTATATGGTCACAACCAATATAAGTAATTCCTGCAATTTTTGGCCTAAACTTTTCTATACTACAAAGTTGAAAACTACTAACTTCACACACCGCTATTTTAACGCCTAAATGACTTGTAAAAGGCGTCCCATTATTTCCTAGTCCAAGAGCTTTTGCGCCAAATAAGTGGCTTAGGAGGGCTGTGGCAGTGGTCTTCCCGTTAGTTCCCGTGATTCCAAGCAGTTTTCCATGGTAATTTTGATAACCAAGCTCCAGTTCGCCAATTACCTTTATACCGCTGTTTTTAATTGCTTTTACAAGGTCACTATTTGGTCTTACCGACGGACTGATAATACAAACATCAATAGTATCTAAAAAAGCCTTGCTCAAATCTTTTACAAGCAAATAACCTTCGCCTTTTATTTCTTTTGCTCTTTTCTCATTACTATCGTAAACATACACAATATGGTTTTTGCTTTTTAAAAATTTGGCGGCTGATTTTCCGCTTATCCCAAAACCTACAACTAGATAATTCATAAACACCTCTACATTATATTAAGCACCACACTTATCACAGACAAAAGTGCTGTTATTATAATGTATATGGCCACGATCTTAGTTTCATACATACCTTTTTTCTCAAAATGATGGTGAAGAGGTGCCATCAAAAAAACTCTCTTTTTTGTCCTTTTGAAATACAATACTTGAATAATAACTGACACAGTCGACAAAACAAACATAAGTCCAAGTATTGGAATATAAAGTTCTAACCCAGTAAAACAACCAGACAAAGCCACAATACTGCCAAGAGCAAGAGAGCCAGTATCACCCATAAAAATTGATGCAGGGTGACTATTGAACATCAAAAAGCCACCTACTCCACCAACAACTGCACAGATCAAAACCAACATATTTTGTTGATGAGCTAAAGCATAACTATCTAAATTACCAAAGCCCAGCGCTATTATAACCCCTATACCTATAAGATAAATTAATGTTGTCCCACCCGCAAGGCCATCTAATCCATCGGTTAGGTTTACACTATTTGTTGTCGCAATAAAGACAAATACAACAAAAGGGATAATAAAAGCGCCCAAATCTAAAGATATATCACTAAAGGGAACAATAATATTACTTCCGACAAAACCACTATAGTATACATATAGACCAATAATTATACTAATAGATAGTTGCCCGATTACTTTTTGGTAAGCCCTAAGGCCAAGATTTCGCTTATACTTAATCTTAATAAAGTCGTCCAAAAAACCTAAAACGCCAAAAGCAAAAAAGACCGCCATGCCAACCAAAGCCATAGACGAAAATTTATCTACAAAACAAAGACCAGCTATAATTGACGAAAATATAAAGATTATTCCACCCATAGTAGGCGTACCTTGTTTTTGTTTATGATTTTCTACATAACTTAATATATTTTGGCCGAATTTTAATTTTTTGGTCCATTTGATAACCATAGGCGAAATTATAACCGCTATAGAAAAAGACAATATTGCCGCAAGTAAATATCTCAAACCCTACTCCTTTATCTTTTTTATCTTTGATTTTTCTATATATTCAAAAACCACTTCTTTGTCACTATACGGGTGCTTTATACCGTTTTGCTCTTGGTAATCTTCTGCACCCTTACCCAAAACCAAAATAGTAGCAAAAGGCGAACTTGTTTTTATTGCAGTAATTATTGCCTCTTTTCTATTTTCTAAAACTACCGCATCTTGCGTTCCGCTTTTGATATCTTCTATTATTTTGCAAGGGTCTTCAAATCTTGGATTGTCACTAGTCAAAAAAATTTTGTCACTATACTTTGAGGCGACCTCTCCCATTATTTTTCTCTTGCCGCTGTCACGGTTTCCTCCACAACCAAATACAGTAACTATCTCCCCTTCACTCAAACTCCTTGCCGTACGCAAAACATTTTCCATACCATCGGGAGTATGTGCAAAATCAATAATCACATTTTTGCTACCGACTTTATAGAGATTAAACCTCCCGTCAACTTGCGGCATAGTATAAATCCCCGCAACAATATTATCCGACCCTATACCCAAAATTTTTGCAACTGCTATTGCGCCCATACTATTATAAACATTAAACTTACCTGCAAGTGAAATCTCAACTTCCATTATCTCGTCTTCAAAATTAACAACAAAGTTACTACCCTTTAGCGACATTTCAATATTTATAGCAAAAAGGTCACTAGGATTTATTATTGCATAACTATATTTTTTACAATCACAATTTCTATAAAAATCTCTCCCCACCCCATCATCAAAGTTAAATACACACACTTTGCAATAATCTTTGCAAAAAAACTTTTGCTTTGCAGCCTTATATCTTTCCATGGTTTCGAAATAATCAAGATGATCTCGCGATAGATTTGTAAACAACCCCGCCTCGAATCTAATACCCCACACCTTATACAAATCTATCGCATGAGCAGACACCTCCATAACAACATACTCAACACCCGCCTTTAGCATTTGCGAAAAAATTTCAAAAAGTTCGTACGGGTCAGGGGTTGTTAATGTTGCTTTAATACAAATATCATTTATATATATTGCGTTTGTTCCAATCACCCCGACTTTTTTACCTGCAGAGTGCAAGATATTTCGAAGTATATAACTAGTTGTAGTTTTGCCATTTGTACCCGATATGCCAATGATCTTTAGGTCCTTATCAGGATTTCCAAAGAAATTGCTACACACCTTCGATATTATTTTTCTTACATTTTCTACTTTTATTTGACAGATATTCACATCAACAAAATCTTCTACAACAATCGCAACTGCACCATTTTTTATCGCCTCAAAAACTTTCTCTTTACCATCATAATTAACCCCTTTATAGCAAAAAAATAAGCCAGACACCACCTCGTCTGCAGAATACTTTTGCAAAGATGCAATGTCTATATCCCTACCTTTCTGCTCATAATCTATACCGCTAAATAACTTTTTGATTTCCATACAAAACTCCTTTTTGTAGTATTGTATAAAAAACTTTTTGCAATATATGTCAAAAGCAAAAAAAGACAATAAAGATGATTTATTGCCTTTTTATTTTGGGTTAATTTGTCATAATAGATATATAGTTACTCTTTGAAATAACACTTCCACTAGAAGGAAACTGCGACACAACAACCCCGCCCTCTCCCGCTATTTCGTAGTTTATTTTTTGCTTTTCTAGTTCAATTATCGCCTGAGCCAAACTCTTTCCTACAACGTCTGGCACAACAATAAATGAGTCGCTGCCTTCAAAATCTTTTTTGATATTTTTATATTCAAAGAGTTTTTCAAAAACCATTTTTCCATACGGACTTGCAACCACACTACCATAATATGCTCCAGCTGATGGCTCATTTACACAAACAAGCAAGGCATACTCTGGATTTGTCGCAGGATATGTGCCAAAGAAACTCGACACATATTTGCCCCTGGCTATTGCGCCATTTTCATACTTTTGGGCAGTTCCTGTTTTACCACCGATATCATACCCCGCAACAAAAGTCCCTTCTCCATTTTTTAGCGACAAAACGCTTTTTAGTAGACTATTTACTTTGCTTGATGTTCGCTCAGATATAGTCTTGTTTTTAATTATAGTATCGCTTTCTTTTATAATATTTTTGCCACTTGATACACTTTGTAGAAGATGTGGCACAAACAAATATCCACCATTTATTACGCTACAAAAAGCCGTAATTAATTGCAGTTGTGTTACTGCAACTGCCTGACCAAAACCTATACGGGCAAGATCTACCGTTTTTACATTATCTATATCCATCAAAATACCCGAACTTTCACCCATGATATCAACGCCAGTTTTTGCTCCGATTCCAAATAATTTTAGGTATTTATAAAGCCTTTCTTTGCCTAGCCTTATAGCAAGATCCATAAAAACACAGTTACAGGAATTTGCTATACCCTCGCTCAAAGTTTGACTACCGTGACCAATAGTTCTCCAACATTTGATTCTTTGGCCGTCTACCACTCTAAAGCCAGGACAATAAAACTTTTCGCTATCACTTACTAAATTTTCCTCTATCGCAGCCGCCACTGTCAAAATTTTAAATGTAGAACCAGGCTCATACACATCTACTACGCTTGTATTTTTTGTAAGTTCCATAAGTGACACAACATCATCTCTCGGAGGTTTATTATTATCATAAGACGGGCTTATACCAAGACCTAATATTTCTCCGCTTTTTACATTTAGCATCATAATAGAGGCTGATTTTGGCTTGTGGTCAGCCATAATACTAGCCAAAGTATTTTCGATAATATTTTGAATTTTACTATCTATAGTTAAACTTATATTTAACCCCGCAATAGACGGAACATAATAATCAAGCCCTTCAACCTCTACCCCACTTGCGTCGCCTTGGGATAAATCTTTACCATTTACACCTTTTAAATAATGATTGTAATAAGCCTCAATTCCCGATTGACCTATACCGTCTATTGTTGTAAAACCAAGCACCTGCGTCAAAAACTGCCCATAAGGATAAACCCGTGAGTTATTTTGGCTTAACACTACACCATCAAGGTTTAGGCCTATTATCTTGTTCGCAATCTCTTGAGAAACAGATAGTTTAACTAAACTTTCAGATATTTTTTTATTTATTGCCAACGTATAAATTTTTTCTTTAGATAAGCCCAAAATTTCAGACAACCTATCAGCGACCACACTTGCGTCCTTTATGTTTTTTGCCCTTACATACACATCATACGTTGTGGTACTTGTTACAAGTATAGAGCCTGTTGTATCCAAAATATCTCCTCTTTTTGCAGCAAGTGGAAGTGTCCTAACCCATTGAGGTGCAGCCTTTGAAATCAAATATTCACCTTTGTACCCCTGCAAATAAAACACTCTGATAAGTAAAACGCAAAAAATAAAGGCTATTAGCACAAACAGTACTAATAACCTCTTTTGTAAAGACAATATTGTATATTTTATTTTGAATTTCAAATTTAGCCCCCGAATAACTCAGAGAAAAAGTTACATATCGCATCAAACCAGTTTGTTTCCGCAGTGACTTTTGGATCTGGTGTTCTTTCTATCAAAGGTATAGATTCGGCAACACCTTCACTCATGCCAAGCCCCTCTGGAGTAACACCGCTAATAACGTCGTTTAGCATATCCTCCAAACTTGCGTTTTCTACTTCTAGTTCGCTTACTATTTGACTATCTGCACCAATCTCCGCTCTATATCTGTTAATCAAAACAGCATTATATATTAAAAGTATGCAAAGAAGTGCTACAATAGTAGTAAAAACTCCAATTATTAATTTTCCTCTAAGATTAATAGAAACAACCTTTTCTGGAGTTTCTTGTTCTTCGTGTTTTAAATTTATTGTTGGGAAGAATTCGTTTTCTACCCTTTCAAACTTAGCAGGGGTAGTTTCTGTTTCGGTATGGGTTTGAGTCTCAGAAAGCATCTCTTTTTTGATCTTTTCGTATTTTTCAGCTACGTCGCTTTCTACCACGGTATCAAAACTATTTAGCTCTTGCATAGCAATCTCAGATAAGCCTTGAATTTTGCTTAAGTTTGCATCATCTATAGTTGTTGTTTGATCTATAATTGATTGTCTACCCATACAAAAACTTCCTCCTTTTATAGTTTTTCGGCAATACGCAATTTTGCACTACTGCTTCGTGTATTTATTTTCAACTCTTCGGCGGTGGCTACTATTGGTTTTTTGTTCACAAGTTTTATTATTTCTTTGTGATGACAAACACAAATAGGTAGTTCCTTTGGACATATGCAACCTGTTTGCGCTTCTTTGAAAACATTTTTTACTATTCTGTCTTCTAAGCTATGGAAAGTAAGCACCACAAGTCTTCCACCTTGATTTAGGCTATTAATCATTTGATTTAATACCCTATCAAGATCAAGCAACTCACCATTAACTTCTATTCTAATCGCTTGAAAAGTCTTTTTGGCTACACTTCCGCCTTTGTGTAATACTTTGGCCGGAACACTATGTTCAATAATGTCCACTAACTCCAAAGTAGTTTCTATCTTTTTGTTTTCTCTTGCCTTGATTATGTTTCTTGCAATATTTCTTGCAAAGTTTTCTTCGCCATACTCAAACAAAATTTTTACTATTTCGTCTTGGCTATAATCGTTAACAACGTTATACGCTGACAAACTTTGTGTTTTGTCCATACGCATATCAAGTGGAGCATCAAATCTATAACTAAATCCTCTTTCGCCATTATCGATTTGATAAGAAGAAACACCAAGGTCAATAAGTACCCCGTCTACACCATCTATGTCGTTTTGTTTTAAAACGTTTGAAAAGTTTTTGAAATCATCATTTACAAAGATAATTTTTGGAGCCATACCTTCAAGTCTTGGTTTACTTGCATTTATTGCTTCTATATCTTTGTCTACGCATATCAAAGTGCCGCTTTCGTTTAGCCTTTTGGCTATCTCTACGCTATGACCAGCCCCACCCAATGTGCAATCTACGTATACACCATTTGGTTTTATATCTAGGCCGTCTATACACTCATCTCTCATTACAGGTATATGCTTAAATTCCATATTCACCTAACTCACTCAAACACTCGTCAAAGTTGCCCATAGATTCGTTATACTTGGTCCATCTTTCTTTATCCCAAAGCTCTGCTCTATTACCAACACCAATAAACACAACATCTTTTTTGATTCCTGCAAATTCTCTCAAAGCCGCAGGAAGTAAAAATCTGCCTTGCGCATCTTCTTCTACCTCAAAAGCAGAAGACAATAGCATTCTCAAAGGTCTTTGGGCTTTACTATCAAAAAGTGGCAAACTATCTAGTTTTGCAGTCAAACTCTCAAATTGTTTAGTCGAAAAGATAAACAAACAACCGTCATTGCCTTTGGTTACAAAACAACCATCGCTAAATTCTTTTTTGATTTTAACAGGCATACGAAGTCTAAACTTCTGATCGCATTGATGAAAGTACTCACCATTTAACATAGTTTTACCTCCTTTTTGCAGTTTGACTAAAAGCATAGTTCTCTTAATCTTGACTTTATTATACAACATATTTTAACCACTTCCAACCACTTTTGACCACTTTTTCAAAAAATTATAGAAATTTTAGCACTTTTTTTGGTTCAAGCAACCACAAATCAACACTTTTTGCCTTATTGTTGACATAAACAACAAAAAAACAGCCTCTTTTTGAGACTGTATTTTATTTAATATAAAGACTTTATAAACTTCTCTATTTCGTTACATGCCCTTTTTGACTCCAAACACACATCACCCAAAACAGGATAAGCGTGGAAGCACTTTTGGTCGGTGTATAACACACAAGCGCTGTTTTTTACTTTAGCCTTGGCATAGGCCTGTGCAGTATCGTCATACAAAATTTCATCAGTGCAAACTGTAAACATAAGTGGTGGTAAACCATCAAAATTTCCATTGGTTGGTGAAACATAAGGTTCCCTAGCAAGTGGATGTGGCAAGTCACAATAATCACCTGCAAGATAGGTTTGAGCCATAAGGTCAATTATTTCTTTGGTTAAACTTAGGTCTTTTTCTCTATTTATCTCATAGCTTGGTGCATCGTTGTTTAGATTAAAATAACCAGAGATTAAAACCCCACAACTAGGAAGGGGCAAATTGTTATCTCTTAGATACATAAGTAGCGCTAGTGTCAAATTTGCACCTGCAGATTCGCCTGTAACTATGATGTCTTCGGGCTTATATTCACAAAGCAGTTGTTTGTATACAGATACTATTTCGTTCAAAGCAGTAGGATAAACAACTTCTGGTGATAAAGAATAGTCAACCGCAACGGCCTCACAACCAAGGCGTTTCATCATGGCTTTCATATAATACACCCCATGCAATGGAAATCCTCTACAAAATCCCCCACCATGGATATAAAACAAAAGTTTTGAATTATTAATTTGTGTTTTAGAAAAGTATTTCTTACGCCTGTTAATTCCTAATCTATGGCACTTTATTCCAGCAATATCTACTATGTTATGGAAAGTCCCACGAACAACAAACTTCTCTAAAAATTGATTTAGGCCCCTCAAATAATCTTTTGCAACGATTACATCTTTTATTGGTTCTTTCTTTTTGCTGTTTTCCATTTTTGTCAAAACTGATTTTTTAGAAAGCCCCATAGCCTTTCTTGCTATTCCCATTATTCTACTCATATTTATTTACCTATATTTATATTATACCACAAAAATCACTTTTTATCTTATATATTAATCCACTTTTTATTTCTAAAAAATAAATTTTATATTTTGCCTTTTATTTTTTAATTAGTTTTGTCTTGATTTTGTCAGTTTTTTATGTTTTTGCTATACAAAAAGACTTTTTTGATAATAATTTAATTTAGAATAAATGACAAAGCTTAATTTTATTGTTATAATGGTTGTATATAGGAGATTGTATGAAAAAGAAAAACTGGTACCCGCTTGATAACGCTGCAAAATTATATCCTTGTATCAGCGGCCCTAGACGACCAAATATATTTAGCTTTAGTGCACGTCTTACCGAAAAAGTAAACAAAGACGTACTAGAAAAAGCTGTTAACATAATGCTAGAAAAAAACCCAACTTTTAAAGTAAAACTAAAAAGAGGAATTTTCTGGTACTACCTAGAAAAAAACTGGAAACCATTTGTTGTTAAAGAAGAAACACCTAACTATCTTGCGCACTTTGAGTTTGACGAAAACAACGGATATTTGTTTAGAATATTTTATAATAACAACAAAATCACTATTGCCACTTTCCATGCCCTATCAGATGGAGATGGTGCGCTTACTTTCTTCAAATCGGTTATCGCAGAATATCTATACCTTATGGGTCATAATATAGACAGCGAAAACCTAATCAAACCTCTTGACGCTCCATACACTGCAGACAAAGGCGAAGATTCATATGTTGAGGCTTATAATAAAAAGGCTAAGAAATTAGAAAAAGAAAAGAAAGTATTTAAAATAGACGGCACACCTTTTGACTATGACGGATATGGCATTATCACCGCAAAAATAAATATCGCCGAACTTAAAGCCCTTTGCAAACAATATGACGCTACTATTACTGAGTTTTTGGTTGGCCTATATATGTACACAGCATATAACGTATATGTTAGAAACAAAAAGGTCAAAAATAAAACAATCAGCATATTAGTTCCTGCAAATATGCGTAAAAGATACCCTAGCACTACTTTGAGAAACTTTTCGCTATTTGTAAGACCAAAGCACGACTTTGAAAAACAAGAACTTGACCTTGCAGGTTGTATAAAGACTTGTAAAGAACAAATCAGAGAGGGCTTGTCAAAAGAAAAGCTTGACTCTATCATAAGAGATAATGTAAAGAACGAAAAAAATATCTTTATGAAAATAGTTCCTTTGTTTATTAAAGACTGGGTTATTAGAGCCGTATATAGCAGAGTTGGTGAAAACTTACAAACAGGTAATATAAGTAATATCGGCGTTGTAGAGCTTCCTGCATCTATGCAGAAATATGTAACTGACTTTACAATGGCTATAACCCCAACATATACCTGCAAACAACAACTAGGTGCTATCAGTTATAATGGCAACCTATATATCACTTCTTCTAGAGAATTTGTCGAAACAACTTTTGAAAGAGAATTGTTTACTACCCTATCAAAAAACTCTGTTTCTGTAGAAATCTTTAGTAACAACTGGGAGGCAAGAAATGAAACATTGTAAATATTGTAATGTTAACGTTGACACCAACGAAAGTTATTGCCCTCTATGTTACAACTCACTAGAAGGCGAATCAAAAAAACAAACAACTGAATTTTACCTAAAAAGAACGGAAGATGACAAAACACAAAAAACAAATTACTTTTTGTATAAATTGTTTTTTTTGATAACCCTTGCAATCTCTGCCATAGTTATTTTCATCAATGTTTTAACATACAAAGACGCCCCTATTCCTTGGAGTGCAATGGTAATAGTTTGTTTGCTTTATGTCTGGATACTTATTTCTCATACTATTTTGTCAAAGAGAGGAATTTTTGAAAAAATCTTATTCCAAGTTTTAGGCGCTATTGCAATAGTTGGTTGCGTAAACTACCTATCAAGAGGCCACTGGCTTGGCGACTATGTTGTACCTTCTATCCAACTAGCCGTTACAGCAACTTTACTTTTTGTATCCTTGGTTACAAAGAGCAAATACAAAATCGTATCACCATTTTTCCTAACACATGTACTTTCTGTTGTAGCATCACTAGTACTTGTTTTAACAAAAGCCGATTCATTTAAACTTCTTAGTGAGATCAATATGATAGCGTGTGGCGTGGGAATTATAGGAACACTTTTGTTTGGATTTAAAATTTTGAAAAGCGATGCTTCAAAGAAATTCCACCTATAACAAAAAAATAAACTAAAAATTAAAAAACAGCACAAAAAAATGCTGTTTTTTTTATTTTTTTGCCTATTGACAACGGTGGGTTTTGCTTTTATAATGTTCATATAAAATAATAAAAAAGGAAGGGCGAAGAGATGAAAAAACCAACAGTAAAAACATCACAAAAAATCAAAAAATTTGTATCTGATATTAAAACTAGATTCTTCCCTACGCCCTACCAAATGGTTGACCAAATGAAGACTAGTAATAGCTATCCTTACAACAATGGCAGACCATACTGGAGCATCGCTTCAAAAATTGTAAAAAGCAAAACTATAGATCCTTTAGACAAAGCCGATTTGCTTTTGGACCTATATGGTAAATATTATATTTGCCAACAAGCAAAATGCGTTCAATTTGCGGTATTTGAAAACTACTATGAAGAATTTATGATTCCTCAAAGTGATGGTAGCGTGTATAAACATAAACCAAGATACGAAAAACGTTTTAACGAAATGATTGCAGAAAACAGTTATATCGTAAACCGTTGTGTAAGAAGTGACATCAACAAAATTATGGACCAAGCAAGAGAACAAGGCGTAAACAAACTAGACTTTATAGCAAGTCTTGACGAAAGGGCGCAAGGTATCATCTATCTATCATCTTCTCTTCAAGATGATTTCCATAAAGAAGGCAAAAAACAATTTAACGTATATATCAGTTCAAAAGAAGAAGATTATATGCAAGATCTTCTTTGTGAAAGATTCCGTGCACACCACCCAAGTTATGCACAAGAAGATGCTACTGTTTCAATAGACGGCTTGCCAGCCAAAAAAGGTCTTGGAGGCATCAAACTTCCTAGCCCTGCAGCAATTGCAAAAGAAGCAGAAGCAATTAAAGATGCAACTGCAGAAGCTATCAAATCTACATCAAAAGATAAACTACCAGAGCAATAAGCCTAAAAAAACAACAAAAAAAGACTTGAAATTAACAAGTCTTTTTTTATTTTATTTCGATTAATTTGTTTCCTAATTTATCACAAGATGTTAAATAATATTTTACTCCATTTTTCTCAACTAAGATATCTGCTTTACATTGAGCGCCATGAAGATGTCCATAGATTACCTTTTTGATTCCAAACTCTTCAATAAGCGACGTAAAGACGCTATCTTCCCTTTTGCTATTAAATGGTGGATAATGCAAAATTGCTATTATCTCTTCGCTATCGGTTGCTAGTTTCTTTGCCATCTCAAATGACATACGAAGGCGGATAAGTTCTCTATCTATTATCTTCTTATCTTCTTCTAGTGGCTCACCTTTTTCTACCATAGACCAAGCTCTTGACCCACAAAAAACTTTATCGCCAATTTTTATAGCGTCGTTTTGTATAGCAAAAAAATTGTCAGGAAGGATACTTCTTACCTTACTTATAGTTCCCCACCAATAATCGTGATTGCCACGAATAATAATTTTTTTACCGCTGTTTTGAGCGATCAAATTAATATCCGATACAGCATCATCAAGATTCATAGCCCAACTTATATCTCCCGCAATTATCACCACGTCATCAGGGCCTACTTTTTGTTTCCAATCTTCAAAGATTGTATCTACATAGTTATCCCACGCAGGTCCAAAGATATCCATTGGTTTTGGGTTATTTATAGACAAATGCAAATCACTTATTGCAAAAACTTTCATATTTTCTCCTATAAATATTATTACATAAATTACATATTCTTGCAACAAAAAAGCAAAAAACTACTTAAAAGAAGTAGTTTTTTTGTTTATTATTGATTTCGTATAGCGGTTGGATAAATTGGCAATTCCAATACTCCACTACAAACATCTTGCGTAAAGTCTTGGCAAGGTGGTGCAGCACAATAACCATAGCTAGGAACTAAAAGTTCTGCTTTTACGACAACCCTGATAATAACAGTAATACATGCCGAAATTGAAAATGTATAGCCTGTAACATATGTACCACTAGGAACGCTAATTGCACCAAAAGCCTCTATATTATATGGCACAACTGATGGTTGTGGAATAAACAAAATAACGTCAAATGGTACAGTAACAGTCGTGTTGCCCGTACCCAAAACGCCATTACTGTCGGTATATGTAACAACTAGCGGAATAGACACATTGCCAGACACTCTAGCAAAGTTTGGCCTATCGATTAATCTATCTACAACTAAGTTAGAAATGGTAGTTCCTTCGGTAGTCACCGCACTCACAAAAGTAAGTGGTAATGTTGGATTTTCTGGGCTAAGACCTGTTAGGGCTAGTTGAAGGTTGGTTTCTTGAAGTTGTTTCATACAAGAATCAAGCACTTTGTTGGTTTGGATACAAGCCTTTTCGCAGATGCCATTTAGCGGATTACCAGTAATCACACCCGGAATATTTCCTCCCCTATTGCAAGTATAAAAAGACATATTATTTACCTCCTATTTTAGTTTATGTACGGAGGATAAAAAAGGTTAAAAAAAAGATAGTGAATTACTCTTCACTATCTTCATTTTCTTCAACTTTGTTTTCAGCCAAAAGTCTTACATCTAGGCTATCAAGCAATTTTTCTTTGCCTGTCTTTTTATCTGACGAAGTCACAATAAAGTTATCTTTTGCAAGGCCAAGGTCGTTTGATATCATTTGGACTTGTCTGCCAATTGCAGATTTTGATAGTTTATCTGCCTTGGTCAAAACAAATATTGTAGGAATATTATAGTAGTACAAAAATTTGATCATTTGCTTATCATTGTCGTTTGGCAAATGCCTTATGTCTAGTAACATATACACGGCTTTTAGATTCTGTGATTTTTTCAAATAGTTTTCTAAAAGACTGCCCCAACTAGCTTGAGCCTCTTTTGAGGCCTTGGCATAACCATACCCAGGAAGGTCAACTAGTAAAAACTCTTTGTTAATCAAAAAGTAATTAATCAGCCTTGTTCTTCCAGGAAGTGAAGATGTTTTTGCTAGTTTTGAATTGTTAGTCATAAAGTTTATTAAAGAACTTTTACCAACATTACTTCTTCCAACAAAAGCAACCTCTTTGTATTCAGACTTATAAATATCGTTAAAATTCGATACGCTTTTTACAAATTCTGCACTTTTAATAACCATAATTTTTCCTTAGCTTACAATCCCTGTTTGATTTAGGTTGTTATCCAAAATTTTCACTTCGTCCTCATCTACATTAGGAGTTTCGTGAATTTCTTTTCTTACATAAACTGGGCTTTCGCCGTCGTCAATAAATTTATCGGTAAGAATAATTTTGTCGATAGTTTTGTCTTCTGGAGCAGAATACATAAGGCCTATCATTTTTTCTTCTAAGATAGTTCTAAGACCTCTTGCACCAGTTTTTAGTTTGATTGCTTTTTTAGCAACTGCAGACAAACATGCTTCTTCAAACTCAAGTTTGATTCCGTCCATATCAAACATTTTTGCATATTGTTTTGTGATAGAGTTTTTAGGAGTTGTCATAATTTTAACCAAAGCAGATTCGCCAAGGTCATGTAGACCTACTACGATAGGTACTCTACCTACAAACTCAGGAATAAGACCAAACTTAATCATATCTTGTGGTTGGATATTTCGGATATATTCATAAGAATCTTTTTCTTCTTTTGATTTTACACCGCTACCAAAACCAAGTGTACTATCACTTATTCTCTTTTCTATTATTTTATCAAGACCAACAAAAGCACCACCACAAATAAACAAAATGTTAGTTGTATCTATTTGTAGCATTTCTTGTTGTGGATGTTTTCTTCCGCCTTGAGGTGGAACTGATGCCACAGTGCTCTCTAGTATTTTTAGAAGGGCTTGTTGTACACCTTCGCCACTTACATCTCTTGTAATAGAACGATTTTCGCCCTTACGAGAAATTTTATCAATTTCGTCAATATACACAATACCTCTTTCGGCCTTAGAGATATCATAGTCGGCGTTTTGTATAAGTTTAAGCAAGATGTTCTCTACGTCTTCACCAACGTAACCTGCCTCTGTCAATGTTGTAGCGTCAGCTGAGGCAAAAGGAACTTTTAGTATCTTTGCCAAAGTTTTTGCAAGAAGAGTCTTACCGCAACCAGTAGGTCCTATCATAAGAACGTTACTTTTTTCTAGTTCAATAGGAGTTTCGTCCAATTTCTTTTCTTTAAGCTCAGCGTTGTAGTTTATTCTTTTATAATGGTTATAAACTGCTACTGACAAAGCCTTCTTTGCTTCATCTTGGCCTACGATATAGCCATCTAGCATTTCTTTGATTTGGTGAGGGAGTGGAAGATCAATTTTTGCCTCGTGTTTTACTTCTTTTGTTTTGCCGTCGTTAATTATTTCTTTGCATACATCAACGCACTCATCACAAATAAAGCTGCCACCATTAGGGCTAGAAATCAACCTCTTTACCTCAGATTGAGATTTGCCACAAAATGAACAAACTAAGTTTATTTCTTTTTGCATTGTTTACTCCTTTTTTTATCATTGCCATAAACAAAAGTTGCTAAACCTAAAAATATTGTTGGTTTAGCAAATCTTGTATTATTTTCTCTTATAGAATATTTCGTCGATAATACCATATTCTTTTGCTTGTTCAGCAGTCATATAGTAGTCTCTATCAGTGTCTTTCTCTACTTTCTTCAAGTCTTGACCTGTTCTTTCGCTCAAAACCTTATTTAGTTTAGATTTGATGTGTTGAATGTGTTTTGCTTGGATTTCGATATCACTAGCTTGACCTTGAGCACCACCTAGAGGTTGGTGAATCATAATCTCGCTATTTGGAAGTGCATATCTTTTTCCTTTTGTACCACTAGCAAGAAGGAAAGCTCCCATTGATGCAGCAAGACCTACGCAAATAGTACAAACATCACATTTTATATAATTGATAGTGTCAAAAATTGCAAGACCTGCAGAAACACTACCACCAGGGCTATTGATATATAAAGATATATCTTTGTCTGGATTTTTACCTTCTAGGTAAATAAGTTGTGCTACAACTACATTTGCAGTAGCATCATTAATTTCTCCTGTTAAGAATATTATTCTATCCTCTAGTAGTCTAGAATAAATGTCATAACTTCTTTCTCCTTCGCTTGTTTTGTCAACAACCATAGGTACTAACATAGTTTATTTACCTCCAATATATTTTGTTATTAAAGATTGTTATTGTCTTTCAAAAGTTTCATAAGCTTGTTCATCAAGATGCTATTTTGCATATAAGCGATTTGGTCGCCTTTTAGCTCTTTTCTGATGTCAGCCATTGTCTTTTTGTTTTCTTTGCCTTCGTTGAATTTTTCTTCAACATCAGCGTCTGTTACGTCAAGTTTTTCTGCTCTTACGATAGCCTCAAGAACAAGTCTTGTTTTAACAGATTTTGCAGCATCTTCTTTTCTTGATGCTCTTAGTTCTTCCATTGTTTGGCCAAGGTATTTTAGGTAGTCCTCTAATTTTAGACCTTGGTAGCCTAGTCTATACTCAAATTCGTTGATAAAGTCATCAATTTGGTGTTCAACCATAACTTCTGGAACGTCAACTTTTGCATTGTTGCAAACTGCCTCGATAAGGTCAGCTTCTTGTTTGTGCATAGCTTCGTGTTCTGCACTTTCAGTAAGTTTAGTCTTAATATCAGCTTTTAGGTCAGCCAAAGTTTCAAATTCGCTAACTTCACTAGCAAACTCATCATTTAGTTCAGGAAGTTGTTTTGTTTTGATACCTTTAACTGTTACTTCAAATACTGCAGGTTTATTTTTTAGGTCATCTACGTGATAATTTTTTGGGAAAGTAACATTAACATCTTTTTTATCGCCAATCTTCATACCGATGATTTGATCTTCAAAATTGTCGATAAAGCTATGTGATCCGATTTCCAAATCATAATCAGTAGCTGTGCCACCTTCAAATTTTACGCCATCGATAGAACCAGAAAAGTCGATTGTTGCCATATCGCCATTTTCTACTGCTCTGTCGCTAACTTCGATAAATCTAGCACGAGAAGCAACCATTCTGTCAAGTTCAGCTTTTACTTCTTTTTCGCCGATTTTTACTTCATCTTTTTTAACTGTCAAACCTTTGTAATCACCAAGTGTTACTTCTGGTTTGTTTTCTACTGTTGCAACGATAACAAGGCCATTTTCGTCGATACTCTTGATTGATAGAGATGGAGCGTCAATTGGCTCTAGGCTTGTTTCTTTTTGCAATATTTCAAAATAATATCTGTAAAAACAACCATCAATAGCGTCTTCAAAGAAAATGCTTGGTCCATAAGTTTTTTCAATAACTTTTCTTGGAGCCGCACCCTTTCTAAAGCCATGGATATTAAATTTGCCTTTTGTTTTTTTGTAAGCATCTTCAATGGCTGTTTCCCATTCTTTTGCGTCAAGACTAATTTCGATTTCTACTTTTTTGTCCTTCAATGTCTTTAATTCGTATTTCATCTATATTCTCCTTCGATTGATAAGCACAACTTTCTAGCTTACCATTTGTACTTTGTAAGTATATCACAATGGTCAAACTATTTCAAGTGTTTTATCCACCAAAACGCTCTCTTTTTGGCAATTTTTGTAAATAAAAAAGAAGGTATTTCAAACCTTCTTTTGATTTTAGAATCCAATATAAATACCAACTGTAAAAAGAATAATAACAAAAGCAAAAATCGAAAATAACACACAAAAAGACATTGTATTATTGCCTTTTTTGACTCTTTGTTTAAAAACTAAGCCTTTGTTTTCTTCTGGCACTACATAAACATCTTCGTCAACAGAAACTTGCCTTGCGTCCAAAGATTGCTTTATTCCAGTAACTTCGTCCATATCTTTACGTGCTTTGTTTGCGTTATAAAAGTTGTTTGCAAGCATAAGCATACCAATAGCAATTACGTCAAGGCCGATTGGCAATAATATACTAATCAAAGAATTTAGCATCATCAAAACAAAGCCAAGAACAAATATTACTAGCATAACTATATTGTATGGCGACTTAAAAAACTTCATTTATTCCTCCTAAAGAATAATCATCACAACTATTGCAACAATTATGGATATAACAAGCAAGGCAATATATACGCCATTTCTACGAGAAAAGGCATAAAAACCACCTGCAAATACACACACTGCAAAACACAAAATACCAGCAATCAAAAACATTACATCTTGAATCGAAGGCAAAAGTTTGCCTATCAAAATCAATACTGTAGACGCAAGAACTGCTATAAAGGCTGCAAAATTTATTACTCTTTTGATTGTTTGTTTAGTCATTATTTTATCCTCAAAGTAATCATAACACAAAACTGCGTTATATGTAAAATATTAATTCATTTTGCTTAGTACTTCTTCAAAATACTTTGGCAAAGGTACTGAAAAACTCATTTTTTCGCCACTTCTTGGGTGGGTAAACTCTATATTTGTAGCAACTAAAAGTTGTCCTTTTAGACCAAATTTATCCTCTACCTTGCTATAAACAGGGTCACCAACTACCGCATGGCCCAT
The DNA here is from genome assembly GCA_045638465.1 of Clostridia bacterium. Taxonomy (GTDB): domain Bacteria; phylum Bacillota; class Clostridia; order Christensenellales; family UBA1242; genus CAKVLS01. The sequence goes on along the minus strand of JAZUBK010000045.1, from coordinate 1,843 downwards.
AAAACTAGAGTGAACCCTTATTTGATGTGTTCTACCTGTTTTTAGTTCGTACTCCATAAGAGTATAACCTTTGAATCTTTGCAAAACTTTGTAGTGAGTAATAGCAAGTTTTCCCTCTCCCTCTCTTACTACAAATATCTTTTTTCGTTCATTTGTTCCGCGATTGAGGTAAGTTGTAATCACTCCGCTGTCATCTTTTGGGCTACCATAAACCAAAGCTTTGTAGATTCGTTTGCAACTTTTTTCTTTAATTTGCTCTGCTAAACTTACGTGCGCAAAATCATTTTTTGCAACAAGCAAAAGCCCTGCGGTGTCTTTGTCTAGTCTATGAACAATGCCTGGTCTAAGCTCTCCGTTTATGCCGCTTAGGTCTTTGATATGATACATAAGAGCGTTGACTAGCGTTCCGCTATAGCACCCGCTTGATGGGTGAACAACCATGCCTTGAGCTTTGTTTATAACTAGCAAATCGCTATCTTCATAAATAATATCAAGAGGTAAGTTTTCGGGTAAAATATCGGTTGCTACAGGCTCAGGAATCTCCGCAGTGATTACGTCACCTACACACAATTTATAACCTGCTTTTACAACCTTATAATTTACAGTTGCCATGCCTTTTTCGATCAAGTTTTTTATGAAGCTTCTTGTTCTATCTTCTAACTTTTCTAGCAAAAAGATATCAAGACGCTTGTTTTTATCATTTTCTGTTATATTAAAAGTCATTTGTTATTATTTACTCTCTTTCCCTTCTTTGCTAAAGAAAATAATATATACAGCAAGTAAAACCACACCAATAACAATAAAGCAGTCTGCAACGTTAAAGGTAGGAAAACTCTTCCAGAACTCAAACACAATAAAGTCTCTTACTCCGCCAAGGAAGATTCTATCGATAAGATTGCCTATTGCACCGCCTATTACGAAACTAATACCAAAACTATAAAGTTTGCTATCGGGTTTGTATTTGATATCTACTAAGAATATAAATATTATCATAACCATACTTACTATCACTATAAGTGGAGTGTAGCCTGAGAAAAACCCACCTGCAACACCTTTGTTTAGTGATGTATTATAACTTATACCTATAAGCCCTGGTATAAGTGTAAAGTCTTTTTCTTTAAAAAGAACTTTTGTAAGAAGGTCCATTGCTATAACAAAGAAGATTATACAGCATTTTAAAATTATCTTTTTCTTCACAAAAATTTCTCCCTATGTGGTATTATACTAAAAAATATAAAAAAAGACAACTGCCAAATAGCAGTTGCCCAATAAAGTTATCTAAAATAATCCAAAATTATACATTATTGTTTTGGGTCATGACATTTACGCCCTCTGGAGTAAGCAAGAACAAATCGCCTTGAAGTCTTTTTATAGTACCACGAAGAGCATATACTGCGCCACTCAAAAAGTCCAAAACTTTTTCCGCCGCCACATTATCCATTTCGCCAAGGTTTACAATACAAGACTCTTTGCGTCTTAGACACTCGATAAGTAGTTGTAAATCTTTATCGCCTTTAGGTGCATAAATTAAAACATTTTTGCCTGTTGTACCAAAAGGCACAGAAGACAAATCTATTGATTGACTATCTACAGTTTGCGTAGCAAAAGTATTGGCTAAGCCATTTTCAAAATTACTATATCTATCTTTTGGTTGTTCAGGCACAACAGAAGTAGATGCTTTTGCTTGTTTTTTTGGCTTTTCTTGACCATCACTAAAGCCTACACCCTTCATAAAAAAGTTAAATAGTCCCATCTTTATCTCCTCTATATGTATATATTAGCATATTAGCACATTTTTTTGCAAATAAAATAATGACTTTGGCTTTTTACCTTATTTGGCACA
>JAZUBK010000044.1:0-13369 GCA_045638465.1 Clostridia bacterium | reverse complement strand
TTATACAAACAATACTTTAGGATATTTTATAAAAACCTCAAGAAGTATTTTAGATACAAAAATCTTCAAGCTTTATATCTCTATCATTATCGTATACTTTTTTTATGTCAAATAGGTGTGATAGAGCAGTGTAATTGTTTTGTAGGGTATAGCCGTCAAGGGGTGTTCGATCCATAAATAAAATCTTTTTATTGAGTGGATTAGGAAGATAACTAAAATAAGATTTAACACCAACACCACAAAATAGTCTAAAGCCCATTTTTTCAAGATATTGATGTTTAGCGCTTAAATTTCCATCACTATCTAATATTTCTCTTTCTCCATACGGGTAGACATAAATTGCAGTTTTTCCAACTAAAGATTCAACTTCTGATTTCCATTTATTTGCGTCTTCCTTGAATTTTTCAAAAGAAATTTTTTTCATATGATAGTGGCCGTATGAGTGACTTGCAAACTCCCAGCCAAGATCTTTTAGTCTTGCAATTACAGGTTTTACTGCTGCAATTTCGGACTCTTTATCAGGGCTATCTTGATTTGTTCGATAGCCTAGTATTCCGTCATAACCAGTAAGACAGATAAGGCCTTTTGCTCCCATAAAAGAAAAGTCAGGATGTCTAGAAACAAAGTCTTCTAATATAGTTATAAATTCGTTATTGTAAGAGGGCTCTTGTATTGCATTGGTATAAGTGACAATCTTACCATCTTGGTCTAGCGCTATTTTGTCTACCATGCCTTTTCCAGATTTTTTGCGGTCATAGTTTACATCATCAAAAGATAATATAACAGGCTTTTTACCTTCGGGAAGGTAAAGAGTCTTTTTTGTTCCATAAGTTTTGGCTGGGTCAAAAATAGAATTTGCTTTGATTAAAATATAGTCATTTTCGTATAGCTCTCGCAAGATATTTTGGAACTCAAAAACTGTGAGGCAGTCTGTGTCGTAATGCTTTCGCATAGGGTTATTTTTTGCAAAAGCAACGCTTGTGTCGGCTATCAAACAGTGGGTAAAAAGATGATAAATTGGGCCGTTATATTTTACAATTTTTGGGTCGTTTTCGGCATAAGAAAAGCTTGAAAAATTTAGATTAAAAAATAACAAAATAAGATAAAAAATCAAGGCAAAAATATAAGCGTATTTTATACATTTTTTTGACATAAAATTGCTCCTTTTTTATAGTATAAACACCTTTTGAAAAAATATGTTTTATTCTCAAAAAACTGGCAATAAATAAATGTATGAAAAAGTTAATTTATTTGCCGATTGTCTTTATGATTTTTTGCCTTTGTATGTGGAATGATTTTTGCTTTTTAGATACGCTAAAAAGCCTAGATTTAGCGGGTTATAGCGTTTTTTGTGAGGGTGATATTTCGCTTGAAAATTATGATAATTGTATGCTTTCGGGAGATGTTAAAATATACTCATTTTCAAGCCAAAATATAGACAAAAAAATTGGGCAAAAAAAGGTGCTGTGTGAGCAAGTTTTTTTGCAAAAAAATGAGCGGAAAAATTATATAAAAAATAATGATTTAAAGTATGTAAAAAGTGAAGATTTAGAAGGTATAAAAATAGATTATTATATGTGCAAAAAATTGCCAAAATATACCTGCGTTAATAACAAAAAATTCAACATAGTAATAGCCGAAAAAAGTGATGGCGTAGTGATTGGCTATCCTGCTATTATGGGAAGTTTGTAGTATAAAATTTTTGCGGGTGGTAATAATCAATTTAGCAAGGGGGAGATTATGAAAGATAATTTAAAAAAGTTAAAAGATAGTTTGTTTGTGGGGCTTATAATTGTTCTATCAATTTTTGTTGTAGGGACTATTGTTTTTGCAACCAAAGACAATAGCGAAGATTTTTCTTCTATAGTTATGGCGGGGGCAGAAGAAGTGAAATTTGTAAACCCACTAGAAAAAAGCGAAGTGTTAAAAGATTATTCTGCAGAAAGGTTGCAATTTAATTCCACACTAAAGCAGTGGCAGGCTCACAAAGCTGTCGACCTAAAAGCTAATGTCGGGGATAAAGTTTTTGCCATCGCAGGAGGAAAAATAACTTCTATTGAAACTACCCACCTTATGGGCACTACAATTACTATCGAACACAAAAATGGTTTTGTTTCTTGCTACTCATCTTTGAGCAGTGAGGTGCAGGTTAAAGTTGGTGATAGTGTCAAGGCAGGAGATGTGATAGGCACTATTGATAATTCTGCAAAAGGCGAAGTGGAAGAAGGAATACATTTGCACTTTGAACTCAAAAAAGATGGTAAAAAAGTAGACCCAAATCTTTATTTTAGTTTTGGTCAAAAATAATCAAAAAAATGTTTTGAAAAATTGGCAAGAGGTGTTATAATAATCGTATAATAAAAATTTAGGAGAAAATTAATTATGACAGAAAAAGTTATTTCACTACTTGCAGAACAATTGAACATAGATGCAAAAACTATCAAATCAACTTCTAGAGTTGTAGAAGACCTAGGCGCAGACTCTCTTGATATGATTGAGATGCTTATGTCTCTAGAAGAAAACTTTGGTATTAGCGTTCCAGATGATAAAGTAGCTAGTCTAAAGACTGTTGACGATATCGTAGCTTTTATCAAAAGCGAAAAGAAAGACGCTGAATAATTTGTTTTAAAAAATCTTTTGTTTGTACAAGCCCCAAGTTTTTTTGGGGTTTTTTTATTTTACATATTTTGTCATATTTTGCCTTTTTGTAGCATAAATTTTACCAAAAGTAATTTTTAATTTTTGGGGGAGTTTATGGAAAGTATTGACGATAGAGTAATCAAAGAAGCTCACTATTTGTTGCAGTATAGAGCTACCGTGCGAAAAGTAGCAAAAGAATTTGGCATAAGTAAAAGCACAGTGCATTTTGACCTATCAAAAAGGTTGAAAAAACAAAACCCGGCCTTATATGAAAAAATAAGCCAAATTTTGAGGCAAAACTTTGAGGAAAAACACTATCGAGGTGGGCTTTCTACAAAAAATAAATATCTTGCAAAAAAAAGAGTTGTCTGAGAGTTTTTCTCAGACTTTTTTTGTTAAAAAAATGTCCTCAAAAAGGCTAGTTTTTGTGCCTTTATTGTTGACATAGAGGCCAATATAAAATATAATTTAATTATATAATTATATATATTATGGACATGCTATGTAAAATCATAAACAAGAGAGGATTGATTATGAAAAAGTTATTTACAATTTTGGCAGTATTGGTGCTTTCGTTTGCCGGTATCTTTGTCGGCTGTGACGAGAGCAAATTTGCTTCTGCAGACATCGAGTTTAAGTCTGCAGCTTATTCTAGTGAGATTTTGACCATCGGCTATGACAACTCGGTCGAAGTATCTGCAAAAACTGTAGGGGTAAAAGGCATAAACCCTGCGGTTAATTTTACATGCAGTGATACGGAGGCTCTAGAGATAACAGGAGTTGAAAATAGCGATAAAGGTACATCAGCTACAATTAAAGCTAAAAAGCCAACTTATGGAGATAACTACTTTATCCTAAAAGCAGTTTCTGTAGAAACTAGCCAAGTGTATAAAGAGATCAAAGTAAAAGTTGTTCTTCCTATCGAAAGTATAGACTTTGGCGATTCAGTACTTGCAGTTTCTCCTAGCACACCGCTAAGGCTTTATGATTACGTACAGTTCTATCCTCAAACTCCATACGTAACTAACCAAAAAGATGTTATTTATGATATTACAGATTATGGCCTAAATAATTCATCATCAATCTCAATTGATAAAACAGGTCTTTTGACAGTTCAAGATGATGTAATAGATAACCTAATTACTGACGAAGATTGCCTAGAAGTAACTGTTATATCTCTTGCAAATACAGGCATTACATATACAATTAAAATCAACGTTGTAAAAGATTTGACCGACCAAGATTTAACAATCGAAAGTCCACAATTATCTTTTAACAAAGCACCTATCGCAGATAAGCATGATTTGATATTGTTTACAAACTCAGCTAACTACTACAAAGAGCAAATTATCTTAGAGGTTATCTCAAGTCAAACAATCGAAATCATCCCTATCAAAGAGGGTAACGCAAACATCATTGAAGTAGCACAAGTTGGTGCTATAGTAAAAACTCCAATCGATGGAATCAGCTTCAAAAACAAAGCGGTATTTGAAGTAAGAGCAAAGAGCAGCGCAGATAGTTGTAAACTAAAGTTCAAAGTAAAAACACTAAACATTGATAACCCACTAGAATTTACATTTAGTGATGCAACAGCAATCAATGTTAGAACATCAGCTTTACCTAAAGCAATAAGCCTAAAGCAAGATACAAGCTCTATCAATCATCAAGAAACAATGGCTGTTTACAACGAATACGTTGCAACAGAAAATACATCAAACTTTGGTACAAGAATTATTCCTAACGTTTCTTCAAACTCAGCAACAAGCGTTAGCGAAATAAACAAATATGTAAAGATTGAACTTTTGAGCACAGCAACAGATTCTGATGCTATGACAGACTTTATCTTTACAGATATCAAAGGTAATGTGATAGACACAACCAGTGGAAGTATCGAAATACTTTCTAACAATGGTTTTTATCTAAAGGCAAAAGATGAGGCTGTAGGTAAAACTTACAAACTTATCCTTTCTACACAAATCAAAGAATTTATAACATATGCAGCGGGTGGTGCACCATCAGTAGAAGATGAGATTATTATTGCAGAATACTATATCTCAGCAAACTATGGTGTAAAAGAAATTACCTTTGACAAAGATGCGTATGTTGCAAAACTATACAAAGCAAATAGTCCTGAATATACCGAAACACTTATCTCATTTAGCGTAAATGCAAATGCAGATATTACAGGTATGATCGCGGAGTACGACCCTACAGTTTTAACAGTAACTAAGATTGATACATTTAGTTACCTTGTAGTAGGTAAGAGCATCGGAACTACAGACTTTTCTATCATAGCAAAGAACGGCTTTACAAAAAGAGTAGTAGTAAAAGTTGTTGATCCTCTAACATCTGCACATCTTTCTGTAGATAACCCAACCATTAGCCAAGTAATTACCGAAACAGACTACTTTGGCAAAAACCTACTTACAGTATCTGCAAAGACTGGTGGTAGATTCAACCTATACGTTAGCACAGCTCCTAGCGTAAGCGGTATAATCAAGGTAGAATATATTTCAACAGACGAAGTTGTAGCAGTAATCAGCAGTGGAGGTATCATCTCTACCAAAAACGCTGGTTCTACAATGATAACTGTAAAAATTCAATATTACGATTTCTATTATGGTGCAGATGGTTATGCTGCATACAATATAGCAACTCAAGAAATTTCTTTTGAACTTACAGTATTTACTCCAACAAGATCTATTAAACTTTCTCGTAATGTAGCAACTATCTATTCTTCAGATTCACTAGGTTATGATTATGCCGATTATTCTGTAGTAGAAGTATATGCAGAAATCTCACCAGTAACAGCTACTATTTACAACGACGAAAATGCAGTTTCTTATGAACTACTAAACAACAATGACATACTAGTTCAAGAAGGTGCAAGAGGTAGATATAGAGCAACTCTTCCAAAAGGTGTAGACGAGGCAACAGTACTTATTGTAGTTACAGTATCAGAATACGGCAGCTCAGTAAGTCTTGTATGTACAGTTACAGTTTTGAGAGCTCCTCAAGTAAAAGAAATCAACATTGAAAACCTAGAAAAAGTAAATACAGGTTATTACCTTCTTGATATGAAGGAAGACGAGAGATTCGGCCTAGAAATTACACTAAATCCAGATAATGTATTTATTTCTGATTTGCTTATCTCTCTATATGATGATGTTGATGGCGAACTAGTGCCAGTAACATCAGCAACTATTGTAACAGTAGATAACAAAACTATCATTTCTAAACCAACTCTTGAAGACTCTGACCCAACAAGTTTGTTTATCAGAATCTTTGCAAAAGATAGTATGTTTAGTCCAACAGAAGGTTTTGTATACGAAACAATATATGTAACAATCGAAACAGGTAAGCTAAACAGCCCATACCTAATCGAAACAGCCGATGAACTACAAGCAATCAAAAATGCTCCTACAAAACACTATATGCTAAAATCAGACATTGATTTGTCAGGTAGAAATTGGGAGCCAATTGCTAACTTCTCAGGTTCATTAAACGGTATTTATTATAGAAAAACAGGCGAAGATATCTTTGCTGAAAATCACAAAATTACAGGCCTTACACTAAACTCAACAACTGCAGAATATGTTGGTTTGTTTGCAAATACAGAAATTACAGGTCTTGTATTTAACGTAGAACTTCAAGTAACAACAGCACTTGTTTCTAACAATAACAACCTAGTAGCTGTTGGTGCACTGGTTGCCGAAAATAGAGGTTTGGTTCTAAACTGTGCAGTATCACTAGGAACAAGCTTTATTGTAGAAGCATCTATAACTGATGAGATTGGTAGTACAATCAATGTTGGTGGTATGGTTGGTGCAAACTATGGTTATGTATACAACTTTGCTCCATTTGCAATCAACTCAGATGGCGTATTTGCTCGTCAATATACTGCAGAAGAAATCGAAGACATAAGTGTTCCTGATGGTTACCACGAAATTGTTGGTGATAGCGATTCATTCTTGAGCATTTCTATCAGATATAGTCAAGGCGCCATTCCATCATCTTCTGGCGAATCAGAAAGCATAGACATGGCTGAAGTTGCACAAATTATCGATGCTCTTACTTCTGCAAACCCAGTTAATGGTAGATTGATTGTAAGAGATACAAACGTATGTGCAGTAAACTATGGTGGTTTGGTTGGTTATAACGAGGGTTATATCAATGGTGTATATGGTCTATACCATGCACAAGAAGAAAGTTCTGGCCTTGCTAGTGGATCAGAAGAAGAAAACCAATTCTTAATTAGCAACACAATTAGCGGAACTATCAATAGCGAAGGTAGAGACGTTAGTGCAAATATCGGACCTTATGGTGCAAGTCTTAGCAACAGAGACACCGCAGCTGGTGGTGTAGTTGGTAAAACTGCTGGTGGAAGAATACATAATGTAGCATCTGCTGGTAGTGTAGAGGGCTTGTACAATGTAGGTGGTATCGTTGGTAAAATAGAAAATAGCACAGTACTTGACACTGCAAGTTCTTGTGCAAGAATTACTGGTTTTGAAAATGTTGGTGGTGCTATTGGTTATACAAAAAGCGCCATGATCAATTTGGTTAAAGTAGAAAACTACCAAGAAACAATCCTTGGTGGAGATGTCTTAATTAATGGTACACATTGTGTTGGTGGCGTAGTTGGTTTTATGGAACAAACTACAATGACCTTTGCTTATGCAGTATCATTTGTAGAACAATCTACATTTACATCTAGTCAAAAAGCCGATATCTATAACGGCGGTAACTCAAGCAAGATGTATGTGGGTGGTGTAGTAGGTTATCTATCACAAAACAGCCATGTACAATTTGTATATTCTACATTGTCAATCTATACTTCTGCTGCACAAGACGGAAGTTATGCAGGTGGTATCGCAGGTGCGATGGAACAAAACGCATCAATCTCTGATGCTTACTATCTAGGTAACTTTGTTAAAACTCCAGCAGGAAAAACAGGTGGTGCTGTAGGTTTGCTAAATTCAAGTGCTTCAGCTCCTAAACCATCAGTTGCAGACAATGTAATCAGATTCTTCTTTACTACTGCTTACGAAAGCCCAGTTGGTAGAGACGTTAACAACTATTTCAACACAAGCGACACTTCAGTTATTAGAAACGTAGTAACTCAACCAAACTTGTCAGCATTTAATCCAGCTGCTGCTGCAAACTGGCAATTAGGTACAAGCCTTAACATCAAAAATGGTGTTAAATTCCCAGTTATCAAATACAAATCAAATCTATTGGAAAGAGATGTTTACTTTATTAAACAAACTCCAACTGCAGTTTCTGCCAAAGTTTCTGCATCAAGAAGTGACGATAGATTTATTAAAATTAAAGATACAGTATTGTTGCTTACTCATTCAGTAAACCCAGAAAGAAACGAATATAAGATTAAAGATTTGCTAACATTTACTTGGGAACCAAGTTCTATTAAATCATCTGCTTTGAGGGTTTCTTCATCAGCAAACAATATTGTAGAAGTTCAAGAAGACGGTGTATTGTTGGTTAAAGGTACAGGAAATGTTGTGTTGACATTTACATCAGTACTTAACCTAAATGCAAATTGCACAATCACAGTAGTAATTATTCCTAAGGTTTCAGAAGTATCTTTGTTTAGTGATTCTAACCTAACAACAAATCTTCTTGATGAAGATACAGTGCTTGATATCAAAAAAGGCACTAACCAAAAATTATTCCCAACTTTCTATGACTATGACGAACATGGCAAGAAAGTAAAAGTTAATTCTTCTTACTTTATCGAATATACAATTCCAGCAGGAGTTGAAGAGTTTATCTCTATCGATACTACAACAGACATTATTACTGCTTTGAAGGAAACAGAGACCGAACAAACATTGTCTTTCATCTCAGGAATTAATGTTAGATATACTGTAAATGGATTAACATACGAAACATTTAAATTTAATCCATTCTCAACACTTCCAGAAAATGGTAAAAAGACATTTAGCTTTTCAATTTATACTGGTGCTACAGACCTTGTTATTAGTCCAAACTCAGGTAAAGAACTTACTGCTTATGCCCCACAATATCTAGAGATAGACCTTATCTCTGATGCAAAAATAGATGGCGTAAACCTTGAGATTATTGATGACAAAGGCAATATCATCAGAAAGATTGGAACAAGCATAGAAATTAACAAATCAGGTATCCTACATAGTATTGTTGGTGGTGCAGAAAGCGAAGGTCAACAAAAACTTAACGAAATAGGCTTTATGTTTGACATCAACTACATCGAAACAACTTTCTTGATGGGAACTGACAATTATTCTGCTACACTTTGTCTAAAAGTTGACGACAACAAAAAGTATTACACTCAAGCTGTTGGTTATACATTTAGATTTACTGCAGAGACTACCCCAAGCCTTGTAAGAGAGGTTAGAGTAGTGGTAATTCCTCAAGTTGTATTAACAATGGAGGACAACTATAGAGTACTAGAAGGAACAGAAATCACTGCTGCAGGAACAGATAGCTATATCTTCCAAGAAAAACCAGTAGATAAGATTGTTCCAGGAAAACTAGGCCTTATTAGTGTAAATGTATTCCCAGACTTTGCTGGTGTAGAATACTATAAGATAGAAACAACACCTGAAGCTATGCCATATATTAACTTTGCACAATTGTACAAAGACAAATCAGCAGGTGCTTCTGGTATGTCATATATCTTTGGAACAAACGCAGAAAAAATCGAAAATGGTCTAAAACTAAATAGACTATCAAACTTCATCAGAACAGACTATACATTGTCAAACGGCACTGTAACAGACAGAATTGATGAGGTATTAGAAGATTCTAACAATACACTTGACATTATCGATATCCAAAACATCTATGAATTTGATGGAAACCTATATATTGAACTTTTGACAAGTAACACAATTTATGAGTTAGATTCTTTCCCTGTATGGATTACTGCTGTATATGCAGATGGTTCAGAAAAGGTTTATACAAGAGAATTTGAAACAACATATCTTCCAGCACTTTCTTTTGAAACTTCACGTAATTATATCGCACTAGGTACAAGAGAAACTGAAAGTGGCGGACTACAAAAAGACGTTGTAACAGTTACAGCTATTGTAGATGGCGACTATGATGTATCAATGGATTATACTATTATCAAACATGGTATTGATACTGGTACAGAAGGCGTAGCTATCTTTAGCGAAATTGCAGAAAGACAAGGTCAAATTGTATTGTCAGAAAACGCACAAGCTGGTGACAAGATTAGAATTACAGCCTTTTACACAATCTCTGTAGAGGGCAGAATGGAAACAGTATCTGCTTCTACTGATATATTGGTTGTTGATGCGGTTATTGATGAAACAATTATCGAAAAAGCAGTAGACAACAAACTATTGTTTACAATTTCAAGTTCTCAACAACTTCAAGCAACTTTGAAAGGTTGTGCAGAAACTGGTGTAATGAGCAGATTGTCTACAGTTCTATCTAGACAAATGACTGAAAGCAATACTATTGCTTATTGGAAATATGTATACAAAAATGGTGAGGTTACAAACCTTGATAACAGAGCTTTGAGCCTTCCATTTGGTATCGATATTAAGAAGATCTCAAGCGGAGACGGAGAAGGTCTTGCTAGTATCTCACTTATCGGATCTACTGTTTCTGGTAGCGCAGACTTGATGCTTAAAGCATATGCTTACTACAACAACGACGGCGAACTTTGTTTTGCAGAAACTGTTGATGAGTACTGCTTATATCCAGCACTTATTCAAATCCCATTTGTTGCACAAGTAATGGTAGACTCTACAGATGATTTGCCAACACCAATTTATACTGTAGAAGAATTACTTGCTATGGCTGAAAATGGAAACTATATCTTGATGAATGACCTTGATATTACAACTCCATTTAACCCAATCGCAACAAATATTGCTGGTTTTGACGGAAATAACAAAGTTATTACAATAAGCAACTTTGCATATGATAGCAATGCAGAATCTATGTCTTCTTCTTCAATAAACATTGGTTTATTTAGTTCAGTAGCAAGTAATGCAGTTATCAAAAACGTAATTGTTGCTCTTCCAAATAACAAAGCAAACCCAATGATGCTAAACAACTACACTACAATCAACTTTGGTGGTATTGCAGGTGTTAACAATGGTATCATTACAAACTGTGATGTAATATCTGTATATGATAGAGATATTTATGATTCATATACTGGTATTTCAAACGATGACAGAACACAAACAATGTATGGTCACTTAGGTTATACATACAACATTTATACTGCAGTTCAAGTAAATGGTACAGCAGTAACTGCTAACATTGGTGGTCTTGTAGGTCAAAACACTTCAACAGGTGTTATTACAAATAGCCGTGTAGGTAGAAACTATGTAGAGTATGTAGAAATTCAAGCTGACGATTATAACGGTACAAACCCTAACCTACAAATTTACAGATATACAGCTCCAGTTACCATCTTCAAACTAGAAGGTTCTGGTAATATTGGTGGCTTTGCTGCTGTAAACGAAGGAACAATCAGTAGTTCATACTTTGGTAATGGACAACTTGAAATTTCTTCTTATGGTTCAAACTATACCAAAACTGGCGGTTTTGTAGCAGTAAACTCAGGCGCAGTATATAGCTCATATTCTGCTGGTTGGGAAGAAGAAGAGTACCTAATCCAAAACCAAGCTTCTGGTACAGGTCTTACTCAACTTGCAAAAGACCCTAACAACGGCGGAAACAACTATGTAGTTTCTCTAAGCCTAATCAATCCAAACAGAAAACTTGGTGGTGGTGTTTACTCAAATGGTAATATCGGTGGATTTGTTTATGCAAACACTGGATATATCCAAAACTGTTATTCTAATATTTGTCTAAATGGTGACTACTCATTTGCAGCAAATAGACATAACATTTCAAGCAACTCAACACTAACCGAATATGGTAACCTAAATGCTGGTGGATTTGCTTTCAGCAACCTAGAAGAAGGAAGCATCAATACTTCTTATTCTATAAGCAAAATCAAATCAAGCATCAGTACTCACGGTCCATTTATCGGGGTAAATAGTTCTTCAGGTGACGTTCAAAATGGTGAAGAAGCAACTGTTAATAAGTGCTACTACCTAATTGAAAAGAACGAGGAAATCTATAACGAAAATGACCCAGCCTACGACATTTCACAAATGAACGATGACTCTATGAGTGAAGAAGGTGAGGGCGAAGAAGATGCAACTGTAAGCGTTGGTAATGAATTTATTATCAAAGATACATTTGCAGGATTCAGTTTTGATAACAACAACTACTATGAAGGTATGCAATCTGGTGCAGTTTGGGCAATGAAAACTATTACTACAAGCTCACAAGAAGGCGAAGATGGACAAAACGATTACGGTTATCCAGAACTTATTTCTACAAACAAAGTAGCAATTTCTGTAAGAGTGCTAAAACCAAATGCTGATAGCATGGACGGTGAGGCAGACTATTCTTACATTTATGCTTTGGGATATGAAAAAGGTTCTGACATTAACCCACAAATTGTAACTTCTGCAGAAGATTACAATAAGGTATTCCAAAACATTTTGAACGTTACAGTTCCTTTTGAAAATGTAAACGTTAAATATACTGGAAACCTAAGACTTGTTAATAATATCGATTTCTCTACACTTACTCCGCTATCAACAAGTTTTGAATATACTTCTCCAATTAACGGAAAGTCAGTACTTGATGGTAACAACCTTGCTATCTCAAATATTCTTATCAGTGACGACTCAGAATCTAACACAGCTTTTGGTTTGTTTAAAGTTCTAAATGGCGTTGGTGTTAAAAACCTAACACTTACTATTAGATCTGTAAACTCAACAAACGGCGTAGCTGTTGGTGGTCTTACTGGTATCGCTGTAGAAAGTGACATCAACAACATCAATATCGGTGCTGCTATAGAACCTGTAAAAGCAGAGGATTCAGCAGTATCTGGTAAAAACTACGTTGGTGGTCTTGCTGGTATTATCGTATCTGGTGACGAATATAATATGCACTATATCAATAATATCAACGTTAACGTTTCTGCATTCTCAACATTTGACGTAATTAGTAGCCAAAACATTATCAAATCTGGCGAAATTTGGGCTTTGATTATACCTCCTGCAAGAATTAATCCATATTCTAGCGACTATAATTTAAGACTACAATATTTGAAGAAAAATGTTTCTTATGCTGGTGGTATCGCTGGTGTAATCGATCTAAAACAAGCATTCTTGAGTGCTGGTGAAGACGCTATAAGCGAAAGCTTAGATAACGTAAACGCAAGAGCATTGAGTGTAGCTCAACTAAGAACTCACATTATGTCTAGCGTTACACTTCACTCAGACAACGCAACAAGCGTTGAGGCAGGTTATGCTGGTGGTTTGTTCGGATTTATTGGTGAAGAAACATTTATCCGTGAAGCTTCATTTGAGGCTTATACTAAGAGTGAATTACACTATATCAAAGGTGATATTGCTGCCGGTGGTATAGCTGCGATTAACTATGGATTTATTGATCAAACAGAAGTAACATATGACAAGGCAACTCAAGCATCTCTTGATAATTACCTAGAATCATTTGTTACAGGAACAAACAATATTACTTGGGGTAACCAACATTTGTATACAGGTACTCCAACATATATCGGTGGTATTGCTGGTATTAACATTGGTGGTGTATTACAAAATAGTGGTACTATCCAAAACAAGTCGGATCGTAGCCA
>JAZUBK010000043.1:0-72927 GCA_045638465.1 Clostridia bacterium | reverse complement strand
GGTTATTTATCTAAATTTTTTTAGCCCAAAGATTTGTGATATAGTGATAAAATAAAGTTTTGTGTAAAAAGGGTTGACAATATAAAAACATAGGTCTATAATAAAAGCATTAAAAGGACACGAGATATATAAAAATGTTTACTTTAGTTAATAATAACGACAATAATAACGATAACACAATTTAGTATAGTTGGGTTTTTATTGCCGCGGAGTTAACATAAATAAAAAATTGATAACACTTTTGGGACAATAAAAACCAAAAGTGTTTTTTTAATTAAAAAAATAAAAATTGTTTATAAAAGGAAAAAATTATTATGAAAACAAGTATCGCAAGTTTGGAACTTGGCCAGGTAAAAATCAGCGGCTGGATCGAAAAAATCCGTGACCAAAAAAGTATGCAATTTATCATACTAAAAGACCGCTCTGGAAAAGTTCAAATCACAGTAGAAAAAGAAAAGAGCCCAGAAATTGCTGCTATATTTAGCAGTCTTACTACAGACTCATATGTAGATGTTTGTGGTGAGCTTGTAGAAAACCAATGGGTAAAACTAGGCGGAAAAGAAATATTGCCTACAGAAGTTGTTGTACAAAGCAAAGCAGAAATTTCACCAATTGACAGTGAAAGCTCAATCGACCAAAGACTAGACTATCGTTGGATCGACCTAAGAGATAGCAAAAAACGTCTTGTATTCGAAGTTCAAACAGCTTTGATGAAAGGTATGAGAGATTACTGCTACGACAATGGCTTTATCGAAGTTCACTGCCCAACAATCAGCGGTAACGAAAGTGAAAGTGGTGCAGGTGTATTTGAAGTAAAATACTTTGAGCGTAAAGCATACCTTATCCAAAGCCCACAATTTTACAAACAAATGGCTATCGCTGGTGGCTTTGAAAAAGTATTTATCGGAACTCCAGTATACAGAGCAGAAAACTCACACACAAAACAACACGCTACAGAGTTTACTGGCTTTGACCTAGAATTTGCAGGAGTTACTGACGTTGAAGACGTTATGAAAGTAGAAGAAGAACTTATCCATGCTGGTATCAAACTAGTAGCCGAAAAGCTAGGCGACAGAGTAAAAGAAGAACTAGGCGTTGATGTTGTAGTTCCTACACTTCCTTTCCCACGTATTACTATGAAAGAAGCTTACAAAATCTTAGACGAAGAGTGCGATTATCCACTAGAAGAAGGCGATGACCTAGACAGAGAAGCCGAAAGACTACTTTGCGAATATATGATGAAGAAAAACGGTCACCAATTCTTCTTTGTAAAAGAATATCCAACAGGCGTTAGACCTTTCTATTCTATGAAGAAAGAAGATGACCCAATGTACACAAAGACATACGACCTATACTACAAAGACGTAGAAATCACAAGTGGTGCTCAAAGAGAGCATAGAGCTGACGTGCTAGAAGCTCAAATTAGAGAAAAAGGTATCGACCCAGATACTATGAGAGAATCATATATTGACTTCTTTAAATATGGTTGTCCTCCACACGGTGGTTTTGGTATGGGTATCGACAGATTAACAATGTTACTTCTTGACCTTCCTAACCTTAGAGAAGCAATGTTTATCTTCCGTGGTCCAGACAGAATCAGACCATAATAAAAGAAAGGATTTTATCATGAGTAAAAAATTAACAATTGACGATATAAAGCACTTGGCAGATTTGTCTGCACTAAAATTTAGCGACGAAGAATTAGAAAACTTCTTGCCAGAGTTTAACAATACTCTAGATATGATTAACCAAATCGAAAGTTTTGAAGTTGATGGCGAATATATCTTTGATAATATCGTGCCTATCACAGAACTAAGAGAAGACGAGATCAGACCTTCTATGTCTCAAGAAAAGGCTTTGATCAACGCTCCAAAACAAAGAAAGGGGTGCTTCAACGTACCAAGGGTAGTAGAATAATGGCAAAAAGTTTAATAGATATCGCAAAGGATATAAAAGCAGGTAAACAATCATGCGTTGAACTTGTAAAATATTACTTTGCAAATATGGACAAATACAGCCACAAAATGGCTATATTAGAAAAATTTGAAGACGCACTAGATAGGGCAAAAGAAATCGACGAAAAGATTGCTAAAGGCGAAAAAGTAGGTCGCCTTGCTGGTGTACCAATTTTGCTCAAAGACAACATTATGTACGAGGGCAAGATTGCCTCTTGTGCATCAAAGTTTCTAGAAAATCACAAAGCACAATATACCGCAACTGCAGTACAAAGACTTCTTGACGAAGATGCAGTAATTATCGGTAGAGCAAATATGGACGAGTTTGCTATGGGTAGTAGCTGCGAAAACTCAGCATATGGCCCAGGCCTAAACGCTTTTGACGATGGCAAAGTTGCTGGTGGTAGTTCTGGCGGTAGCGCAGCGGCAGTGGCACTAGATATGTGCGCAGCGGCTCTAGGTAGCGATACAGGTGGTTCTATCAGACAACCAGCATCACTAAATGGCGTTGTTGGTATCAAAGGTAGTTACGGTAGGGTATCAAGATATGGTCTTATTGCGTTTGCAAGTTCTCTTGACCAAATCGGACCTATTACTCATACCGTAGAAGATGCAGCACTACTTATGGAAATAATGTCAGGCGAAGATATCAACGATACTACTTGTAGCCATGAGCCAGTAGGTAGTTATCTAAAAGATATTAAACCTGCTCTAGATGGCAAAACTATTGGTGTTGTAGCCGAAATTGACAAACTACTAGAATCTTGCGAATACAAAGCAAATTTTGACAGACTAGTTAGATGGATAGAGAGCCAAGGTGCTATAGTAAAAACTATTGACATCAAAGGTTATGAAATTTCACTACCTATCTATTATATAATCGCCCCAGCAGAAGCAACTTCAAACTTGGGTAGATTTGACGGCGTAAAATACACAAGACGTAGCCCAGACGCAAAGGTTATCGGTGATGTGTATGAAATGAGCCGTACAGAAGGTTTTGGCAAAGAAGTAAAAAGAAGAATTATGCTAGGAAACTTCGTATTATCTTCTGGGTACTACGATGCTTATTATGTAAAAGCAAAAAGAATTCAACAAGCTTTAACTAGAGAATTTGCAAAAGCTTTTGAAATGGTAGACGCTATCATTATGCCAACAACTTTTGGCGAAGCATTTGCAGTAAATTCTAAAAAAGACCCAACAGCTATGTATGCAGAAGATATGTTTACTATCATCTCAAACTTAGTTGGTGTACCTGCTATTAATATTCCTTATAGCACAGGCAAAAATGGTCTTCCACTTGGTATGCAAGTTATCGGCAAAAAGTTTGATGAACAAACAGTATTTGACATAGCAAGTTATATTCACAAAAATTACAAGGAGAGCAAATAATGAAGGATTATGATGTAGTTATCGGCCTTGAGATTCACGCCGAACTAAAAACTAACACAAAAGTTTTTTGTAGTTGCAAAAATGCTTTTGGTTCAGAGCCTAACACCAATGTTTGCCCTGTTTGTATTGGTCTTCCAGGAACACTTCCTGTTATTAACAAAAGAGCAGTAGAACTTACTGTAAAAGCTGGTCTTTGTATGGGTTGCGAAATTTCACCAGTTGCAGTTTTTGAAAGAAAAAACTACTTCTATCCTGACCTTTGCAAAGCATACCAAATCAGCCAACTTCAAAAACCAATTTGTCTAGGCGGCGGAATAAGACTAGATAGCGGTAAGTTTATCAGACTTAACCGTATCCACCTAGAAGAAGACGCTGGTAAGCTTATCCACGTAAATAGCGCAGTCGGAACACTTATCGACTACAACCGTGGCGGCGTACCACTTATTGAGATAGTTACAGAGCCAGACATCTCTTCTGCAGAAGAAGCAGTAGAGTTTATGACAAAACTTCGTTCAAACCTTGTCTTTGGTCAAATCGCTGATTGTCGTATGGAGCAAGGCGGTATGAGATGTGACGTTAACCTTTCTATCAAACCAAAAGGTAGCGAAAAATTTGGAACTCGTACTGAGATGAAAAACCTAAACTCATTTAAAATGGTTCATAGAGCAATCACATACGAAGCTCAAAGACAAATGGACGTTCTAAACGAAGGCGGAGTTATCAAACAACAAACTCGTAAATGGGACGACAACCACAACAAGAGCCTTACTATGCGTAGCAAAGAAGAAGCCCAAGACTATAGATATTTCCCAGACCCTGACATTTTGTCTGTGGCAATCGGTCAAGATATCGTAGAAAATATCCGCAAAGAAATTCCTAGACTTGCACCAGAAAGACAAGTATATTATGTAGAAACTTTGGGACTTCCTGAGTACGATAGCAAAATCCTTACTTCAGAATATTACATTTCACAATATTTTGAAGAGTGCTTGAAAGGTTTTGATAACCCAAAAGTCGTTTCAAACTGGGTTATGACCGAAGTGCTTAGAAAACTAAAAGAAAAACCATCAGAAGACCTAAACGACGTTATATCTTCTAGCAACCTAGTTGATATTATGACTATGGTAGAAGACAAAACTATCACCCGTGTCAATGGCAAAGAACTATTTGAAATGGTGGCTTTTTCTGATAAAGACGCACGTAAAACTGCAAAAGAATCTGGTATGATAGTTACATTTGACGCAGACAGCCTAACAAAAACTATCGAAGAGGTATTTACTCAAAATGCAAAAGCAGTACCTGATTACAAAGACGAGCCAGAAAAAGTAATGAACTTCTTTATTGGTCAAACAATGAGAGCCACAAAAGGCACTGCAAAGATTGATTTTATCAAACCAATCATTATCAAAAAACTAGAGGAACTAAACAAATAACTCTAAACAAACATATCGCAAAAACAAGCGACAAAAAATCTTTTATAAACAATAAACATATATAAACACATAGCAAAAGCTATGTGTTTTTTATTGTCTTATTCTAAGTTTAATGTTACAATTATTTGTAATAAAAGGAGAAAACTATGGCAAAAAAATATGATAAGATAGAAGAGGATGAAGAACTTGAAGAAGTAGATGTAGATTTAGATGATGATAAAGAAGATTCTTTAGCTGAAAAGCGCAAAGTAAAACTTACAACTTCTGATGATAAATCTGAGGCTAAAAACAAAAATGGTGAAATAGTTGAAGATGATTATATGTCATTATCTTACTATAATAAAGTAGCTTCAGGCGAAACAATCAAAAAGAAATGGGCTTTTACAGAGCTTTATGACGATAATGATTCTGGCGACCAAAAGAAAAAAGAAACAGAGATTATAATAACCGATAAAAGGCTTATTTTGCTTTCTGATGACGGAAGTAGAATAAATAAAATTTCAAGAAACATTGAAGATGTCCAAGGGGTTGGTTATACAGTTAAGAAAAAAACAGATAAAAAAACTCAAGGCAAATTGAATATTTCTATTTGGGCTTTTGGTCTTTGGGCATTTGCTGCGGTTATGATCTTAGGAGCATTAATTGGGCCAGTTATAGCGGGTGGTCCCGGAGCGGCTTTCAAATATGGATATATTTTGGCTGCTATTGCATTAGGCGTTTCAATTATTTTTATCAAAAGAGAAGTTGTAGAAGAAGTAATTAGCCAAAAAGCTTTTGCTGTGACATTGGAGTTTTATATCAAGCCATATCAAGAGATTCAACCAATAGGTAGCATAGTTTTTGGCAAAGACCGTTCTGTTGTAGAAATCACAGTTCCGGGCGGAGATGTCGTTGTTGAAATGTTAGCAGAAATTGACAATATTATAACAGAGGTTAAGTATGGTCTTTGTGATAACAAAATGAAAGTTGTTGAGATTGACAATCCAACAATAAAGACACCTGCAAAGAAAACCAAAAAGTCTACAAAAAAATAATTTGTATTATACTAAAAAATCCAGATTGCAAATTGCAATTTGGATTTTTTAATTTCAACATTTACAAGCTCATCTAAATCTTTTATTTTGTTGTCGCTTTATATAAATAAAAAAGAAATTTATAATTTTTAATTAATTTAGTATTTTTAATCATTTTTAGGTTTTTTTAATTGCCAAAGTGGGTTTTGGTCGTGTAAAATAACATCATAAAAGGAGATAAATATATGAGCGAACTAAATTACTTTACATCGAATCTAAAAGTTTTGGCAGATAAATATAGCCAAAAGAAGATTGCTGAAGATACGGGGGTTTCTCCTGCGTCAGTAAACAATTATCTAA
Source organism: Clostridia bacterium (assembly GCA_045638465.1). GTDB lineage: Bacteria > Bacillota > Clostridia > Christensenellales > UBA1242 > CAKVLS01. The sequence continues at coordinate 66,777 of JAZUBK010000043.1, read as the reverse complement.
ACAAAAACAGCGACCCATCTGCTAGTTTTCTTTTGAAATTAAAAAGGGCGTATGGCATTGATATAGATAAGTTTTTGACAGGGCCTATCACCCCTACCGAAAAGAGAGAACTAACAAAAGCCGACACTAGATTTGTGGGAGAGTACGCACTATATTATTATGACACCAACGTTTACAAAGGTAGAGTGCACAGATCAACCAATATCCTAAGATATGGTATTATCTCTATTCTTGGCGAAGGTAAAGAAAAAGATGGATTGAAAGTTTTTGCTAAGTTTTTTGATAGCAGAAAAGAAATGGAAGAAACTTTTAAATACCTATCTATGCTAAAGAGCGAAAAGCAAAAAGTTGATTATTATATGGAGCAAGAGCTAAAGTATACTGGAACTTTGGAATCTTCTGCCGCTCAAATATTTATTTTAATGAAAAACAATCTAGAAGAAGACCATTGTTTGATTATTTTAAACAACCCACCTAGCAATAACAAATATATTGGTGGACTAGGAACAGTTAACTCTGTTGCTCGTGGTAGAGAAAAGATGCCTTGCGTTCAATATATTATAATGAGCGAAAAGTTATTCAAAATACCAGACGGAGAACTTTACCAAAGATTGTCTCTTGATATAAGCGAAGTAAACGTTCAAACCGAAAGTAACCAATTAATTACTTTGTTCAAAAATCTATACCTTGAGGACATGGATAACCCAAGCGGCCTTAATGATTTCCAAAAACAAAGAATCATAAGCGATAGCTTAGAAAACATTGTTAAAGAAACTTTGGACGCTAATATGTTCCGATTTGCAAAGGTATCAAATAGCGAAGATGATAGTTTCTTCCGTATGATAAGGGATGGCTCATATGGAGATGAAGATGATAGATTATAAGCAAGATTTTGAAGATATACTTGCGATTTTGAAAAGGAACGAATCGACAGGTATACTAAATGTTGTCAACGCCTTCAACCTTGCCGAAAAATTACATAATGGCCAAATGCGTAAAGACGGCACACCATACATAAGCCACCCCGTAGCCGTAGCAAAGATTTTGGCCGAACTAGACTTTGACAGCGAAATGATAGCTGCAGCACTTCTTCACGACGTAGTAGAAGATTGTGGTTGTACAATTTCTGAGATAAGAGAAGCTTTTGATGAAAACGTTGCAAATATTGTAGATGCAGTAACCGCAATCGAAGAAAACGAAACTTCAATCAAAGATATCTTTTATGATGAAAATTTCAAAAAAGAAAGCCTTGATGACCAAACTTTTAACAAGTTAATATCTTTTGGTAAACAAAACAAACTTGCCTTTTATATCAAGTTTGCCGATAGACTACACAACCTTCGCACGATAGAAACTTTTAGCGAATATAAGCAGGTAGAAAAGGTTAAAGAAACTCAAAAGTGGATAATTCCTCTAGCATATCTTTTGAGATCAAAATACTTTTATGACAACCTAAAAGATGAGTGCTACAAAATACTAAATAGAGAGTTGTATGGCGACCTTTGTGGTAGATACAATAGATATTTTGATTCGTGTGTAAGCCATATTAATGACCTTTGTGATAATATAAACTATAAGGCCAACAATTACTTTGCAAAAAAAGAATATTCTTATAGCAAAATCATTTTTGAAAGGGATACTCTATATAGTCTTTGCGAACGTATGAAAAAGCACCTTGAGATAAACTCTATCAAACACATAAGGCGTAACTCTTTTAACCGTATGCCTACTGTTAAACTATACTTTATTTTTAATGGAAATACCAAAGACAATATATTTCACCTAGTATATGAAATGTTTGACGCAGGAGTGCTAAATGACGACCTAAAGGTTATAGGATACGAAAAGAACGATAGATACGGCCTTCATTACCTTATTGTTCAAGATCGTAGTTTGATCAAATATAGAATAACAGCTATGACTATGGAACAATATATTTTGATGCGTAACGGAACAACTGATAGTTCAGAGATTGACCTTATTGATGACAACATTATTGGTGATATTGCAAAAAGATATATTACAGTAAAAACCCGTAGCGGAGAACATATACGCCTTCCAGAAAATAGTACGGTTTTGGACTTTGCTTTTAAGGTTCACAATGACCTAGGGCTTTCGTGTAAATATGCTTTGATAAATAAGTCGCCAAACCCAAAACCGCCTTATACAAGGCTTGTAGAGGGCGACCAAGTCGTTGTTTATAACGAAACTGACAGCAAAACTGGACTTTTAAAACCAATAGCAGAGATTAGATGGTTTGCTTATGTAAATAGCGAAAATGCAAAGAAAGTATTAATCAAATATTTTGAGAAAAAATATGCAGAGAAATAATATAAACAAAAAAGCGCCTAAGTTATCTTAGGGCGTTTTTTTATGAAATATAATAAAGATATTGTTAAGATAATAGTTGCAAAAGATAGTTAAAAAAAATAAAAAAGACTAGAAAAATTCTAGTCTTTTTTTGTTTTATTAAACAATGCCTGTGCACTCCCATTCTCCATAGAATGTTGTATCGCCAGTAATTGTCCAACTCTTTGCTGTTGCACTTCCTGTGTTGTGGTTTTTAGCGCCTTCTTTATTCCATACGGTAATAGAGAATTTATATTTTATAGCATATTTATATACACAGTAGTCAGAAATGTTTTCGTCTTCGTTTGCAGTAAGACCAATAATAGAGGTCTTTTTGCTTAGGGTTGTATTGTTTAGAGTTGAGCCGTTTAGAACATATCTTACAAGAGTTCCTCTAGGCGCCACTTCTTGAGAACAACCAAACCACCAAGCACTTGGTTTTACCCAAGGAGAAGAGAAGGTAACTTTTACATAACTTGTAGTTATATTTGACCATTTTGCTGCATATGTTGCGTTTTTGCTTGGAATAACGCTTGGTACTGCAACTGAAGAATCAGTACTCAATGTATAACCTTCATATACAAATGTTGATAGGTAGTTTGGAATCTTATTTCCGTCAGAATCTTTTTCTTCTTTGTATACGATATTTTCATAACTTGTTTGAGTAGGAAGAGAAATAGGTTCTCCTTGATAATCTGTTTGAGTATATGTCTTTTTGTCACCGAAGTTTGAAGTATAAGTAATAGTATACTTATTTCTAACATATAGTGATAGGTCATTTCCTCTTGGCATTGTGGTTGGAAGGTCAACTGTTAAGATTTCGTTGGTGTATCTTGTTGTAGCAGTAGCGTCATAATCATCATACCATCTAGTTGTATCTTTGTATGCAACCAAACTCAAGATGTCGATAACATCGCCTTCTACGAAGTAACCTTCGTACAAAGTCTTGCTTTCATCTAAGATAGTAAGTTTTCTCTTATAAACTCTGTCGATTTCCACAAAACTTGCATACAATGTCAAATCTTCGTTTGGCATAACTGTTTGATCAAACTTGTCGCTATAGACAATAGTTCCGTCACTATTTACTGTTCTTGTTTTAAATAAACCGTCATATCTATATGTGATAGATACGCCTTCGTCTTCGTAGTAGATAGTAACTGTGTCGCTTATAGTTGGTAAGCTGTTTGAGATGTCGTATCCATTATAGTTTGTAATAGATGATATATTGTTTTCTACTTTACTATCGATACCATTTGCCATTAGATACTCTGTAACAAAATTAATTGTTCTGCTTGTGTAGACAGTATCTAGCTCCCATACAGCGTAGAATGTAAGAGAACTTGTTTCGAACATATATTTGCCGTTATAAAGCTCTCCGCTACCGTCACTATTTAGGCTCCAGCCAAGGAATTTATAAACTTCTAAGGTGTTGCCGTTTACAACTTCTTTTACAGGAACAGGAAGAGTAAAGCTTCTACCAGTTGTTCCCATTTTGTTTGGAACGTTGCTACCACCATTTTCGATAAAGTCAGCAACTAAGCTACCATCACCCCATGAGCCATAAAGTGTAGCGTCAAGGTTTTCGATTTCGCCTATAATATCACTTGTTTGATTTATCTTTGTAAGGTCGATTGTACCATTTACATAAATAAATACATTTGATATAGCCTCTAAGGTTATATTGTTGATATCAATTGATGAGAAAGCGTTGTTTTGTGAATGGATAACAACTCCTGTAGGGTTAGATGCAGAGTAGCCAAGCATCATATCCATACGAGTAATTTGTCTTAGGTCTAGGCCAATAGTATAATCTCTTGTATTTATTCCTGTTACGCAAGAATAATCTTTCAATACATTTTCTGCCTTAGATGGGCCATCGATATATTTGATGTCCATAGTCATAAATGTTTCTAGGGTTGATGAAGATATTGCAGTAATATCAGAAATAACATTTAGTAGGTTAGCGCCAAGCTCACTTACTTTGTATTTTGATTTTAGAGGGTCTTTGCCTTGTCTATCAATATACAAAATATTTTCGCCCTCTAGTCTATTGGTTAGATATAGAGTTGAGTAGCAACCATCGGTAACTAAAATAATAGATGGCATATCAACTTCGATTTTTGCTTCGATTAATTGATTGCTGTTTCTATCGATGATAAGTTGTGCTTTAAATGGGATATCTTCGTTGATCTTGATAAAGCTTACTGCAATCTTTAGGTGGAAGCTACCACTTAGGTTTAGTTTATAAACTTCGTTGTCGGTAGTTGTCTTTTGGGCTGTGTTATCAAAATCGCTAAGAAGTTTGCCAATAGAAGTCATATCAAGATAGTCGCCCTCTGGATTTACAGTAAAGGTACTTGCAGTGTCTACATAGATTGTAAAGTCAATAGCAAGATCTTTTGTTAGTTTGAATTTGTTTATAACTAGAGCAAGTCTACCGCTTTCGTCAATAGATACATTCAAAAGCAATTCTTCTTTAAATGTTGGGTCTAGTGTAGAGATGTCAAGTCCAATAGTTAGGCTGCCATTTTCTTCTAATTTTAGTGTAGATAGCATAGGAGCAAATTGTTCTATCATATTGTATGTTACGTCAAGTTTTACTGGGTTGAATAACATATTACCCATAGTGTCAAACCTAATCATATCAAATATAGAAACTAATTGTCTTGTAAGCGGAGTGTCGCCAAGATATGTAGGAAGCATTTTCTTTAGAGTGGTGATAAACTCACTGTTACTTTGTTTACTAAACTTAGCTCTTAGGCCGTTGTAATCAAAATAGATGAAGTTATAATCATATGCCGCATCAAAGCTGTGGTCATAGCCAGAAAGGTAACTTTCGTATAGTGAGCCAGAGCCTTTAGCATCGATTCCGCCAATAAAGGTGTTCTTGGTTGCGTCAAATTTCAAATCATTAATAGAGATTGTGATTTCATCTGCAACTCCATCAGTTACAAGAGCATTGCCGTTTGCGTCTAGTTTGTATAGTTTGATTCCGCCTTTTAGAGTGTATTGGTCTGTTGCGCTATCTTTAGATGCGTTGATCAATCTCTCTATCTCGTCGAAATATTTTGTAAAGTCTGTGTACTTGTGATATTCTGTTGCGTTTACGCTATTTACTATTGCGTCTTGACCAAATGTCATTTCGTTAATTGAAATGTCAAATTTGTCATAACCTGCAGAGATATAAGACAAATAGTTTTTGTCAGTGTCGCCGTATTTTGCGATGCCAAGAGATACAGGAATATCACTTACTGTAATGTCAAGGCCGTTTTTGTTTGCTACAAAGTTTGAGATAAAGTCGATATTGATATTGTCTAGGCTAAAGTCTTTTGTAGAACTTGCAACGCCTTTTGCCATATTGAATATAGCATCAATATCTAATTGTAAATCAAATTTTGAATTTAGATATTCTTGAAGAGCATATCTTTCTGCCCAAGAAACTTGAAGTTTTAGTTCGTTTAGTTTTACATAAACTATAGAGCCAATAATATCAATAGATATATCTTGGTCGTAGACGTTAGAATCTACATGAACGCTCAATACATTATTAATGTAGTTAACTTTTAGGTTTCCTGTGTAAGTTTTATCTTTGTTGTAAGTTATAGTTACCTTTCCGCCAAAAGCTTGAGAGGTTGCAACATTTGTAATTGCTTTTAGATTATCCAAGATGTTTTCAAATGCACTATAACCTGCAGTTGTGTATGTAATTGCTTGGGTATTGTCTGAAACACCTACATTTACTACGATATTATCTATAGCAAACTTGATATTTGAGATTGATTTGTTTGTAATTGTCAAAGTAACAACAATGTTATCTTTTACAAAACTAATTGTGTCATCACCAAATGTGATAGAGTGTAGGATATCTTTTATATCCTCAAATGTAATAGTTGTATCTTTGCTTTGAGTTAGACTTTCAAAGTTAACCTTTGACAAAGCCTTTTCGCCATAAGTTAAAAGCGCATTGTTTAGGTCTACTTTTACAAAGTTTAGGATATCTGCAAGGTCAGAAGATTTGCCTGAGATTTTGATATCACCAAATGTAACAAGTAGTTTGTTTATATCACTTGCATAAACAACATCTAGTTTGCTACCCAAACTTTCTGTTGTTGCTTTAACTTTTAGAGTAGATCTAAAGTCTGCAAGAACTTTAGCTACAATTTCTGTTTGGTCGATTGTTGCAGTTACGTCTAGTGCTAGATTTCTGCTATCGATTGTATTGTGCATATATTCTACAAGATTTAAGTAGTCTTCCACATCGATTGCATCTGCTGGAATAGAAGCTGTAAAGTCTTCTGTAGAAGTAAGTTTTAGGTACAAATTAATAACTATATCGTTATATACTAAACCTATTCTTAGTTCGTATCCGCCATTTACCATTCTTACAACGACAATTGCAGTTGATTTTTCGCCTGAAGTGAATTCGCTGCAGTCAAGTTCTGCTGTTAGAGTATCTTTGTTAAGATTTAGTCGTTTTACTGCTAAGATAAGTTGTTTTGTATCTATAGCAGGAAGTTTAATGTCTGAGCTTAGTGTTTTATCAAGGTCTATATTATTTTGTTGTAGCAAACTATCAATATTTACATAATTTGGAACAATGTTTTTGATAATGTTTGTAAGAGCACCAATTGATGATTGTTTTGCATAAACGTTTAGTCCGTCATATGTTAGGCCCAAAGCATCATCAGTCAAAGCCATAGAGAAATCTAGGCCAAAATCATTAACTGTAGTAGTAACGGTTGCTTCTACATTTCCGTTTAGTCCAACTCTTCCGTCTGCCATCGCTGTAATGTCTGTGCCATTTATGTCTGCCATAATGCCAAGGTGCATATTAAAGCTTGTGCTATTTGCAAAGCTTGTTGCTTTGTCTACGTAGTTTGTAAGATCGCTAAATACTAGGTAGTCGTCTTTGTCTATGTCAAACAATTCAACTTCGCCGTAACCTGTAATATTTAGAGCAAATGAATAATCGTTGTATTTTACATTTAGCGTTTGGATATAGTTTTCGTTTGAAATAATTTGGATAACAATTCCGCCTATAGATAGTTCGATGCCACTATCAATAGCTTTTAGATAATCTATAGAAGAGATAGCCCCGACAACCATTGTGTATGGGTCAATCTCTGGCATCTCAAAGCTAGGCAAAGAAATGTTTTGATTAAAGGTTTCGTTTATGTAATCAATAATTGTTTGGTATTCGGCAAGGTCTACATTTACCTTTATGCCATCTACCATCAAATAAACTTTTGAGTTGTCTGAAACTACAGAAACTGTTTTGTTTAATATAGTTGTATCAAAACTTGTTTCGAAGTGGTTTGTATATCTTATTCCGTAGTTTAGAGAGTTTGTTTTGTTTCCACGGCCAAATGTCATTGTACCACTGATACCTTTTGTAAATAGTGTGTTTACAAAAGTTTTGAAAGTTGGGAATACTTTGTCAAAATCAACAAAGTCATTTGTGTTAATTTCGATAGCTTGTTTTTCAAAAGATATATTATCTATTGTAAGATCTACGCCATAGGCGTTTGCAGTAATTGAAGTAATATAACCACTTTCAATATCTATTACAACTTTGGCAGTGCTTGGTATATCAATAATGATTTGGTTATCTGATATTGTTAGATAGTCTATATAATCAAGAAGCTTATTTGCATCTATATTTTTTAGTTCGTTTGAGATAGATGAAGTAATCTCATTTGTCTTAGAGGTGATAGTTTCTACAATTTCTGGAGAGATGCTTTCGATATTTGCTCTCAAGTCTCCGTTTACGAAATCAATTATTGTAGATATATCGGCAGCTCTTCCTTTAACTTTTAGGTTGCCAACGTTTGCATACAAACTGCCATTTTTGAAAGAGAAGTTAATTCCGTCAAAAGCTGGAGTTGTAAGACTCATAATAAAGTTGTCTGAAAAATCTGCTTTAGCATTAAAGTCTAGGTTTATACCTTCGTAACTTGCAGAGATATCTGCCATAACAAAGTTGTTTTCTAAAACATCTTGAGTCATATTAACAAGGCTTGTTACTGTATCAAGATTTATAAAGCTATGTTGAGGTTTTGTGATTTCAACCTTTTGCTCATAAGTTTCAAGTCCTAAGTTTAGGTCAATTTTAAACCCTTCAATAGCCATATTTTCTATTACTACTGAGTTTAAGTTAAACAAGTTGTCGCAAACCATTGCTATATCATAACCCATAAACTCAAGGTTTATATTATATCCTGTTTCGGTTTCTACTTCTTTGTACTCACCCATATATCCAAGAAGTGCAGTAACGTCAAAGTTTTCCATAAGGCTACTGTCTAGTGGAAGGTCTACATCAAGCAGTGCTAGTACGCCGCCAATACCCTCGACAAGTCCAGATGCTGTGAACTGAATATCTTGGTCTAGTGCAGAAACATAGAAAGTATTATCTACAAACCTAATTGCTACATCAAAAGTTTTGTTGTCTAGTGCTATATCAAATACACCATCAGCCTCTATAGAAGAAAACCCAGTGCCTAGGTTGATATCGATATTAAAGTCAATATCAATAGGTGTTGAAGAAGGCTTTGTGGTATCAGTTAATGATACAGAGCTATTTACATTAAAACTTTCAAGGTCCATTAAGTTTGTAACAACTTCCATTAAGTTATTTTCTACCTGTCCTACGGTAGAACCTGCTAAATTTCCGTTGCTAACACTACCTGCACTATTTGACTGATAAACAACCACGCCTACAGCTGTGGATAGCGTTATTGCCACATAGCACAAAAAGTATCTCAATCCTTTTAGAAATTTTTTCATAACTTTCTCCTAAGCAGGAATTGTATAATCCCCGTTAAATAAAAATCTTTGGTGTAGTGTTCCTGTACATTTAGGTGTAAGTGAACCATAAGGAACGCTATATTTTTCTGAGATGCATATATAATCAAACATTACCTTGCCGTCTAGCATTTGAAGGCTAACGTTAAAAACGACTTCGGTAAATGTAGGAAAATCTGACAAACCACTTACGGTTTTCATTTGTTTAACATAGTTTAGAACAGAAGCGCCACTATGTAAGTTCATAGTAAATGTATATCTAGTGTCGTCTCCACTGCCAACTACCTTGAACTTTCCGCAAGATAGTACGGTTTTGTCAGAGACTATATAAGAGATAGGGCTAAGAGTCTTGCCGCCAAGAGCCTCAATAAACTCATCTTCTGTCATTGTAGTTGTTTTGCTTGAATAATCTGTGTTAAAGATATAAGCATTTTTGTTGCCATGCTTACAGCCAAAATCACAAGTAAGATAATCGTTAATAGTTCTTGTTCCGTTAAGTTTTGCCTTTGAGCAAACAATGTGTGTTGATTTGTCTTCCAAGATATATTTAGATGGCTCATAAACATATTTACTAGCCACCGCAACCATACCGTCACTTATTTGTTCAAAATAAAATTTTTCGCCGTTGTAGATTTTTCTAGAATAAAAATCTTGTTTTACGATAGTATCAACAACGCCGTTGGTCAAAATATCAAATGTATCTGCAGAGTAAAAGTTCTTTTCTGCTGCGATAAATGATTTCCATGCACTATCTGCTGTTGGAACTTTGTTTGCGTAGTCTGCTGCAATTTTGTCGTTACCCGCTCTAAGTTCTACTTCAGAAAACAAACTATAGTCGGTAGCTGGTCCTGCTATAAAGTTTGTTGCATACCAATTACCAGCAAAAAGTCCCGAACTGATACCCAAAACAAAAAGTACTAACATAGAAACAAAAGATCTTTTGTTAAACTTTTTCTTTTGCTTTGGCTCATCTGTTTTTGCCTTGGCTTTTTCTTTTTTAGATTTATTTAGTTTTTTAGATTTGTCTGTCTTTATAGAATTAGTAGTTAACTCATCTACTTTAGATAAAGAGTCTTCTTTTTTTACATCATCTTCATTGATAAGTTTTTTGTACTCAAACTTTGGAAGTTCGATTTCTTTTTTCTTGCCACTATTGTTAGTTTTTTGAGGTGGCTTTTTTGTAGATGATTTTTTAGTAGACTTATTAACTTTTTCTAAAGGCAAATCTTTATCTGTTTTGTTATCTTGCTTCTCCATCTTTCCTTTCCTCTGTTGAAGATTTTTTGTACAAGTCCCAAAGGAATCTCAAAGGTAAACTAGTAACTCTACTTATTTGTCTAGCTGAGGCTTTGGTTAGTTTGATCAAACTAGTTACGAAGTTTTCCTTTTTGCGAGTAGATAAGTTTTTGATTTCTTCACTATCTAGTTTGTATGTGTTGAAGATATATTCTTCTAATTCGTTGTCTGAAAGTTTCTTTTGTAAAGAGTCAGTTGATACGTTGCTTTTGTTTTTAGAATACTCATAGAAGTTTTCTTCAGAGCCAAACTTTTCTAAAATAAAGGCTTGGTCAATATTAGAATCTTCAAAGTATTTTTTGAAACTACAAAACTTAGTAGGTTGAATATCGTTAAGTTCGTGTATCCTCAAAATCATAGAAATAACATCGTCATAATTTTGGGCTGGGGTAGTAGTCGCTCTATCAGCAAAAACTTTACCACTGCGACAATGGCGTTGGTTGTAGCTTTTTGCAAATCTAACTGCAATCTTTCTAAGCAAAGTGTCAATGCTCATTTTGATATCAAAAGCAAAAAGATAAAAAGCCCTGTCTTTTAAGTTGTAGGCAAGAAGTTCAAAGCCGTCAGATTTTAGCCCATTTAGTAGTGACAAAAAGTTTCTTTTATCACCCACGTCAAAGGTCAAATTCTCTCTAGCGTTAAAGCAAATAACATAACTATTAATGATGCTGATTTCTCTAGCTTTTCTTGCCATAGTTTTTTAGACTCCTTTTCCATTTTTGCTTTTCGCTCAAAGCAAGTATAAAATAGAATTGTTAACTAATTGTTAACTTTTGATAAATAATTAAAAATATATATAATATATTTTTATTGCCGAAAAACATTATACACTAAGAAAGTTAAAAGTTCAATCCTTTTTGTTCAAAAATTAGTGGCACTTTTGCAACATTTTTTGAGGTGTTTTTTAGGGTGGTTTTCTCACTTTTTTCTTCTGATGATAAAAAATCATTTCCGACCGTCTGGTCTTATTAAAAAACGCCTAAATATAGGCTTTTTATAAAAAATCAGACCAAACGTTCGGCGGGGTTTTTGTGATAATTTGGGCTAAAAATTGACTCACAATTTGCGGGGGAAAAGTGAAGCAATTTTTGAGAAACAAAACCACATGGTCGGTTTTTTGGCCGTTGCTAAAGGGGCGGGGTAAGATGAGTAGAAATTGTCTATTTATTGAAAAATATTTTATTGCCGTTTATTTGCAAAAATGTTATAACTTTAGAGACTTTTTATCTGTCAACAAAATTAATAAAAATGAAAATTCGTGACATATAAATTATTAAGTTTATGGTCGAAAATAAAGGTTTGATTAGGGGTGCTGTTTGCGGCATGTTTGAGTAATTTTTTTTATGCCTATTTCATCTAAAATAAACTGTGAGTTTTTTACGTAATTTTTTATGAAAAAGCAAAACAGATACTATGCTTTTAGAGTGGAAAGTTAAAAGATTTATGAGGCAATAGTTTGGATAGGGACAAAAAATAAAACAAGCAATTTTTTTGGCAATGGTGCAAAATCGTTTGGGAATATATTTTAGTGATGATATAATACCTATTGTAAAAAGGAATAAATTAATGAATCAACTTAACAAAAAGATCAAACTAAATTTGATTGTTGGCATACTTATTTCGCTGATGTTTGTAGCGTGTATACCAATGATTATTTTGTCTGCCTTTGATATAAAAAGATCTCTTGTTACTTTTGTATTTTCAATCGTTTGTGTGTTTGCAGGATTCTATGGTTTACCATTTATCTGGACAAACTTTCGACGACTAAGAAATATGAAAAGAACTTGGGCACTTATTCAAGAGGGTGTGACAGATTATCAGTCACTAAGCGAAAAGCTAAAAATGTCACCAAGGCGCACCAGAAAATATGTGAGCAGATTATTTAGGTTTGGGTATATCTCAGCTGTTGAAATCACCGAAGAGCCAATATATGGTTTTGAAAAAAAGACCTTCAAGGCAAGGTCTATCAAGTGCGAAGGTTGTGGCGGTGTTTATGTAAAAAACACTAATGACACAGAATGTCCATATTGCAACAAATACAACTAAAAGGAAATTTAACTACTTATGAAATGTCCAAAATGTGGAAACGAAATTAAAAATTTAAAAGAGCCATGCCCAGTGTGTGGAAAAAAGATGACCGAAAGAGAAATCAAAATTGAAAGAATGCTTTTGAAAAAGAGTAAAGAAAGCAACCGCAAAAGAAACTTCTTTGTAGATGTGGGATTTGCCGTAAGAGATTTTTGGGTTAAAATATTTGATATTAAGTCGCTAACATCTGTAAAAGAATTTTGGTATGCGACAATGGTTAATGTAATTATTGCTTTGCTAGGAGTGATAGCTTATCAATGGATAGGAATAGTATATCTTATTTGTACAGTAATTCCTGGCATAACTTGTACCATAAGAAGAATTAAAGATAGTGGCAGAGAATGGTTCTATTTATTATTAGTTCTTTTGCCAGGCGCAGGTTTTGTAGTAATGATGGTTTTGCTTAGCCTTCCTTCTTATTATAAGGTTGTTGATGAGAGCAAAGAGAATCTAAAAAGAAATAAGACAACAAAATAATTAACCAGATAAATAGGAGAATAATTATGGAAAATCTATTTGACAATATCTTAGATAGCGACGAAAAAATTATTAAAGTATTAAAGCCAAATAAGTTCAAGTTCTTTTGGTCTAGTGTTTTAGGCGCAATAATATTTACATTATTCTTTGTTGGTTTTGGCGTTATGACTGTTACTATTCCTGACGAATTGGGAGAAGTAGCACCTATAGGCGTATTAATTGTAATAGTTGCGATAGTTGTGGTTTTAGACTTTTTGCTTATCTTCTGTACATATCTTTCTTATAAAAAGAGATTTTATGCTTACTCTAACAAAAGAGTTATCATAAGATGTGGTGTAATTGGCGTTGATTATAAAAGCCTTGATATTGATATGATTGGTGCGATTGATGTAGGGGTTGGTCTTTTAGACAAATTATTCCGCAAAAATACAGGCACAATTAGTTTTGGTAGTGTGGCAAGTCCAATGACTGCAGGTGGCGGAGCTGCTTTTAGTTTTTATTCTGTTCAAAATCCATACGAACTTTATAAAGAAATCAAAACAGTAATTAATGAAACCAAAGAAAAAGCCTCAAAGAAATCTAAATCAAAACCAAAGCAAAACGACTTTGTATAAATAATATAAGGCAACTCAAAAAGGCTTTTGGGTTGCCTTTACTATTGCCCCAATGTTAGGATATTTGACAAAAAATGTTTAAAAGGGTATAATATGGTGGTCAATGAAATATTGACATAAGGAGTTTATTAAAAAAATATTTTATGTTTGGAAGTAAAACTTTAAGAAAATTAAAGAAAAGTACGCCGATGAAAGAAGCCGAAGATATCGAATACGATGACCAAGGCAATGCAATAATTAACGTGGGACTAAAAGAACTAGAAGACTTTTTCTATCCATGCTCGTTCAAAACTTACGATATGGTAAGCAAAGACGTTATAGAGTATGTAGAGATGTTTGCTGGACAATTTCCACAAAAAGACGATATCTCTATAGATATCTATACCGAAGAGCCAACTGACAACTTTGATAAAAAACGTATAAGAAGAGCCGTAAAAAGACACTATGCCGAAAGGATAGTAACCCAAAATAAGGAAATGAAGAAAAATATTCTTTTGGGATCAATGCTACTTCTTTTAGGTGTGTTAGTAGCGCTTTTAGAATTTGTAGTATTGTATGTATGGGGCCAACCATTTGTTGACCTACTTATATCAATTATCGCATGGACATTCTTTTGGGATGGTTTTGAGATGCTCGCCATCGACCTGCCGAAATTAAGAGCAAGTCAGATAAAGAATTATCGTATGATGAGAGCCAAAGTACACGTAAGACAATATAGCCAAGCAATAAAAAGAGAGTTTGGTATCGGCGAATACGAAGAAGACGACGAATAAAAAATTACCACAAGGTAAACCCTTGTGGTTTTTTTATTTGTCAAACGCTTGATAAGAAGATATAAAAAATATACAATAAACACATAAAAGGAAAATCTATGAAAAAAGGAAAAATTGTTTTTACGCTATTTTATACCATGCTCAAGATAGGCTTATTTACTTTTGGCGGCGGATATGGTATGATTGCGCTTTTAGAAAATGAATTTGTATCCAAACGTAAATGGATGTCAAAAGAAGAGTTTTTGGATATGATAGCTATAGCAGAATCTTCGCCTGGGCCTATCGCAATAAATAGTGCTACATATATAGGTTATAAAATGGCGAAATTTTGGGGTTCACTTGCTGCAACGGTTGCAGTATGTATTCCATCTTTTGTTATTATATTTGTTATTTCACTATTTTTAGATGCTTTTTTGTCTTTGGAGTATGTGGCGTATGCTTTCAGAGGTATTCAAGTAGGCGTGGCATTTTTGATATTTACTGCAGGGGTTAAGATGTTAAAAGACATCAAGCGAAAACCTTTGCCAATAATCATCTTGTCAGTTACTGCAATACTTATGATTTGTTTTTCGTTATTTGCGGTTAAATTTTCATCTATTTATTATATTTTAATTAGTGGCATCGTGGGACTATTTAGCTATCACATTTGCAATATAATTACAAAAAGAAAACTTGCTAAACAAACCCAAAATATGCAGGTAGAAGATTCAAAACTAAATCAAGAAAAAATAACCGAAAGCAAAGAAACACTATCTGCTATATCAAAAGAAATAGAAAACGATAGCGAAAAGTTAGATGATATTTTTGAAAAATTAAATGAAAACAAAACTTCAACAGAAATAGAGCCTAATACAGAAAAAGAAGAAACAAAGCCAGATTCTGAAAAGGTCGATTATAAAAAAGAAAGAAAAAATAAATCTTCTACTAAAAAACCTCCTAAGAAAAAGGAGGGCAAGAAATGATTTATCTAAAACTATTTTTAACCTTTCTCAAAATTGGTGCAGTCTCTTTTGGTGGCGGATATGGTATGATTCCTCTTATGAGAGAAGAGGTGTTGTCTAATGGTTGGCTAACTGAAGATGTCTTTATGAACTTTATTGCGGTATCAGAATCAACCCCTGGCCCAATAGCTGTAAATATGGCAACCTTTATAGGTTCTTCTCAGGGTGGAATCTTAGGGGCTTTTCTTGCCACTCTAGGAGTGGTACTTCCTGCTTTTATTATTATACTTATAGTTAGTGCGGTTTTAAAAAATATTCTAAAATACGCAGGAGTTCAAGGGGTGCTTAGTGGGATAAGACCTGCTGTTGTTGGACTTATTTTGGCTACTTCAATTACTATGATTATAAGCACAATCTTCAATGTTGCAACTATCGGCGACAAAATGGTTATCGATTGGAAGGGTATTGTAATATTTGGTATTCTTGCTACTTTATACTTTACCTTGTTAAAAGTAAAAAACAAAAAGCTGTCACCAATAATCATTATTTTGATTTCTGCATCTTTAGGGCTTTTGCTATATGCTTTGCCAATTTAGAAAAATAAAAAACACATATCAAAAGTGATATGTGTTTTTTTGTTTATTAACAATCTTTTACAAATTCAATATCTTTTGATGGAAGAGGAATTCCAAGTTGTTTACTTGCATATACTGCTGCATTATAAGCAACTGGTCTGTTATCTTTTCCGCTAAGGTCAAGAACTTTGCATTCATCAACAGAATCTGATACATATAGAGTGTAAGGCTCGTTTTTGATTAGTTGTGCCTTTTCATATTGGTTTAGAGGAACTAAATTTTCTGATGTATAAATTGTTTCTTGTCCAGAAATACATGCAGGAGTAAATTTGTCTATTCTAAATGTTTGACCAAAAGTTGCAAGACAAAGTTTTTCTTCGTCTTCATCTCTTCCCAAAAATTTTATTCTGTCATATCGAGGAGCAACAAGTGTAGAAAGGTCTTTTGTTCTAACAACGCCGTGTTTTACTCCGTCTTTAGTTTCTACATCTACAACGTAAGCAAAACCATGTCTTTCGCCGATAGATTTTAGGCCTTTTAGCTCTGGGTTGTTACATGGAGTACCATTTTCTAGAAGAACTGTTTTTTCGCCGTCTTTTTCTAATGTATAGAAATCATGTTCGTCGAACATAGGTGAAATGTTTGTGATCTTACCCTCTCTAGAGAATCTAGGGATAATAGAACCTTTTTCGTAAGGTGAAACGTCATATACTGTAGATAGTTTGCCATCATATGTGATCAACTCTCTATAATCTATGTCAAATTCTGTTACGCCATATTGCAAAAATTTCAAAGTAGGTGTTCCAGTAGTTGCAGTTGCTATAGGGTAACCTTCAAGCACTGTTTTGTGGCCGTTTGGATTCTTTGGTGTGTTGCTTAGCAAATACAAAGTTTCATCGCACTTTGCATATTTTGTGATGTTTTCGCCTAGCATAGCCCAAGCATGGTTTACAATGGTTTTTGTTCCGTCTGCATTGCCTAGGATAATAAATTTGCCAAGGATTCCTTCCTCTCTGTCACCAAAAGAATAACTAGTATATTTTCCTGGGAAAACTTCAAGGCCAGATAGAGCGTCGCCTACTGTATAGAAGATTTTTCCATCGTTAGAAACCTTTTGGAAAACAAGTGTCTTGCCACTTACTTCAACGCCAGTGACAGTAGCACCATCTTTGTATGTATATCCTTTTTGAACTGGATTTACAACGTTACCATTTCTTGCTATATAACCTTGTGTGCCTTCGTCAGTTCTAAATACATATCCATTACTATATGCTTCAAAAGATTTTGCCCTAACAGAAGTTCTGCCTGTACCTTCAAATACAATAAAACCGTCTTTGTCAATAGTGATTTGTGCAGAACTGATAGGTCTTTTGCCACCTTCTGTGTACAAAAAGCCATTTCTTAGTTTTACTTCTTCCTCTTTGTGTCTAGGTGTAACCTTTTCCATCAAAGCCCAACGCTTAAATGGTCCAAAACCTTTTTGTTTAGTATAATACATTTAATATCTCCTTATTGTCTTACGACAATAATAGTTTACCCCAACCAAAGCCCACTGTCAATACCCCAAAATTTGCAAAAACTGAAAAAATAAAAAAAAGAACCTATGTTTTAGGTTCTTTTTATGATTATCTTTGGATACTGGCGTCGCCGTTGGTTTTGATAAACTCTTCAACCTCTGCTTCTGACAATGTAGAAACGTCGCCATACAAAGTATGCTCTAGTATAGATGTAGCAAGGCCAAACTTTAGTGCGTACTCTGGGTTTTTAAAATCTTTGATTAGACCATGTAAAACTCCAGAGGCAAAAGCATCACCACCACCTATTCGGTCATAGATAGAAAATCTAATTGGTCCGTGGCTATGGTAGTTGCCTTTTTTATCTATGCAGTATGAAGACAACGAGTTGTCACTGGCGGTGTGAACGACACGATCAGTGCCAAACACATATGTTAGTTTTGTTTGAGAAATCAGCTTTTTAGAAAGTTCAATTTTCTTTGTTATAAGATCTGAAGGTTCTTCGTCTAGCTTTACTTCCAAAATCTCTTGAATATCAAAATGGTTCGCAAACAATACGTCAACAAAAGGAATAACCTTTTTAAAATATGGTCTTGCACTATCAATATTATCCCAAAGTTTAGAGCGGTAGTTAAAGTCAAAAGAAACTTTTACGCCGTACTTTACGCAGTACTCAAGGCACTTATAGGCAAGTGTTCTAGTGTGATTGCCAAGAGCAAGAGTGATGCCAGAAAGATGAAACCAACTAGCGTTAGAAAACACTTCGTCAAAATCAATGTCTTTTGGTTCAATAGTAGTAACAGATGAGTATTTACGGTTATACAAAACTTTTGATGGTCTACCACCAAAACCTGTTTCTACAAAATACATACCAAGGTTAGATCCGCCCCTTGCGATATGATCTGTATTTACTCCGTGGCCTTTTAGGTGTTTTATTGCAGATTCGCCAAGTTGGTTGTCAGGTACTTTTGTTATAAACTCAGTGTTGTGGCCCAAATGTGATAGTGAGACTAAAACATTTGCTTCGCCACCGCCATAATTTGCGATGAAGTTTCTAGCTTGGGCGATAGTTGTATAATCAGGTGGAGTAAGCCTTAGCATAATCTCCCCAAAAGCAACAATGTTCTTTTTGTTATTCATAATTTTTCCCTCTCAAAAATTCCAAGGTCAGTATACCACAGCACAATATTTTTATCAAATATAAAAGCCGTGGTTTTCTTTTAATCAAAAAAAACGCCTCAAAAATCTGAGGCGTTTTTTTTGTGGTGTTCTCGGCGGGAATCGAACCCGCATCGGTCGCTTAGGAGGCGACTGTTCTATCCATTGAACTACAAAAACATAATCTTGTATTGCTTTGCGATATTGCTATTATAATATACTTTTTATTAAAAATCAAACAATGAAGTTTAGAATAATTATTTTAATTATAAAAAAAAGCTTTGCTTAGGCACAAGGGGAAGATTTTAGATTGATATTTTAATTAAGTTATACGCATAATATATATATAAATAATTTGACATAGAGAGAATAAAAAATGTACAATAAAAGTAGAATTTTTTAGGAGGTAAAAATGAAAAAGGATATTCTAAAAAAGATAGCGTTAGGTTCTTTGGCTGCAATATGTTGCACAGGCATGTTTACGGCTTGTGGCAATAACGATGGAGACAAAGAAAACTCTAGTTATACCTTGGTTTTTGATGAAGATAACGATTCTTCTACAAAAAATGTTGTAAAGAAGATTGATAAAAAAGATTTAAATGACCAAACAAATTGGCCTGTTCTAGAAGATGAAAATGGTTATGCTAGACAATGGGTATTAAAAGGTTGGAAAAATGATACCGCTACACTAATTGCAAAAGGTGGTAACGGAACACAAGAAAATCCATATCTTATTTCTACCGAAGAGCATTTCAAGAAAATGGCAGATTCTGTTTCTGCACTTACAAGTAGCGAAGAAGTAGATTATTACCAAGGAGATACAAAAGTCCCTAGTTCAGACACTTATGACAAAGTTGTTAAAACAACTGGATATGCTACAGTAAATGTAGTAAGCGCTGAGAAAAGTGGTGTAAAAACTTGGACTTATGAAACCTCAAAACAATATTTTAGATTAATAAATGATATCGTCTTTGATAGCCAAGTAATTACCGCAACTGGTTATTCTTCATTTGTACTAGACGGAGCAAAAACAAATGTTTTTACAAATGATAATGAGGGAAATTACAAACTTTCTAATGTAAACCCAACCAACTTTCCTTCAGGTTATATATTTAACATAATAGTAGATACAACAATTAAAAACCTAGATGTTTCTTTGGCAGACAGTGTTGTAGGTCTTGCTTTTTATACAAGCGGTGGCGTTTATAATGAAGGAGCACGTAGAGATACAACAAAATTTGAGAATATTACTATAGATTCAAACGGCGCCCCAATTAATCAACAAGGAACAAATAAATCTGCGTTTATCAGTCACGTTATGCACGATGCGTCTTTTGATATAACAAATTGCACAATGGACGTAACAAAAATAAATTCAACTTCAAGTTGGAGTGGAATTTTTGTTGGTGGTTATCCAAAAACAGATGGAAAAGTTACTTTTAGAAATTGTGTAAACAATGCAGATGTAACAACTACAGGTTCTATCGGAATATTCTTTGGTAATGACACATACAAAACAAATACCATAGTTCAAAATATTCATGAAGTAATTAATTGCACAAATAATGGTGTAATTATTGGCAACAAAAAAAGCCATGTACTTGTTCCTTTTGAAAATACAGGCAACCAAACCGAAACTCACTACACAGAGGCTGAAACAAAAGTTCTTGATGCTGAGGGTGGTGTTGATGGTAAATTTATAAATAACGGCTCATTTATTGCTCTAGATGCTAGTGAAGCTCAAATTTCTGATTATAACATTATTATTCCTTCTACCTTCCTTACATCACTACAAGATGGAAAGACATATTCTATCGTGGTTACTGTAGAAAACGCCCTTCACAAGTTAGAGTCAGAACTTGTTGATAAAAAAATATATAGCTCTTTGACAACAAATATTCCTATTTCATATACACTTACAGTTGATGGAGCGGTTACAACAAACTTTGTTATGCAAGACATTTACTGCTCTGTTTTGGACGTAACAAAATATTGTGACGAGTATGGCGTAAATCCTCAATCAATAGAGTGGACTGATGCTGGAAGTTGCGAGTATTATTTGGACAAAACAAATCATTGTTATGTTATCAATACAACTGAATATTTCAGCGTGATGAAAACAGGAACAAGTTATGGTAACAATGTAAGATTTTCTATAGTTATAAAAGACGGAGACGAGATTGTTTCATTCTTTAGTGTAACTCCAAAAGAAAATACATTATAATACAAAAAAAAAGAAGTGGAATTTGCCACTTCTTTTTTTATTTTTTGAATTTGATTATAAAGGTTGAGCCAATACCAACTTCGCTTTCGACTGTTATTTCTGCGTTGTGGATATCTATTATCTTTTTTACTAAGGCAAGACCAAGGCCGTTGCCTTCTTTTGAGTGTGAGTTGTCGCCTTGATAGAATTTATCAAACAGGTGCTTTTTGGTGTTTTCTGACATGCCTATACCATTGTCTTTTATGGTGGCTATTATATGAGATTCGTCTTGCTTTAGCAAGATATCTATTTTGCCTTTTTGAGGTGAAAATTTAATTGCGTTTTCTATTAAGTTTTTCCATACTTGTTCAACCAAAGACTCATCTAGTTTTGCAGAGATTTCGTCAACGTCGATATTAAAGTCAATCTCTTTGCTATTCCATAGTCCCTCTAGTGACAAAATTACTCTACGTATTTGTTCTGCAAGGTTGTATTCTTTAGGCTCAATAAAGATGCTTTGGTTTTCTAGTTTAGATAGTTTTAGGATATTGGTTGTAAGAGTAGTTAACTGTTTTGTTGCTGTGATTATTGTAGATAGATACTCTTGTTTTTCTTTTTTTGTTAGTTTTTCGTTTTGTAGCAAAGTCGCATAGCCTTGGATTGTTGCAAGGGGAGTTTTCATTTCGTGTGATACGTTTGAGATAAAGTCAGTTTTGAACATTTCGTTTTGTTTTAGTTCGTTGACCATTTTGTTGAAACTATCATAAACCATATCAATTTCAGATTTTTTAGGGCTTTTGCCGTTGCGTTTTTTTGGTCTTTCTAGTTTGATCTCAAAATTCCCTTGGGCAACTTGCATTGCTGCGTCCGAAAGATTGCTAAGAGGTTTTGAAAATTCCCTTAGGATAAAGATAGAAATAACCGTTGATATAACAAACGCTATAAATATGATTACATAGAAAAATCCGTTATTAACAAGGGCGTTTAGGTTAAAAATATCAAATTGGCTAAATATTGCAGTAGTTACTATCAAAAACAAAATTGACATTACGATAGTTAGCAAAGATAACCCTACTAGTTGTGTAAATACCCAAGTTTGCGATTTTTTATCTTTTAGTTGGTTTTTGTTTTTCATTTTATTGTCGCCTTATATCCTAGACCTCTAACAGTGATTATTTCAAAGTCTGGGTTGTCGTTTAATTTTTCTCTTATTCTTGTGATATGTACATCGACTGTACGCTCCAAGCTGTCGCTATCTCCTGGCCAAAACTCTTCCATTATTTGGGCTCTGGTAAAAATTTTGTCAGGGAAGGAAAGGAGCTTGTACAAAATCAAGAATTCTTTTTGTGGAAGCTCTATAATCTTGCCGTCACGATGAACTTTTAGGCTATCATAGTCAAGTCTTGTCTTGCCGATTGTTAATTGCCTTTCGTTGATTATCTTAGCTCTGCGAAGAAGGGCTTTTACACGTAGCATAAGTTCGCTGAGGTCAATAGGTTTTACCATATAATCATCTATGCCGATATCAAAGCCTTTTTCTTTGTCTTCGATAGATTCTTTTGCAGTAACAAACAAAATAGGAACTTCGCTATTTTTTGTTCTTATTTCTTTTGCTAGTTCGTAACCATCTTTGCCTGGCATCATTATATCTGAGATAACAAGATCAATGTAGTTGTCCCCAAATCTTTCTAGTGCTTTATCTGCGTTGTGACAAGGGTATGTTTTGTATCCGTTTTGGGTCAAAACAGAGCACATAAGTTTATTAAGGTTTACATCGTCTTCAACAACTAAAATACTAAACATATTTTTTCTCCTAAGTATAGTTTAGCAAAAATTAATTTTAATAACAAATATTTTAGGCAAACATAAGACCCAAAATAACTTTTAATTTTTGTATTAATGTGTTATACTCAAAGCATAAAAAAGGAGCGACATTATGAAAATAAAAATAAGGTCAGCAACAAGATTGGGCGATGGCAACAGAATGACCGTGAACGGAAAAGAAATAACCGAACCAAAACAAAAAAGAAACCTACACATATTCATTATGTTTTTCTTAGGTTTTTTTGTAGCTACGTTAATATTTGCCTTGGTTATGCTTGTTAACCAATCAAAACACCCAGGTGAGTTCGTTTATTATGTAAAAGAAGAAATCCACGTTGAAGAGGCCACATATCATATAACGGTAGTTGATAGAGAACAAAAATATGGTGATGCGATTGCTTTTAAAGTAGACTATAGCGAAAATTCAGCTATTCCAGTTCCAACAGCCGAGGTTTCTAATTTCAAAAAAACCACAAAAAACGGCGAAGTAAGATATACATTTACTGTAAAAATTATTGGCGAAAATTGGGATAAAGTAAGTGGTGTAGGAAATGTGAAGATGCAAACTGAAAACGGATTATATGAGCTTGAAAAAACTACTCTTGCCGAAAATATGTGGGTAGCATTCTTGGTTGTTGGTATATTTATTGCAGTATTAACAACCCTTATCGTACTAAATGGTAAATGGGCGGTAAGAGAACATAAAAATGCAAAAGAGGAGTTAAATGAAAAAATAGCCGCAACTCAAAGAGCTGTTGCCGGATATAAAAATCCTCAAGAGCAACCTACACAAGAAGAGCCAACTTCCCAACAAGGTTTAGAGTCAGAGATAGGCCCAGAGTATGTGCCACAAAATACAGAAGAAAGTGAACTTACAATAAGATGTCCATATTGTAATACATCAAATGATTTTTCTTCTAGCAAATGCAAAAACTGTGACGCTCCATTGAGGTAGGTTAAAAACACATAACAAAGTAAATCAAAAAAATAAAAACAGCGAATCCGTTTTCGCTGTTTTTTTGTATATATTGATAAATGGTCAAACTGAATTTTTTAATTATTAACATTTTATTTTTTTATATTCTAGTTTATTTTAGTTTGCTCATTTGTTTTTTGTGGTTGGGGCTTTTTTTCTTGGGCTTGGTTTTGTTTCTTTTTCTGTTTTTGTGTTTTCTTGAGGCATATTTTCTGAGGCTTGTGTATTTGTTTCGTTTGCTTTTTGAGTGGTTGCATGGATATTGTCTGCAAGTTCTTTTGCTTTATTTTTCTTTACTGGAACGCTAAACCCTCTGCCAATAACTTCGCTAACAGGTGTGCAGAAAACAAATGCCTCATTATCTATTTTGTGAACGATATGTTTTAGCAATGGAGCACGGTATTTGTTTAGAAGGCAAAGTAAAATGTCTCTTTCTGTGTGAGTATACATACCTTCTGCTTTTATTTGAGTTACACCTCTGCCTATTTGCTGATAAATTGCAGCACAAACTTCTTCTTTCTTTGTTGTAAACACGTAGTAAGCTCTAACACCAGTTGCGCCATCTATTACAAGGTCGGTTACGACAGAAGAAAGTGCCAATGTTATGATAGAATACATAAGTGGTCCAAAGCCGTATGTGATACAGCTAAGAGCCAAAACGACGATATTTAAAGCCATCATTATTTGGCCTGTAGTCAAAACTTGAGTTTTACTACGGATAATTAGGGCAAGTAAATCACTGCCACCTGTTGAACCATTGTTTCTTAGTACAAGACCAGTGCCAAGTCCCATAATTCCCGCACCATAAATTGCGCACACAAGCAAGTCCTCCTCAACAACCAGTGGGATAAGGGCAATAAGTTCTAGGGCAACAGAAAATGACAAAATGCCAATCAAAGCCATAAGGGCAAACTTTTTGCCAAGGAGTCTGTAGGCTATGACATATAGCACTGCGTTTAGTAGCAAATAAATTACTGATGTTGGAATATTGATGCCGATTTGGGCAAGTAGTATAGACAAAATAGCAGAAAGACCAGAGAATCCACTTGGTGAAATGTCATTAGGAAACAAAAAGACGTTAAAGGCAAAAGCCATAACCACAGTTCCTAAGACAATGAATAAAATGTTGATAATATCATTTTTATATTTTTTCATTAAACAAACCTCTTTTTTGCTTGGTAAGTATACTTGAAAACCCAAAAAATGTAAACAGAAAAATGAAAAATCTTATTATAAATTGTAAATCTTTTGACTATTAAATAAAAAAATGTTAGTATAAAAGCAGGAGATTAAAATATGTTTTTTAGATTTTTTACCTATAACAAATTCAAAGAAAGAAAATGGAGAAGACTAAATCCTCAAAAAAGACTTAATGTTTTCCAAAAACTAGAGAATATCCAAGCAAAAAAACTTGGTAGACCAGCATGTATGGTTGTTGCAAAAGTATGGGAAGAAAACCCAAATATGAACGGTCAATTTTTGAACAGTAGCAACACTATTGAGCTTAATTCAAAATTTGTATATGAAAACAACCTAAGATTCTTTGGTATGGCCACATTGTTTCACGAAGGCAGACACGCTTTCCAACATCACCTTTGCTATGGCGGTAAAAAGGTAAGAAGATTTAGTAGGGCATACAAATGGAAAAAGAACTTCCAAGGTTATGTTAATGGCGAATCTGATAAGTATTCTTTCTATTCTATGCAACCTATCGAAAGAGATGCTAACAAATATGCTATTATGCGTATGAAAAACTTTCGTTATAGATTCCGCAATGAGCCTCTTTTCAAACAAACTTTGGAAAGAAAAATTGAGGACTTTGACGACGTAAAAGACCTTGCGAAAAAAGAACTTGGTATCTTCTATAAACTAAGAGTTTCTCTAAGAAACAGCAGAGAAAGAAAAAAGAGATTTTAAAATTTAGAAAAAACATAAAAAAAGAGTTAGAAAATTTATTTCTAATTCTTTTTTTGTTAACTATTTTATTCCATTAGTTGACTAAAAATAAATAATAATGATATAATTTTTGTATCAAAGATTATAATTGAGGTGAAATATGAAGAAAAAGATTATTTGCCTATGTAGTTTTGCACTTGCGCTAGTACTTAGTTTGTTTGCTATGGGCTTTGGCGGAAGAAAAGCATACGCAGAAACAGCAGACGACGGAGAGGACGTACCTGTTGTAACAGTAGATACAGAATTAACACTTGCTGAGCACTTTATGGACGAAAATTTGTATACCGCCCTAAAGACTATCGCTCAACAAATCAAAATAGAATATACAGGTAGTAATGATAATAAGTTACTTGCTGGTGACCTTGCCCCTGTAAAGGTTCTTGATTTGACTAAAGACAAAGTAAGCGTAACATTTATTGCACCATCTGGTCCTGATATCACACTAAACTTTTATGACAACACATCAGAAGATGACTTGCTTACAAATATCAGAGGAAAAATCACAAACATTGACGGTATAGAATATTTGAGAGGTTGTACAAATCTTACTACTCTTATCTTAGATGGTCACGAAATTCCAACAATAGATAGCTATATGCTACTTGAGTTTCCTAACCTAAATACAATCTCTGTAAAAAATAATGGTTTAACATCAGTTACACTTCCTACTACTTCAAAAATTTGTAATGTAGATTTTTCTGGAAATGAGCTTAAAGCTATTGATCTTTCTTATTTGACTAAAAAGAGCATCGGAGAGCCATACGCAGTAGCTCATCTAGAAAATAACCTAATCGAAGACGTTGCACAAATCACTATGCCAAATGCGGCTACTACAGAAGTGTATGTTTATCTTGCAAATAACTTTTTGACAGATGTAACAAAAGAAAATATTGTAGAAGCAAATGAACAATTTGAAGGTCATAAAGTAAGTCTTTTGGTTCAAGGTATCAAAAAAAGCAGTGGAGCTGTAAAATTTGTTAATAACACATATATCAGAATTACTCCTGACCTTGCAACAGAAGGTTTTGCCGCAGACGAACTAATCACTGCAAAAGCTTTTTATAGAGCAGAAAGTGATTTTGCTGTAGGTGGCGTAGAAACTTTAGCATCAGAATCTGGTGCAGACGGAAGATTAATTCTTCCAACTGGTAGATTAATTATCAGATATTACAATGACGGCACAGAGTATACAGAAGGTTTTACTGCTCAAAGAGTTGATGTTTACCCAGATATGCCTACTATAAAAGTAGAAATTGATGGCAAAATTCAAGACAAAAACCCAGAAAGAGTAAAAGGCACATTTAAAGTAATTGCCATGGCTCCAGAAGGTGCTTTGGTACAAATTAGATTTGCCGACACTGATTATTCTGATGGTAACTATATTGAAGTAGAAGAAAGCGGTAAATATATCATTTATGCACAAGCAACAATCGATGGCCTTACTTCAGAAGAAGCATATATCTTTATCGAAAATACAAGCACAACTCGTATGATGTGGACACTTATTATCGTAGTAGGTGTTGCAGTACTTATTATTGGTGGTGTTTATCTATATAAATGGTTCAAATCAGGAGCAATCGTTACTCCACTTAGCGACAGAGAAATCGCAAGAGAACAAATCAGAAGAGATAGACAACAACGCAAAAACGATAACAAACAACAATAATAACAAAAAAGCGACTTAGGTTATTAAGTCGCTTTTTATAAAAAAGGGAAAATTATGGACAAAAAAGTAGCGCTTATTACTGGCGCATCAAGTGGCATAGGCAGAGAGACTGCAATATATTTTGCAACACACGGCTACAAAGTATATGGCGTTGCTCGTAGAGACTTTGATATAGAGGGAGTATCTCCGGTGCTAGGTGATATAACCGACAAAAAAGTTGTAAAAGAGATTGTGGATTTTGTAATAAAACTAGAAGGCAAAATTGATGTTTTGATAAATAACGCAGGTATGGGTATTGCGGGTGCTATCGAAACTACTGATATTGAACTTGCCGAAAAACAATTTAAAGTTAATTTCTTTGGCGCTGTAAATATGACCCAAGAAGTACTACCGCATATGCGTAAACAATCGGGTGGCATGATTATCAACACAAGCTCTGTTGCTAGTGTATTCCCTATTCCTTATCAAGCTTTTTATTCTGCAAGTAAATCTGCGCTTGATACCTGGGCGAAGGCTTTGAGATTGGAACTAAAAGACTTTAATATCAAAGTATGTAACGTTTTGCCTGGTGATATCAAGACTGGTTTTTCTGCTAGTAGAGAAAGAAAAGTTGATAGTAAGTCTCCTTACTTTATCAAAGAGTCTGCCTCTATCTCAAAAATGGAACAGGACGAAGAAAAAGGCCTTGAACCAATAGTGGTGGCAAAGAAAATATATAAAGTAGCACAAAGAAAAAATCCACCATACCAAGTAGTGGCAGGTGGTAGTTATAGATTCTTGTGCTTTATCCAAAGATTCCTTCCTACACGTTTTGTTATGTGGGTAGTGTCAAAACTATATAAAGCATAAGAGAATCTTTAAGTAAAAAATAAAAAAAGAGTAGTGATAAACTACTCTTTATTTTTTATTCTACAATGTGTACTTTGATAAGATTTGTTTTACCCATATTGTTTACAGGTACACCAGATGTGATAATTATTGTATCTCCAGGCATTGCAACCTTTAGATTTTTTGCGATATCATTTGCTCTTCTAAACATATCGTCAGTGTTATGGATAGTTTCGCAAAGTACAGGAGTTATACCCCAGCAAATTGACATTTTGTGTACAACAGCAGGAGTGTTTGTTATAGCAACAATCTTTGCGGCTGGACGGAAGCTAGAAATTGCTTTTGCACTATTTCCCTCATGAGAAAAACAAAGAATTGCTTTTGCACCAAGTGCGTTTGCAGTAGCTACCGCAGAAAAAGCAATGGCGTTACGAGTGTTGTATTTTGGTAGTTGTTTACTAGAAAAAGCTTTGCTATAATCAATAACTTTTTCAGTGGCTTTTGCAATGTTTGCCATAGCAGTTACAGCCTCTATTGGATACAAACCACTTGCAGTTTCGCCAGATAGCATAGTTGCTGATGTGTTGTCATAAATTGCATTTGCAACGTCTGTTGTTTCTGCTCTAGTTGGACGGCGTTTTTCTATCATAGACTCTAGCATCTCAGTTGCAACGATTACATATTTAGAACGGCTAACTGTTTTGCTTACCATCATTTTTTGAATAGATGGTATTTGTTCCATAGGAACTTCTGATCCCATATCGCCACGGGCAACCATTATCCCATCAGAAACTTCGATGATATCATCTAATTGTTTGATGCCTTCTAGACTTTCGATTTTTGCAACAAGGTCGATTTTGTCTCCGCCACGTTTATGCAAATATTTTCTTACGGCTAAGATATCGTCTGCTTTGTTAACAAAAGAACAAGCAATTATTTCTAGGTTGTTTTTTACTGCAAAGTCAAGATGTGTTTTGTCTATATCACTAAGATAAGGAACATCTAGCGGAACGTGTGGTAGGGCAATACTTTTGTTATTTGATAGTACGCCACCAGTTACTATTTTACAAATAATATCTGTTTCAGTAACGTTTGTAATCTTTAGGTCAAGCAAACCATTGTTTGCTAAAATGTGCATACCCTTTTTCGCTAATTTTACAAGTTTAGGGAATCTCAAAGAAACGCCATTTTCATCACCTTTGATTTTTCTAGAAGTGAAGAAAAATGTTTTGCCTTTTTTTAGAGTAACTTTACCGTCTTTGAATTGGCCGATTCTAACTTCTGGGCCACGAGTGTCTAGCATGATGGCACATGGAATCTCTAATTCTTCTCTTACTCTTTTTACAAGGTCAACGATTTCTTGATGGCTTGACTCGTCGCCATGGCTCATATTTAGTCTTGCTACACTCATACCGGCCTTTAGCATTTGAGCCAAAGTTTTGTAGTTGTTGCAAGATGGACCTATGGTGCAAACAATTTTTGTTTTTTGCATATAATATCTTCCTTTTAGCCAAAGACTCTTTGGCTTGATTATTTTACAATGTTATTATACATTTATTTTTGCTTTTTATCTACTAAATAGGGCAATTCTTTTGATAAATATTGTAATTTTAATTTACAAAAGACCAAAAGGTCGGTATAATGGAAGAGTAAAGTTTGGTTGGGATAAACCATTTTTTTATAATATTTACCAACCAATTGGTCGATAATCATTTTTTAGGAGAAAACAATGAAAAAACAACTTATTTTCAAAGAGGTTTTGGCTATGCTAAACGCAGGTACAGAGTACAAAGCCATCACTCTTGCAGAAGTAGCAAAAAGATGTAAAATGGGTAAAAGTACCATCTATGAATATTTTACTAGCAAAGACGAAATGATCTACAATGCAATTATTTTTTACATTAATAAAATGTTAAAGTTCTTCTCATCTAGCTTTAAAATTTCTACATTTGAACCATCACTAAAAATTTGGATCAAAGCGATGATGGTTTGTATGAAATCAAACAAATGGATGTTGCTTCCTTGGACATTTAACACTTACGCATCATACCTAAACGCAGAAGATAGCGCTAGAGCAAGTGACCTACTTGGCAAAAGCCAAACTATCATTATCAAGCTTCTAACTGCTATTTGCAAAAAAGGTGTTGCAGAAGGATATATCGTTGATGATAGTGAACAATCTATTGAGTATGTTTACTATGGCGCAATCGGTATCTTGGCAAAATATGTTACAGAAGATTTTGATTACACAAGCGAACAAGGTGCATGGCTTATCGATGTAATTACATCACAACTAATCAAACACCTATCTACAGATTCATCAGACGCTGCAGAGTATCAACCAGAAGAGGCAGAAGAAGAAACTGCTTATGCAGAAGACGAAGCTGCAGAAGAAGAATATGCCGAAGATGAGTACGCAGAAGACGGCGAATACGAAGATGGCGAATACGACGAAGAGTACGCCGAAGAAGAATATGCCGAAGAAGATTATGCTGACGATGAATACGCAGATGAAGAATACGCCGATGGTGAATATGAAGAAGGCGAGTACGACGAGAACGGCTATCAATACGAATACGCAGAAGACGGTGACGACGAAACAGGCCCAGAAGATATTGATTATTAATAAATTTTGGAGGGATATAATATGTTAGTTTATTTTGCTTTGAGTTTTGCGATTTTACTTGCGATTAACTTTATAGTTTTCTTTACACTAGGCAATGGTGTATTGTCTTGCATATTAAAATTGTTTGCAAGTATTGCATTTGTTTTGCTTGGCATTGTAGGTTTTGCTACTGCCGAGAGTATGACTTATGGCACTTCGATAGTAGGGCTACTATTCCTTGCGGGTGCAGGATTTGGTTTAGTTGGTGACGGCGTGTTAGCTTTAAGAGAAATAGACACCGAAAAAGACTTTATGATTATCCTAAGTGGCGAAATTGCTTTTGCTATTGGTCATATATTCTACTTTGTAGCGCTTATACTTATCGCTCCATTTAGTTATTGGTCAATAATAATTGCAGCAGTGCTTACTGCAGGTATATTTGTAGTAGCTATCAAACTTATGAAACTAAAGTTTGGCAAATTATTAATTCCTAGCATAGTTTATGCATTTATGCTTTGTACTACTATGGTGCAATCAATCGCCGGTGCAATTATGCTTGGCGGAAGTTTGTTTAGTGTATTACTAGCTGTCGGCTTTACTTTGTTTTTACTTTCAGATCTAGTACTTTCTATGATTTACTTTGGTGGTCAAAAGAACAAACTTACAACAACTACAAACTATGTATTATACTATCTAGCACAAATACTAATTATGTTTGCAATCTTCTTTATATAAAAAATAAAAACCCGTTTTGGAAAAGCGGGTTTTTTATTTTGCAAAAAAATTTTTATTAAAAAACGAAAGTAAAAAAACGACTAAAATATTTTAGCCGTTTTTTGTTGTCTTATTTTATGTCCATTTTGTAGAAGGCTTTGTAGCACTTATATGTTTCAAATAAATCTGCCTTGCTGATTATTTCCCAAGGAGAGTGCATATTTAGTACAGGAACACCAGCATCAATTACGTTCATACCATGTTTTGCCATAATATATGCAATAGTTCCGCCACCGCCTTGGTCAACTTTTCCCATTTCGGTTGCTTGGTATGTTACGTTGTTTTTGTCTAGGCAATCTCTAAGTGTTGCGATAAATTCTGGGTTTGCGTCGTTTGCACCAGATTTTCCCCTAGCGCCAGTAAATTTGTTAAAGCTGATACCTTTGGCAAAGTGTGCGTCAGTTGCCACGTTAAAAGGTGCTGGGTAGTTAGGGTCAACCGCTGCAGTTACGTCACTTGATATGCAGTTTGAACGATTAAAAGCTCTTCTTAGGGCAAGTTCGTTATATTGACCACATAGGTTCATTATCTCAGCGACGCTATTTTCAAAGGCCTTGCTGTGCATACCTGTAGCACCTACGCTGCCTATTTCTTCTTTGTCCACAAGCAAACTCATTACAGAATACTCTGGATTTTCGGTTTCAAACAAAGCTTTTAGGTTGGCAAAGGTACAAACTCTATCGTCATGGCCATAGCCTATAATCATAGATTTATCTATACCACAATCTCTTGCTCTGCCAGATGGCACAACTTCAAGTTCTGCAGAGAAAAAGTCTTCTTCGGAGATGTTCTTTTCTTTTAGTATGTTCAAAATAAAAGCTTTGAATTTGTTATCTTTTGCGTCTTTGTCTGCTTTGTTTCCAGCAAGAAGGTTTAGATCTTCGCCCTTTATTTCTTTTGCAGAATCTTTGTCAAGGTGTGGTAAAAGATCTGAAATTGCAACAGAGTTGTCATCATTTTCGCCAAAGACAACCTCCACTTTGCTGCCATCTTTACGGAAGATAACTCCATGGATAGCAAGTGGAAGACAAGTCCATTGGTATTTTTTTATGCCGCCATAATAATGTGTGTCTACCATGCAAAAACCATTACTTTCGTATAGTGGCTTTGCCTTTAGGTCTAGCCTTGGTGAATCAATGTGAGCTCCTACTATATTGATGCCTTGTTCGATAGGTCTTTTTCCTACGACAAAAAGCACAATAGATTTATCCATATTAACAGAATAAACTTTATCACCACACTTTAGTGTTTCGCCTTTTTCCAGCAAATACTTTAGTGATCTAAAGCCTCTTTTTTCGGCCTCTATCACTGCGTATTTTATACACTCTCTTTCAGTTTTGCAGTTGCTCAAAAAATCTTTGTATTCACCGCAAAAAGCCTCTAATTGTTGTCTTTGTTTTTGGTCATATGTTTCCCACAAATTTGTATCCATTTAATTTCTCCCTCCTATATGTAAGTATTATATCTCAAAGGCAAAGTTTACAAAAGCAATTTTTGTCGATTTTGTTGCAAAATTTTTTGTTTGGAAATAAAGTTTTTATTACATAATATTATATTGCAAAAAACAGCACATTTTAGCGTATATTTTAGGCAATTTTGCGGTGAATAATTATATATATTGACATATCGCATATGTTGTAATATAATAAAAATGGTTATTATGTTTTTATACATAAGGAGGGAATATGAAAAAAATAACAAAAGGTCTTTTGGCTGGTCTTTTAGTAGTTCCTATGGCAGGTATTTTTACTGCTTGTGACAGCACAGAGCCAATCAATATCAATGATGCTACTGTAACTTTGAGTTATACAGAAGTAGAATATGATGGCACAGAAAAGCAACCAGAAGTAAGAATCACATATCAAGGCGAAGTAATTGATAGCAGTGAGTACGAAGTAAAATATTATGATAACAGAAATGCAGGTACTGCATCAGTAGTTGTTTGGGCTGCAAGAGAAACTCAAGAATTAGTAGGTAGACTAGAACTAAACTTTACAATCACCCCTGGGGTTTCATATGTTGACACTTATGGAGAGATGGATTCTGCTTTGAGAAGTTCTAACTATAGAGCAGTTGTTTTGCAAGAGGATATTACTATTCCTTATGGCGCTACTGTTACAATCGACAATGGCAAGACAGTTGACTTTGCAGATTATACACTACTAAACTATGGTGACATCGTAAACAACGGCACTATCCACACAAAGAAAAACATTGGTGGAAAGGCAAATAGCATTATAAATAATGGCGACATTATTGCAAGTGTAGCATCAAAAGAAGCTTTGCTTGAGGCTTTTGAATATTCTAACTATGTAAAACTATCTCAAGATATCGAAAAAGCAGACGGATACCTTGGTGATATCAGATTTGATACTGTAACAGAGGGCAGAGAAGCATACGAATTTGTGCTAGACCTTAATGGACACGTATTAGAATCAGAATTAGACTTTTTCTCTTATGTAAAAAATCCAAATGGAACAATCAGTTCTGTAAACAACACATTAGATGTTACAATCACAGACTCTAGCGTAGGCAGAACAGGTTGCCTTGGAAGTAGCGAATCAGACTTCGGTTTATATGTATGGGGTCAAGACAATTGGAACATCAATATTGTCAACGCAACTTTGAAAGGCCGTTTTGGTGGAATCTACACTAATGGAACTGCAGAAACTGCTACAGTAAAAATTAACGCTATAGATTCTAGATTTATCGGAACAGAAAGTTATGGATTTGGTGCTTACCTTACATCAAACTACACATATGAATATACAAACTGTGAATTTACTGGCGCAGATGGATATTACGCAAAAAGCGGAAAACATATCTTTAATAATTGTTTATTCTTTGCAAATGGCGCATACTCAGCACCAGCATATAATGGCAGCGGAGCAATAAGTACAGGTAGCGGTATAAATATTGACTCTTGTAACGGTAGCTATCAAAAAGTTCTTACAGTAGAACTAAACGGTGGATTTATTAGTTCAGCTTATGGCCGTGGAATTTATGAATTTTCTACCGCAGCAAATGGCGCAGAAAAAATCTCTTACGGTACAGCTACTGTAAAAGGTAATGTTGTATTCTCTACAGCACTATCAAATGTAAGATCAGAAAACGACACAGTTGTTACTTTATAATAAATACAAAAAGATGGATAAAAGTTTATCCATCTTTTTTTGTTTTAATAATGTAAATGGCATAGAAAAATTTTATATGCAAAAAAGTAATATAATCAATTTTGAATAAAACCAAAATGGTGCTAAAATAATAAAAAAAGAAGGGGGGGGAAAATTATGCAAAACGAAATAACAAAAAAACAAAAACTTTTGGACGAGAAAGGAAACCTGACTCAAAAAGGCTATGCAAAAAGCCTAATCTTGGACTACGATAGAAAAGATATCAAAGCAGGAAAACTAAGAATCAAAGAGTGGGATTATTACCTTATCTATAATGACGATTATGCTGTTGCACTTACGATTGCAGACAATAGTTATATGGGACTTATGAGTTTATCGTTGATTGATTTTAACGCTCCTACCGAAACTACAAAGTCAATAATGACACTTATGCCAAAAGGCAAAACAAACCTTCCATCAACTAGCAAAATAGGAGATGTGAGGTTTGAAAACAAACAAGGCTTTTTTGAATTTCTAAACGACGGTAAAAAACGCAAATTATCTGCCCTTTTCAAAAAGTTTAGTGAAGATAAAGATTTATCGGTAGAATTTACACTAACAGACGAACCAAAAGATAGTATGGTTATTGCAACCCCATTTGACAAAGACAAACACTTTTATTACAACCAAAAAATTGTTGGTATGAAGGCAAAAGGTTTTGCAAAACTTGGAGATAGTGAAATTAAATTTAGCGACAAAAATACCCAAGCAATACTAGACTGGGGTAGAGGTGTTTGGACTTATAGCAATACATGGTACTGGGGTGCAGGATGTGGCACTTGTAATGGCCACAAAGTTGGCTTTAATATTGGTTATGGCTTTGGTGATACTAGTGCTGCTAGTGAAAATATGATTTTCTACGATGGGGTAGCCCACAAAATAGAAAACGTAACATTTAATATTCCAAAAACAAAAGATGGAAAAGATGACTATATGAGCCCTTGGACATTTACATCAAGTGACGGTAGGTTTGAAATGAATTTTACACCAGTCATCGACAGAAAGTCTTTCACTTCAGTTGTAGTCATATACTCAAATCAACACCAAGTCTTTGGTAAGTTTAATGGAACTATGATACTTGATGACGGCACAAAGGTTGAATTAAAAGACTTTATGGCTTTTGCTGAAAAAGTAATTAATAAGTGGTAATAACTTTTTACTATACAAAAAAAGGAAGACCAAATGAACTATTTATTTTTTGATATAGAATCTATAGATAGGGCGCACAAGACAATTTGCACCTTTGGGTATGTGCTTACTGATAACAGATTTAATATCTTGCAAAAAGAAGATATAATAATCAATCCTAATCTTCAAGATAGTGAACTAGACAAGTGGGCTCTTAACAAAATAGTAAAATATCCGCTAGACCAAATCAGAGCAAATCCGACTTTTGACAAATATTACGAAAAGATAAAAAATTTAATTCAAGACAGCCAAACGATAGTCTTTGGTTATGGACTTATCAATGATGTAGCTTATGTAAATAGCGAAAGCAAAAGATATAACAAAGAATTAATAATTGATGATAATGTAAAATTGTTTGAAGTGCAAGATATATACAAAAAATATAGCGGCGACAAAAACCCAATGGGCCTTAAAAAACTTGCCCAAAGCCTAGAGATAGATATATCACACCTTGCCGCCCACAAAAGCAGTGACGATGCGGAGATTACAATGCTCGTTGCAAAATGCTTGTTAAAAAAGCTAGATATCAACGGAAGAAATATTCGAAAATATATAACAAAAGCCGACAAATATATGTAAACTACAAAATGTAAACCAAGAGAACTTGCGGTTTACATTTTGCAATAAAACGCAAAAAACAACTTCAAAAAAACGCCTATTTTTCGGGATTTTTTGGTAAAAATTGGAAAATGTAAACTGCTAGTTTACAAAATGCAAAGTGTAGGTTGTTGAACAAATATAAACTTGTTTGCTAAAATGTAGTCAGTACAGAGATACAAGTACAAACAAAGGAGATAAAAATATGAAAATAGGTGACAAGTTACCAATACTAAGAAAAAGATGTGGTCTATCTCAAGAAGACCTAGCCAATGAACTTGACGTATCTAGACAATCTGTTTACAAATGGGAAACAGGAGAGTCTCAACCAGATATTGCTAAGATTCAAAAAATGGCAAAAATACTAGGGGTGTCTTTTGATTATTTGCTTGACGAAAATATTGATGTTACAAAAGTGGATGACGTGCCAAAAGATATAATAAGTACTGACATAAAATATAGAGCAGTATTTAATAGTGGCAAAGAACTTAGCTGGGAGAAGGCAGATGAAGACCACGGTATTTTTCCAAAAGACGAATATGATGAAGTAGAAGAAAAAGGAATCCTTGCTAGAAATCCTATACAAATTGATGTGTTGAATCTAGACAAAGAATTAGCTACTAATACCTTTGAAACAAACAAAAAGAAAATGATAGAATACCTAGATTCAAAAGGTTATAGTTGGTTGATGCCACACCCAGACGCATGTGTTGCTTTCTTTACTGATGACAAAAACAAAACTTTTGGTTTTTGGTATGATGGAGCAGAGCAATTTGTTTGTCCTATAGAAAACCTAATTGATATCAAATTTTCTAATAATGGTGGAGATATAAAGACCACAAGAAAACCAAAAGTAGGTCTTTTGCTTGGTGGAATATTTGGTGTGGGGGTAGATAGTGAAGAATCAGTTTCTATTGATAAACCAGCTTTTTATGATATTGATATTACATATTTTAACGAAGACGAAACTTCTGCAGATTTTAAAATTACATTTAACAAAAACAATGCTTATTGGTTTACTCAAATGAAATTTTCTGATATAGACGAGCTTACTGCGATGCAAGATGTTATTGCAGATTGTATTGTTGAAAATATGAATAAAATAGATTCAAAGATAAAGGCACTAAAAATGTTTGTTGACAAAATAAGAACAAACAAAATAAAAGTTGAAAACATAAACAAAGAAGAGCTTTCAAACAAAGCAAAAGAGGCGGAAACAGAACATACAAATGGTATAAAAAATCTAAAGAAAAAATTTGTAGAAATTAAAATGGCAAAAAACAAAAAGAAGTTGATAAGAAACCTAATAATCGTAGGTGCTGTAGCTTTGATTTTTGGTATTTTGTGTTTGGTTTAAAAAACTTTAATATAAAATAAAAAAAACTACTGGACATTTTATCCAGTAGTTTTTTTTGATAGAAATAGGGGTTTGTTATATATTTTACTCTTCATCTGTAGTATGAAGAACGATATAACCTTTGTTTAGAGTTTGTTTTACATCGATTACTCTTTGGTTAGAGCTACCTTTCCATTTTAGTTTTGGAACTTTTAGCTTTCTTACAAATTCGCCATCAACTAGCACATCAATTTTGTCGATGTTTGGCAAGTTGTTTATTTCTTCCCAAGTAAAGCCAGTATATAGCCAGATTGTTTTGTTTGGGTACTTTTCAGCGATTTCGCCAATAAAGTTTGTTACTGTTTCTCTATTGTCGCAAAGGAAAGGATCTCCACCGCTAAATGTAATACCAGAAACCCAGTCTTTATCTAGTTCGTCAAAGATTTCTTTTTTTGCGCTATCGTCAAATTTTAGGCCAGAGTTTTTGTCCCAAGTATATGAGTTGTGACAACCATCGCAACAGTGGTCGCAACCAGCAACCCAAAGAACTACTCTAAGTCCATCTCCGTTTACCATATCGTTTTTTGTTATGCTGTAATAATTCATAATACTTCTCCTACATAGAAACTCTATCTTTGATTTCGGCTAGTTTGCCGTCGTTCATAAAGCTTCTGCCTTTTACTTTAGAATAACCAAGGTATCCGCATACTCTGTTTACCTCTGTTATGTTTTCGCTACCGCACTTTGGACATTTTGTCATGTCTAGTTGTTCGTAACCACAATCTTCGCAATAGCATTTATCCATATTTACGCCTTGATAAAAGCCCATAGCCATACCACGTCTGATTACTGCTTTCAAAGCCTCAGTGTTGTAATCGATAGGGTATTTTGTATAAGTGATTTTTCCGCCGTTTGATAGTTCCCAGAATCTTTTTTCTGCGTCTTGTTTTTGGATAGCAGAGATTTTTTCACCTACGTGGCAGTGGAAACTATTTGTAAAGTAGTCTTTATCAGAAACACCTTCGATGATGCCATAAACCGCTCTAAATTGTTTTACTTGAAGTGGTATCAAGCTTTCGCCTGGTGTTCCGTAGATTGCATAAAGGATTTTGTCTTCTTCTTTGATTTTGTTTACATATTCGTTAAGATATCTCATTACCTCTAGGGCAAATTCGCCATCTTCAACGATTGATTTTCCGTTGTATAGTCTTTGTACTTCGTTTAGAGCTGTATAACCAAAGCTAAATGTTACATAATCAAGTAGTGGAGCAATAGAGTCGTTAGCTTTTAGTTTACCTTTGTAAAGGCCTCCTTCCATAAAGGCAAGTGGGCTTTTTGAAGCTTTTAGTTTTCCAAGGAAATCTTTAGTTCTCTTGTGTAAGTGTCTGATCATTTCTAGATATTCGTGGTAAACTTCAAAGAAATCTCTTCCAGAAGTTTTTGCCTTCATAAATATCATAGGAAGGTTAAGTGTGATAGCGCCGCCGTTAAATCTACCTACAAATACAGGTTTGTCGTCGTCGCCACATTTCTTTTGTCCACCTTTTTCCCAGTATGGAGAAAGGAAAGCTCTGCAACCCATAGGAGAGATAACCCTGCCGTATGTTTTGTACATATCAGCGATATAACCTTCGCCGCTTAGTGATAGATAGTCTGGGTATTGAGCGTGTCTTGAGCATTCAACTGCTGCATCAAACAAATCTTCTAGGCATTTTCCTTTGCCGTGTACGTTTTCGTCATAAAGGAAAATAAGTTTAGGGAACAATACAGCTTTTTTAAATCCTGGAGCACCTTGACCACCAGCTCTTACTTTTAGCATAGCTTTAGTAGCCATCTTTTCAAAATCGCTACCGCCAAGACCAAACGTAAAGGCAACAAATGGATAGTCACCGCGAGATGATCCTACAGTGTTTAGTTTGTATTCTAGAGCTTGGAAACCTTGCTCAAAATCTCTTTTTACTTTGTTGTATGCATATTCTTTAGTTTTTGCCTCTAGGTCTTTTTTAGGTAGAGTAGAGCCAAAATCAGCAACTATTTTTGAATATTCATCACAATATTTTTTGTAGCTTTTTTCTGCGTATTTGCTAAGTGTTTTGTCAATTTCTGGCAAAGTAAATCCGCCATATTGTTGAGAAGCAGCCGCCATAATAACGTCACCTATTACGTTAAAGCAAATAGCAAGTGTAGTAGGCTCTGTATATTTGATATTGCCTAGTTCAAAACCACCATCTAAAACAGTAGCAAGGTCAAACAAACAGCAGTTATATGTATCTAGTCTTGCGCTTCTATCGTGGATATAGATATATCCTTCTTTCATCGCTTGTCTTTCTTCTGGCATCAAGAAGAACTTTTTATAAAACTCACCGTTTAGTTCGTTCCAGCCAAGACATCTTTTTGTAGATACTAGTGTGCTGTCAGTATTTGCGTTACTTCTATCTCCTATAAAGTCGATGCTTTGAACTTTTTGGTATACGTTATCTAGCATTTTTACAAAGTCTTGACGATAGTTACGATAGTCTTTATAAGATTTTGCAACTCTGTCGTCTACGCTCTCTAGGGCCTTTTCTACAATATTGTGCATTGTAGGAATAGGAATTTCTTTGATGCCAAGATTTTTTACTTCGTTGTTAACAAAATTTCTGATTCTGTCAAGCTCTGCATCATTAAAGGTAATAAGTGCTCTTGATGCGCTCTTAGAAATCGCTGCAATAACCTTTTCTACGTTGTATTCTTCTCTAGTTCCGTCTTTTTTGATTACTTTTATCATAGTTTCCTCCATTTGCTTGTAACACAATATATAGTGGTATGTTTTTTGCTACAAATACTATATGTTCTATTTATAGCACAAGGCTATAATATAGGCAATATAAAAAATAAAAATCTTTTTTAAAAAATCTTATCAAAAACACTTGCTTTTTTTTGATGAACAAAAAGGTATTCAAAAACTATCAAAAAAGGGGTGTTTTTAATCAAAAACAATCATTGTGGATAACTTTTTTACTCAAAAATATTTTTAAAATTATTTTTTTGTTTTGGTTAATTGTTATAAAAACATAACACATCGGGGTTTTTGAGATGTTTTTGAGTGATAGATTTTGGCCACAACATATAGCGGTGTGACTATATTTTGTGGTTGAGAGATTTTTTCTATGGTAGAAAGAATAGGAGCAGGTGTTCCAAAGGACGTTCGCTACAAAGTTTTGTAATTTAATATACAATGCATAAACCTACTATTTGTTAGTAGGTTTTTTAATTTTGACTTATAGGTTATACCCGCTATTCCAAAAATGTATATAAAAATGTTGTTTTTTAGCAAAATTAAGTGTAGAAAAATACCTTTTTTGTGCTAAAATGAAACTATAAATTAAAGGAGATAGAAATGAAACTTGTTATCGCATCAGATATCCACGGATCGCTTTATTATACAAACAAACTTCTTGATAGGTTTGTAACCGAAAAGGGCGACAGATTAATAATCTTGGGTGACTTTTATTATCACGGGCCAAGAAACCCTTTGACAGAAGAGTATAACCCAGGCGATGTGGCAAAAGCCCTAAATGGTTATAAACACTGCCTTATCGCTATCAAAGGAAATTGCGATGCAGAGGTTGACCAACTTATATCTGACTTTGAGATGCAAGAAAGGGTAGACCTGCCTTATGAGGGCAAGACTATCACCCTAACCCATGGTCATAGGTATAATTTAGACAATGTGCCTTTTGATTGCGGTGACGTTATGTTGTATGGTCATTTTCACGTGCCATTTATCAAAGAAGAAAATGGTGTTGTGTTTGCAAGTCCTGGTTCTGTGTCTTTGCCAAAACTAAATAGTAAGCATAGTTATATGGTAATAGAAGGCAGAGAAATTGTAATAAAAAGCCTAGATGGTGAAATTTTGCAAAAAATGTTATTTTAATTTGGATTTTGCTATTGACAGTGCAAGTTTGGTGGTATAAGATTAGTATACTAAAATTTTAAATATATATAATAGGTAAATCATTATGGCAAAAAATACAAAAGAAATTGTAATCACAGAGAAGGTTACAAAGAAGAAAACAAAAGTAAAAGTGGAGCAGCCTAAAGCTGAAACTCCTATCATAACAGACAAAAAAGCTAAAAAGCCTGTAAACAAACTAAAAGGTTATAAAGGCCTTAAAAAACTTATTCCTTTTTACCGCAGATATTTAGGTTTGTTTATCGCAACTATCTTATCACTAGTAATCAGTGGTGTGGTAGGACTTTTTGGGCCAATCTTTAGTGCTCAGGCTCTGGCAAATCTATCAGTTCTTGATTTTGACAAAGCCTTGTTGTTTGCACTACTTTTTGTCGGAATAAGAGTATTGGTAGAAATATTCAACCATATACATGGTGTTTGTTATGTAAAAATGGATAGCAAAGTTGTATTTGATATCAAACAAGCACTTATTCGTAGCATAACATCTGTTACTATGACAAAGAGTGATCAAACAAATAGCGGTGTATATATCGAAAGAATGAACGAAGACGCTGGTAAATGCTCTGACGTTTTGATGGATATTATGAGCGTAATTTTGGACGTTATTTCAAACTTTGCGTTCCTTATTTATATTGCTTTTCTTAATGTTTGGTTTTTCCTAGCGTTAGTTGTATACGTTTTTGTTCTTTGGGCGTTTGATAGCAAAAAAGAAAGAATGTGGTTTTTGCAAAGAAAGAAATTTAGAGAAAAAAGAGAAATTGCTACTGGCTCATACAATGAGCAAGTAAGAGGCCTTCGTGATGTAAAGAGCTTGAATATTCGTAATAATACAATCAAAGACTCTGGCGAAAAGTTTGAACACGCACTTGATATCCACAGACTATCAAGATTTACTAGAAGAAAATGGGTACTTATTCGTAATATAGTTGGTGCGTGTTTTGAGGTTGGTTTCTTTGTTATGGGTATATTATTTATTAAAGCAGAATATATCACCCTTGCAGGATTCCTTGTAATCTATATGTACCACGGAAATGTAAAAGGTCTTACAAACTACTTTGCTATGATCAAACAATACTCAATCGAGGGAGAACTTGCTGCGCAAAGAGTTTTTGAGATTATGGACGATTTCCCAAAAGAAAAATTTGGTGACAAGATAATCGAAAAAGTAGAAGGAAGAATCGAATTCAAAGATGTTACATTTGGTTATGTAGAAGATGAAAACGTACTTGAAAATCTAAACCTTACTTTTGAACCAAACAAAACAACAGCAGTCGTTGGAAAGTCAGGCAGTGGTAAAAGTACAATACTTGCCTTGCTAAATAAATTATATGATGTAAAGAGCGGACAACTATTAATTGACGGACACGATATCAACGAGCTTACAGAAGATGCGATAAGAGATAACATCGGTATCGTAACTCAAGCCCCATATATCTTTAACCGTACAATCAGAGAAAACTTATTGTTTATCAATCCTAACGCTACCGAAGAGCAAATGATCTCTGCCCTAAAGAGAGCTCAAATCTATAACTTTATCAAAAAACTTGATAAAGGCCTTGATAGTTTGGTTGGCGAAAACGGAGTTATGTTATCAGGTGGTCAAAAACAAAGAATTGCTATCGCAAGAATACTACTAAAAAATAGCAAAATCATTGTATTTGAC
This sequence comes from Clostridia bacterium, assembly GCA_045638465.1. Classification (GTDB taxonomy): domain Bacteria; phylum Bacillota; class Clostridia; order Christensenellales; family UBA1242; genus CAKVLS01. The sequence continues at coordinate 23,447 of JAZUBK010000043.1, read as the reverse complement.
GAGGCAACATCTGCCCTTGATAACGAAAGCCAAGGCCTTATCGTAAAGGCAATCGATAGCCTAAAGAAAGACCATACAATTATCATAGTTGCACACAGACTATCAACAATAGTTGGTGCGGATAATATTGTAGTGCTAGAAAGTGGTAAAATCTTAGACCAAGGCACACACAATCAACTATTTAGAAGATGCAAAATGTATAAAGAATTATATAAGAGCGAAGAAACTAGACAAGAGCTAGAAAATATGCTTAGCGAAAATTAATAAAAATAAAAAAAGACTTGCATGGTGCAGGTCTTTTTTTCGTTATATTTTCTTTCGCAATATGGTTTTGATAGGGGTATAGCCTAGTTTTGTATAACACTTTTCGGCGGGTTTGTTTGCGTTTATATATGTTATTTCTATATGTGCAGTTTGATAGGTTTTCTTTGCCCAGTTTTCAACTGACTTTATAAGGGCAGAGCCGATGCCTTGGCTTCTTCTTCCTTCTTTTATAAATAGTCCATCTATCTCTATGATATGATCGTCAAAAGATGTGCCTTTGGCAATTTTTCGGTAGGCATAAATAAAACCTAGAGCTTCTCCATTTTCAAGGGCTAGGGCAAGATATTTTTGGCTACTTTCTATCGCTCTGTGGTAAAAATCATTTACTACAAATTTACTATTTATTACTTTATCAAGGCCTGATTCGTAGTGTATAAGTTCGGTCAAAAGTTGGTCGCAAATATCTGCATCATCTATTGTTGTTACTCGTTTTATTTCCATAAAAATACCTTTTTAGTTTTCGCTTCCCATTGAGCCTTTTGTCTCAATACGAGCTTTGTATTTTGCTAAAATTTTGTCTAAAGCTTCTTCAGCATCAATACCTGTTTCTATAGCAAATGAAAGTAAAGAATAAAGCACATCACCAAATTCCATTTTGAAATCTTCTGTTACTGCAAAATCTTTTGTGCCGTACTTTGATGCTTTAAGCACTTCTTTTGCTAGTTCTCCTATTTCACTAGTAATATCCATAAGTCTTGCTGATGGTGGCATAGGCTTGGTGTGGCAAGGCATTAAACTGTTGAAATCTTTTACTTTTTGTTGCATATAGTTACTCCTTTCAATATTTGTTTTTTATAATATATCACACATTTATTGTTATCCCAACTATTATGATATCAAAATATAAAAAACCACCATAATTGGTGGCCTTTTTTTTATTTTGTTTTTGTATTTTTTGTTGCTTTTGTTTTAGTTTCTTTTGCAGGTTTATCTTGAGCTGTTTTTTCAGCTTTTTCTGTCTTTTTTGCCATTGCTTTGTGGGCTTTGGTCTTGAACTTTGGATAAAGTTTGCAGTGCTCTTTGTCAACAGGCTTTTCGATAAAGTCTAAGATATCTTGATAAACCATTTCTTTGATAGGTTCATTTAATATTTCGTGTCTAGCATTGTCATACAACTTCATTGCAACATCTAGGTCATCTTCGTGGTAAAGTTTGAATAGCTTTACAACAGATTTTCCCATACTTCCGACAGGGTCGTCTTTGCCAGAAATTAACAATATAGGTTTGTGATGGTTAATTTCTTGAAGTTTGTGTTTTCCGTATGAGTTTAGAAGGCCAGTAAAGAAGTCATAGTAAAATTTAGCAGAAAATGGAGTTCCACAATATGGGTCTTGAGCATATTTCTTTACTTCTTCTTCATCAGTGTTTAGCCAAGAACCAGTTTTTACCATGCTTTTATATGTGCCTTGCATAATTTTTTCAACAGCAGATGCAACGGCGTTAGGGCCTTTGTGGTGTATAGTTCTCCCTGCGATAAACTTTCCTAGTTTGATGCCAATGTTTCCTTTCATACAAGCAGAGCCGCAGATGATTGCTTTGCTATAAAGGTCACAGTTTTGGATATAGTTTTGGGTGATAAAAGACCCATAGCTATGGCCAAAAATATACAATGGTAAATCGTCATATTGTTCTTTTAGCATAGAAGAGAAAAACATTTGGTCTTTCATTGTGTCATAAAACAAATTGCCACCCTCGTATTTTCCTAAGTTTTCTATACTTCCTGCGGTTTTGCCATGGGCTCTATGGTCGTCGGCAAAAACAATATATCCGTGTTTGTTCAAAAATTTTGCAAAATCATCATATCTTGCTGCGTGTTCTTGCATACCGTGAACAATTTGCACGATACCAACGGGTTTTGTTACTTTGTCCCATGTATAGCAGTAGATATCTGTTTTGTCAAAAGATTTTATAAATTTACCTTTCATATCTGCCTCCTATTTTTTTAGACATTGTCTAATGGCTTTTTCCCAGCCTTTAATATTTTCGTTTACTTTCTTTCTATCTTTAGTTGGTGAAAACTCACCGTAAGTTGTTGTGATTTTCTTTATGTCGTCAAGATTTTTGTATACGCCAGTTGCAAGGCCGCATAGGTATATTACGCCAAGGCAAGTACTTTCTTTGTTGCTGCGTACAACCTTTGCATTAAGCAAATCTGACTGAAACTGCAACATATAATCGTTTGATGATACGCCACCGTCTACTTTTAGAGTTTTTATATTTAGGTCGCTTTCTTTTGATATTAATTTCATAACATCATAAGTAGAGAAAGCCATACTTTCGTATACTGCCCTACAAATATGTGATAAGTTAGAGCCACGACTAAGGCCAGTGATCATTGCTCTTGCGTCCATATCCCAATAAGGAGCTCCGATACCAGTGAAAGCAGGAACAAGATACACTCCGCCATTGTCACTAACTTTGGCAATTTGTTTGTTGATAAGTTCGTGGTTTCTTACGACCCTAAACTCTTTCAAAAACCAGTCTAGTGTACTACCTGCGTTAAATACGCTACCTTCTATAGCATATACTTTTTCGCCATTTGGAGAACAAGCAACTGTGGTTAAAAGTCCGTTGTTGCTGATTATTGGTTTATTGCCGATATTAAGCAAAATAAAACAACCAGTACCATAAGTGTTTTTTATGTCGCCCTTTTCAAAACAGCCTTGACCAAATAACGAAGCTTGTTGATCTCCCGCTACGCCAGTGATTTTTATTGGTGATCCTAAAATATCAGTTGTTCCAAAATCATCACAGCAGTTTAAAACCTTTGGCAAAATCTCTCTTGGGATACCAAATAAATCAAGCAACTCTTGGTCCCACTCAAAGGTGTTGATGTTAAATAGCATCGTACGTGATGCGTTAGTTACATCGGTTGCATGTACTTTGCCGTTTGTAAGTCTGTAGATTAAATAACTATCGATTGTACCTACAAGCAGGTTACCTTCTTTTAGTAGTTTTTTTGCAATCTTTACATTATCTAAAATCCACTTTATTTTAGTTCCGCTAAAATATGCGTCAGGTAAAAGACCTGTTTTTTGTTTTATCTTTTTGCAAAGTGCTTTGTCTTTATTTAACTTTTTACACATATCAGCAGTTCTTCGGCACTGCCATACTATTGCGTTGCAGATAGGCTTTCCTGTGCGTTTGTCCCAAGCAACTACAGTTTCTCTTTGGTTTGTAATACATATACCATGGATATCATGAGGGTTTATATCTGCAGTTAATTTTTTTAGAGCATTTGTTTGTTTATTCCAAATAACATTTGCATCATGCTCTACAAGACCTGACGCTGGAAAGATTTGTTTGAATCTTTGTTTTTCTATTTTTTCGATAGAGTGGTTTTTAGTGTTATAGAGCACAGCTCTTACAGAAGTTGTACCCTCGTCCAAAGCAACAATATATTTCATAGCCACCCCCCTATTTTTAACAAAAAATGTATAATAAAACACATTTGCTATTTGTTAATAATTGACTTATTCTTAACTAAAGTATATTATTAAATTGAAAATAAATAAAGTATTTTTTAACAAAAAACTTACAAAAAGGAGTAAATATGAAATATTCTTGTGTAATTGTTGGAGGCGGAATAGTCGGAGCTTCGATTTTTTCACTTCTTGCTCGTAATGGAGTATCGGTTTTGCTAGTTGAAAAAGGCGAAGATGTTTCGCTTGGTGCAACCAAAGCAAATAGCGGAATAATTCACGCAGGATACGACTGTGCTGAAAATACCTTGAAGTCAAAACTAAATGTCGAAGGCAACAAAATGTATATGCAAGAGGCAAAAAGATTGGGCGAAAAGATATTGCCTTGCGGGTCTTTGGTTGTAGCAAAACAAGATGGCCTTGACGGAATAAACAGCCTTTTTGATAGGGGTGTAAATAATGGCGTTAAACAAATGAAAATTTTGAAAAGAGATGCTATTAAAAAACTTGTTCCTCAAATCGCTGACGATATCTGTTATGCTTTGTACTCAAAAACAGCCAAGATTATCTCACCATACAACTTTTGTATAGCTTACTGCGAAGAAGGTATTTTAAATGGTGGTAGACTGCTTTTGAATACCGAAATCAAATCATGTAAGAGAAAAAATGCCTTTACACTTGCTCTAACCAATGGCGAAACTGTTGAATGTGATTTTGTTATCAACTGCGCAGGTGCGGGTGTAAATGATGTTAGCAAAGTAATCGGCGCAGAAAAATTAGATGTTACTTTGACAAAGGGTGAGTATATGCTCCTTGACAAAGGCGAAAATCTAACTCCTATGCCAATATTCCCACTACCTACAAACAAAGGTAAAGGCATCTTAGTTATGCCTACAGTGTCAGGCAACACCGCACTTGGCCCAACAGCTATTGATATTGCAGACTTTGAAACCAGCGTATCACAAAGTGGTGTAAAAGAAATTAAAGAAAAGACTTCTCAAACAATTTCGAATATAAACTTCCGTAAGGTAATCAAAATGTATGCGGGAGTAAGAGTAAAGGTTGGCGATGACTTTTATATTAAATTTAGCGAAAAGGTAGACAACTATTTATTTGTCGCAGGTATTTGTTCGCCTGGACTTAGCGCAGCACCTGCTATTGCAAATTATGTAAAAGATATGCTTGTTGAAAAAGGTATGGTTATTACACCTAAAAAAGCAACAAAGAGGAAACCATATACAAACACAAAAACAATGTGTAACTTTGCTCTAAATAGACTTATCAAAAAAGATAGTAACTATGGAAGAGTTGTTTGCAGATGCGAAAATATAACTCAAGGCGAAATTAATGAGGTGCTAAATGGTCCAATTAGTCCGCTAACCACAGACGGTATAAAAAGACGTCTTAGAACAACTATGGGTAGATGCCAAGGGTCTTTTTGTTATCCAGCACTTTTGGATGTGGTGGCAAAAAAATATGGCGTAGACAAAAAGAAAGTTAAATTTAAAGGCTCAACTTCGGTTGTTACTAGCGACATAAAGGAGGGTGGCATCTATGAACTATAATTATGACGTAGTAGTAATAGGCGGCGGCTCTGCTGGTATGGCAGCAGCACTAAAAGCAAGAGAAGAAACAAGTAGCGTTCTTTTGTTAGAGCGTAATGCCACTTTGGGCGGAATATTAAATCAATGTGTTCATAATGGTTTTGGCCTTTCTTATTTCAAAACCGAAATGACAGGCCCTGAGTATGCTAATGCCTTTATCGAAAAGATAAAAAATAGCGATATAGCAGTGATGCTAGAAACAACTGTAACTAAGATAAGAGAGTGTAGTTTTGTTCCAAAACTTATAAACTCTTTGAGCAAAAAACAAAGATACGTAATCGAAGTTATAAGCCCTATGGGAAGTTTCAAAATAACCGCAGGAGCGATTGTTCTTGCTATGGGTTGTAGAGAAAGACCAGCAGGAGCGATTAATCTTTGTGGAACTAGACCGGCGGGGGTAATGTCTGCAGGTTGTGTTCAAAAGATAGTAAATATTTATGGCAAAAAAGTTGGAAATAAAGCTGTAATTATCGGCTCTGGTGATATCGGACTTATTATGGCAAGAAGACTTACCTACGAAGGAACACAAGTTCTAGGCGTGTACGAAGTTCAACCGTACCCATCAGGGCTAAAAAGAAATATTGTTCAATGTTTGGACGATTATAATATCCCACTACATCTTAGCAAAACCATTGTCGAAGTTGTCGGAACCGACAGGGTAGAGGGTATATATGTTGCCCCAGTAAAACCTGATTTTAGTTTAGACCTTGACAAAAAGGAATTTGTTGAGTGCGACACTGTTGTGTTGTCTGTAGGTCTTATCCCAGAAAATACTATTGCAAGTGATTTTGGAATAGAAATGGATAATATTACTGGTGGCGCTATCGTAGACGAATACTTGCAAACAAATAAAGAGGGTATATTCTCTTGCGGAAATGTTTTGCATGTTCACGATATTGTAGATAATGTAACAGTAGAAGCCGAAACTTGCGGACTTAACGCAGGTAAATTTGTAAAAGGCACTTTGACCAAGGGTGACAGCGTCAAGATTATTTGTGGAAACGGCATAAGGTATACAGTTCCAAAAACTCTATTTGTTGGCGGCGGTATTTGTTATATTAGATTTAGAGTTGGCAAAGTCTTTGAAAACACAAAGCTTATTGTAAAATGTGGTGATAATATCATCGCCGAAAAAGATAAGCCAATTATGTTACCTGCAGAGATGGAAACTTTGGTTTTGGATAAGTCAAAAATAAGCGGAGATATAACCATCGAAGTAAAGGAGGGCAAATAATGAAAGTAATATGTATTATGTGCCCAAGAGGCTGCGAACTAGAAGTTACCAAAGGCAAGAAGATTACTGTTACGGGTAGCGGTTGCCCAAGAGGTGTAATCTATGGCGAAAGGGAAGTAACAAAGCCTGAGAGAATGATAACAACTATCAAAAAGTTCGAGGACAAAACAATTTCGCTAAAATCTTCAAAGCCTGTGCCAAAAGAAAAAGTCTTTGAAGTTTTGAAAGAAATAAAGACTGCTAAACTTCCTAGAAGCATAGAGATCGGAAAAGTGCTTATATCAAATGTAGCAAAAACAGATGCCGACATTGTAATTACCAATATTAACAAAAATGTGTAATATTTTTATCAAATAACGCAATAAAAAAAACTATACGATTTCGTATAGTTTTTTTTTGTTATAGGTTTATTCTGTAGGACCTGATCCGCCGCCTGGCTCAGTAGGATCTACATAATCGCTAAAGTCAGGAGCTTCGCCAATATACATATCTGCACCATATGGTGGTACAAGTTCAATTTTTGATGTATAGGTAGAAACTACTTTGCGTGTGCTATCTTCTAGTTCGTAATCTAGGACAAAGTAAGATAGATAACCACCTTTGTTTACGCCAAACTCATATGAGTATAGAGTGATAAATGTATCTTCTGGACGGGTGATGATAGGATTTGTAAATTCGTCGTTAACACTATCTTTAGTTAATGTTAGTTTGTAATAATGTTTTTCCTCATATTCTTTGTGGCCAGTTTTTTCGACACTTTCGGCATATAGTGTTGGGAAGATAGTAAGCAAAAGGTCTCTGTTGATATTATCTGTACGGTAGTATTCTTTTATCTTAGTAGTAGCGCCAGTTGCAGTAGATGTTGTAGCAACGGCTTTTGTATCTTGGTAATAGATTGTTACTATAGTTTGAGAAGGAATACCATTAACAGTAATGTCTTCTTCTATTTTGCAATAGTTGTCGTTTCCTATTTTTCCAACGATATATTTATATTCTGTTTTTGTAGTAGTGCTACCAGATTTTAGAGTAGAAGAACCTTCATACTTTGCTTTAAGCTGCAAGTTTCCTGCGTATGATGAATTATAAAAAGTAATTATTTCTGCTACTGATTTGTCGCTTTTTGTATAAGGGGTGTCTTCAAAAGATAGCTCCCCGCAACCAAAAGATGCAAACGAAACCAAAACGATAAGCACTAAAGCTAATAATTTTTTTAGCATAGTTACTCCTATTAAGTTGTTTATATTTTTATTATAGAGGCCAAACCGCCTAAAGTCAAACAAAACTAAATATTTCTACCGCTACTTAGTCGAAGTATTTTGTCGTAATTGTCATCTTCGGCCACAATGTTTTTCTTTATTTGTCCACACTTTGTGCAAGTGTAGACAATTTGATAGCCTTTTTTGTTTTTTTCTAGGCCAGTCGGACGAAGAAGGCCTTTGCAGGTGCACTGTCTATCTCCTGGGTTGATATCAACGTGTAGAGAGTATAAACAATGTGGGCAATGGTCTCTTGAAGTGTATTTTAGTGGGGAAACTTGCTTTTTACAATTTTCGCAAATGAAACCCTCATCTAATTTTGTGAATTGTCTAGTGTTATTTTCTTCCATAAATATATATTAACAAATTTATGGAATAGTTGCAAAACAATTAAATAAAATTGACAAAAAAATATAATAATGTTATATCTATAGTATATAAAGAGGAAGTCTATATGAAGAGATTTTTTATTGCAATTATGCTATGTTTGACAATAGCTTTTAACTACAATTTCATATCTTTTTTGTCGGTAACATCTCACGCTGATGCGACAGTTACTGCGACAGGGTTTGAAACTACCTATAATATGTACAATAAGTATAGATACTCAGGTGCTCTACCAACAAGTAGCGATTCTGCAAGTTTGGACCTTGCACTAACCGAAGTTTCAGACCCATCACTATCTTCTGTTGCATACTCTAGATTATTTGCCAACTCACAAGCAGGAACTATAGTTTTGCATTTTTGCGATAGTGCAGGTAACCCTTATACAACAACTGAAAGCAATGGAACACATACTGTAACCAGTTCAATCCCTGGGGTAAAAGCTCTTTCTTATACTTCTACTAGATTATACCTTACTGTTGCTGGTAACATCACTGGCGATCTAAATTTGTATTATTATGGAACAGTTACTGAAGGGGGAAATACATATAACACTTCAGTTTCAGTTTTTAAAATAACTTTTTCTAACAAAGGTGTTTACTTTAAATCTGGATACGACGGTCTTATAACAATCGACGCTGATAGTGTAGGATCATATACTTTTGATGAGGCTTTTGTAAAAAGTTATCTTGTTGCATATTTTGACGAAGGAACTACTTATACTGTAGATGAACTAATGTATGGTAGTGTTGTTTCTGAAGGTGTTGTATCTATGAATGGTGTAATTGATAAAACATTATTTAACACCCAACAAGAAATTCCTATACATAGACTAAGGGTTTTGGACAACTACTTAGAGACAGTTGGTCGTCTATATGTATATATCGAACAAGAAGTAATACTTGATGATACAATTTCATTATCTTATGGTGGAACAACTATTCCAACAACTTCTACAACATCTAGAAAGACAATTTCTATAAATGCAGGAGAGGATATTGTTATTGATGTAAATTGTACAACAGGACTTAGAAATGTAAGTGCAGCACTTAGCGACACAGATATTTTTGATCTTGGCTACGATATTTCTTATGCTCCAGAAGATACAGAACTTACAACTCCACTTAGTGCACAACTTACTTTGAGACAATCAACACTTAGTGTAGGAACTTTTAACTTAGAAATCTATATGAATGATGTTGTAAGCGAATATGAAGAAATAGTTTATCTATCTGTTGTAGTAGCCGCAACTCAAAAACCAATTATTATTTTGTACCAAACAGAAATTCAAGTGGAAAAATATTCTGAAGTAGATTATATCGAAGAAACAGCAAGAGGTAACCTAAGAAACATCGTTTTATATGATGGAACTTACGTTGACGAAGATGTTTTCCAAGACCCAGCAAAAGTAATAATTACCCACCCAACAATCGACACAACAATAGCAGGTAGTTACACTATTACATACTCTTATACAGACTTAGATACTTCTCTTACAGGAACAACAACTGCAACACTTGTTATTGTAGATACTCCACCAGAGATTATCAGCGTAATGGCAAGAGTAGAAGGAACTGATGCAAATATCGCAGTAAACGAAGAAATACCACTAGGCACATCAGTTTACTTTATTATCAATGCAACCGATTATGATGGTGACACTATCACATACAACGCCACATCTTCAAGAGGAACTATTACTCAAGATGGTAGCGACCATACAAAATTTAGTTTTACTCCAACAATGGCTATGGCAGGAGAAATCTCTTTTACATTCTTTGTAAGTGATGGCCACTCTACTAGCGAAAACACTTTCTATAAAATAATTTTTAAAGACGAAACACCGCCAACAATTTACCTTGCGGATCTTGATGGTGACGACAGTATTACTCTAACTTATGACGAAGAATCAGGTGATCATAGCCTTATTGTTAGAAGAGATACAACAGTTTACTTTAGAGAATACCTAGAAGATGTTGCTGATAACTCTTCTACTTTAAGTACAAATGATGTAATTATTACAACCGTAGGTTTTAGTTTTAGCGGTGGACTTGAAAGATATTCATTTAGAGAAATCGCAGAATATGCAGTAAAATATACATTATTTGACCAATCAAACAATGAAACAACTTTGACTGTTCCTATTTTGATTCAAAACCAAGCTCCAACAGGACAAAACAAAGATTACGAATTTGCTTATACTGATGATATAACTTTTGATTTATCATCTCTAGCAACAGATGATGCTAGTGGTGTTCAATTTATCAATAGCGGTATCAGTATTGTAGATGGTGAAGGATTACCAATTATCACCAACCTTTCATTTGGTGTAAATGGCAGAGTGACAATCTCTTTCCATGACGTATACAATGAAGTTCAAGAAAGAGATGTTCCTTTTATTGGAGTTGGTTATCTAAAATATAAAGTTATCGACAGCGACGATGCTATGAGTGAAGAGTACACTGTTACACTAAATATAGTAGACAAAACAGCCCCAGAGGTAACACTAGCTCAAGACAAAACAACATCATTTATCAAAGGAAGAGAATATCCAGACTTTACTGCGGACGGATACTTTACAGCTTTTGACGAAATAGACGGAGCACTAAATCCTATTTCTGTTAAAATCTTTAAAGGCGGAGTGGAAGTTCCTTCTGTTGACTTTGCAACAACTGTTGGTGGAGATAGAGAATATCAACTAGCGTACCTATTCAAAGATAGCGCTGGTAACCAAACACAAAGATCTATTACTATTCATGTTGTATCTGGCGGAAACCCAATTATTGAAATGCTAAATACTAGTGCATCAATTCCTGTAGGTGGAAAGTTTAATATTTATGACTTTATGTACAAAATTACAGATACAGAAGACGGCACAATCAATAGCGGTTGGAAAGATCTAAGAGAAAGCGGATTTTTGAATATTGACGATAGCACTGTAGATGTAAACAAACCTGGAACATATATAATTAAATTATACTTTGTAGACAGTGATGGTAATACATCTTCTGTTGTAGAATTTACTTTGATTGTAGAAGAAAAGAAAGAGTTTCCTATGGAAATTATCTATTACGGAGCTGCAGCTTTGGGTGTAGTTCTTGCGGCTATAATCATCAGAGTAATAGTTGTAAAACGTAGAATGAGAATATAATGAGGAGAAATAAATATGATACTAGACGAAATCAAAAAAGCAAATGTTACTGCTTTGAAAGAAAAAGACCAAGTAGCAAGAAGCATATATAGTATAGTAATGACAAAAGCTATGCAACAAACAATAATAAAAAGAGAAAAAGGCGAAGAATTAGTTGATGCCGATATGGTTGCAATTTTGCAAAAAACCATCAAAGAACTTGGCGATGAGGCAGAAAACTATAAAAAAGCAAACAATGCAGACAAAGCTGCAGAAATCGAAAGACAAGCAAAACTTCTTGAGGGTTACCTTCCTCAAATGATGTCTGCAGAAGAAATCTACAATGTTATAGCTTCTTTAGATGATAAGAGCGTTCCTTCTGTAATGAAACATTTTAAAGCAAACTACGCTGGTAAGTGCGAAATGAAGCTTGTTCAAGAAACTTTGAAAAAATTTTAATAAAAAATAAAACTCTGACTATTTAGCCAGAGTTTTTTTATTTACTTTTTTTGTATTAATATATATAATAAATATATATAATGAAATACTATGTAATTTTTTACGGATAAAGAGGGATTGAGATGAAGAAGTTTTTTTGGATATTTTTTAGCTTAATACTTATTTGTGGCATAGGTTTTGCTACATGGTTTTTTGTCTTTAGAAAAGACGATAGACTAACTATAGAGTTTTATGGAGACGATGAGATTGTTTCTTGTCTATCTGGTGACGGCAAGTACAAAGAGGGCTCTGTTGTTATGCTAAAAGCAAAGACTAGAGACGGATATGTCTTTGACGCTTGGATCAAAGAAAATGAAGTGGTAAGCAATATGCAGAACTACTCATTTATTATGACCGAAGAAACTGCAGGTAAATATACCGCAAGATATACACCTCTTGACTATACAATATCTAACGAAAACCAAGGAAATATACACGTCGCTCAAACTGCAAGAATGGGCGAACTAGTTGTTGTAAACTTCAATCTTCCTCAAGGTTTTGAAATAGAAGAAATGTACTATATCATGGAGGGTACAGAAGAAAAAACTTTAATCCTTGGCAATAGATTTGTTATGCCTGCGGGTGATATCCAAGTATTTGTATCAATCGTTGAAATAAAATACACAATTACATATGATTTGCAAGGCGGAGATTTTGAGGGCGAAAGAATTGACTATTATACAATCAATACCCCTACATTTAATCTTCCAGATCCAGTAAAAGAAGGTTTTACATTTATTGGTTGGACAGATGACATTATTACATCTCCAGCTATGGTATACCAAGTAGCAAAAGGTTGTATGAAAAACTTTGAAGTTACTGCAAACTGGGAAAGAAACACATACAATATCTCAACCCAAACAATAGGTGAAGGAACAATCGACATTGTAGGTAGTGGTTTATTTGAAGAAAATATAACACCTACAATTACAGTAGAAGATGGCTACTTTTTATCAAGACTTTACTATATTATCGATGGACAAGAAAACGAAGTTGATATAGAAGAAACTTTTACAATTCCTGCGGGAAATATTACTGTATATGCAGTATTTGCAAAGGTAGAATATACAATAACTGCAGTTGTAGAAGATTGCGAATTTACTATCGAAAATCCAATTGCTTCGGTTGGTGATGATGTAGTAGTTGTAGCAACTCCTCCTCAAGGTTATGAAGTATCAAGATATTACTATGTTTGTGAAGGCTCAACAGATGAAGTAGAATTTGACCAAACATTTGTTATGCCAACAAATAATATCGAAGTGTACGTTGAAATAATTGCAACTTTATATACAATCACATATTACACCGACGATGGCGTATTGCCTACAGAATATACACAAAGTTATACTATCGAAGATGTAGTAACCTTGCCAGTTCCTACAAAAGACCATTATGACTTTGACGGTTGGTTTGAAAATGATGAGTTTACAGGCGAGGTTGTTACAACTTTTGAAAATCAAACAGGCAACAAATATTTCTATGCAAAATACACAATCCACTCATACACAATTACTTTTGCAAATTATGACGGAACAGAACTAGAATCTAGCAAAGTAAACCACGGCTCTATGCCAGAATACAAAGGTCAAAACCCAACACGCCCAATGACAGCAGAATACGAATATGTATTTGCTGGTTGGGATAGCGAGATTGTTGCAGCAACTCAAGTTACAACTTATACCGCAACATACACTCAACTTGCAAGACAATATACAATCACAAAAGCCGCAACAAATAACGGTTCGTTTACAGCTTCTGCTACAGCAAGGGTTGGCGAAACTGTTGCTATAAGCACTGCTGCAAACGTAGGCTATAGTTTTATTAGATCATACTATGTTGATGGCAATGGCAATAGAGTAGACTTTACAACATCTTTTGTAATGCCAACTAGTGATGTAACAATTTATGTAGAATTTGCAAAAACACAATATACAATCACAAAAGCTGTAACAACAAACGGCTCATTTACAGCCCCTACAAATGCAGCCCAAGGTGATGAGGTTACAATAGTTGCAACTCCAAATAGTCATTTTGCAATAGCAAGAATGTACTACAAAGAAGAAGGCAAAACAAATGAAGTAGTATTCACAAACAGCTTCATTATGCCAAGCGCAAATATTACAATCTATGTGGAATTTGCAAAAATAGAGTACACAATCACAAAAGCAGCTACAACAAACGGCAGCTTTAGTGTTGTTGCCAACGCAACACACGGCACTAACGTAGCTGTAACAATTACACCAAATAGTTATTATAGACTAGCAAGAAGTTACTACGTGCAAGAAGGCGAAAGTGACGAAGTAGAATTTAGTGGTAGCTTTACAATGCCTGGCGGAAATGTAACAGTTTATGTAGAATTTGAAAAAATAGAATATACAATAACCAAAGCCACTGTAACAAACGGAAGCTTTAGTGTTAATACCTCTGCAACTCATGGCGAAACAGTTTCTGTTACTGCTCAAGCAAACGAAGGCTTCAATATTGCAAGAATGTATTATATTGTTGAAGGAACAACAACCGAGGTTGCTTTTAGCGGCAACTTTACAATGCCTGGTAACAATATAACTATTTATGTTCTATTTGAAAGCGCATCATACACAATCTCAAAAGGCGTGATAATGCACTGTACAGTTACTGTTGCATCATCTGCAGCTCCTAATTCTACTGTAACCGTTACTGCAACTCCAAATGCTGGACATAGAATATCAAACATGTACTATGTAGCAGAAGGTTCTTTATCTCAAGTAACCTTTAGTGGCAGTTTCATTATGCCAAGCGCAAATATTACTATTTACGTAGAAACTGAAGCAATACGATATTCAATCACAAAAGCGCAAACAGTGGGTGGCACTTTTGAAGTAGTTAATTCGGCTGTTAGTGCTTCAGTGATAGCAGTAAACGCAACACCAAATTCAGGATACGCTGTATCAAGAATGTATTATATTGCTGAGGGAACAACTACTGAAGTTGATTTTAGCGGCCACTTTTCAATGCCATGTAATAACGTAACTGTTTATGTAGTATTCGAAGAAGTTGTTACAACCTATAATATTACTAAGAATATCAACGGTGTGGGATCTGTTGACTGTGTAGAAAGTGCAGAACCAGGCGAAACCGTTTCTATTGGTTTGACTTTTGGATTAAGTATAAACTGGATAGAAATATATTATAATCAGGAAATCGACCCATATGAAAAAGTTAGCGTGTTTAACAATGAAGTAAATTCACTAAGTGGTGATACATTAAACCCAACATTTATAATGCCTAGCCAAAATGTTAGGCTTATTATTAACTTTGGCCATAAAACATCCCTAGCAGGAACACCATCTGGATATACTATTGAGATGGACAACTATGCTATTGCAGGCGATATAGTATCAATTTTAGTAATGCCTGACTATATTAATTATACTATTACAACAGCCTACTATACAGGCATGTATTCTGGCGACCCTGTAAACATAACCAATATAGAAGAAATAGAACCTGGTGTAGTAAGACTTACATTTGTAATGCCAGCTGAACCTGTGCAGATTTATATTAATGTAGTAGCTCAGAGACTTGCCATAAGGACTAATGCGTCAAACGCAACCGTTAACACATTGTCTTCTGCTTACCCTGAAACATCTGTTCCTGTTGAGGTTACACCTGCAAGTGGATACAGAGTGACCAGAACATACTATGTAATCAATAACAACATAAACATGAAGATAGGTTTTATTGATTATTTCACAATGCCTCAAGGCGAAGTAACAATATATGTAGAAACAGTCTCAACAGAAGATGAGGAGGATATACCTTATAATTTCGAAGCAATATCAAGCAACACATCATTGGGCTGGATTGATATTGAATCTGTAACTCCTAGCCAATGGACCTGTAGCTTACAAGCGATACCTTACGAGTGGGCACAATTTGAAGGTTGGGCGCTTGAGATTGATGGCGAAATTGTAAGTACTGCATTTGCATATAATGGAAATTTTAGAGAACATACATCTTTCTATGCGATATTCTCCGAAAAAAGACAATCTCAAATTGTTAAATGTCCATCACCAAACGGATCTTTTGAAGTTGTATCATCAGCTAGACCAACCACTCTTGTAACCGTAACTGCAACTCCAGATTCTGGTTATAGAGTGTCAAGAATGTATTATGTTGTAGGAAATGGTGACGAAGAGATTGAATTTAACGGCAGCTTTACTATGCCAAATGCAACCGTTTATGTTTACGTAGATTTTGAAGTGGCAATATATTCAATTTCAAAAGCTCCAATAAGAAATGGAACTGTGAGCGTGGTATCTTCTGCTCAAGTAGGTAGCACAGTTACTGTAACATTTACACCAGCTAGTGGATATGTGCTAGAAAGTGCGTGGTATACTGTTGAAGGGCTTTCTTCTACAGAAATTCCAATTACCGATTCATTTATTATGCCTAATGGCCCAGTAATTATTGATGCTTATTTTGTACCAATTCCTGTAGAACCAGCCGAAGAACATGATATTAAAATTATTTTAGCGGGAGATGCAACCCTAAACGCTTCTGCAAATAAGGCTAGTTACGGAGAAGAAATCACTTTAACTCTTGAAATGGTGTCAGGCATGGATTATGCCCTAAGAGATGCTTATTATTTTACAACAGAGTCTAAAGAAGAAATAAATATTAACTTTACATCTTCTTATGCAGGTTATGATCCAAAAGTAATAATGTATGCTTCTTTCAATATGCCTGATGAAGATATCATAATTTATGTCTTAATAGGTCCAGAAAACGCCACTATGCATAACATAACTACTAATTCAACAAGCGGTGGATTTATTAATTGCATAAGAAGTGCTGGATATAGACTTTATGCAAGTGTAGATGTTTTTGCTGACGAAGGATACAACCTTACAAGCCTGTATTATATAGGCGAAACATCAGGCCAAAGACAAGATATTACAAGCCTACAATTTTCAATGCCTAATGAAAACATTACTATCTATGCTGAATTTGAATTGCCAAGAACACAATATTCAATTACTGTACAACAAGCAGAAAATGGAACAATTAACTGTGCTTCTCAAGCGCGAGAAGGAGACACTGTAACAGTAACAACAAGTACATCAAACGTATATACTCTACATAAAACCTATTATGTAAAAGCAGGAACAACAACACAAGTAGAATTTACAGGTTCTTTTGTAATGCCAGACGGCAATATAACTGTTTATGCAGAATTTCATCCATTAATATTTGTAGATGCAGATGGTTGCAATCCAAGTTCATATACTTTTAGTGGAAAACCAGGAACAGAAGTTTCGTTTATAATAAACCCAATTTCTGCAGCGTATGAAGAAAATTTTGCATATTACGAAGATGAAATTGGTATGCCAGTAAATCTAACAGGAACTCGTTTAAGTGCAACTGAAGTAAGATATACATTTATCATGCCGGATATGTCAATTTATATCATAATCTTGTACACAGAGCGTGTAGAAGATTATGAAATAAGCGTATTTCCTACCCAAAACGGCACAGTATCATGTCCTGCCACAGCACAAGCTGGAGCGGTTGTTCAAGTGACTGCAACACCTTCAAGCGGATATCGTGTTTTAAATGTCTATGTTTCAAACATGTCAGATGGTACATCTGTTGAATTTGATCTAGATAGCATGAGCTTTGTAATGCCAAATGCCCCTGTTGAGATTCTTGTAACATTTGTTGAGATCAACCCAACATATACAATTACAAAAGGCCCTACAAGATATGGTACAATCACATGCCCAACATCTGCAAGACAAGGCGAAACTGTAAATGTTGCATTTGCGCCAAATAGTGGCTATGTGTTAGGAAGTGCACACTATATTTCTGGTGGAGTTTCAACCCCAATTCCTGCCACAAATTCATTTATAATGCCAGGCGGAAATGTAACTATTGCTGCGGAGTTTTTCCCACAAGTGACAGTTGCTGTTAATGGTTGTGCAACAGAAAGTTTTGTTATTAGCCAAAGAGCAGGAACAAATGTTACATTTACAATAGATTTGTTTGATGCAGAACAAATAGAGATTGTAGCTATATATACTAACCCAACAGATGGAAGCCAAAATTGGTTGACTGGAAATCGTATAACCGATACAAAAGTAGAATATTCTTTCATAATGCCAACAGCTCCAACTACTATAAATATTGGATACTCTGCCGTAGCAACTGAATATAACATAACAATTGCCGAAATGACTAATGGTAGTGCAACTTGCGTGTCTCAAGCACGTGAGGGTGACACTGTTGTAGTTACAATAACTCCAGAAGAAGATTTTGGATTGGCATATGCTTATTTCGAAAATTTGCAAGGCGAGGAAATATATTGTGATGACACCACAGTGACAGATGTCGACCTATCATTTACAATGCCGGCAACTGATATAGTGATTTATATTGGCTTTGAAGAACTTTTATACTATCCAATAAGTGTAGCTAACGCAACTGGCGGAAGTGTTGTTTGTCCAACAAGAGCCGAAGTTGATGATGTTGTTTCTTTTGAAGTTAGGCCAAATGTAGGTTACGAATTGCAAAGCTTAACAGCAAAAAATACAATAGACGGATCTAATATAGCAGTAAATCTTACAAATAATACTTTTGTAATGCCTCAAGATCAATTTTCTGCTGTTAGTGTGCTATTAACACCTGTTTTTGTAAAAATTAACTACACAATTACAAAAAATATAGCAAATGGTACTATTTCTATTAAAAATACCGCCACTTATAACGAGGTGGTAAATGTAACATTTGCAGCAAATGAAAATTATATAATTTCTGCAAGATATTATATCGAAGAAGGCTCTACCCAAAGAGTTAACTTTACAAATTCATTTACAATGCCTGCAAAAAATATTACTGTTTATGTCGAATTTGTAGAGACTGAAGGCTTTACAATTACCAAAGTTACCCCTTCAAATGGTGATTACTCATGCCAAACATCTGCAAGATACAATGAGATGGTAGCTGTAAATTTATCTATACCAACTAGTGCATGTGGCGTTTCTCTTCACTATATAGAAGAAACTTCTGATAGAACGGAATACATATATTACAATGAATTTGAACAATCAACTATCGAATTTGTAATGCCAAATGATAACATTACTTTATTTATAGAATACCTTTATTGTGCTAGAATTAATGCGGTAAATTGTGACCTAATAGATGGTGAAGAAACAGAAGCTTATGCTGGAGAAATAGTTGGTATTGCTTTACACAAAGATAATTCAACTCACCAACTAGTTGCAGCTTATTATATTGGCACAATATCTGGTACAAGAGGCGAACTTGTTTATGACGGCGTAATGTTCTCTCAACACGAGTTCTCATTTACAATGCCTGCAGAACCTGTAAATGTTTATATAAAATTTGCCGCTGCAAGTGATATCCACAACATAACAGTTAATCCAACAAGTTTTGGAACTATCGAGTGTGAATCAGTAGCAATTAATGGCGAAAATGTTGCAATAATTGCAACTCCTTTTGTAGGTTATACTCTTGCAAGAACATATTACATAATACAAGGTACAACTGCAGAAGTAGAATTCGTTGGCTTCTTTGAAATGCCAAATAATAATATTACTGTTTATGCAGTATTTAGCTCAGAAGAGGATGAAGAACCACCTATTGAGACTGCGAATTTTACAATCACATGGAAAAATGACAATGGCGAAATTCTAGAAACAGACCTTAATGTGCCTGAAAACGCAATGCCTACTTATAATGGCCCAACTCCTACAAAACAAGATGTCCCAGGAGTGCTATATACTTTTGACACGTGGGACCCAACTGTTACTCGTGCAACTCAAGACCAAGTTTATACTGCAACATATTCTGTTTCACTTATTCAGTATACTATTACCTGTGCCCCAACTGACACTAGTAAAGGAACTTTTAGCGCATCAAACACAAAAGCAATCACCAGTCAAATTGTTAACCTAACTATCACTCCACAATCTGGGTACGAAGTGGCAAGGAGATACTATATTGCAGAGGGTTCAACCGAAGAAGTGGAGTTAACTTATGACGGCTTTGCAATGCCAGCAACCAATCTTACTGTATATGTAGAGTTTAGAGCAATAGTAATAAAATATAGGGCAACTTTGAATAATTTAATTGAAGGTGTTAATATGTATCTTGCACCTGCCGAAGAAGAGGCTGGAAAAAATGTATATGTTGTAATTCCTGTTGCGGTAGAAATACCAGAAGGTAAAAGGCTAAAAATCTCATATATACCAGCAAACAATTCTTCTGCAACCCCTATCGAGGTTGAGGTTGTTAGCGCAGGAAATCAACAAATGGCTTCATTAGAAATGCCAAACTATAACATTGTTATAACTGCTGAACTTGTAGAATTGAGTTATACGATTACAAAAATTTATGAAAACGTTTCTTATAGTGCTCCAACTTCTTCCGAGGCTGGGAGCGAGGTTGTAGTAACAATAAGCGGGTATAATGTCGGTCTAGGAGGTATAGGTCAATATTATGTTAGTGCTTATTATATAACAGAAGAAACACAAGAAAGAGTCGATGTACTAGAACTTCAAAGTACCAATACTATTGATACATTTACGTTCAATATGCCAAATCAAAATATTGACCTATATGTTGTTGCAACACTTCAAACAACAAACCCATCCTAAGTTATAACAAATCTTTTCTAAGGAGGAAAAATTATGTCAGTACATATCACTCCCCATAAAAATGGTTGGCAAGTTTTGAGTATCAATTCGGACAAAGCCTATAGGGTAGTAGATACCCAAAAAGAAGCAATAGAAATTGCAAAAGAAGTTGCCAAAAATCAAAAAACAGATATTAAAATTCACGGCCGTAACGGGCAGATAAGGGTGGGGCATAATTATGTTGCCACCCGCACAAAAAGTGCCAAGAAAGGCAAATGAGAGGCTTAAAATGGTAGAACTTAGGGTTCAAGACTATGACTTGAACAAAAAATCATACTATGCCGCAGAAAAAAGACTATTTGAGCTTTTGGGACAAAATGTTCCTATAGACCACGTAGGTTCTACGGCAATTCCAAACATTGTAGGAAAAAACATTATTGATATTTTAATCGGTGCAAAAGATAGTGCTGAGTTTGAAAGATATAAAGATGCTTTGATAAACGAAGGCTTTTATGCCTCAACCAATAGCCGCACAGATATCTACCAGTTTTTTGCTTCAAGACAAGGTGAAACTGGTGAGGGTGATGTGCACTTGCACTTGGTTATTATCGGGACAGAGAGATATTCTGAGTTTTTAACACTAAGAAATTATCTTCTTGCAAAACCCGAAGAGGCTACTGCATATTCTGAGCACAAAAAAGAACTTTTGTCTCAAGGAATAACCGATCGCAAATTGTATAGAGCAACAAAAAGTAAATATGTATCAGAGCTAATCGAAAGAGCAAAACAATACGAAAGCAAAAAATAGGAGAAAATTAATATGGAACTAATGCTTGATAGTGCAAACTTACAAACAATCAAAGAGTTTGCTGAGATATACCCATATGTAGGGGTTACTAGCAACCCAACTATTATAAAAAAAGAGGGAAAAATTGATTTTTTTGCACACTTTAATCAAGTGCGTAAAATCATTGGCAAAGATAGATCGCTTCATATTCAAGTAGTTTCTACAACTGCCGAAGAAATGATCAAAGAGGCTGAAAAGATTGTAGACAGAATAGATAAAGATGTATTTATAAAAATCCCTGTAACTGAAGAGGGGCTTAAAGCTATAAAGAACCTAAAATCAAGAGGTTTCAAAATAACTGCAACTGCTATTTATACTAAGATGCAAGGTTTGGTGGCTATTGCTGCTGGGGCTGATTATATTGCTCCGTATTATAACCGTATCCAAAGCCGTGGTTCAGATGCCCAATCAACTGTTGCATGTTTTAGAAATAATATCGACAGATTTGGCAAAAGCACCAAGATTTTGGCGGCAAGTTTCCACCATGGTGGCCAAGTAACTAACGCTCTTGGCGCTGGAGCTGATGCGGTGACTATCCAACCTGATCTTCTAAGAGAAATGGTTTGTGCAAACTATACAAACTATATTGACAATGCAGTAACAACTTTTGCTGCCGACTGGGAAGAATCACAAGGAACAAAGAATATCTTAGACTGCGAATAAAACCAAAAAAACTAGCAAATCCTTGCTAGTTTTTTTAGTCTTGAACGTAAATCTACGTTTTTCCTTGATAAAAAAGTGTAAAAGGTTATAATAAAAACAGAGGTAGATATGAATAATTATTTAGTTGGTTATAAATTTGGAATTGTATGGGACGGGGAAACCGAGGTTGATGAATACACGATAGTTAGCACTCCATCAAATTTCGAAAAAAAAGAGGTTAGTATTAACACTCCTTTTGCCGATTGTATTGTAGGCAAGAAAAGGGGAGATGTCTGCTTCTCTAATGGAAACAAGTTTGTTATAAAATATATAGTACATCCTGGGTTTGAAGATATTTGCAAAAAAAGAGATATTAAACACCTTTATCATTTTACTTCCGTAGAAAATCTTTTAAGTATTATGAAATATGGTATTCTTTCTAGACAACAATTACAAGAACTAAATATTATTTATGATTGTAATGACGAAGAAAGGCTTGATAATCAACGAAATTTTATATCATGTTCAGTAGAATATCCTAATGGCATTTTGTTAAATAATTTTAAGAAAAAACTAGGTAAAAAATATGCTTTGCTCAAAATTAATATTGATGTTTTAAACTATAAATTGGCAAAATGTTGCAAGTACAATGCTGCAACAAGATATGGGAATTATATTACTGGATTAGATGGATTTTTTCAACTATATGAAGGCCTAAGAACACCTATGCCACAGTCTTTTCCCTCAAATGAACAAGCAGAAATTTTGATAAATGAAAAAATAGAAACTCAATACATAGAACAAATTATTTTTGAAACAAAAGAAGATGAAATAAAATTTGGCCAAAGCGAAAAAACAATTGTTAATCCGAAGTTTTTTCAATATAGAGAAAAATATTTGGGTTATAGAACAAGGTGGATATAACCAAAAAAACTAGCAATACTTTGCTAGTTTTTTTTAGTTTATTATTTAGGTGTTGTTTTTGTTATAAAATTGGTTATATAGTTTCGATATCAAAGCCTAGGGCTCGGGCTCTCTTTACAAATTTAACAATGTTAAAAATTCCCCATTGGGTGCAAACAACAACATCTTCGTCTTTTAGCCTTATAATATCGTCGTCTTTCATAAAGAATCTCTTTGCTCCGTCGCTAACTTTGGCTGCGTTTTTGTATAGTTCAATTACGCCCAAAGACCCTTGCAAAGATTTGTCAAAAATCTTTCCTAGTGAGTCAAAGGTTACTTCATTTTCTTTGGCATATCTTTTGACGATAGCAAGAACTAGCCTATTCTTTGGGTATACTTTTCCCTCAAACATATACTTAGTTTTGTCTCTATTGCTGTCAGTAGGGGTGGTGATTTTCTCTGGCTTTTTGTCAAAGATTGCCTTTTCTAATTCTTCTATTCTCTTTTTTAAATTTAATATTTCTAATTCGTAATCCATAGTCTTATTATACCAAAACTAAAAAT
>JAZUBK010000042.1:0-7137 GCA_045638465.1 Clostridia bacterium | reverse complement strand
CGCGACCCCCACCTTACCAAGGTGGTGCTCTACCCCTGAGCCACAGTAGCATATCAAATTATTTTCGGTAACATCTGATAAAATGCTTTTTTACTAAAAAATAGTCGCAAGTTTGTTACGAAAGTTATTATATTTGTTTTTTATATTTGTGTCAATGTATTTTTGCTTTATTTATTAACTATATATTACAAAAAACCCTATTATGTTTGATTATTTTGCCCCTAAATGATACAATAACCATATAAAAAAGGAATTTTAGTTATGGAAAACACTGAAAACAAAATACCAACAAACAACGCTACCGTTAGCCACCTAAAGTGTAACAACTGTGGGTCTTCACACTTTACACAAGAAGGCGACGACACTTATGTTTGTAATTATTGTAATTCTACAATAAGACTAAAAGATAATATCCAAGATAAGTTTGTTTCTTTTTTTAAACCAACTACCAAAGAGACAAAAAATATCTACGCTGTAAAACCTATTGTGTCTAAAAATCAATTCTGGAAAAATGCAATTATTTATCTTGGCATGACTCCTACAACCCCAAATGATGTTTTGGATTCTCAATTTACAAAGGTTGAACAAAACTACGGATATTATGTGGTCTTTGATGTAGAGTTTACTATTATCTCTATATCTTCGGAAGTAAAACGTTCTATGGGTTCTGTTACTTTAGAAAACAATGGCTCAGAAAAATCTTCTAGCTTTACCTCTTGCATAAGACTTTTGCAAGGCAACCAAATTTATGAAGAAGCTATGCTGCGTACTGTTTTACCAGCGGGAGAAATTTATTCTAATAAGATTTCTAAAGATGTAATTACAAGCCTGGGCAAAAACTTCCCTACTAAAGAAGAGATAAAACAAGCAATCGAAACTGAGATTGCAAGACTAAAAAACCAAGTTCAAGCAAACACTTATGAAAAGAATATTAAGATTGTTCACAATATCACAAACTCTGCAATATATGTTATTCCTGAATATGCTTTGACTTATAACTATCAAGGAACAGAGCACAAGCTATGTTGTATCAGTTGTGAGGACAAAATCTATGGCGAATTGCCAAAAGCAACTGGAGATTCTTTGGATAAGACCTTGGCAAAAAAATCAAGAAAGGTATTTGCCTTACCTACTCTTATTTCGCTTTTCTCTATCATATTCTGTATTTTGGGTATAAACTTCTTTAGATATTCTTGGCTAATGGCAACATCAATAATTATTGTTATAGCCAATATTGTAATCTTTTTGATTGCCAACGCAATACAAAAACCAATGGTAATAAGGCTCAAGACAAAATACTTTGAGCAGAAAAAACAAAAAGTCGACGAGTATGTTAAAAACAACAAGATGCCTGAGTTCGATAGTCAAGACGAATCAAACATTGGTCAATATATGAGGTGGTACTAATATGAAATATTTTAGTTTAACATTACTTATAATTTCTATATTGACTGGCATTACTACTGCAGTCAGCACATCAACATCACCTTTTACCGAAAATCTTGAACTATACTGCAGAAATCAAGAAGTTGTATTTTTCGATAAAACATTTGATGTATCAGCATCTGCTTATCCATATGGTAGCGAAAGCGCTTATCTTACTTGGGAATCTTCCGATGAAAATATAGCAGTTGTTGAAGCTTATGGCGAATATCACAATAACGCTAAAATAACTCCAAAACAACTTGGCAAGGTAACTATTACCGTTTCTACAAAAAACGATATCGAAAAAAGTTTCCAATTAACTGTTGTTCCTCGTCCAGTTTCTAGTCTTTCTATCTCATCAAACTGTCCATATTCAGTTATTTTGACAGGCTCAGAATACAAAGCAACTGTTGATGTTTTGCCAGAGACTGCCACAGACAAATCTTTGGTTTGGACAACTACTGATAATAGCGTCATCTCTGTTGACCAAGAAGGAAACTTCAGGGCAGAAGGCGAAGGTACTGCAACTATTACAGCAACTTCAACAAATAACAAGGTAGCGTCTTTGACATTTACTGTACAAAACGAAATTGAATTAAAAAGTATTAGTGTTCCAAGAAGCCATATAGATCTATCACTAGGCAGTTCTACTACCCTAACTTGTACATTATCACCAGGAAACGCAACAGGTGTTACTCTTAGTTTTTCTTCTAGCGCAAACGATATAGTAACTGTTGACCAAAATGGAAAAATTACTGCAAAAGCTGTTGGTTCTGCCGATATCACAATTACTTCAAATAACGGCAAGTCTACAGTAGTAAACGTTAGAGTTCCTAGAGTATCAGCAACATACTTTACTATTGGTATAATAAAAGATAGATTCAAAGTTGGCGATACTTACCAGCTGACTTATGTATTAAAACCATCTAACACAACAGACAAAATCACTTGGGTAAGTTCTGATCCAACCAAAGTGTCTGTAGACGAAAATGGCAAAATTACTATCTTGCAAGAATTCACATTTGACGTACGAATTACAGGGTCTGTCGGTGGATATAGCGACACAGCTTATATCTTCTATGATGTAACGATATAAACATAAAATATAAAAACAACCTCACCATTTCGGGGTTGTTTTTTAGCACATAATAAAATCCTTCGACATTTTTGCTAAGCATCAAAACACAAAAATATATAGACAAAATAACAATTTATTAATAAAAGACTAACAAAAAAAACACTCAATTTCTTTGAGTGTTTTTTCATTTCGCAAAAGAGATAATATACAACCTAATTTATAATTAGGCCCGTTGCAAAGCAATAATTACTCTACCTCTACAACACCGCCATCTTTTATAGTGATTGTCATACCGTCTTTGACATAGTCAAGGAACTCCTCTCCCAAACTATCTATAACAGGCATCTTTGTATTTTCGCCCTCTAGCCATACGTCTGCTAAGATAACTCCCGCACCTGCTAGTGAGTCGATAGGGTTTGAAAATAGCATACATGCTGGTTGTCTACCCATAGAACATGCACAATAAAGTACAAGACCACCGGTAGTAGAACCTATTGTTTGAGGAAGGCAAAGGGCTTTTCCTGCCATTTGTTTTCCGTATAGGTCTGGGTTGTTTTGGTCACCACAAGTTGCTTTTTTGTCACCAAATTGAAGGGCTTTTTGAAATGATGCTAAAGTATTTAGTCCGCCGTGAGAAACCAAAGCCTCAGCTGTTATGTTTCCTGGGGCGATTACTCTTCCTTTAAAAGTTTTCATTATCTTTTCCCTCCTTTTGTAATTTGAACTAGTATTTCATCATCAGTATAGTATCTTGCAGTTGTGTATGTTCTAAGTTTGTTTGATGATGTAATAACTGGCATTTTTCCACATAGTGGGTTATTCATATACATAAGTGGACAAATATATGATACGATTACGCCCATTTCTTTTAGTTTAGGGGCGTATTCTGTTTTGTCAAACTCTTTGATTACGGCAGGAGCTGCAGTAAATACGGTAGGGATAACTACTTTTTTGTTTCCAGCTTCTTTTAGGGCACTTTCAAGTTTTGTAGTCCAAGATTTTAGTTGCTGAAGACTCATATGTGGACAACCCATAAAGCATAGTTTTGGTTTTGCGTCTTTGTTTTTCCAAATTACTGGGTAGCTATCATATACTCTTTGAAGTTCGGCATCATCTATTACATAAACTTTTGCATCTTTTGTAATAAGGTCTTTGCCTTGCTCTTTTGCCTCAGGTGTTAGTTTGTCTATGTGATATAGACCTACTGCACCATTAGACGCTGTAGCCGCACCAAAGTCCTTTAGATAAGTTCTGTTTTCGTCGTTTAGTTCTTTTCCAAGCCATTTATCAAGGCCTTTGATATAAGGCACGGCTTCCATTACTTTCATACCAATAGCAGAGCCAAGAAGTTGTGCTTCTGGCTTTTTAGTTGTCTTTACTTCAACAACCCATGTAGCCTTACGGCCCTCATCAGTAACTAAGCCAAAGTAAGGAACGTAACCAACGATTGAACCCATAATATCCATAATACCAGAGTTACGGTTACATCTAGCACCAAGCACTGAGTTTGCATATACAACAGCAGAAGACTCTGCCCAGCTCAAAACTTCGCCTTTATTTGGCTTATTGCCAACTTCGTCCATATAGCAAGTACAAGTAAAGGCATCTTTATCCATAAGGCCTAATTTATCTAGTTGGCCTTCATAGAAATCTTGTTTTGAATACATAAATTTATTAAAAATAAGGTTTTGTAAAAAGTTCTTTGGAACATTTTTATCAAGCGGTCTTGGGTCGCAAGAAAACTTTTGCCCAGACACAACACCTTCTTCGATTAACTTGTTCATAAGGTCATATACAGGTCCTAGAGCCTTTAGTCCAAATGATGTAACTAAGTGGTTGTATTTGCTTGTTACAGGAACAAGCTTTTTTGCGCCAAAAAGTTCACCATATCTGATAACAGACTCCATAACTTTGGCCATGGTTTGCCCTTTTTCGCCATTTAGTATGGCTTTTTGTTCTTTATTAAGTGTCATCGTTTCACCTCTTAAATCTTCTTACAAACGTCCCAAACGCCCCAAATAACGGTACGTAGGTTGCCAACTTTGTTTGCATCGCCCACAACGTGCAAGTTTTTGCCTTTTTTAGCAAGTGGGTTTGGATTATAACCAATAGCCAAGATTACGCTATCAGCTTTTACTGTTTCTTCGCCGTCTTTTGTCTTAATAACTACAGACTTATCTTTGATTTCTGTTACAGTGCTTTCAAGATATACAGGAACTTTCTTCCAAGCAAAGTAATCTCTTAGGTAACTTGAGTTTGCAAGGCAGATGCCAGGAACAGCCATAAGGTCGTTTCTTGCCTCTACGATTACTGGTTTTTGACCTTTTAGGTGCAAATCATATGCTACTTCACAACCAGTAAGGCCGCCGCCTATAACTACTACGTTTTTGCCTACTTGTTTTTCGCCAAGTAAATATTCAATCGCATCAACAGTTCTTTCTGCCCCAGGAATTCTCAACTTTCTAGTTGTAGTGCCTGTAGCGATAATTACTTCGTCTGCGTCTAATGTTGTTATATCTTTTACTTCAGTGTTGAACTTGATATCAACCTTTAAAGTTTCCATTTGTCTTCTGTACCAAGCGATAAGTTTTTTGTCATTATCTTTAAAGTCTGGTGCAGCCGCTGCGATAAATACGCCGCCTAGTTTATCTGTTTTTTCATAAATAGTTGGTTTATGGCCACGCATAATACAAACTCTTGCAGCTTCCATACCAGCAATACCACCACCGATGATAGCAACCTTTTTAGATTTTTTAGCTGGTTTGAAATCATATTTGCCGCCGTCCATTGTTTGTGGGTTTAGAGCGCATCTTGCCATATGGATAGAATCACCAAGTGGAGTGTCAGATGCAACACCTTTGTAATGGGCCATAGGGAAACAACCATTATGGCAATGAATACATGGCATAATATCTTCTAGTTTATTTTCGCAAAGTTTTGTAATCCATTTTTGGTCTACAAGGAATTGTCTTGCAACACCCATGCCATCGATTCTGCCTTCTTTAATTGCGGCAGCGGCAACCTCTGGTTCCATCTTACCTGCACAAACTACAGGAATATCACAGAACTTTCTAACATGCGCTGTTTCTTCTAGGTTACAGTTGTTTGGCATATATACAGGAGGGTGTGCCCAATACCAAGCATCATATGTTCCATTGTCTGTGTTTAGCATGTCATAACCTGCATCTTGCAAGTATTTAACTGCTTTTTCACTCTCTTTTAGGTCTCTACCTACTTCTTTGTATTTTTCACCAGGCAAAGCACCTACACAGAAGTCTTTTGTTTTACTTACAGCAGAGTATCTAACAGAAACTGGGAAGTCTTGGCCGCACTCTTGTTTGATTGCTTTTACAATATCAGTAGCAAAACGATATCTATTTTCAAAACTACCGCCATATTCGTCTGTTCTTAGGTTTGTATATTTGGTTGTAAATTGGTCAATCAAATATCCTTCGTGTACTGCGTGAACTTCTACGCCGTCAACACCTGCATCTTTTAGTTTTTTAGCAGTAAGTGCAAATCCTTTAACAAGGTCTTGAATTTCTTTTACAGTTATTTCTCTTACAGTATGTGCTGGATACCAACGAGCAGGAAGTGCACTAGGCGCCATAAGTAGTCTATCAAAGTCAAAAATAGGTTTAATAATCTTTGACAAAACTTTGCTCTTTGCAATTCCTTTCATATGATCAGGAAGAGAAAAAGATCTACCAAAACCTGCAGTTAATTGTACAAAAAGTTTTGCACCTGTTTTGTGGAATTCTTCCATCCATACTTTCAAATCTTTGAAGGCGCCATTTACTTTATAAAGCCATTTTCCACCCAACATATTACGAAGTGGAGCGATACCAGGGATTACAAGACCGCAACCATTTTTTGCGATATCCAAGAACATCGCAGCAGCCTCTTTGTTAAAAACTTGAGGTCCCATCCAACCAAATAGTGATGTACCACCCATAGGGCACATAACAATACGGTTTTTAATTTCTACGTTGCCTATTTTCCATGGGGTAAACAACGCTTCGTATTTTGCATCTACTTTCATATATTTTCTCCTTTATATGCGATTAATTTACACCTACATTTTAGCACACTGCAAAATATTTGACTACTAAATGAAATAATTGTAAAAATTAATTTTTTAATTATATACACAAAGCGTGTACAAACACACAATATTATCACCCTTTTCTTAGCAAATCGACTTCTCTATCGCTATCTTTGGTGTCATTATAACGGTTGCTTCATCGGACTTGCCATTATTGTAGGCGCAATAACAATAGCACCAGTCTAATATACGCACACAAAAAAGACACTTGCAAAAAGTGTCTTTTTTATATCCTATATTCTCTTTATAAAAGCAAACATAAGGTGGGGGAAAATGGCAAGAAAAAAGCCACTTCGTATGAAGTGGCAATTTGGTAGGAATGAGTGGACTCGAACCACCGACCCCCACCTTATCAGGGTGGTGCTCTAACCTGCTGAGCTACACTCCTTCGTGGTGGAGAATAATTTCCATTTCCACCTTCTTGGTGGAGAATATCGGGCTCGAACCGATGACCTCCTGCTTGCAAGGCAGGCGCTCTAGCCAACTGAGCTAATCCCCCACGGATTAATTTGCATATTCACAATGCTCT
>JAZUBK010000041.1:0-11350 GCA_045638465.1 Clostridia bacterium | reverse complement strand
CAATTTTTAGTAATTTTTTAGGCAAATAATTATTTATTAACGCACCCAAAAAGTCACAAAAACAAACTACATTATTTTGTCAAACAAATAATAAAAATTTTTGTTAAAATACATTTTCTTTTTTGCTTTATTGGTTAATTTTTATATGCTAAACTATTGATATAAAGGGGCTTATATTATGTCAAAATTGTATTTCAAATACGGAGCAATGGGATCATCAAAAACAGCTCAAGCACTTATGTGTATGTTTAACTACGAACAGCGTGGGTTTAAAGTTTTGCTTATAAAACCATCTCTTGATAATAGAGATTTGGCGGGTGGCCAAATTGTCGTAAAAAGTCGAATTGGTTTGTTTTCGCCTTGTCAAGTTTTTACTCAAGAAACTAACCTTTATGACTTTGTCCAAGATAGAGGCTTTTTCTCTAAAGACTGCGTAGTTATCGTAGATGAGTGCCAATTTTTGACTAAAAAACAAGTCGAACAATTACACTTAGTTTCAAGATTTGTACCTGTACTTTGTTATGGACTTTTAACCAATTTCAAGTCAGAACTTTTTGAGGGTAGCAAAAGATTAGTTGAAATAGCAGAGTCTTTGCAAGAGATAAAGTGCGTTTGTAGATGTGGCAAAAAAGCAACAATTAATGGTCGTTTTGTAGATGGAAAATTAGTTACAAATGGAGATGAAGTTTCTATCGGTGGTGACGAATCTTATGAGGCTATGTGTTATGACTGTTACCTCAAATATAAACAAAAATTATAGTATTTGCATACTGCAAACTATTGTGTTATAATAAAAAACGTAAAAAAAAGGAGTTACTTATGGAAGATACAATCGTAGCCCTAGCCACCCCTGTTGGTAACGGCGGTATTAGTATAATAAGACTTAGTGGAAATAACAGTTTTGATATAGCAAGTGGTATCTTTAGTGCAAAAGATTTTTGCAAAGAAAAAGTTACTCCAAGAAAGTTATATCTAGGAAAAATCAAAGACGAAAACTTCAAAGAAAATTGCCTTGCAGTTTACTTTGTTGCACCCTACTCTTATACCGGCGAAGATATAGTAGAATTTCAGTGCCACGGCGGAACATTTGTTTGTAATAAAATTATAGATATGTGTTTGCAAAATGGCGCAAGACTTGCCGAACCTGGTGAGTTTACAAAACGTAGTTTTATTAATGGTAAAGTAAGCTTAGATGAGGCAGAAGGTGTTATAGACGTAATCAACGCCCAAACCGAAAGCGAAGCAAGAGCAGGTTTTGATCTTGTAAACGGCGAACTTTTCAAAACCGTAAAAAGTATTCAAAGGCGTCTTACAGATATGCTTGCCGAAATAGAAGTTTCGCTAGACTATCCAGAGCAAGATATAGAATACGAAACTGCCGAAAGTATAAATGGCAGACTTATTACAATAAAAGACGAATTAAACAACCTTCTTGAAACATCAAAGCACGGCAGAGTGATAAAAGAAGGCGTAAATGTTGTAATACTAGGCAAACCAAATGTTGGTAAAAGTAGCCTTATGAATGCACTACTTAGTTATGATAGAGCTATAGTTACAGAGATCGCAGGTACTACAAGAGATACTTTGCAAGAAAGTTATATTTACAAAGATATGAAGGTAAATATAACAGACACTGCAGGTCTTCATGAAAGTGATGATATAGTAGAAAAAATAGGTATTGAAAAGGCTAAAGAAAGCATAAATAACGCAGATATTATTTTGCTTGTTTTAGACGGCTCAAAAGATTTGTCTATCGAAGATAAACAAAACCTTGAACTTATCAAAGGTAAAAAAGCTTTTGTAATTATTAACAAAAGTGACCTTGAGCAAAAGATTTCTGTTGATTTTGAAACTATCAATATCAGTGCAAAAAATAAACAAGGTATTGAAGATATAAAAGAAAAAATATACAACACAGTAAAAAATGACTGCTTTGTTCAAAGCAATATTACACTTACAAACAAACGTCATGAAATAGCTGTAAGAGAGGCAGTACAATTTATTGATTCTGCACTAAATAACATATTTGATATTTCGCTAGATTGTGTATCGGTAGATATAAAATCTGCTTGGGAAAAACTAGGCGAAATAACAGGTGAGACAACTGGTGAAGATATTATAGATGCTATCTTCTCTAAGTTTTGTCTTGGAAAATAAAAAAGGCACAAGTTATGATATATTTTATACGTCACGGACAAACACCCTATAACAAAGTAGGAAAACTTCAAGGAATTTTGGATATACCATTGTCTGCTATTGGCAGAAAACAGGCAAAGGTATCCGCCGAAAAATTGAAAGAATATAAGATAGATATTATCTATTCTTCTCCGCTAAAAAGAGCCCTAAAAACTGCTCAAACTATAAACAAATATCATAACGTTCCTATAAAAACAACTGATGCTTTGATAGAGTTTGATGTAGGCAAAAAACTAGAGAAAAAATATCTAAAAGATTTGCCAGAAGACTTCTTTGAAAAAGTATATGACAATGCAAATAACTATGGACAAGAAGATGTAAAGAGTTTTAGAAGAAGATTAAAAGACTTTTTGTTATCGCTTGACCAAGATAAAAATATTTTGCTTGTTTCTCACGGCGGTGTTTATACTCAAATTGAGTATTTTATATCTGGAAAAATAATGAAAGCTGAGATAGAAAATTGCACCCCAGTAAAAATTAATATAGAAGGAATAAATAATGACAGATAATTTTGATGCGATCGTTGTTGGTAGTGGTCATGCTGGTTGCGAAGCGGCTTTGGCACTTGCTCGTACTGGTCAAAAGACATTACTTACAACACTTAATCTTGATAGTATAGCTTTCCTTGCGTGTAACCCTTCTATCGGGGGAACAGCAAAAGGTCAACTAGCCAGTGAAGTAGATGCGCTAGGTGGCCAAATGGGAA
This sequence comes from Clostridia bacterium, assembly GCA_045638465.1. GTDB lineage: Bacteria > Bacillota > Clostridia > Christensenellales > UBA1242 > CAKVLS01. The sequence goes on along the minus strand of JAZUBK010000041.1, from coordinate 8,448 downwards.
TTAATGCTGATAGCGCAGTTTTGCAACTACGTATGCTAAACCTTGGCAAAGGTCCAGCAGTACATAGTCTTAGAGCGCAAGTAGACAAAAATAAATATCATATTAATATGAAAAAGACTCTCGAAAACACAGAGAATCTTACAATTCGTCAAACTGAAGTTATAGAGATTTTGGTAGACGATAACAAAATAACTGGTGTAAAAACTGCCCTTGGCGAAACATTTTTTGCTAAAACTGTTGTGGTTTGTACTGGTGTTTATTTGGATAGTCGTATCATAATCGGCGAATATACCAAAGCTCAAGGCCCTAATGGTTTTATCAACGCACACGGCCTTACAGATAGCCTAAGAAACCTTGGTTTTGAGATAAGAAGATTCAAAACTGGTACTCCTGCAAGAATATATGGAGATAGCGTAGACTACTCTAAGTTCGAAGTTCAATCAGGGGACGAGGGTATACAATCTTTTTCATTTTTAACTAAAAAACAACCAAAAAATATTTCAGTTTGCTACCTTGGTTACACCAACGAAACAACACATAATATTATAAGAGAAAATATACACAGAGCACCTTTATATGCAGGAACTATCAAAGGTATAGGCCCTAGATATTGCCCTTCTATAGAGGACAAAGTTGTTAGATTTTCCGACAAAAACCGACATCAAATTTTCCTTGAACCAGAAAGTTTGGATACAAAAGAAATCTATGTTCAAGGTTTTTCTACCTCTATGCCATATGATGTACAAGAGCAAATGTACCGCTCAGTAGAGGGATTTGAAAATGTACAACTTATGCGTAATGCATATGCTATAGAATATGACTGTATAGACTCTTTAGAGCTTTTCCCTACACTAGAGTCAAAGAGAATATCAGGGCTATTCTTTGCAGGTCAAGTAAACGGAACATCGGGTTATGAAGAAGCTGCAGCACAAGGTCTAATTGCAGGTATTAACGCTAGTTTGAAACTAAGAAACAAAGAGCCATTAATTCTTGGTAGGGAAACATCTTATATTGGTGTTTTGATAGATGATTTGGTTACAAAAGGCACTAATGAGCCTTACCGTATGATGACCAGCAGAGCTGAATATAGACTTCACCTAAGACAAGATAATGCCGATTTGAGACTAACAGAAATTGGTTACAATGCAGGTCTTGTAGATGAAAATAGATATAAAGCCTATAAAAAGAAATTAAAACTTATTGAAAAAGCAAAGAAAGATTTGACCCTTTCTGTACCTAAAGCTAAAGCTATAGAAATCTGCAAAATTTGTGGTGAGTCTGAGCCTCAAGGCGGTATGAAGGTCAAAGACCTTTTGAAAAGAAGCAGAGTTAATGCGCATATCTTAGCCGAAAATCTTGAGATTTTTAAAGGAATTCCAAAACATATTATTGAGTATGTAAATACCCAAGTAAAATACGAAGGTTACCTAAATCGTCAAGAAGAACAAATAGCCATCGCTCACAAAAACGAGGATATCAAACTCCCAGAAGATTTTGATTATACTGAGCTTAAAGGTCTTAGAATAGAGGCCGTACAAAAATTAAATAAATTCAAACCTCTAAATATTGGTCAAGCAAGTCGTATCAGTGGTGTATCTCCTGCGGATATTGCAGTGCTTACTGTTTATATGAAATTAAAGGAAAGAAAAAAGTAATGACGTTTATAGAAAAATTAAAATCAAAATTTGAATCTTATAATATTTCAATTTCTGACGATCAAGCAAGTCAGTTTGAAAAGTATTATAACCTTCTTATAGAGTGGAACGAAAAATTTAATCTTACCGCTATAACAGATGAAGATGATGTTATAGAAAAACACTTTGTCGATAGCGTACTTCCTCATACTCTACTTAAAGAAAATTCAAAAATAATTGATATAGGTGCTGGTGCAGGATTTCCTAGTTTACCGCTAAAAATTTTGAGACCTGACCTAAACTTTATTTTGATAGATAGCGTAAACAAAAAAGTAACTTTCATAAACGAAGTTATTTCTCAGTTATCACTTTCTGGTATTATTGCTATACATACACGTATAGAAGATTTGGCAGTAAATCCTGCTTATAGAGAAAACTTAGACGTATGTATCTCAAGAGCAGTTGCTAGACTAAATACTTTAGTTGAATATAGTTTGCCTTTCTTAAAAATTGGCGGAGAAATGATAGCTTATAAATCACGTCAAATAGAAGAAGAGCTGCAAGAAGCAAAAAAAGCTATCAAGCAACTAGGCGGCAATATTAAAGAGCTTACAATAAACAACTTAGAAAATAGCGATAGAAACGTTATTGTTATTGAAAAGATAAGTGCTTGTCCAGACAAGTTCCCAAGACCAAAAAACTTACCAAGAACAAAACCTATTGTATAAAAAAAAGAGCCAAATTTTAACGGCTCTTTTTTATTTATATTATATATATTTATCTTATATATACATATATATTATATATTGTAATGTTACATTGTATGAAAAATTTGTTTATATAAAAAACCTAGACTTAATTGCCTAGGTTTTTTTTAATTATTCGATATCGTTTGTTAATTGTTCAAGAAGTGCCATTGTATCATCTAGTGCATCAACTGGTTCTTCTTTTTTAGCAGGTTTTTTAGGTTCTGCTTTTTTAGCTGGAGCTTTCTTTGCAGCTGGTTTTTTAGCAGCGGCAGGTTTTTTAGCTGGAGCTTTTGGTTTTTCTACAACTGGTGTATCAACTTCTTCTTCGACATCTTCGATTACAGGGGTTTCAACAACCTCTTCTTCGATAGCAGGAGTCTCTACAACTTCCTCTTCTTCGATATCTTCAATAACTGGAGTCTCTACAATTTCTTCTTCCTCTGCAACAGGTGCTTGGTATGCGGCATCTGTATCGTCAGAGTCTGCATCAATATCTTCAATGTTTGGAGTCTCAACAACTGGCTCAGTATCGATATCTTCGATAACTGGTGTAGCTACAACTTCTTCTGTAGAAGTTTCTACAACTTCTTCTGCAACAGGTGTTTCTTCTTGGATATCTTCTACAACTGGAGCAACTGGTGTTTCTTCTACTTCAGGAGTTTCAAACACTGGAGTTTCTGTATCTTCAGGTGTATCAACTACTGGAGCTTCTACAACTTCTTCAGTTACTGTTTCTACAGGTGTTTCTTCTACTGGATGTGGGTTGTCGTTGATTGCGTCTAGTTCTTGAACAGATAAATCAGTATTAATGTGTTGAGCTCTTGCTTCGTTTGCTAAGTCTTGTGCAGTGGCTACTCTATAATAACCAAAATCTCTTACATCAGGAAGTTGAGCTAAAACTTCTTCTTCGATAGTAAGTATTCCTCTACCACCTTCTAGAAGTTGTCTAATATATAGTCCTGGAGATGGAACATACCAAACTTTTTCGTTTGCGTCTGGTGGAAGGTAATACATTTTTTCTTGTGGTTGATAATCTGAACCTGCAGTGATAAGCAAATCATTTTCTTTTGCATAATAGATTATTTCGCCAGTCTCATCTTCTGTATTTAACATATATGGTCCTTCAACAGCGTTGAAGTTTTTGCCTTTTACTTTTGAAGGGATACTTTGCAAAACATCCATATAGTCATTAACGTCTGTAATTAAATTTCTATTGATATGGTATGGATATGCGATGCAAAGTAATTTTGCACATTCGTTACCAATATTGATTACATCAACAATAGATGGGCTTTGTGCTCTATCAAAATATATTTTACTTGTAGGGCTATAAGCTAGGTGTCTTACAAATGATGATGAGTGTGGATATGAACCAAGCACATTGTTATACAAAGGTTTGTTTTGACTAGCTTCAATATATTTATATAGTTGTTTAAATGGTTTTACGCCTTCGGCAAATCTAAAGTGTGATTTTGGTGGAAGTGGAAGACCTAGCGCAGATAATTTTGAAAGTAGTGTATCTACGTCTGAGTAATACCTTACTGCGTCAATTTCTTCGTTAAACCAGTCAACTTTTTTGCGTAGTTCTTTTGGATTAAAACCATACATATGAATATGCATATCGTAACCATTATAGTCGATGCCTGTAGTTTTAGATACTGGTGCATCTTTGATGGTACAGTTTAGCTCTACACCAGAAATAATTTTACCTGTGTAATATTTGTCAATACCTTCGATAAGCAATTCTTCTAGTATACCGCCACGTTTGTAAAAGTTGATGTTGTTGTGCTCTAAGATACAAATAGCTTTTAGGCCATTTTCTTCAGCAGCTTTTAAAATTTTGATAACTTGTTCTTTATTTAGGTTGTTATCAATATGAATGTGTAAATCTGCAGGAATTTTTGCCATATTATTCTCCTTTATTATATTTACATTTTATCAAAGTTAATAAAAACTGTCAAAAAAATTAAACTTATACGCAAAAAAACTTAAAAATTTCGTTAAATTTGTGCTAAAAATTAAATATATTTCAAAAAATAGTTACAAATTTTTCATTTAATGGTATAATAAATTTGTTAAAAGGAAATTTTATATGGGAAAAGTTATTTCATTTGCAAACCAAAAAGGTGGTGTTGGTAAAACAACTACCTGTATAAATATGGCAGCATATCTTGCTGCTATGGGAAAGAAAGTCTTAGTTGTAGATATTGACCAACAAGGCAATGCAACAACAGGTCTTGGTATTGAAAAGACTAAAGATATTATGACTTTATATGAAGCAATTATAGGTGAGGCTCAAGCAGAGGATATAGTAAAAAGAACTATGATTAAAGGTCTTGATATTATCCCGGCAACCGTAGACCTTGCAGGTGCAGAAATAGAGCTTGTACAAATGGATTCTCGTGAGCAAGTAGTTAAAAACATTTTAAAAAGATTAAAAAACTCATATGACTACATTATGATCGACTGTCCACCATCACTTGGGCTTTTGACAGTTAACGCACTATCTGCTTCAGACTCTGTTATGATACCTATTCAATGTCATTTCTATGCGCTAGAAGGTTTGAGTCAACTTATGAATACTATTAAACTAGTTAAAAAACATTTAAACCCTACTATCGATGTAGAAGGCGTTATTTTAACAATGAAAGACGAAAGATCAAACCTTGTAAATAGTGTTTCAGAAGAAATCACTAGATTCTTTGGTGCAAAGGTATATAAAACAGCTATTCCTAGCAATATAAGACTAGCCGAAGCTCCAAGCCATGGCGTACCAGTAATTATTTATGATTCAAAATGTAAAGGTGCTATAGCATATCTACAAGCAACTGAGGAATTACTAGAAAGAAATAAAGATAGTTATACAAAAATAACTAAATATACAAAAATACAATAGCGTAAAGGAAGAAATATAGTATGAAAAAAGGATTAGGAAGAGGATTAAATGCTCTATTCGGAGTGTTTGATGAAGAAGAAAAAGAAGAAGTTGTTTCAAAAGAAACAAAACAAGAGATCGTAGAAAAGCCAATTGAAAGACCAGTTCCAGCTCCTCAAGTAAATGGCGAAACAATAGCTGAGATTGATATTAAACTTATTGATCCAAATAAGAACCAACCAAGAAAGACTTTTGATGCAACCTCACTAAAAGAACTTGCAGAGTCTATCAAACAACATGGTATTATCTCACCTATCGTAGTTAACGACCAAGGTGGAAGATATATGATTATCGCAGGTGAAAGAAGATTTAGAGCTTCTATCATTGCAGGTCTTAGAACTGTTCCTGTTATAATCAAAAACTACACTGCAAGACAAATCAAAGAAGTTTCTATTATCGAAAACTTACAAAGAGAAGATCTTAACCCTATCGAAGCTGCCAGAGCAATCAAAGAACTTATGGAAGAATATAATTTCACACAAGAAACTGTTGCTGACAGAATTGGTAAAAGCCGTCCTGCTATTGCAAATACTTTGAGGCTATTATCTCTTTCTCCAGAAGTTATTTCTCTTATCGAAAAGAATAAACTTACTGCTGGTCACGCAAGATGCTTAGTAGTTATAGAAGATAAAGATATGCAAGTAAAACTTGCTTATGCTGCTCAAGATAATAAGATGTCCGTAAGAGAGCTTGAAAAAGCAGTTAAAGAATATCTAAATCCAAAAGCAACTAAAGTAAAGAAAGTTCAAGAACAAAGCATTGAGCTTAAAGAACTTATTATCAATATGCAAAGAACATTTGCAACCAAAGTTTCTGCTATCGGAAATGATAGAAAAGGTAGAATCTATATAGACTACTATAACAGAGATGATCTTGATAGAATCTGTGAGCTTATCGAAAAGCTTAGAGAAAAAGGTTCTGAAGAACTATAAATCAAACTCTAATACAAACATAAAAAAATGCATAGTACTTAGCGCTATGCATTTTTTATTTGTTATTTTTCTTGCGCCCCTATTTTTATTAATAATAAATAAAAAGAAAATGGTTTTTATATTATTTTTCATTATTAAAATAAATAAGAGTTGTTTTACATTTAACCCTATTCGATTGCCTCAAGTAAAGTATGTTTTGAGGATTATATAAGATGATGTGGTTTGCATAATACTACAACGCTTTTGTATAAATCGATCAATTAATTTTAATTATATAAATAAACCGTTACACTTCTATATATATTCTCTTTTACTAAATAGTTATAAACGTGATAGTTTTGGTTAAACGTGTGAGGAGTTATTGTTTTTACTTTATATTTTAACTAGCTGTCCTTTATTTTCTGTAAGTAAACTCTCTGCAGAAATGTTCCACTTCGAACATTTTTGATTGTTTTTAACATTTAAAAACTTTATTTTTACTTCTATCTTGTTGTTTTTTTGTATGCACCCTACTTATTTTTTATAAAATTGGCCCATAATTATTCGTTATAAACCATTTTGTTGGTAAATGCTTTATTAATGTTTTATTGTAAAGGATATTTATTATGATTCCTATATGTTAATTTTTTTTATTATTATTTACCACTCTGTTTCACGTGAAACAAAGTTTATATTTTTTTATGATGCGTATGCTTCCCAGATTGTACAAAATGTTTCATATGAAACAATTTAGGGGTTTCTTTTTGTTTGTGTTTTTATGTAATGTTTCACGTGAAACAAAAATACTAGATGTATAGCATGTGTTGCTGTTTATACCTATAAGCTGTTTTATTGCTTAACGTTTGTTTAACTATAATGATGGAAAGTTATAATGTGGCGTGTTTCACGTGAAACAACTAACGTATTATCTGTGGAAGTTTTAATTATTTCTTTTGTTGGTTTGTAATAAAAATGTTCCACGTGAAACAAAAATAAAAATTATAAACCCAGTTTTTTTGTATAAAAACGCATTAAAAACATAGGGTGCAAAAAAATATTAAGCCCAAAATGGTGTTTTTTTAATGAAAAGCATGTAAAAAAATGAACCTAAAAAATTTTATAAAAATAAAATTTATTACTTCTTGCCTCTTTAGGTTTTTTTTGTTGTAGTAAATAATTTAGTATGGTAAAGGGTTTTTATGGTGGGGTTTAGGTTTTAAAAAAGAATGGGTTTGTTTTTTTTATAATCTGGGTAATATTGTCTTTTTATAACCAGTGCAGATAATCTTATGTGATAAAAGCTTATGATGCTTTAATAAATATGGGCATATAGGGTTTAGGTTTGGAGAGGTTGTATAATGTTTTTGCGATAGAGGGCTTTTATTCTCTACTCTACTTGAGTTTTTGTTTAATGGGCCTATTTAATAATTGCTGTCTTGAAATAATTTAAAAGATATTTTCTTTGAGTAAATATATAAATTGGTATTTTTATTGTAACACAACCTGATGATAAATTTTTTAAAACTCATCTTTGCCAGGTTGGAACTAGTAAAATTTGTGAAAAATAGAAAATTTGTTAAATTTTTATGCACCCCCATAAAAAATGGCCGTCTGTAACGGGCGAAACGTGGTTTGGGTGGATAAACTATCGAATAAACCCTTTCGTGTCATATAGGCTAAATAAACGGCTTAAATGGGGTGTTGGGTTAAAAACTGTGGAAAATTTTATAAAAGTCAAAAAGAAGACTGTTCGGCGGTAAAAAAAATGAAATTTTGACCACTACCCTACTCTCTTGTGGTGTGTCTTCCAAAAAAAATGGTTGATAGTTTTTTATGAAAATATTTTTGAGTGTATAGTATTTGAATTTGTTTTTTTGCTTACGTGGTTTGAAATATTTTTTTAGAGTTGTAAAATTGCGAAATGGCTAAAACTGTGATTTATGTATTGTAAAGTTGTGAAGTCAAAATTTCATATAAAGATAAAATTTAACGGTTGGTTAATTTATATAAGTTATATTGGTATAAAAAGTGATTTTGTATTGATTTTTGTACAGTGCAAGAAAAAATAATGTTGTTTTGTTAAGTTTTTATCGAATAGACTTGTTATTGTGTGTAGAAAGTATATATAAATAGGTTTTTGTATATTAATAATACATGCCATGTTTATTAAGCTAAAAATTATGTATGATAAGGTTTTGTAATATAATTTTTTGTTTTTG
>JAZUBK010000040.1:0-43027 GCA_045638465.1 Clostridia bacterium | reverse complement strand
CTTCGGGTTATGAGCCCGACGAGCTACCTACTGCTCCATCCCGCGATAAAACCTATCACATAGGCTTTGTCATTATATAATAATAAAAAATGTTTGTCAACACTTTTCAAAGAAAAAAAACTATAATTTTATAGTTTTTTCTTTATTTTATGTTTACTTCGCCCTCTTTTGAGTATCCATTAGCCCTATAGTAGTCTTCTAGAGCCTCTGAATTGTTGAAATAATCAAGTTCGTTGTTTAATTCTACATTGTATTCTTTTAGATCTTGAATAGAAGCGTCAAGGTTGGCTTCTTGCCTTTTTAGGTTAGACAAAACAACAAATTGATATGTAAGTGATATAAGCAAAATAGCAAGTAAAACAACCGCTCCTGCTGTAACAAGCTTAACTATTGTCTTTAGTTTTTCTTGAGTCAAGGCACTTCCTCCTTATCTGTCGAAATAATTTTATGACTTTATTATAAACAAACTCGCAACTTTTGGCAACTAAAAAACCAATACTTGCTCTCTCAAAAATAAAACCAGCAAAAAATGTCAACAAATGATAAACCCTAAAATAACCAAAAGCCGCATAATTTAGAGCAAAAATAAAGGCAAACCCACCCAAAAACACAACCAAAACGTCAAAAACATTACGAAGTACAATGTTATTTTTACAGATTGTGCAAACAAATATTGTTATTTCGTACAATATACCAACTACAAGACCTACATATAAAAACACCAAAAAGGCAAAATTATTATACCCAACTAAAAATAACATTATTTTAACATTCTCTTAAATAACGAACCTTTCTTTTGTGGGCCATATTTTATAGCACTTATAATCCCCTCCAAAACAATTATACCTTGGTCAATATCAAGTTTTGCCACATATAGGTTTGTGCCTTCTACACACATTGGAGAGCCCGAAACAATAAGGTTAACAACATTATTTGCCGCCGAAACTACTTTTTCTACGCCTGTTATTGCTAGGTTTGACCTATTAATAAGTGTTACTTTGCTTTCGCTAAAAGTTCTTTTTTCTTTTACTTCTTCTGCCATATATTCCTCCTACTTTTTTTGTATATTGTATGAGCAAAGTATAGAAAATATGACAGCAAAAAAGCCTTAAAAACATAAAAAAAGAACTAAAGCAGTTTAGTTCTTTTTTGGGGTTTATACATTTAGAGCTTTGATGTAATAAACTTCAAACTTTCTTTTTTCAATATTTATATCTATTGAGTTGTCGTTTTTTATTATGCCATTTACATCGTTCATAAAGCTATCTAGAGCAACGAAAGTTACATTACCAAGATAATCTGTACCTATAGATGTAAAAAAGTAATCAGTAATACTGCTAATCTTTTTGCCGTCAGTGATGTCAACACAAAATAACTCCTGATCTTGCATAATAAATATTTTGTCTGCAGTAATTGCATATTTAAAAGCTTTTGAGATGTTTAAATTTTCTACAGTTATTTTTTCGTAAGTGTATTCGCTATCGCTTGACCATACAATTTTTGTTATTTTTTCTCCGCCATCATAATAGTATTCTGTGTTGTCTATTTTTTTTATCAAATTGTCCCTTCTGACAAATAAATTGTAATTTGCAAATGTATTAGCAACAAGTTCGCCAGTTTCGTTTAGACAATAAGCCCCATCAGTTGTATACACAATACCATTAGCTGATAATACAATTTCTTTTTCTAGGCTTTTTAGCATACCTTGAGATGTAATCATATATTGATAAATACCACTACGATATCCACTTCTTAGATAAATATTGTTGTATTTATCAACAAAAGTATTCTCTATGTTTATGTCTACCATATTACTACCAGCAGAAATGTCAAACATTTCCTTTATTTTTAGGTCGCCGTTTTCAATGGTTGCTTTATAAAAACTCTTTGGATAGCCGCTTTCGATGGTATAAAAATATATACTATCATTGCTTTCAAACCCTTCTGCATAATAAGGGAAAGGACTTGCGTAGTTTTTGTAGCGCACGTCACTATAAATATTGATACTAGTATAATTATTAATACTAAAGTCATGCAACTCATCTAAAGAAAATATCTTACCTGTGCGATTATCAATAATTACTGTCCTCAAACCTTTACCAATCTCAAACACAGTCCCTGTAGTAGCCCATGTTGTGTATGTGGCGATTGTAAAGTTTTTGTAAGACTGCATACATACTAGATCCCATTTAATTTCTTGACCTTCGCCATCTTCGGTTTTTGACACTTTTACTTTTTCTACTTCGCCGTCTTCGGTTATTCCCACCATATATTTTTTGCCCTGGCCTTTACCCGCAAGTCTTACAGTGTTTACTTGCTCAGAAGTTTCGGTGGCAGCGCCAAAGGCTTTGTAGTTGCTAAAATTGGCTATATACATATTATCCAGATTAAACGGGTTGTTATTGTTACCATTACCTTTTAGACCAAATACAAGGCCTAATATAGCGCTAAGTATAACAACAGCTGCACATGAACTGTAAATCCAAAATTTCTTCGTGAATATATTTGTTTTCGATTTTTTAATAGTTTCTTCTTTGTAAGGAGCTATAGAAAGATTTTTGTATCTTTGCAAAATGATTTTACTACGTTCTTTATTTGTTTTCATTTTCTGCCTCCTTTTCTTCAAATATAAAGCCTTGTTTTTTTAGTTTTTGATTAAGCTTTTTCTTTGCTCTATGTTTTAGATTATATGTTTGTCTTAGGTCAAGATTTAAAACTTGCGAAACCTCTTCGATTGACATTTCTTCAAAATAACTCAAATACAAAACCTCTTGATACCTTTGAGGCAAAGTCTTCATTTCGTTTTGCAAAACTTTGTGAAGACTACTTTTGCAGATGTTGTTTTCGACATTGTCTGTGCTATTTAGCAATTCTTCAGATAGTGGCACACACTTGTTGTTTCTTTTTAGTTGATTTATTGCTTTATTTCGGGCCGTAGTAAAAAGCCATGAACATAATTTTTGTTCACAGTCAAAAGATGGCTTTTTGTCTATAAGAGATACAAAAGTATCCATCATAATATCTTCAGCAGAATAGATGTCTTTTGTATAAGTCATAATATAACCTATAAGTCTATCAGCATATACATCTAGCATCTGTTCAAGACTTGTTTGCTCTGTGATTTTGTCGTATAGTTTTAGTATTTCCAAAGCAATTCTCCTTTTACATACATATAACAAATAAGTGGCTTGTTTTTCTCACTATTTTTTAAAATATTTATTTTATTATAACCCAAAACATATTATTATCAAAGCAAGTGTAATAAAAAAAAGAACTAAAGTAGTTTAGTTCTTTTTTTTTGTTTTATAGTTTTGTGATTTCGTAGCCTTCTCTGGTATCTTTTACGGCATAGCCTAAAGATGCTATTTCGTCTCTTAATCTATCGCTTTCGGCCCAATTTTTATCTTTTCTTGCTTTTACTCTCTCTTCAGCCAAAGCCTTTACCTCGGCTGGGATTTCAACGTCTTCGTCTTTGTAAGGATTATCAAGGTTTAGACCAAGGGCTTTGTCAAAGTCTATAGCAAGGTCGTATATATCTTTGCTCTTTTCTTCGGTCTTTAGCATAGTCCAAAGAACACCAAGCGCAAGTGGAGTGTTTAGATCGTCATTAATTGCCGCAACAAACTCTTGTTTGTATTTGTCCAAAGTTTCTTTTGAAGTTGTTGTTTTTGAAGCTTTGTGTTCGGCAAGTAATTTGAACATATTTTTCAAAGATGCTTTAGCTGACTTTATAGCGTCAAATGTAAAGTTAATCTTTTTGCCATAATATGTGTTTAGGCAAAAATATTTAAAGTCCATAGGATCATATCCCATTTCTTTTAGTTGGTTTATAGTATAAATATTGCCAAGGCTCTTGCTCATTTTTCCGCCGTCTACTTGGACAAATTCGTTGTGCATCCATCTTTCTACTACCTTATGACCAGCAGCGCAATCGTTTTGGGCGATTTCGTTTTCGTGGTGAACAGGCAAGTGGTCTATGCCGCCAGTATGGATATCAAAGTGGTCGCCTAGAATATCTCTACTCATAGCTGAGCACTCTATGTGCCAACCTGGGCAACCAACTCCCCATGGGCTATCCCATTTCATAATATGGCTATTTGGAACGAACTTCCACAAAGCAAAGTCAAATGGGTGGTGTTTTTCGGCATTTTCGCCTACTCTAGTTACACCTGCTTTGTCTAAGTCTTTTCCTGACAAAGCGCCGTAGCCACGGAATTTTTTGATATCAAAGTAGATACCGTCTGAAATTCTATAAGTAAAACCTTTATCTTCTAGAATTTTTACAAAGTCTATCATTTGACTTATGTATTGAGTTGCAGGAGTGATATGCTCTGGAACGTCAATGTTAAGGCTTTTTAGGTCGTTAAAGAAAATGTCTGTATAGAATTTTGCTATCTCGTATGGAGATTTGTTTTCTTTCTTTGCAGATACTTCCATTTTGTCATCGCCATCATCTTCATCAGATGTTAGATGTCCAACGTCAGTAATGTTCATAACGCCTTGAACTTTTAGGCCGTTATATTTCAAAGCCCTTCTCAAACTATCCATAAAGATATATGCTCTCATATTACCAATGTGTGGATAGTAGTATACTGTAGGGCCACAAGTATACATTTTTACTAGCCCGTCATTTAGGGGCTTTAGTTCTTCTATTCTTTTTGTAAGTGTATTGTATAATTTAATCATATTTATTAAAACCTCTTTTCTAGCATTTCATTCAAATCTTGTACATAACTATTGATATTATCAATGTTATCTTTAATACAGACTGCCTCTAAGTTGTTTTGTATTTCGCTTAGTTTTTCGTTTAGGTAGTCTTTTCCAAGATTTGTTAGGCTATAATAAACAATTCTTTTGTCTTTCAAATCTTGATTTTGTGCGATGTAGCCATTTGCTACCAATTTTTTGCACATAAGGGCTATATTAGACTTTGCAATCTTTAATCTTTGGGTCAAAAAAGAAGGAGAGATTCTCTCGTAACTATCAATCAAAAACATTATCTTAGTGTCAGTAGATAAAAAGTTCTTTTTTGAAGCCTCATTTTCCTGACTTTCACATGCTGATTGACTCAAAATATTTAGCATAAGCATATTTTTTGCAAAATCGTTTTTGTCCATAACCCACCTATTGTTATTATTTTATAACAAAAGCAAAAAAATAACAACCTTTTATTTATATTTTGGCCACAAAAAAAGACAACAAATAAGTTTGTTGTCTTTTGTTTATATATTTTATGCAGAAAAAATATGTTATTCTACTTTTTCTAAGATAATAAATTCTTGAGGTTCGATTACGATATCGCCTTTGACAAAGTCACCAGTTAGCATATCTTTCATAAGATTATCGATAGTTGCCTCAAATGGATATTGTCCGTTGTTGATTAAAACAAGCACCCTATCAGTAACAGTTAACCTTTCGTATACGATAGCACCATTTGCGTTATATAGCACATTTAGGTCGCCATGAACAAAAGATTTGTTCTTTCTGATTCTACCTAGGTTTCTATACCAATCCAAAATCTCAGTGTTTATATTATCCCAAGGGAAACATCTGCGATTAAATGGGTCGCCATCACCAGTTAGCCCCACTTCGTCACCATAGTATATGCAAGGTACACCCATAACAGTAAATTGAAGTAAACTTGCAATTTTTAATCTTTTGATACCTTTTTGTAATTGCTCATCGGTTAAAGTAGTATTTTGCTTTCCATAAGAAGAATCCCTACTATTTCGCTCAAGGCCCAAAACAGATAATATACGCATAGTATCGTGCGTACCTATAATATTCATTAGGCAGTTTTGAACTTGTTTTGGGTAGTGGTCTTTGATTATTCTTAGGTTATACGCAAGGGCATTTTCGTCGCCAGATAGACAGTAATTGATAATGGCATCTTTTACTGGATAGTTCATTACTGAGTTTAGTTTTGCGTCTTCAAAGTACCTCTTTTGTTCGTTATAAGCGGTTTTGATAGAAGCGTCTTCCCAAACCTCGCCTATTAGCACTGCGTCTTTTTTCTCAGCCCTTACAGTGTCGGCAATTCTTTCTACAAAATCTGCACTAAGTTCGTCTATTACGTCAAATCTAAAACCCTGAACGCCTAGGTCTAAATATTTTGGCAATACTTTTTCGCAAACAAAGTCTTGAAACTCTATACTGTCTTTGCGTATTTGCGGCATAATCTTTACACCCCACCAGCAGTCATATACCTCTGGGTAATTAGTAAAATGGTACCAGTTGTAATATGGTGAATTTTGACTTTGGTATGCACCCACTTCATTATAATTTCCATTTTTATTAAAGTATAAACTATCACTACCAGTGTGATTAAACACACCATCAATGATAATTCCTATACCTTTTTCTCTAGCCCTTGCTACAAGTTGCCTAAAATCTTCTTCTCCACCAAACTCTTCTGCAATAGTTAGATAATCGCCAATATCGTATTTGTGATTGCTATTTGCCTTACAAATAGGACTTAGGTATATAGTTGTAACGCCCAAGCTTTGTAAATAATCTAGTTTAGAGATAATGCCTTTGAAGTTTCCACCAAAGAATTCGTTATTTAGCACTTCTTTTTGGCCGATATAACTATTAATCTCTCCGCCCCAGTCTTTGCGAAGGACTTTACCTGCGTAGGCTTTTTCGTCGGGGTCTACACTACAAAATCTGTCTACAAAAATATGATACATTATGCCGCCATAAAAAGGCTCTGCTTCGGGCTGCTCTTCGGTAATAAGCTGCAAAAACATATTGCTTACCTTATCACAACTTTTTGCGTTAAGATAATCACCCTGCTCCAAAAAGTAAGATTTATCCTCTTCTTCTATTTCAAAGTAATAAAAGAATATGCCTTTTTTGTCAAAGACATGGGTATAAGCAAATCTTGCATACTGTGTTGTAGAGGTTGTTTCTTGCATAGAAAATTTTTGGGAAATACCGTCGCCGTCTTGGTCAATAATAATATTTACATTTTTTAAAGACAAGGCGTAACTTTTTTCTATCTGAACCTCAAATCTAATTGCACTACCAATAACTGCAGCACCTGTTGGTACTTTATCATACATAGGATTATATACAAGTATTCTTTCCATAAGCCCTCCTTTATGCAAAATTAGCACACAAAAATCGTGTGCTAATTATTTTTTATTTATTACTTACCGTGTTTTGTAAGTCCCCAAATTTCTTTTGCGTATTTTTCGATACTTCTATCGGCCGCAAAGAAACCTGAAGTTGCGATGTTTGTAAGACTCATCTTATTCCATCTATTTCTATCTTTATATGCTTCGTCCATTTTTTCATGAGCTTTGATATAGCTATCAAAATCTGCAAGACACATATATGGATCTGGGACATTGCCACTATATAGTAAGTAATCTGAAATATCTTTGAAGCTTTCGCCGTTAAAACCTTCATTTAGCAAGTCGATTACTTTGCGGATATTTTCGTTACCCTCACAAATTACTTTAGGGTCATAACCTAATTTCCAAGCTGTGGCTACCTCGTCTGCAGTCATACCAAAGATAAAGATGTTGTCATCACCACATTCGCCTTTTATCTCAACGTTAGCACCATCTAGTGTTCCAAGGGTGATTGCACCATTTATCATAAATTTCATATTACCAGTACCAGATGCTTCTTTTCCTGCTAGAGAAATTTGCTCTGAAACTTCTGCCGCTGGCATCAAGCACTCTGCGATAGTTACTGTGTAATTTTCGATATAAACAAGTTTTAATTTTTTAGAAATTACTGGGTCTTTATCGATTTCTGCGGCAAGTTGGTTAATCAATTTGATGATTCTTTTTGCCATATAATATGTAGGTGCAGCTTTACCACCGATAATAAATGTTTGTGGTGTGAAATCCATATTTGGATTTTCTTTTAGTTGTCTATATAAGTGAATTATCTTCAAAACATTTAGAAGTTGTCTTTTATATTCGTGAATTCTCTTTACTTGGACATCAAATCTTGATTTTGGGTCGATATCTGCGCCTTGATGTTTTTTCAACATGGCAGCAAATTTTACCTTATTATTATTTTTGATTTCTTCTAGTTGTTTTAGTACTTTTTCATCGTCGGCAAATTTTAGGAACTTTTTAAGCTCGTCTGCTTCTTTATAGAATTTGTCACCGATTTTATTTTTCAAAAGTTCAGTTAGTTCTGGGTTGCTTTGGCATAGCCATCTTCTGTGAGCAATACCATTTGTTACGTTCATAAATTTATTTGGGTATAGTTCACTAAAGTCTTTGAAGTTGTGGTTTTTCAAAATGTCTGAGTGAAGTTTTGAAACGCCATTTACTTTGTGAGAGGCTACGATGCAAAGGTTAGCCATTTTGATTGTTCTTTTTGAGATAATGGCCATTCTTTCCATAACGTCGAATTTTTCGCCTTTGAATTTTTCAAATAGCTCTTCGCTAAATCTTCTATTAATCTCTTTTATGATTTGGTAAACTCTAGGAAGTGTTTGAGCGATCAAATCTTCACTCCAAGTTTCCAATGCTTCTACCAATACTGTGTGGTTTGTGTAAGCAACAGTACGAGTAACAATACCCCAAGCCTCGTCCCAGCTAAGTTTATAATCGTCCATAAGTATACGCATAAGTTCTGGGATTACTAAAGTTGGGTGAGTATCATTAATGTGAATTGCAACATATTCTGGAAGAAGTGTTACATTTTTGTATCTTCTAATATGTGTGCTGATAATTTCTTGCAAAGCTGCAGAAACTAAAAAGTATTGTTGTTTTAGTCTCAAAGATTTACCTGCAGAGTTATCATCTGATGGATATAGAACTTTACTTATAAGTTCTGCTTCATTATCTTGAGCCAATGCTTGCATATATTGACCTTGGCTAAATTTTTTCATATCAAATTTTGCAATACTTTTTGCTTGCCATAGTCTTAGTGTACTTACTGCTTCGCAGTCATAACCGCTCAAGAACATATCGTAAGGGAATGCCTCAACCTCAGTATAATCATAATACTCAGGAACTAAGTGACCTTCGCTGTCAATTGTTTCTTTGATGTAACCATCAAATCTTACGATAACTGATTTGTCTTTTCTAGGTTCTAACCAAACCTCACCACCAGGAAGCCAAGCATCTGGAAGTTCTATTTGGTTACCTTCTACGATTTTTTGTTTAAATAAACCATAGTCGTATCTTATGCAGTGGCCCATGGCTGGATAGTCAAGAGTAGCTAGTGCATCCATAAAACAAGCTGCTAGTCTACCAAGACCACCATTACCAAGTCCTGCATCTGGCTCCATATCATATATTTCATCGATATTGATATTGCGTGATTTTAAAGCCTCTGTAAATACTTCGTCAAGACCTAGGTTGAATAGGCTTGATTTCAAAGTTCTACCTAGCAAAAATTCCATACATAGATAGTGAACTCTTTTTGCGTTGGCTTTCTTTGTTCTTTGATGATATTGGTTTTTTCTTTCAAGCAAGATATCTTTTACAATCATAGCAAGAGTTTTGTATAGTTGCTCTGTTGTTGCTTCTTTGATTGAAATATTATAGTATCTCTCTAATTTTTTTTGTATTAAAGACAATGCTTCGATGTCTGTTATTATATTGTTCACAGCGCTTCTCCTTAACTATTGAATAATCTATCATACATCTTTTTATATTCTTCTACTGATTTTTTCCAACTAAAATCTTCAGTCATGACTCTCTTGATTTGTTTTTCCCACAAGTCAGGTTTATAAAAATCTGTTATTGATCTATTGATTGTATAAAGCAAATCATTTGAATTATATTGAGCAAAGGTATATCCGTTACCTTCTTCGCCATAACCAAAGTCTTTGATGCTATCTTTTAGCCCACCTGTTTCTCTTACGATAGGAATAGTACCAAATCTGCTAGAAATCATTTGAGCAAGACCGCAAGGCTCACTCTTTGATGGCATAAGTAGTATATCAGATGCTGCATAAATTTTACGAGCCAAAGCGTTGTCGAATTTGTCAACAATTGCTCTTACTTTGCCTTTATATTTATTTTCTAGATATTTGAAGAAAGATTTATATTCTTCATCGCCCAAACCAAATACAATAAGTTGCATACGGTTGTCAATCAAAGCTCTTTCGATTACGTCTTTTACAAGATCTAGACCTTTATGACTAACAAGACGGCTTATAATACTAACAAGTGGCATACTGGTTAGAGGTTTTAGGTC
The DNA here is from genome assembly GCA_045638465.1 of Clostridia bacterium. Classification (GTDB taxonomy): domain Bacteria; phylum Bacillota; class Clostridia; order Christensenellales; family UBA1242; genus CAKVLS01. Next base: position 32,851 of record JAZUBK010000040.1, on the reverse strand, counting down.
GCAGTACTTTTGAATCTCTAGTTTGTTTAGAGCTTTTCCAGAAACTGCATTGTTTACATCATAATTTTTAACAAGGACTTTATCTGTTTTTGGGTTATAGAAATCATAGTCTATACCGTTTAGAATTCCTGTTAATTTATGTGCGTTTTTATTAATAATATGTTGAAGACCCTTACCATACGCATCAGTTCTTATTTCTTGAGCATAGTTTGGAGATACTGTTGAGAATATATCACAAACTTCAATAGCTGCTTTGCTAAGGTTGATACAACCATTATAATCCATAAGGCCGATATATCTATTGTCAAGGCCAAATAGATCTCCAAGGATATACATATCATATTGACCTTGGTATTCTATATTGTGAATTGTATAAACAAGTTTTGTTTTTGCAAAGAAAGGATCTCCTGCAAAAATTGTACGAATATATACAGGAACCATAGCTGTTTGCCAGTCGTTACAATGTACAACGTCTGGGCAGAAGTTTACAAACTTCATAAGATCTACAACTGCCCTTGAGAAGAATGCAAATCTTTCGCCATCGTCCATATAGCCGTAGTTTCTTTCTCTCTTATAATATTTTTCGTTATCCAAAAAGTAATAAGTTACATCTTCGCTTACATATTTGTAAACGCCACAGTACTCATTTCTCCAAGATAGTTGTGTGTAATAAAAACCAACAAACTCAAATTGCTCTCTAAGTTCTGGTTTGATGCCTGAGTACATAGGAATAACAACTCTAACATCATATGAAAGATCTGTTGCTAATACTTTAGGAAGTGATCCCGCAACGTCCGCAAGGCCCCCCGTTGCGATAAAAGGTAAACACTCTGACGCAACATATAATAATTTCCTTTTGTTAGAATTTTCTACAATGACAGCAGTTCTTTCTTGCCTTACCACCATAGCTGCCGTAGGTTTGTGTTGTCTTTTGGTTTCAGTTTTGGCCTTAGTTGTTTTTGTTTCGGCCTTTTGTGTTACCTTTGCCATAACACCCTCCTAAAATGAATATTTTTTGTTTTTGTTTTTTATAAATAAAGCACTATATGCAGGTATCTTAATTGAGATGCTATTTTCTTTTCCGTGAGATTTTATTTTTTCACTCTTAACAGCACCATTGTGGATTCCATTTCCACCATAAATTTGCCTATCGGTAGAAAAAACTTCTTCATACTCGCCAGGTAGGTCAACGCCTATGCGGTAATTTTCTCTTGTGATAGGTGAAAAATTATATACACAAAGCATTTCGTTTCCTGCGCTATCTTTTCTATTAAATGCTAGTATATTTTGCGTGTTGTCATCAACAATTATCCATTCAAAGCCTTTGTTATTAAAGTCTTCTTCATACAACTCTCGATTTCCAAGATAAAAATAATTTAATTCTTTTACGAAATTTTGGAATTGTCTATGACTATCATACTGATCGACCAAATTATACTCAATCGCTCCAGCATAATCCCACTCTCTAAACTGTGCAATTTCGTTACCCATAAATTGAAGTTTTTTGCCAGGGTGACCTATCATATAAGCAAAGAAGGCTCTATCTTGAGCGAATTTTTCGCCATATAACCCGTGCATTTTATTTACAAGCGATGCCTTACCATGTACAACCTCATCATGAGATATAGGAAGTATAAAGTTTTCTGAAAAGGCATAGTGCATAGAGAATGTAAGTTTGTTGTGATTGTCTTTTCTAAAAAATGGGTCTATCGCAAAATAACTTAATGTGTCGTTCATCCAACCCATATTCCATTTAAAGTTAAAACCAAGTCCACCAATGTTTGTTGGTTTGGTAACCATAGGCCAAGCGGTTGATTCTTCGGCTATCATCATTACGTTATTTATTTCTCTAAACACAACTGCGTTTAGTTTGCGAAGAAAAGATATAGCCTCTAAGTTTTCTTTGCCACCATAACTATTTGGCAACCACTCTCCATCTTTTTTGTCGTAGTCAAGATACAACATAGATGCTACGGCATCTACTCTAAGACCATCTAAGTGATAAGTCTTTAGCATAAACAATGCTGAAGATATAAGAAATGATTGAACCTGAGTTCTTCCATAGTCAAATCTCAAAGTTCCCCAGCCTTTGTGTTCTCGTCTATCCCAACCTGCGTTTTCATATAAAGGCTCACCGTCAAATTTAGCAAGTCCATGAGCGTCTTTTGGGAAGTGGGCTGGTACCCAATCTAAAATTACACCAATACCATTTTGATGGCACTTATCTACAAAGTAGAAAAAGTCATGAGGATTTCCGAATCTTGATGTAATAGAAAAGTAACCTGTTGTTTGATATCCCCAAGAACCATCAAAAGGATATTCGTTAATAGGCATTATCTCTATATGGGTATAACCCATTTTTACAACGTAAGGTATAAGTTCTTCGGCAAGCATACTGTATGTATAATATTCACCGTTTTCTTTTCTCTTCCAAGACCCTAAATTTACTTCAAAAATATTAATAGGGCTTTCGTATAAATTCTTACGGTTTTTTAAATATAGATATTCATTGTCGTGCCACTCATATCCGCTCAAATCATAAACCATAGAAGCATCATGTCTGTTGGTTTCATTATAAAAAGCATATGGGTCGGCTTTCATTATTTTTTTACCCTTTGCTGTAGTGATTTCGTATTTATATTTGTCATAAGTTTTTGCCCACTCGGCAAAGACTTCCCATACACCACTATTACCAATTTGAGTCATTCGGTGTCGTGTATTATCCCAACCATTAAACTCACCAACTAGGGAAACGCTTTTTGCTCTAGGAGCCCACACTCTAAACATTGCTCCCTTTTTACCATCACACTCGCAAACGTGTGCGCCAAGCAGCTCATAACAATGATAGTATGTGCCTTGGTTAAATAGATAAAGTTGTTTTTCTAACTTTGCATCTGCCATTAAACATGAGCTCCTTTTAGATTTCTAATTAAAGTTTATAAAATACAACAAAAATTGTCAAATAAATGTAATATATATAATTCCACTTATTTATAAAAGTTTGCTTGACAAATACTATTTTTATGGTTATAAAAAACGTTAGTCAAAATTATTATTTGTAAAAACAAAACAATATCGCACAATAAAAACAAACAAAAAAAACATTATACAAATGAAATTTTGTACTATCATAAAAAATGAATTTTTAGAAGGAAAAATATATGCTTTGGATTTTATACAACAAAGGAAAACAAGACTATAATGTAACCTCTATAAGAATGAGTTGTGCAGCTCATACCCAAGGGCTAAAGTTTGAAAAAGTTTATGCAGATGAGTGTTGCGTTATAGACGGTAAATTATACAAAAACGGAGAGCTTGTAAAGACTCTTCCAGACATCGTTTTTTCAAGGTGTTACAACTACGAAGTTCTTGATTTTCTTGAGAGCAAAAATATAAAAATAATTAACAAATTATCCGCTAGTAAAAGAGCTCGTAGCAAGTGGGAAACTTATACTCATATGCAAAAGTTTAAAGGAGTATCGCAGCCACTTACTTTTTTAGAAAGTGAAATGACTTATGAGGAAATGGTGCAAACTTTGGGGTTGCCTTTTGTTATGAAAAACAACTTTGGCTCTCTTGGAAAAAGATGTTATTTGGTAAAAAACAAATATCAATTTTCAGCAATCAAGCGTCACAACAAAGATGTAGAATTTATCGTACAAAAATACATTGACACTTCTTTTGGAAAAGATATAAGGGTGTATGTTATAGGCGACCATATAGTCGGCGCAGTCGTTAGAATGGCTAAAAATGGGGATTTTAGGGCAAATATCTCTCTTGGAGGAACCTTTGAGCCGATTGAGTGTTCGGAAGAACTTGCAAATTTATCTCTTGCTATCGCTCATCATTGTGAACTTGAAATTTGCGGTCTTGACTTTTTGTTTGGAAAAGACAAACTAGTTTTTTGTGAGATAAATAGCAACGCAGGATTTACTGCTTTTTCTAAACAAAATATTATGATAAGAGATGATATGATGATACATCTAAAAAACAAATACGGAGACCTTATCAAAAAATAAAAATTAAAAACATATCAAAAAAAAGATAGGAAATTTCCTATCTTTTTTGTTTGTATTTTTCTATCATTTTTTCTAATTTTTTAAGGTCAGATTTTACCCTTTTCAAAAAGTCAATAGATAACCTATCGTCAATAAATTTTAGCTCTGCACATAAGCCAAAATCTCTACCTAGATTTGCTAGTTGTTTTGCCTTTTTATCAAAGTCAATTATCCCCTCAAAAATTGGTTGGTGATGATCATAAATTCCATCGTTATTGTGAAGGTGAAGTTGTACAACTTTGTCTCCCAAAAGTGATAACAAATCGTCTTTTGGGGTTAGCCAATTTTCGTGTCCAGAGTCGTAACACATCTTCAAGTTTTCATCATTTATATCTTCAAAAATTTTTGTTTGTTGATAGGTTGAAAAAGTGTTCTCAATGCAAAGTCTGATGTTGCAATCTTTGGCTTTTTTCACAAGTAGTTTCAGACGAGTTTTTCCTATTTCTGAATAGTGCTCTCCAGGAGAGTTTACAAGGTGAATAATGAAGTCTACTGGAGCTACATTTTTTACAATTTCTAATTGATAAATATAGTCGTCAAAAAGTTCCTCTCCTCTTTTATCATCTTCCCAAAATCTATCAAGTTTCATCGCATCATATCTACAATGAACCATTTGCATTTTTAAATTTTTTGATGCAAGTTTTTCCGCTGTTTTTTCTTTGTACTTTTCGACAAAATCAAAGGGTAATATCACAGAGTCAAAACCTGCTTTAGAAAACATATCAAGTAAAGTTTCTTGGTCAAACTTTTTGCTTAGGTATAAATTGATTCCTTTATCCATGATCGCTTACGCCCTCGCAGATCTTCTAATATTCATCTCAAGTATAAATAAAATAATTGCTGATAAGAAAGCAAATAACATAAGCTCTGCAAGAATAGTTACGGTAAGGGCTGATGTTGGTGTGCCTTGACTTGCAATAAGATCCATAAACATTTTGTCATTGACATATCTTCCAGAATAGCAAAGCGCTATGTTTCCGAATAGGTTTGGTAAGGCAAGTACAAATACTGCTATTCCATAAAAAATCATTCTATTACGAAAGGCTTTTTTGCTAAAGATAAATGTTTCTTTGAAAAATGAAAAGCCAACCAGAACAGCGACTGTTAAACACATAATAGGTATCCATATAGCAGCCTCATCAAAAACAACTACTTGGTATATAAGGTAAGCAAATAGCGCTGCAAAAATAACTATCGCACTTATTTGAAAAGTTAATGTCCAATTAAAGCGTTTCTTTCCGCTAGGTTGCTCTGGGTTTTGTTTGTTTTTTTCGTCCATAATATTTCTCCGTTACACACAAATTATACCACAACTATTTTTTATTTCAAATAATTATAAGAAAATATAATAAAAAAGGTTTAGCTGTTGCCATTTTTCAAAGCGATCCGCTAAACCTGTTTTTGTGTAATAATTAGTGTTTTATTTTTTTTCGGCTATAAAGATTGCCTTTGTAAACAATAGGTTTTACAAAGATTTCTTTAGATAATCTAAAATAAATGGTTTAATTGATCCGTCCATAACTGCATCAACATTTGAGTTTTCAAAGTTTGTACGATGGTCTTTTACCAAAGTATATGGACAGAAAACGTAAGATCTGATTTGGCTGCCCCACTCTATCTTCTTTATCTCGCCTTTGATTTCGCTGATGTTGTTTTGCATTTCTTCTTCTTTTAGAGCAATAAGTTTGCTTTTTAGCATATTCATAGCCATTTCTCTATTTTGAATTTGTGATCTTTCATTTTGACAAGCGACAACAATACCTGTAGGAATGTGGGTAATTCTGATAGCAGACTCGGTTTTGTTTACGTGTTGGCCACCTGCACCACTACTACGGAAGGTATCTACCTTTAGTTCGTCAGGTTTTATTTCGATTTCGACCTCTTGGGTTATCTCAGGCATAACATCTAGCGAACAAAAACTAGTATGTCGTCTTGCGTTAGCATCAAACGGAGAGATTCTAACTAATCTGTGTACGCCTTTTTCGGCTTTCAAATAGCCATAGGCTTTTTCGCCAGAGACAAGGAAAGATACAGATTTAATACCCGCACCATCACCTTCTTGATAGTCAAGAACTTTGATATCAAAATCTTCCCTTTCGCAAAATCTTGTGTACATTCTAAATAGCATCTCTGCCCAGTCTTGCGCCTCAGTACCACCTGCACCTGCATGAAGGGTAAGTATGGCGTTATTATCATCATATTTACCAGAAAGCAAAGACTTTATAAACACCTCTTCTGCAGAAGTTTCTGTACTATCCAAACTAGATAGTAGTTGCTCTTCTACCTCTTGTGTTGGCTCAAGCTCGTACATTTCAAATAAAAAGTCGATATCATTAAGTGCATTTTGCAAGTTTGATATAGAAGTTAATTTTCCTTCTAGTCTTTTTTGCTCTTTTTGTACTTTTGCTGCGTTTTGAGCGTCAAGCCAAAAGTCTGGGTTTTCAGTTTGCTTTTTTATCTCGTCAAGAGCTTTTTGAGTGCCAGGCTCGTCAAAGACACTCCTTTATGTGGGTTAATTTTTCGCCCAAGTTATTTCTACGGGCTTTTTCGTCTTCAATAATCATTTCTCTATTTCCTTTATTTTTTATACTTCTACTCCAAAGAAAATCTTTGCTAAAAACTCTCTATCTGGGTAATCAGTATTTAATATATCTTCTATTAACCTATCTCTATCAAAGGTTAATTCTTTTTTTGTTATGGTTATATCATTAGTTATATTTAAAATTGTATAGTACGTTTTGTTGTTTTTTGCGCAACCGCTACTACCTACATCTATGATGTGCTTACCGCCTTTTTCTACGACAAAAGGTTTATGTTCATGACCAATAAAAGTATAATCTGCATCTTGCAGGTCAATGTAATTTTCAGGGCCATTTATTTTGACTGGCTGCATCTCTTCAAACGGAAATAAACTTCGCTTTTTTGCAAGTAAAAAGTGCTGAAAAGCAAAAGTTTTACCATTTATATTTTCTATGTGCTGGATAGGTAAAGAACTTATATATTCCTTGAAACTATCGCCAAGAACCTTTGTAATCCATTTTTGGTGGAGCCATTCTTCAGGTTCCATACCTTCGTCTATATGCGTACCTACAGAATAATACAATTCGTGATTACCAGGAACAAAGATTATTCCTTTATCCTTTATTATTTCAAGGCACTCTTTAGGGCAAGGGCCTATTGCGATAGCATCGCCCAAAAAGATTGTTTTGTCACACTCTTCCTTTTCTATGTCTTGCAGAATAGTTTGCAAGGCTGGTACATTACCGTGTATATCTGAAAATATAGCTATTTTCATAGATGTCTCCTATAAAAAAGGCTTATTTAAGAAAAACTTAAATAAGTCTTTTAGTATTTTTTAGACTTATAGTCTTTTTTCGTTATCTGCAAAAACAGTGCTAAATTTTATTCCTTTAATATTGTTTTTGATGGCGGTGGCCTCAAAATCAATCATATCCTCTGGCATATCATTTATATCCGCCCAAACAAGTTCTGAGCACTTTTCGGGTTCGTTAATTGATATTTCGCCTTTGTATGATTTTAGCTCGAAATATACATCAAAATATGGCGGAAGTGATTTGTTTTTGCGGTTAACAGCAAAGGTGTCGATTATATCGTCTTTTGTAATGGTGATGTTTAATTCTTCTCTTGCTTCTCTTATGGCTGCCTCATACACATCTTCGCCTTCGTCAACGTGACCTGCAGGAAGTGCAAGAAAACCTGGCCATAATTTTGTGCCTTGTCTTCTTTGAAGAAGAATTTTGCCTTCGCTATTTTTTATTATCAAGTATATTGAGGATAAAAACTTTTCCTTTTCCATACTTTTCTCCTGAGTTTATTATTTATTGCCACAGCAGTTTTTGTATTTTTTGCCGCTACCACATGGGCAAGGATCGTTACGTCCAACTACTTTTGCTGATTTTGCTTGAACAAAAACTTCGTTTGTGTTTGTTTGTTCTTTTTCCTTTGCTTTGATCTCTGGTGGAGCTTCTACTTTAACATTGATAAGGAAAGTACAAACATCAGTTGTAATCTTTTCGTTCATGCGTTCAAACATATCATAGCCTTCTTTTTTGTAGGCGATGATTGGGTTTTGATTACCGTATGATACAGTTGTGATTTCTCTTCTTAACATATCCATTGTATCGATGTGCTCTGTCCATAGAACGTCAACAACTCTAAGCAAGAAGTATCTTTCAAATCCAGCAAAGTCATAGCCGTATTCTTTGGCTTTAGAAACTAAATTCTCGTATTTGTCTAAAACTAGTTTTAAAACTTTTGCATAAACGTCTTCTACTTCGCAGTCTTCAACAAGTTTTTCGTCTACAACATTAGAGCCCTTTTCAAATAGTCTATCTTCTAGGGCGGTATTAATATCTGTCAAATCCCACTCAAAGTAAGGTTTGTCTTCGTCTAGATTGCCGTATACAATATTTTTTACTACTGCAGGGAACATCTCTAAGATCTCTGCGTGAACGTCGTGACCTTCTAGTACTTTATCTCTTTCTTTGTAGATAACTTCTCTTTGTTGGTTCATTACGTCGTCATATTCTAGTACTCTAGAACGTCTCATATAGTTGTGGTCTTCTAGTCTTTGTTGTGATTGTTCGATTACTTTTGACAAAGTCTTGAATTGGAAAGGTATATCTTCGCCGATACGGAAGAAACTTGCGATTCTTTGCATTTTTTCTCCACCGAAGATACGTACAAGGTCGTCTTCCATTGATACAAAGAACACGCTTTCGCCAGGGTCACCTTGACGTCCTGCACGACCACGCAACTGGTTATCTATACGTCTGCTTTCGTGTCTTTCGGTACCGATGATAAGTAGGCCGCCAAGTCCATGTACTTTTTTCTTTTCTTCGTCGGTTTCTTTTTTGAACTCACTATACAAAGATTCGTATTCGGCTTTTAGTTTTTTCATATCTTCACTAAGTGAAGTGCTATAGCCTGTAATAATAGCTATTTCAGCATCAGTGTGGCCTTTGTCTCTAAGGGCTTTTTTTGCCATAAACTCTGGGTTGCCGCCTAGCAAAATATCGGTACCACGACCAGCCATATTTGTTGAAATAGTAACAGAGCCAACCCTACCTGCTTGGGCAACGATTTCTGCTTCGTTTTCTGGGTTTTTAGCGTTCAAAACTACGTGCTTTACTTTTTCCTTTTTCAAAAGGTCGCTTAGCATTTCACTCTTTTCAACCGATACTGTACCAACAAGGATTGGTCTACCGCTTTCAGCTTCTTCTTTGATTCTTTTTACAACAGCATCAAACTTACCTTTTTCGGTAGTGTAAATAATATCTGGTCTATCAAATCTGATAACTGGAGTGTTTGTTGGAATAGTAACAACGTCTAGTCTATATATTCCGTTAAATTCTTTTTCTTCGGTCTTTGCAGTACCTGTCATACCGCTAAGTTTTTTGTACATTCTGAAATAGTTTTGGAATGTAATAGTTGCCAAAGTTTTGTTTTCGTCTTTTATCTTCAAACCTTCTTTGGCTTCGATTGCTTGGTGCAAACCTTCGCTATATCTTCTACCTGGCATCAATCTTCCGGTAAATTCATCAACGATTACGATTTCGCCTTCTTTAACAATATAGTTGTTATCCCTTTTCATAAGGTGATTTGCACGAAGAGCACTATTGATATGGTGGTTTAGCTCAAGGTTAGAAATATCAGACAAAGTTTCTACTCTAAAGAATCTCTCAGCTTTAGCAATACCACTTTCGGTTAGGATAATTTGTTTTTGCTTTTCGTCTAGGTCATAGTCGTCACTGTTAAGACCTTTTACAAATCTATGAGCAGTGTAGTACATATCATTAGATTTAGAACCCCTACCACTGATGATAAGTGGAGTTCTTGCCTCGTCTATCAAGATACTGTCGACCTCATCGACGATAGCAAAGTTATGACCTCTTTGAACTTTTTGTGAGATATCTTGAACTCTATTATCTCTTAGGTAGTCAAAACCAAGTTCGCTATTTGTAGAGTATGTAATATCACAAGCATATGCGGCTCTTTTTTCTTCGTCGCTCATATCTCTTGCTGATACACCAACAGTAAGACCCAAAAACTTATGAACTTTACCCATCCACTCGGCGTCACGTTTAGCCAAATATTCGTTGACGGTTACTATATGTACGCCTTTGCCTGATAGCGCGTTAAGATATGTAGGAAGGGTTGCTACCAAAGTCTTACCTTCACCAGTACGCATCTCGGCAATTCTTCCTTGGTGAAGAGCTATACCGCCAAGTATTTGCACGTGAAAGTGTTTCATCTTTAGCACTCTCCAACTTGCTTCTCTTACTACTGCATAAGCATCTGGCAAAATATCATCTAATGTTTCGCCATTTGCAAGTCTATCTTTTAGCCATTTGGTAGTTTTGATAAGTTCCATATCTGTCTTTTTAGAATAAACTTCATCAAGGTCTTCTACCTTTTGTGCTATTTTTTCTAATTGTTTAATATTTGATTTGTTTGTTGCGCCAAATAAATATGTAAATAAACTCATTTAATTTTCTCCTAATACCTACATAGTGTACTACAAAAAAAGAAAATATGCAAAACTTTTTTTGTTTTGCATATATATTATATTGCATTTTTAGACAAACTTCTTTTTTGCGTGAGCAAAAGTGATGCCAATAACCGCTTTTGCATCTGATTTTTTGAGAACTTTGCTACACTCGTTAATAGTGCTACCTGTAGTAAAAATATCATCAAGCAAAAGTATAGTCTTGCCTTTGACAATCTTTTTATCAACAACCTCAAAAGCACCTTTTAAATTTATCAATCTTTCCTCTCTTACAAGACTTGCTTGGAAAGGCGTATTGCGTACTCTATCCAAAAGAACTACAACTTCTTTTTGGATATATTTTGCCACTTCGTCGGCAATAAGTTTTGCTTGGTTAAAGCCTCTTTCTTTTTCTCTGCTTATGTTTAGTGGAACAAAGGTAAAGATATCAAAAGAAATCTTTTCGGCGATTATCTTATCTGCAATTATTTTGGCCATATATTTAGCCAAATATTTTTCGCCACTATATTTTAGCCTATATACCATAGGTACGATATATTCTTCATAGTTTAGGCAAGAATAAACTTTGTCAAAGGCAAAGCCACCTTCTTTACAATCAAAACAATATTTGCCATCGTCAAAAATTTCTCTACCACATTTTTCGCAAGACTTATTTATCTTGGGCAATTTGTTATAGCAATGGTCACAAAGTCCATAGTCATTATCTTTAGGAAGCTCAGCGTCGCAGACTATACATTTAATATTGTCTGGCGCAAGTAAATCCAAAAATTTATTTATTATCTTTTTCATTCGTTATACATTATATCCATCATTTTACTTTGTTTTTTTATAAACTCGCACAACATACTATATCTATTAGCGATGAAGTTGTTGTAAACCATACGGGCAATGTTCTTTTTTGAGCCAACTAAAACAACTAGTTTTTTTGCTCTGGTTACACCTGTATATAAAAGGTTTCTAGTAACAATAGATCCTGCCCCTGCAACCACTGGCATAACTACCACATCAAACTCGCTACCTTGACTTTTGTGTATGGTTGTAGCATAGCATATTTGAAGGTCAGTAATTTCATTTCTAGGGTATACAGATATTCTGTCGTCATCAAAGTAAACAGTTGTTTCGCCTGTTTGAAAATCTATCTTGGTAATAGTTCCCATATCACCATTAAATACGCCCTTTCCCTCATCGAAAAAGCCATCTTCTCCACGTTTACACCAAGTGCGTTCGTAGTTGTTGCAAATCTGCATAACTTTGTCGCCCTCTCTAAATAGTTGAACGTCAAGTTTTATTTCAGTTTTTCTAAGAGATGGCGGGTTGATTTTTTCTTGAAGTTCGGCGTTAAGTCTATTAACCCCGCACACGCCCGATCTCATCGGAGCTAAAACTTGTATGTTGATTGGGTCAACCTTAGTGTAGTTTGGCAATCTTTCGGTTACCAAATCCACAACGGTATTTAGCATATCAAAGTTATCTGATTTTTCTTCAAAGAAAAAGTCCGTGCTTTTGTTATTCAAAATAGGCATCTTGCCTTCGTTAATTAGATGGGCATTACTAACTATCAAGCTTTTTTCGTCTTGTCTGAAGATATGGGTTAGCATAACGTATGGAACTTTTTCACTTGCCAAAATATCGTGAAGAACATTTCCCGCACCAACGCTAGGCAATTGGTCTTTATCTCCAACCAAAATAACTTTGCAATTATTAGAAAGTGCAGACAAAAGGTAATTCATAAGTGAAACGTCAACCATTGACATTTCGTCTACAACCACAACATCTACTGGTAATTTGTTTTTTGCGTTATATGTAAAGAAACTCTTTTGGTCGTCTTTGAAGTTGACTTCTAGTGCTCTATGAATAGTACTTGCCTTTTCTCCGCAAGATTCAGAAAGCCTTTTTGCCGCTCTGCCTGTTGGGGCAAGAAGAAGTATTTTGTTTGATTGTTCTTTTAGTATTTTCAAAATACATTTGATAATTGTAGTTTTACCAGTACCAGGACCACCAGTGATAACTGATATGTGTTTTGATACCGCCATAGCGATGGCTCTTTTTTGTTGCTCGTGAAGGCTTAGGTTATTTACCCTTTCAAACTCTTCTATTTCGCTATCTATATTTGTGTTTACTATTTCGTTTGTTATATTTAGAAGATTAATCTTCTTTGCTACAGCTTGTTCGGTTTTGTAAAAGGTTGTTAGCATAACAATATTTTCGCCACGAGATGGAAAATCTTTGATTGTTGTGTCTATAACCAAACTTTCGATAGCTCTATCAAACAATATATCAAAGCCCTCTTTTATATTAAGAAGGTTTTTTGTCATTTCGAAAAGTTCAAGTTTAGGAAGATAGGTGTTACCTGCTTTTTCGCTGCTATCTTTTAGGCAGTGAAGTATACCCGCCCTTACTCTAAACTCACTATCAAGAGAAAGTCCCATTGATATTGCGATTTTGTCCGCACTCAAAAAACCGATTCCGTCGATATCTTCAACTAACTTATATGGGTTTTTTGACATTATGTCTATTGTCTTATCACCATATGTGTTAAATATTTTAATAGACATATTGGTTGTTAGGTTATAGTCTTGCAAAAACATTATAACCCTTTGCATATTTTTAATCTCGTTAAAAGACTCTCCAATATTCAGAGCCTTATTTACACTTACGCCTCTAACCTCGGCAAGACGCTGTGGGCTAAACTCAATTATCGCTAAAGTATCTTCTCTGAATTTTTCTACGATAGCCTCTGCAGTTACTGGACCAATACCTTTGATAAGTCCACTAGCTAGATACCTTTTTATTCCTTCGATACTTTGTGGAGCAGAAACTCTGCAACTAGTGAAAGCAAATTGCTCACCATACTTGCCGTTTTTAACAAACTCACCCTCAAGTTCTAGGTATTCGCCTTCGTTTGGGTTCGCGGTTTTTCCAACGCAAGTAGTAAGCACCCCATCGTAGTCTATATTCAAAACAGTATAACCATTATCACTATTGTGAAAAATGATATCTTCTACATTTCCTTCAATTTTCATAACTCAATTATACTAAATAACACCTTTTAGTGCAAATAAAAAAAAGTGGCTCCTGCCACTTTTGTATTTTTACATCAATATTTTCAAAATATCTACCCAATTATTTACTCTAACTAAGTTGTGTGCTCTTAGCTCATCATCACTCATACTCTCATTATGTTCTGCAGTGAACAATAACTTTTGGTAAGACTTATTAGTTAGTAAGTTGTTTACGTTGTCATCAATCATAATATCGCCAACGACTACGTTTTTGCTATTGGTAAACAAAATCTTAGACATATTAAAATCTGGCATCTCTCTGGCGATAAACTCATACTTTTGTTCAACTATTTTGCCGCAAAGTTCTCTTACATAATTCATATAATATGCGGTGCAGATATAAACATCGTATTTTTTTGCAAGTTCGGTTATTGCTTCTTTTGCGCCTTCTTTTAATTTTGCGCCACGATAGAAGTTCCTTTGTACAAGATATTCGCCAAAGGCTCTTTTTTGCACAGGGTCCTTTATACTATCATCAATATAATAACCCTCAAAATCAGATGGTCTTTTGTTTGTATTAAAAAACTCGTTGTATGTTTCCATAAATTGGTTGTCGCAAATAACTTCGTCAAAATCAATAATTATCTTTTTCATTTTTTATCTCCGAAAAGTATTTTAGCATAATTTGTCATTTTAGTAAATTAATTGCGCTTGACTTTTTGGTTATTTAGAGTAATATAAAAGAGTCAAAAAAATTAAAAGGAGCAAAAGCTATGTGGCACGCAATATGGCACGGAGTAAAAGACAGTTTAATTTCTTTTGCTGTTATATTTGTTGTGTATGTGTTAATCGGCCTAGTCGAAAACAAAATATCCAACAAACTGCAAAAGTCAAAAAAGTTCTCTCCGATATTTGGATCACTATTTGGCCTTATACCACAATGTGGGTTTAGCGTAGTTGCAACCGACCTATTTGTAAAAAGGCACATAACAATCGGCACACTTCTTGCGATATATATTGCAACTAGCGACGAGGCACTACCATTACTTCTTTCTAGCCCAGAAAAAATACTTTCAGTTTTGCCACTTATTGCAGTAAAATTTATACTTGCTTTTGTGGTTGGATATATCGTTGATGTAATCTACACAAAAAGCCGCAAACAAGTACATCACCACGAAAATGAATGTAAGCACAAAGAAGAAGTACATAGTGGTTGCTGTCATCATCATATAGAGGGCGAAAAGAAAACTATTAAAGAATATCTTTTGCACCCACTACTTCATTCGCTAAAAATCTTTGCTTATATTTTGGTTATCAATCTTGTATTTTCTATCACAATACATTTGGTTGGCGAAGACGTAATAACAAATGCCTTGCTTGAGGCAAAATATTTTTCACCACTACTTGCAACATTTATTGGGCTTATACCAAACTGCGCAGCATCTATGATAATCGCAGAATTATTTATCAAAGGCGGAATTGGTTTTGGCGCCTGTCTTGCAGGACTTATTTGTAACGCAGGTCTTGGCATAATGTTTTTGTTCAAAGATAACAAAAGCAAAAAAGAAAACTTCAGCATACTACTTGTATTAATTGGCGTTGCTTTACTAGCAGGTTACATCGCTTCATTGATACTTGGTTTTAAATAAAAGAAAATAAAAAAACTGCTCTATCATTAGGGCAGTTTTTTTTATATTTTATTTGTGGTCATGGTGGCAATCACAATCGCCGTCACAGTCACAATCATCTCCACAATCACAATCGTGATCGTGGTGGTGACAATCGCAGTCTTCGTCATCACAATCGTCTTCGCCATAGTCAAAGCCTTCGCCAAAATCATAATCTTCGTTGCCGTCGGTTGTAAATGAACAACCTGCGCATGTAGAACAATCATGAGTGCAAGACTCATCTTTTTCGGCATAGACATTGATGTCAAGATATTTGATTTCGTGACCAGGGTAAATCTCAATTAACTTTTCGTCTTCTGGCACATTAGGTAATTGTTCACCAAATACAACCAACTCTTCTACTTCATCATCTAGCATATCTTGTAGTCTTTCCATAAGTTCGCCAAAGTCTTCTACATCTTCTACTTCGCAAAATTCAAAGCCTGGCAAGAACCCTGCATAACACACTGTTCCGTTTTTGATATACTCTCTAACCATAGCTGGAAAACCTGCTACCATAAGAGTTCTTTTTACTAAATTATGATTTTCGATCACATCGCCAAATTCTTGTTTTTTAGTTTTCTTTGGGGCGTCTTTTTTTGTTTCTTTTGCCATTTTTTATCTCCTATAATTTATCTCTTTATTGTTAACTTTTTTGCTCATTTATCGCTTTCACCCGACTCTTTGGTCGTGTGTTTTACAATAACAAAACAACTTTCTAAATAAGCTTACTTTCACCCGCATATTTCTGAAAATCTTTTTTCATAAGTTTTTATTTCCCGACCATATGGTCTTATACGTTATTTGCCTTTATTTAGGCAAATCGTGGCTTTTGCCGACCGAGTGGTCTATAGTATATTTTTGTTATAAAAATATGCTTTGAGTGTACAAAACTTAGAAAGGATATATCCTCAATTTTTAATTGATGAAATTTTGCTTGGGTGAAAATTTTTAGTAATTTTGCTACAAAATTTAATTATAAATTTTTCTCAAATAAAAACCACTCTAACTCAAAATTAAAGTCTTGTCCCATATTTTCAAAACCGCACTTTTCATACATTTTTATAGCGGCTATATTTTGCATAGAAACTCTTAATTTAATTTTTTTACAACCAAGATCTTTTAGCATTTCGATGATGTGTTTTACGAATTTTGTTCCAAGGCCTTTCCCTTGATAGTCAGGGTGTATGCAGATACGGGCGAAGCCACCAACCTTCATACCTTCGTCTTCAAACTTGTTACCATCAACAGCAGCTACCCCGACAATTTTTTCATCGACAGTAAGAGTGATAAGTCTACCTGTTGAGATGTCTTCTTTGATCATTGCTTTGCTTGGGTAATCTTTGTCCCAAGTAGTGTATGTTGTTTTGATTACTTTAGAATATAGTTTTGTAATATCATTAAAGTCTTCTATGTTTGCTTGTCTAAATTCGATATTCATAAAAAATCTCCTATGTCAAAATTGTATCACAAATGGTATAAAAAATAAACTTATTTTTGCAACTTATAAAATTATACTTTAGACAAAAATTACACTGTCTTCTTTACATATAAAAAGCCCTCGAAAATTCAAGGGCTTTTTTATTATTCGTTTATGTCGATAATGTTGTTATCTATTTCTTCAAAAGTCTCTTCTTCATTTTGTTTTTCTTTCTTTTGTTTGTTATATAGGGTTGCATATTTCTTGTTGTTTTTAAGAAGATGCTTATGAGTACCAAAGTCTACAATTTTGCCTTTGTCTACAAAGTAAATTGTATCGCAGTTTTCTATAGTAGAAAGTCTGTGTGCAATGGTAATGATTGTCTTATCATGTTTTAGGTCTTCTACAGAATCCATAACTAATTGTTGAGAGATATTGTCAAGGGCTGATGTCGCCTCGTCGAAGATTACAATTTTTGAATCTTTAAGCAAAGCTCTTGCAATACAAATTCTTTGCTTTTGTCCACCAGAAAGTCTAGTACCACCCTCACCCAAAAAGCTATCAAGTTTATGTGGAAGTTCAGCAACAAAATCATATGCGTTTGCAAATTTCAAAACTTTGTAGATCTCTTCATCGGTTACATCTGGTTTTACTAGTTGCATATTTTCTCTAATAGTTAGGTTGAATAGATATGGTTGTTGAGAAACCATCGCTACATTTTTACCAAAACTTTGAGCAAGTGATGTTGAGTTTGTTTCGTCAAAAAGTATTACACCGTTATCTGGGTCAAACAGCTTACAGATAAGAGCAACAATAGTACTCTTACCACAACCACTCTCTCCTACAAAAGCAACGTGGGTATTTGATTGAATTTTAAAACTTACATCATCTAAGATTTTTTCTTCATCTGTATATTGGAAACTTACATTTTTAAATTCTATATTTCCTGTGTAGTTCGGAAGTTCCACATTACCAAACTTATCGTGATTGTAGTTTTCTTCGTGTGATAGTTGGAAAACTCTTTGAGCAGATACTTCGACTTCTTTGAAATAATCTTGCAAGTGACCAAGTTGAACAGCAAATTCCATAACACTGTTTTTATAAACGTATACAGAATAGAATATTGTAAGGTCTAGTTGGTTAATTCCGATAAGGTGAACACAAAGTATAATGAAGAATAAGTTACATAGCAAACTTACAAAGTTTGCAAAGGCAACTAGTGCAGAGCCTACATACCACTCTTTGTTGTCGGCTTTCATATATCCTGTTTGAAGGCCATGTATTCTATCAAGGATATTATCGCTAAGACCCAAAGTCTTGATATCTTTGATACCTCTGATGCTTTCACCAACCATAGAGTTAATATCCTCTATTCTTCTAAGAACTCCTGGTTTCATACGAGTAAAATAATACATTCTTATTTGGTAAATCAAATATCTCAAAACAATAAAGCCAACAAGGAATAAACCAAGCCATACATTTACTACAAAAACAAAAGCAATAAAGCCAATCTTTGACACAAAGTTAACTATTGTTTCGCTGATGTTTTTAAATGATAGGGCTAGAGAATCAAGGTCAGTAGTTAGTCTTGTGATAAATGTACCATTGCCTAGTTTTTCAAACTCACCAATATTGATGTTAAAGCTATCTTTGATAATAGTTAATTTAACATCTCTTTTAACGTAGTTTTCTAACTTTTTGAAAAATGGAACACGCAATAAAGCAATTCCTAAAGCCAAAAACTCAAGGGCTGCAAATATCAAAGCATATTTGATAGCCATATCAAAGTCTTGAGTTACGGTCATATTTGATATAACTTTGCCCAAAGCTAGTGGTGAGAAAAAGCTAATTACACCAGTACATGCAAGTAAAAACCAAAAGCCTACGCAAAGCCACTTATATTTTTTGAAATAACTTAAATAATGTAGGGTGTTTTTATAACCCTTAATAGATTTCTTTTCTTGTGCGTCTTTCATTATTTACACCTCGGCGATAGTATAGCACACTAAAAAAATAAAAGAAAACTTTTGACGCATTTTGTCAAAAAAATATTGAATTGTTTTTTGCTTATTAGTTACTTATTTAATTTATATTGCAAACCACACAAAAAGCAAGAGTTATATATCATAGTATTTTGCAACCGCATATAAAACAAAAAAAAACCTAGGTATACCCTAGGTTTTGTTTGCTATTAAATTAAAAAGGCAAATGCAAGGCCACAATATACAAGTAGTGATAGAGTGTCTAGTATAGTTGTAATAAATGGACTTGCCATAACTGCAGGATCTAATCTACACTTTTTGGCGATTATTGGAAGAGAACAACCAATTATCTTTGCCATAACGATAGTTGCAAACATTGCAAGTGCGATAATTAGTGCAGAAGAAGTGTCAACTCCAGGAGTTTTGAACAAAAGCCCATCTATAAGTAGTATCTTGCCAAAACATGCTGCTGAAATAGTTAGCCCCAATAAAACACCTACAAAAAGTTCTTTTAGCATAACTTTGAACAGGTCCTTAAACTCTATTTCGCTTAGAGCAATACCTCTTATGATTGTTGCTGATGATTGACCACCTGCGTTACCGCCAGTACCCATTATCATAGGGATACATGCAGTAAGTAGTATTCCGTATATACCACCACTAAGCAAAGCTTCGTTTTTGCTTATGATAAGGCCAGTAAATGTTGCTGATATCATAAGTAGCATAAGCCAAGGAGCTCTGTTTAGCCATAGTCTAAATGGACTTGTTTTTAAATATGGCTTTTCGCTAGGAGTGGTCGCAGACATGATAGAGATATCTTCGGTTGATTCTTCTTCGATTACGTCGATAACGTCGTCAATGGTAACGATACCAACTAAGCGCTTTTCTTTATCTACGATAGGTAGCGCCAAAAAGTCGTATTCTTTAAATAGTCTTGCTATTTCTTCTTGGTCAGTTGATGTTTCTGCAAAGACAACGTTTTCGTTCATTATCTCGCCTACTTTAGTTTCGCTATCTGCAAGTAAAAGGTCTCTAATTGACAAAACGCCCTTTAGTACTCTTGCAGCATCAGTTACATATAGCACGTTGATTGTTTCTACTTCTTCACCTAATCTTTTTATTCTCTTTAGGCAACTTTCTACTTTCTTTCCTTCTTGAAGATCAATAAACTCAGGAGTCATAATAGATCCTGCGGTAGAATCTTCATATCCTAGGTATTGGTTAATTTGTTTTCTAGTTTCTTTAGTTGAGGTTTTTAGCGCTCTTTCTACGATGTTGGCTGGCATCTCTTCGACAAAGTCAACCGCATCGTCAATAGGCATCTCTTCAATAATATATCCTAGTTCTTTATCTGTTAGTGCGCTAACTAGTTTTTCTTGGATATCACTTTCGATATAAGTGAAAACTTCTGCACCAATGTCCTTTGGCAAAATCTTAAATACTTTTACCAAATTTTTCGGGGATTCGATTTGCTCTAGCAAGTTAGCGATATCTGGTACAAGCATTTCGGCTAATTGCTCTTTTACTAATTTGAATTTGTTTTCTTCGATTTGTTCAAGTAATTCTTTGTACATGATAACATACCCCCTTTGATAAAAATAAAATAAGAAATGCTTTTTAAAGGTCATTTCCATCTAAAAAAAATATAGCAGTACAAAGCAATCAAGTCAACCCCTTTTTTTCAAAAAAATATTTTTTTATAAAAAAAAGCACCATAATACATGATGCTTTTTGTTTTACATATTTTGGTCACGCAATTTATCGCTTTTTACAACCAATATTGTTGATGCTATTTGGCTAAATGATAGTAGCGCAAGAATCAAAGATACTGCGATATCACTCTTGATAAAGTTGTAAATAATAAGTGATAGCATATAAGCGGCCAAGACAAATACTCTGTTGTAAATAGAGAAAGTAAGGTGTTGCTCTATCTTGTATGCTTCCATAGAGGTACCCTTAGGAAGGTTAAATAGACTTTCAAAAATACCATTACGCAAAATCTCAAATACTATCTTTTTGATAAAGTAATAAACAAAGAAAGTAACAATAGAGTTTACTGCGATAATCATAACTGACGCCGCTATCAAAAATCCTGTAGCCACATACATTGCAACTGGTTTATTTTTGCAGAAGTATAGATAAATAATAAGTACGATACCAGCAATAAGCGTAGCAAGAGCCGCATAAAGACCAACTGAAAAACTACCGCCCGTACGCATAAAGATAAGAACAGGTAGTATAACATCTATTACGCCGTCCTGCGAAAACTTATATATACCATACCCAAGATATCCGAGGCGTATGCCTTTATAACTATGGACTTCTTTAAAGAATTTTTTAAAACTTACCTTTTCGTCCACGACACAAAGTCTTTTTACCTTAAATGACAATATAAAGCAAACAAGAGCAACGCAAGATATTATCGCAAACAAAACATAGTAAGAAACATAGTCAATTATAAATCCAGACAAAAATGGGCTCAAAACTTTTGCAAACAAAGACAATATTGAATTTATACCGATAAACTTTCGCATTTGGCTTTTTGAGTTTTTGTCCAAGGTTGCTACTTCGTTTGGCAAATAATAAAAGTTTACTGCCAAAGCATAGAAAAATTGAGTAACAAATACCATATACAAAGTGTTTTTGCTGATGGTAAAAGTCAAAAGTATAGATACCAAACTCAACACAAAACTTAGTTTAAATAATATTCTAAGCAATTTGTCACTGGCAAATTGATAAACAACTAGCTCAATCAACATACACATTACAACATGAAATACAGTGTACAATAAAACAAAGTTTAGATTATTTGACATTTCGTATACATATACGCTAAAAAATACGTTAAAAAATACGAAAATAATTTGCACACACATACTGATAAGTTGCAAATACTTTTTCTCTTTTTTGTTTTGGTCGGCAAGTTTATTTTGCTTTTCCACAAACTTTTGGGCAGATCTACTCATTTGTTTTTTCCTTTTTTTGTATAACAACTAGATTATAGCACAAAATCAAATCGTAAAGCAAAGTAAATAACAAAAGAAAAAACGCAAATTGATTATTTGCGTTTGTTTTTTATATACTCACTTATATCCATACTTCCAAGCTCGTTCATTCTATCTCTCATGCGTCTTGCAATTTCTTTTTTGTCAAGATCGCTGTTTAAAAGCTCAGACAACATCACTGGTTTATCTACAACAACAACTTTTTCTTTTTTGCGGAAATAACTAGCATAAACAGGAACGTCAATATTATTTTTTATACATAATTTTCCCAAAACAACAAAACCCGCAAAACACTCTTTTAGTTCGTCGTGGTAACCATCAGAACTGTCTTCTGGAAATATTATCAAAGTTTCGTTTTTGTTTAAAGTCTCGATACTTGCGTTTAATGTCTTTCTTAGCCTATAATCTCTATAAGTCGAAATCAAATTTAGGCCTTTGTAAAATAGGTTTGCAAAAGGTGCAACTATAAACCCTAAAAATTTAGAAGTCGCTTTGCTTTTGTGTTTCTTTTGATAAAAATAAATTTGTGAAAGATAAATATACACTGACTTTAAGCCAGAGTTCATCTCATATGTTCCCCAAAATCTAAAGTTCTTTGGGAAATACAACTCGTGAGCCAAAGGCCCAGCAGAACCTACGTGGTTGCTCAAAACAATAGACTTATCAACAAAGCCTTCTCCCAAATGAACATATTTTGGTTTGCGTATAAATATCTTCAAAAATGTAGTCAGGCCTCTAAACCAACATTTACGATTTTTCTTTCTCTTTTTTTCCATAGAACTAATCTACTTCTCCTCGTTTAGTAGCTTATTTGCTAGGGCAACTATATCTTTACCGTACTTTTGTTTTCTTTTTGCCAAAAGTATTTTGTGTATACAATATGTAAAACACATCGGAACAATTCCGACAGCTGCAACAATTACGCCCCAAACAATATTTTTCCACTCTAGCACCATAGTAAGCCCAACACCAAAAATAAGTGTCGCTATAATTCCTATAATGTACGAAACTAAGTTTGACATAAATTTAACCTTTTTGTCAAGCACTCTGAGCCTTTCTAAATCACTTGGCTCTGTTTTTTTGTTTCATACTTACTTTTTATCTTTTATATTTCTGTTTTATTGCTCATCTTTTAGTATTACCTTGTAACCTAACCCATACACTGTAATAATCTCAAATTCAGTACACTTGGCTGTTTTTTTTCTCTTAGTTTAGACATATACACGTCTACGGTTCTTGATGTTGCAGAAGAATCATAATCCCAAAACTCTTCCACAAGTTTAGACCTTGTAAAAGTCTTTTTAGGAAAAGACAAAAACTTAAATAGCATATCAAACTCTCTAACAGTAAGCATAAGCTCCTCGCCGTCTACATACGCCATATGCTCTTCTTTGTCCAAAGTCAAATTGCCAACAGTTAATTTTTTATCTCCCTCAATGTTTACCCTGCGCAATATAGCCTTTACTTTAAATATAAGTTCATCAATGTCAAAAGGTTTTGTTATATAGTCGTCTACACCGATTTTATACCCACGCTATTTAGATGGTTTGTCATCTTTTGCAATCATAAAAATAATCGGCACTTTATCATTAATTTCCCTTATCCTTTCTGCAAGGCAAAAACCGTCTAATTTCGGCATCATTATGTCACTTATAACAAGTTCGACTTTTGCCTTTTCAAAGGTTTTAGGTGCATTTTCGCCGTCAAAACAGGTATAAACACCATAATCTTCAACCTCTAAGTAATTGCACAATAAACTACTCAATTCTTTGTCGTCTTCTACAACCAAAATGTTAACCATATTTATATCTTTCCTCTAAAATATGATACCACAAACATAGCAAAAACCCCTAACCTAAATTGTAAAACTTCTGTAAAAAACAGCCACAAATCACAAAAAATATAAAAAGTTAATATTTTTTATAAAAAACACTTGCAATATCTCAAAAAATATGTATAATAAGTTATGCTTGAAAAAAGCAAAACAACTAAATATGGCGTATGGAGGTTTGGCTGAGCGGTCGAAAGCGGCGGTCTTGAAAACCGTTGATGTGAGAGCATCCTGGGGTTCGAATCCCTAAGCCTCCGCCATTTGGGACCCAGTTGAACCGGGTCTCTTTTTTATTGCAGTTTTATAGACTTTCTATTATAGAATATACCATACAAAAAAACAAATCCCTATATAAGAAGTTGTATATTAAAAAAATAAAAAGAGGTTAAAATTCACCTCTTTTTAAATTGACCAACCCTATCAATTTTATGCTAAAAGACTATATTTTATTAAAACTTAATATAACAATTGTGACTCAGCAAGTAAAGCACCGCCGAATTGACAACATTTGCCAACTCAATAAAAATTTAAGGTATCTTTTCTTTAAGTAGCGAAACGTCACCAAGGTTCTGCTAACAGGTTCTTATTGTTAATTTCTTTTCTGGTTAACAAAATAAAGATGAATTATATTCAGCTCTTAAAAATAAGAAAAAGAACTATCGATATTGGTAGCTCTTTTTTCTATAAAATTATTAAAATTTTTCTTGTTAACCATTGCCATTATAACACAACATTACAAAATCTCAAATAGCGAAAATATTCGTATTTTGTCATATTTTGTCTTTGTTGGTCAAAATGTTTTACGTTTAGTTTGTTTTTCTTTTCAATTCTTTTTCATTAAACAATCTTCTATGATCTTCTAAATATTTCATTCTTTGTTCATTTAAAATTATTTTGAATATTGGTTGAAGTAAAAGTAATTGTTGTTTTAATATTATGTCATTATCAATTAAGAAAGAGAATATTAATTCTTTATTTTCATTAATTGTTATTAAATGCTTATCAAATAAAGAATCTGCATTCGCACACAAAAGTAAGCCATTATTTACATCCCAAGCTTCTTTTGGACTTTGACAATCCTCAAATCTTTTTATATGTGAAGCAATAAATAATGATGAAAGATTAGCAAATTGGCCTCTTATATATGTAAATGGACAAAATACTTCGCCTTTATTGGTTGTATAATTCATCATTTCTTCTGCCAACTTTGTTTTCCATGGTGATTGTTGAGCCCTACTTTTAATGTCTTCTTCAACTAATTTATTTGTTCTTAATATTGATTCTATTTTCAACTGTTGTTTTTCAGCATATTTTTGCCATGTTTCGTTATTTTCTTTGATTACAGTAAAGAAGATTGGGTTCTTTTCAAGCATTATAAATATGTTAACTTTAGAACCAATTTTTTCTATTAACAACATAAATATATCATTTTTGAAAATAGATTTTCTTAATTTGTGAAACTCAACATCTCTTTCAACCCCAAAACCGTGTGCTGCTCGTGTTATTTGTATTGGTGTAAAATCACTGTCAGAAGACAAATTAATATCATTAGATGCATTAACCCAACTAGGAACTTCTTTTTTTAAAGCAGAAATAATCTTTGCTGTATATGCAGAATTAAAATATTTTAATGTGTCGTTTACCATATAAATATTTGCGTAATTATTTATTAGAACTTGGCTAGCTCCAGCACTATGTGTAGGAATCCCAAATGTTTCATAAAACTCTTTGCAACAACTAATACAAGATTGATGCGCTGTTGACTGTTCTGTTCCTATTTCTTTATTCTCATCTGGAGTTAAATAATATAAATAATTTTTTTCAAACCCTTGTCTTTCATTTCTTTTTCCACTTGAAATTAAATCAGAATGGGTTATATATTTATAAAATAAGAAATAATTAGAAGATTGATTTGTTTTAATGTAGTTGTGCATAGTAGGTGACTTGCTTTCAATAAAGTCAGTTATTTTGTTAATATCATTAATAAAATACATGCTTTTTTGTCTTGCCATTTTACTCACCATCCTTTTTTAAATTTTTTTTCATATATTTAAAAATTTCTTTTGCAACTCTATATGAAACGTCTACTGTTACAGCATTTCCAAATTGTTTGTATGCTTGACAATCTGATACAACTTGTTTCCAGTCACTTGGGAAACCTTGCAATTTTCTACATTCATTTGGTGTAAGTTTTCTAATATTTATTTTAGTGTCGCTTTGAAATAAATTTCTGCTTTCATTGTCTGTTACATAGTTATCTTGACTAGCTCTATGCATTTTGTGCATGGTTGCTGTTAATGTCTTTGAAATAGGCATATCAATTGTTGGTTTTACTATGTAACCTTTTGTTCCACATCCCAATATGGTTTTACTTAATTTTTCAGATAAAAAATATTTTTCATCTACATTTTTATCCAACAAATCTTGAGTTGTAATTTTTAATTCTTCTTTTTTAGGATAGACAAATGTATCTTTATTAAAAGCTTCTCTTAAAAAGGCAACTATGTAAACACGATTTCTTCTTTGTGGTATTCCACATTCAGCAGAGTTCATAACTTTATAATTACAATCATATCCAATACTGTGAAGTTCGTGTAAAATTCTTTCGAATGTTTTTCCTTTATCATGGTTCATTATGTTTTTTACATTTTCAAGGACAACAACTTTTGTTTTATATTTTTTTAAAATTTCTTTTATTTCAAAAAATAATGTTCCTCTTTCTTCATCTTCGAAACCTTTTAATTTTCCCAAAGTGCTAAATGGTTGACAAGGAAAACCAGCTAAAAGAACATCATGTTCGGGTATATTTTCTTTTTCAACCCTTATATCGCCTAAAACAATTTGATTTCCAACATTAGCCTTATATGTTTCTACCGCATATTTGTCAAAATCATTTGCCCAAATAATATCAAAACCAGCATATTCAAATCCAAGATCAAATCCTCCGATTCCAGCAAAAAGGCTCACTGTTTTGTATTGTTTCTTGTCTGGTATAATTCTTTCCATATTATCCTTCTAGTGCCTCCTTTAAATTCCTCATAATAGCCATTAGCACATCAACAACAATTGAATTGCCCGCTTGTTTATATGCTTGCGCTTTAGAAACAACAATCTTATAATCGTCTGGAAATCCCATCAATCTATGAGCTTCTCTCATTGTTAAGGCTCTTAATCTACCATTTGTAGTAACATAATTATTTACACTAGCTCTATGAGTATTTCCCATTGTTGATAATAATGCTCGCGCTATTGGCAAATCGGTTTTAGCATCATGGTGCATAAAATTTTTAGTTCCTGGACTTAATACATATTTTTTAAGCTTTTCCGAAAGATAATATCTTTCTTCCGGAATCCCGGGTTCATCACTTATTGCTGTTAATTTTTCATTAATACTAAGCAGATTTCCATCTTTTACTTTTTCTTCAAGATAATCTTGCATAGTTGTAGTTAATTCTTGTTTCTCTGGAAACTTGAATTTTTTTAACTTGTCCTTATCTTTGAATCCAATAACAAATAATCTTCTGCGTCCTTGTGGTATACCATAGTCTCTAGCATCCAAAATTTGATATGTATAATAATATCCTAAATCTTCAAAAACATTTTTTATTGTTTCAAATGTTCTACCTTTGTCATGCGTCGTAAGACCATATACATTTTCAAAAATAAAAGCCTTAGGTTGTATTTCCTTAACTAATCTAACATAATCGTAAAACAGAGTACCTCTTGTATCTTCAAAACCCAATCTTCTACCTGCAATAGAAAAACTTTGACAAGGGCTTCCTCCAACAAATAAATCAACTTCATTTTTAAAGTCTTCACCATCTAAAAGTGTAACATCTTGAAAAAAATTATTATTTCTTACTTCATAATTTGCCAAATAAGATTGTTGCACAAAATTTGTTTTCCTAGATAATTTAGAATATAAATCATCTACATATTCTCTTTTTTCTTCAGCCGTTCCAAGTTTCTTAATCTTCTTTAATTCTTCATCTGAATTTATATCTATAGTGCGATTCCCATTATCACAAGCGAAAATAATTTCAGTATCTATGCCTAATCGTTTACATGCTTGTTCTATAGCTCCAATGCCACTAAAAACTGTTGCTAATTTCATTTGTTTACTCCTTAATGTAAGAAGTATAGCATAAACCATATTGAAAAGCAACAAAATTTACCTGCGTATTAAAAAATTTATACCTGCGTATTAAAAAAAACTAGCAAATTTAATTTTGCTAGTTTAATGAATATCATTTCCGGTATAAAATTTTAAGTTATATTTATTTGCTAGTAATTTTGCATCTCTAACATTAAAACTTGATTTAAATCTTGATATTGTTGCCTTTTCTGTTTCAGGTGTCCAATAGATTTTTAAAAGTCTCTTTGTTCTTGTTATAGCCGTATAGAATACATTATGAGAAATCTTTTCTTCAACATCGTGAGTAATTACAATTTTAACAGAATCATATTCTAATCCTTGAGATTTGTGTATGGAAGTTGCATAAGCAATCTGAAAAGGTATTATATTATCTGCATCTTCATCATCATAATCGGTAGTTTTTATTTTTGTAACTCTAAATTTTATTATAGATTCTCCATCTTTGACACTTAATATCTCAAAATTTCTATGATAAAATTCCAATTCCGATGTCAAATCTACATTTATTTTTACTTGAAAATCAATCCACAAATCATCCTTTTCGATTCCAACAATTGTTCCTTTCATATTATTGTAAACTAAGCCATCAAACCTTTCTGTTTTATTGAACAATATAGGGTCATCAATTTTAAATGTCCAAACATCCCAATAGATTGGTTTATTAGGATTGTTTTCTTGTAAAAATCTATTTACATTATTAATTCCATACAAACCATCATAATTTAAGCACAGAATAATTTCATCTTTTGATTCGGGCTCAAAAATACTATCATTAAGATCACTTGAGAATCCATTTCTATCAATCGCTTCTTGAATATCACATTGCAAAGTTCGCACATTTTTCCATAGTCTTAAAAGTTCTTCATCATTTGTCCTGTGTGTATCTGACAAATCTGTAATACAATAATTTGGAACAAAATAACGTGCTAAGTTAAACCAATTACCAAATGAAATTGCCTCAATCTGATAAACATCACCAACAGCAATTACTTGATCGCATTCTATTTTTGTTAAAATGCCACTCATATCTTCATTACTTACTATACTACATTCATCAATCACCAATATATCGTAATTAATACGCATTTCATTGTTTATAAATTGATAAATCGTTTCAAATTTAAAATTATTGTTATCATCGATTCTATTTTTTAAATTATTTACCGCAGTATTTGTTTGTGATAAAAACAAAATGCTTTTTTCTTTGTAAAAATCGGCAATATGGTTAACAAAATATGTTTTCCCTGTTCCTGCAGGACCATAAACCAACGCCAACTTTGTTTTTTCAAAAAAAGTTTTTAATTTATTTAGTTTTTCTTCACTATCTATTTTAGTTTTTCCTTCTTCCTCATACCAACTTTGAAAATCTTCGCAATAATTATCAACACCAGACGAACTAAAATCTTTAAATTTGTTTATAACAGTTAAAATATCATTTTCATATTGTTGAATATATAAATTATCATGTAACTTATAAATTTTTCTTCCTGGATGTCCAGAATAAACTGTTCGATTATATTTTTCAATTAAGTCATCGATATTCTCAAAATTCTCCAAAGTTTCTATAGGAGTGTATAATGTTGATTCATTTTCTACATTTGAAACTAATCTTCTTGCTAAAAACTCATGTTCATGACCTTCAATATCTATGCATTGAAATAAATCAGTAATTCTTATCGGATGTCCCAACAAAGATGTGTTATAAGGCATCTCATCAAAAGAAATCGCGCCATAATGTATGTATAAATTTGAAAGTTTGCTATTTTGTCTATAATCTCTTTGATCCTTAATAACATTATTATTTAATCTAAGCAATAAACAACTTAAAATATTTGCGCCCGACGCTTTACTTACAATTAAATCTCTACATTTGTCTAAACAATTAAAAATCTTAACCTTCTTAACATCTTCTAATATTTTTGTTTTATTATAATCGTAAACCTCTTTGTCTAGCTTAACTAAATCAACTAAGCTTATTCTGTGTTTTGTTATGAAACTCATTAAGTTTGAATATTCTTTACTATCTGTTCTAATTTCCTCACTAATTCCAAAAAGTTTCATAAAATTCTCGAATTCACAAGGTCTAACAGAGACCATCCAACTAGTTAATATATTGATTGGCATAGCTTTGCCAAATATTGTTGCCTTTTTTCTAACATACTTAATATTAACAGCATAATTTTCAAAAATCTTAACTTTAGAATAAACAATCATTCTATCATATTTTGTTGCAAAATCATTTACAGCAGATAAAGTTATTTCATAATAGATGTCATTCTTAATTAAAATCTGATTGACTTTCTGGACATAATATCTATTACCATAAAACAATGAACCCGACTCTATTGGAATTCTATCTACCACATTTGTAATCGCCTCATAATACTCCAAAAATTTTGGATCTTGATAAACCTGAAATTTATAGATATTTTTTAATATATTCACACCATGATATTTTCTTAAATACTTCTTCAATTCTATAAGATATTCATAATATTTTAACATTAAACGTTCGGAAATCTCTTCATCTTCATAATAGTGTGAAATTGAACCTTGCAACATATAATGAAATTTATATAAGAAAAAAGTTTCCGGATTGTTTCTTATAAATCTTAAAGCCTCTTGAATTCTATCATAGTTGTAATTTAATGGCTCGCCTTTATCTTTCATTAGTAAATATAAAGATATTGCCTCTACGAAATGTCTTAGCGGCTCTAACACATTTTTTGATACTTCGGCACGGTTTTCTCTTGTAAATTTAGAAAGATCTTCATCTATTTCAGCATTCATTTTATTTAAAACATCACTTAAATTTCTCATATGTACCTCATGTTAATTATAACATATATTTGTCAATTTTCCATAACTTCGACATAATTCGCACAAAATTATTTAGGTTGGTGTATTTCTTTGTTTTTTATGCTATACTTATTCTGAGGTTATCAACTTATGTACTTAAGATTAAAAGATATTTTAAATGAAGGCTGCAAAAAAATGCCATATGCCATATTCTATTTTATAGATAATGATGAAAATAAAGAAAACAATACATATTATCGATTATTTTTCGACTGTTTCAAAAACATCGAATTAATTTGTCATGCAATAGATATTAAGGCCTATACCCAAGCTGGAACATTGTTGAGGTCTTTAATCGAGCAAACTTCCACATTACAAGTTTTATTAGAAAATCCTTCAATACTAAATGAATATAATAGATTCTCTAAATTAAAACTAAATTTAATTATGAATAAAGAAAAAGCAAAACAAGATATACTTAATTTAAAAAATTCATGTAAAGTTAAATGTAGTTTTATAAATTTTTGCGATTTCGGGTGGTTAGAGAAATTAAGAGAAACAAATTTTTCTATTGACACTATTGTAAAAAAAGCACATATAGGTTCTTTGCCGGTTTGGAGAACTTATTGTAATAACTTCGTTCATAATTCTTTGTCATTTACACAACTAAATGATAAAGGAATCAATTACTATGTAAAAAACTTCATCTATATATCTGCATTGCTATACGATCATTTACTTTGTCTATTTCACAATCTTAACGGTTTTGATTTTGTTTTTGAAAATATAAATCATAGAGAAATTTTTATAAATCATTATAAGTATGTAACAGAACAAAGAAAGTTGGAAGATTCTGCAACTTAATAATGAAACTTTTTGAAATGTTAAACTCTAATTTGTTCCCTAATTTTTTGACAACACTTGGTGTTCGGTTTTAGGCGAGTTTAGATGATTTTAGGTGGAAAAAGTGGGTGTTTTGGTGGGTTAAAATGGGACTTTTGTTGTCAACTGTTGTCAGATTTTTAAAATTTGACAACAATTGAGAGATTTTAGAGTAACAAAAAACACAGGAAATATAAGGGTTTCCTGTGTGTTGAGTTCGAGTCTTGATTGGGTAAAATTCAATTCTTGGTAAGACAAGCAATCAGCGATTTTAATCAAAATTACAACTGAATATTTCTCCATTTTTGGAGCTGTGCTGATGTAGCTCAGCAGGTAGAGCACTGCCTTGGTAAGGTGGGGGTCACGGGTTCGATTCCCGTCATCAGCTCCAATCACAAACCTTTGAAAAACCCTTATAATTAGGCACTTTCAAAGGTTTTTTATTTTCTAAAATTTTTGATGAATTTTCGCTCAAAAAACATTTGCTGTCATTTTTTTGAGCAATTGCTGTCAAAAAAATAGACAAAAAAATAGACCGATAGTCAAATCTTGAACTATCGGTCTAAATTGTTCTAATACTATATAAAACTGATATATTTGCTGTCAATTGCTGTCAATTGCGATTATCACAATTTTGAAAAACAGTTTATCATCTTATCATCAAATTTGTTTAAAAGTTCTGGATTTTTTTTAATCATTTTTATGCAAGCTATTAGCAACTCAACAGCCAATTCATTTATGGTATAATTTTTATTATTATACTTAATCTGATTATCTTTTTCTTTTATGGCATTTCCGTGAACTATATTAGACCTATAATTATAAATCTTTTTCATAGCATTAAATGTTTCTAAAGGATTTATCTTATCATCATATAATGAGATAATATATGCCATTCTCAAAGATATTTTAAAAGTAATCTCACCTTGATTATTATCATCTAATAAACTTTCCATAGCTATAACGGCATCTACAATTCTATCATCTTCTTTTGTTCTATAACTACAATATCTAAATCTATTTAAAGCATTTTTTAACTTTGTAGAATTTGTTTTTTTGAAAAACAAGAACAACTCTTTAATTTCTTCTAATTCATTTTCATTTATTTCTATAAAATTACTTTTATCTAACCATACATAATCATCAAAACAATCAGGATATTCTCTAATTGAAAATCCAGACAAAGGCGTTAAATCACCCTTATAATTTTTACCCCAACCCAAAGGATTATAAATTATTTGAGCATATCCGCTTTTTTTATTACACACCATTTGCTGTGCTATAAAATATAAATCTACTTCATTCTTTGCAAAATAATTTGTATAAAATGTCCTTAAAGAATATTCCACATGTGGGTCAGGTAAATTTAATTCAATGTTTTTTCTAACTAAAACAAAATTTGCTAACCCCATAACAAGTTCATGCACACCACTACCATAATATTTTATTCTATATCGAGAAAGTTGTTCTGTTTTATTTAATTTCTTTATATAATAATCTTCATCAAGTTCAAAATAATC
>JAZUBK010000039.1:0-1193 GCA_045638465.1 Clostridia bacterium | reverse complement strand
GAGGTTGTAAACAACCTCTTCTATGTAACTAATCAACTAATTATTTTACTAACTTAATAGTACCCATAGTAGCAGCATTAGTCCAAGCGTTATCTAGAGAGTTCCAAACAACGTTGTAATCTCTAGTCTTACCAGTTGTAGAGTCGTTGATTTGAATATCGAAACCGATCTTCTTACCAACCTTCATGTTAGCTACACCGTGATCACTGAACTTAATCTTAACTTCATGAGTATAAGCAGCTTTAGTGTCTTTAGTCTTAACTGACTTCTTCCAACGAGCTAAGTTCTTAGAACCCCAACCAGTATAACCTTTACCGTTTCTAGCTAGAGTATATTGAGCTGCAGATTTGTTAGCATCAGTAAGAGCTTTGTTAGTATCTTTAGCATCAATGTAGTACTCTACAGAGTCAGTGTTGTAATCGTTGTATGGGAATATGTTTTGTTGAGTTTTATCAGAAACTTCCATGTAAACATATAACCAAGATTTGTCCCAAGTAACTTTTAAAGTCTTAGGATAAGCGATCTTCTTAGCCTTAGTGTCTTTAGAAGTAATCTTCTTAACAGCACTCTTACCTAAAGCCATACCAACGCCTTCACCACTACCTACTGCCCAAACGAAGTCAGTAGCCTTGAAAGAAGTAGCTTTCTTCCAAGCTTTGTCTTTGCTCTTAGCATCGATTTTAATCTTGCCAGCAGCTTTCTTAACGTTCTTTGCTTTTTTGCCCATGTGAGAAGTACCATCACCAGCTGCCATAGATACAGCAGAGAAAGCACAACCAAGAGCAACAACTAAAGCGATAATTCTAGATGTCTTTTTCATGAAAATACACTCCTTTTTAAAATTTTTTGTTTTCTGAGTAAGTTCTTATTCAGAATTACTCTTTCTGAAAATATTATACAATTATTTTATCCAAAATGGAAGTATATTTTTGGTTTTTTTTGTGTAAATTCTGTGTAATTTTGTTTTGTTTTTACAAACTTTTTCCACAATTTGTTTATCATAGCATGCTAAAAGAGCAAAATATACTTTATTAATACGCCTTATCATTACGCTTTTTGGTGTTGTTTTGGCGTTATTTGATTGTTTGCAACATATGAGTAGTTTGTGAAAAAAGTTTTCTACATTATATAATAAGGAAATTTTTTTTGCATTTAAAATATGTGTCTTTATATGTTATTTTTTCTTTGTTTAT
>JAZUBK010000038.1:0-10260 GCA_045638465.1 Clostridia bacterium | reverse complement strand
ACTAACATCATTTTTTAATATTTTTGCTATCTTTTCTATAGTTAGTTTATAATCTTTTTCCAAACCTATATATTGAAATTTATCTTCAACTTTCTCAAAAACTTCAGGTTGTCTTTTAATAATTGCTATATAGTACTTTTCAATTAAATCTTTTACATAACTTAATATTATTGGAGGCTTAGCTAAATTACTACCTTGAATTAAATTAAAATAAATTGTTTGATTCCAATAATACTTTAGAAATTTATGAGCAATATCTTTCAAAGAAATTGTCAAACAAGGCTCTTGCAAGTCTCTGTTTGAGCATATTTCAACTAAAGCTTTCGCCCATGCCATTTTATATGTATTATCATAATTACATTCTCTAATAATCTTTGTAAATCTTTTGTAAAAACTGTTTTCCATTTTCAAGCACTCTCTTTACATCTTATTATATATACTTTCCGCAACTTTGATTCCGTCTTGGGCAGAGGACATTATGCCTCCGGCATAACCTGCACCTTCGCCTATTGGGTATAGACCTTTGATATTGCTTTCGAAATTTTCATCACGCACGATTGTTAGTGGGCAACTTGAACGGCTCTCTATAGCCACTAACAAGTTTTCGTCCTTTGCAAAGTTTTTTAGCTTGTTATTTAGCATCGGAAGACCCAACTTCAAACTTTCTGTAACAACCTTTGGCAAACACTTTGCTATTTTGCACGTGGTTATATTTGGTCTATATGTATAGTTTATATTTGTTTTTGTATCTTTATCATATACAAAAGACCCTACACTTTCGGCAGGAGCATTAAAATTGCCACCACCTAGTTCAAAGGCTAGTTTTTCGTATTTTGCTTGGTAGTACACTCCCGCTAGTGGGTGGTCGCTACCATAATCATCAGGAGTAACATTTACAAGCACGGCACTATTTGCGTTTTCTTTGTCTCTAGCAAAATAACTCATACCATTGGTTACAACTTCGCCATCACCAGATGATGATGCGACAATCTCTCCGCCAGGACACATACAAAATGTAAATACTGACCTGCCATTAGGCAAGTGCACAGCTAGTTTGTAATCGGCAGCTGGCAAGCCATCTATTTTTTCAGCCCCATATTGACTTAGGTTGATATCTGACTGCTTTTGCTCAATTCTAACGCCCATAGCAAATGGTTTTTGGGTTAGGGTTACACCTTTATTATTAAGCAACTCAAAAACATCTCTTGCGCTATGGCCTACTGCAAGTAGTAATTTATCTGCGGGTAGTGTTTGTCTTTCGCCACTTTCTACATTTTCGATTGTTATATTAGATATTTTGTTGTTTTCCACACCGATATCTACAAGACGGGTTGAAAACAAAAACCTGCCGTCCAAAGACTTTATATGCTCTCTTATATTTTTTACAACGTCTTTTAGTTTATCGCTACCGATATGCGGTTTATTGATATACCCTATTTCTTTAGGAGCACCAAAAGAGATAAACTCATTGGTTACTATTTTGCAATAATCATTGTTTAGATTGGTATTTAGTTTACCATC
The DNA here is from genome assembly GCA_045638465.1 of Clostridia bacterium. GTDB lineage: Bacteria > Bacillota > Clostridia > Christensenellales > UBA1242 > CAKVLS01. The sequence continues at coordinate 8,739 of JAZUBK010000038.1, read as the reverse complement.
GCTAAAAGTTCCTGCTCCGCCCTCACCAAACTGCACGTTAGAATATTTATTTAGGCGGCGGGTATTCCAAAACTCAAAAACATCTTTTTCCCTTTCATCAACCATTTTGCCTTGCTCAATAATGATTGGTCTAAGCCCCATACGAGCAAGTGAAAGGGCTGCAAAGATACCGCTAGGCCCAAAGCCTACAACATATATCTTTTCATTGGTTTGTTTTTGTGGGTATATTAGTGTTTTTGTGAATTTTTCATACTTTAGTTTTGAAAAACGCTTTTCTAAATTACCTTTTAGGATTACCCCTAAACTTGCAACATATTTTACATCTGGTTTTTTACGTGCATCTATTGATAGTTTCAAAATCTCAAAAGATAATATATCTTTATCTGATATTCTAAGGCTTTTGCAAATTTGCTTTTTTATATCGTCATTTTGATACTTTATCGGCAACGAAATTTGATCAAGTTTTATCATAAACTTTCACCTACAATTTTGCCAGAAGTCCACGCCCATTGCAAATTATAACCCCCGCAAACGCCGTCAACATCACATATTTCGCCTGTAAAGTACAAATCGGGTATTTGTTTAGACTGTAAATTGTCGTCCAAAGAAGACAATTTCACGCCACCACTAAAGACTTGGTTATTGATATATGCATCAACCACTTTGTACTTTAGATTTTTAATAGTTTTTGCCAAAGTCAATATTTGCTCATCTGTTAATTTGTCACATTTGATATTTGTGTTCATTTTGCATTGTCTAAATATTTCGTTAGCCAAAGAATTTACAAACATACCAACAAAGAACTTATCTAAATTAACCCTAAGGGCTTTTCTTTTATTTAACTTTTCACATAGTTTGTCTATGCTCAAATTTGGCAACAAGTCTATCTCAACACTACCTTTATATTCGCCATTTCTTGCAAATAGTGTAGACAAATTAAACGAAACAATACCGCTAACTCCATGTTGTTTGAAAAGAACTTCTCCAACTTCGCTTTTGCTCTCGCCCATTTCATTTGTTACGGTTACTTTTACATTAGATACTTTTACGCCATCTAAATCTCTAACGTCACTACATTTTAAGGCAGTAAGGCTTGGTACAAATGGTTTCATATCCACGCCTAAATTTGAAAGTCTTTCTGCAAGGGTGTTTCCGCCAGTTGCAATAACAAGCTTTTTGCAAGAAAATGTTTCAGTTTGGGTTCGCACATAAAACCCCTCTTTTGATTTGATTATAGCACATACTCTTTGGTCTAGTATTTTATCAACAATATTATCATCAATTCTTGGCAATAACACGTCTATTACTGACTTTGCACTATTGGAAAGCGGATATACCCTACCCTCATCATCTGCAAAGTGCTCAAGGCCACATCTTTCAAAGAACTCCAAAGTTTTCTTTTCGTCAAACCTTTGCAAATATTTATCTATATTTTGGTTGAAATAATCAGACGACATATTAACATTGGTAAGGTTACATCTGCCGTTTCCAGTAACCATTATCTTTTTTCCAAGACTCTTTCCGCCGTCAATAATAGCAGCTTTTTTGATATTGTTTTGGTTTAGGGTACGATTTATCCCTAGCCAAATAGCTGTCATACAACCACTAGCACCGCCGCCTATTATTATTACATCATAATTTTTCATAAAAAATCCACTTCCTTATCTGCAAAAAATCTATTCAAGTAAATCTTGCTAAAATTAAAACTACATTTAGTTTAACAAATCCTCCAACTTATCGCAAGGTCTAAATTTTAATTCATCTACACTGTTAAACATTGTCCAATTTTTATTTTTAATATCAAAACATATATAATCGTTATCAAAGCAGTCAACAAAAGGAATTAATCTTAGCCCAACAAAATCTACACCCATATCATCATTTGCATCTAAAATTTCTTCAATTGTCATTACTCTTTTTTCGCTTTTGTCATATTTGCTAGGATTTTGTATCACATCTATCATTTCTTTTGGCAAATCACCATCAAAACTATATATTTTGTAAATATCACTTAGTTTACTACTTTCCATACATTTTTCTCCATATCCAGTTATATTTTAGCATATAACCGCAATTTAACAAAATAAAAAACCAACTAGTTATTTAGAAGGTTTTTTGTTTTGTCAAAAAAATAAGGAGCTCATCAGCCCCTTATCTTTTTATTCAATATCAGCTCCTTCTGCCCCGCCAAAGTTTTCAACGGTTGCAGCATCTACCTCATAGTTTTCAAGTACTGCATTCATATCTAGTATGTCGGCAGTAGTAATGATGCCTATTGGTCTTTCGTTATAACCACCATTTGGTGTAATGATAATTACGTTTAATTTTCTATCTATATAGAATAGGTTTAGCGCTTTTTCAATAGTCAAATCTCTATCGGCTACCTTATAGTATTTGCCCTCTACCGAAACATCTACTACAGCGTCTTTTATCTTAGTGTTGTTTACATAATCATTAATGTCTGTTCCGCTAGATAGTTGACGGCCAAGCTCTGTAATTAGGTCGTGGCCATTGGCTACGCCTATAATTCTATTTGCCTCATAAATCGGAATATTGAAAAATCCTGTTTCGTAGATTTTTTCTAAAACTTCTCTTACTGTTGCACTTCCACCAAGGCACAAAACATCTCTTGTTGCTATTTTTTCTAGTGCGGTCGGAGGAGTACTGATAAGCGCAGCAATTTTTTCAAGTTCTAGTACAACATCATCATGTGGCTCTGCTATAATGTAGTTTGGGTTTGATTTGTGTACGATAGAATTACGAAGTCTACCATAGTCAATCAAAGATTCCTCATACTTTCTTACTACAGAGTTTAGCGTAACAGCTTTACGCACCATATCCGAAAAAGAAATGCTACGTTTAAAGCCATAGATTGTACGAAGTGAATAATCTATTTCGTTATAGGCTACTATAAATCTTTCTGCAGGGGTTTTTGGCATAAATCACTCCTATATTGTTTACTTTATATAAAAATACTAACATATTTTTACCTAAATATCAAATAAAAGACTTATTATTATCAAATAAATGTTGCAAAAGATGATTTTTTTGTTTATAATAATATTGCTATGCTAGACGGGGAGCTAGCGGTGCCCTATACCTGCAATCCGCTACAGCAGGGTCGAATACTTTTCTCGGCGATTGTGTTTAAATAAGAGATGCTTACATAAATGTTGAGATTAAGGTCTTATGCAATTGTTCCCTATGAACCATGTCAGAGCCTGACCGCAGCAGCATTAAGTAGACCGAATGATGTGCCATAAGGTAGCTTTGATGGAGTTTATCAAGTAGAGAGCTGTTTGGACACAGTCGACAAAATTAGTTGCATAGCATAATAAAATAATTTGCAGGTGTAAAATTAAATATTTTATACCTGTTTTTTGATAAAGGAGATTTCACGATGATTAAATTTAAGGCAAAGAGCATTGAAAACGTAGCAGAAAGAGCTAAAGAACGTATGCTTGGCAAAAAAGAAGACGGCGACAGAATTGGTATTTTAGTTTCAACAGACAATTTTTCTGGCGGAAGAAACTACGGCCTAAAACTTGCATACAACGTACAAAATACTATTTTGAAAAGCGGCTACGAAACTGAAATTATTACTCTTCCTACTATTTGTGACAATTACAAAGAGTTTACATCAGAAAATAACCTTATCAATATATACAAAGACCAACTTGCAAATATGGTAGAACTTATCTTAGCCGAAAAATCTTATGATGGTATCGTAATTATCGCAAAAGGCATATCTTCAAAAATGGGTATGTTAAAAGCTGCAATCAGACACAACCTACCTACTATCGTTTTTGGCGAAGGTCCATCTATTTGCAGTGACGGAAATAACCTAAAAGATTTGACTATCCTTGCAGGAAAAGTTGCTCGTGGCAAAGTATCATCTTTTGAACTTCAAGAGCAAGAATCTATGCAAATAGAATATGTTGGTGAAGGCACAAATATGAATAGCACCAATACCCTTTCTATTATGCTAGAAACATTAGGTCTTTCTATTCTTGGTAATAGCACAACATTTGCCTCAACAATTGCTAGAGAAAACCTTGCAACAACCGTTGGCAAAACTATCACAACCCTTACAAAAGACAGATTTAGCCCTAGAAAGCTCGTAAATAAAAAAGCGATAAACAATGCAATCGTTACAAACTTCGCCTTAGGCGGCTCTACTATCGTCTTAGAAAACCTTTTGGAGATAGCAAAAGAGCTTGATATCGACATCACATTTGATAAGGCACTAGCCCTGCAAAAGAACGTCCCTACTCTATTTGATGGCGGAGTAAATAATATGAAAGATTATGTAGACAACGGCGCTACTGCAAATCTTCTAAAAATCCTTGCCGCAGACAAACTTATTGATGATGGCGTAAAAACATACACTGGTGCTACCCTAAACGCTCTTTTAAAAGAAACAAAAAAACACGACGGCTTTGCACCTATCACAAAAGACTCTTTAAAAGAGATGCGTGGAAATATCGCAGAGCGCTATGGTTTTGTCAAAGCTCTTAATGTACAAAATATGACCACATTTGAAGGTAAAGTTAAAAAGTTTGAAAACGACGACGCTGCAAGTTATGCAGTTTTGTCAAAGGCTATTGTGCCAAATACAATTATCGTTATCAAAAACGAATACAAATCTTTTGATGGCGGCAGGACTCCATCTCAAACAGTAAGAGCTTTGGAAGCTTTTGAACTACTTGACTCTGTTGTTGTTCTTACCGAAGGCAATATTCCAGACGACACCAAAGCCATGGTTATCGGAAATATTCTACCATGCGGTGACGATGGAAACCTTAGAGTTTTGCAAGATGACGATACTGTCGAAATCGACTTTGTAAAAGGCAAAATCAACGTAGATTTGACTGGCAAAGAATTAACACAAAGAAACAAAAAATACGTCAAAGACCATGTGCAAAACCCACAATTTGTAAAACAATATCTAAAATTACTTAGCAAATAATGTAGCAAAAAACATTTATTGAAGGAGTGCCAATGAAAATATCTCTAAAGTGTGATACTTGCGGAGCGACACTTTCGGCTGTAGAGGGCGAAAAAGACACTTATATCTGCTCTCACTGTGGCCATAAACAACTAATCAAAGAAGACCAAGTACACTTGCACCAAAATGTAATAAAAACCGTCTATGGAAATGACAAACCAAGTTTTGAAGAATATTTAGAAAAAGCAAAAACTTTTGTATCACTAAAAGAATACAAAAAAGCCATTTCTGTGCTAAACGACGCAATCAACGACACACCTTCTGATTATCGTGGTTGGTGGTATCTTGCCAATGTATATATGACCCACCACAAAGAAACATTGGATATAGACAACTTTGATTCTTCTGACACATACGAAGACGAAATCGAAGACAACCTAGACAAAGCAATGACCCTAGCAACCGACGAAGAAAGACAAATTATTATCAAGGGCTATCAAGATTGGCAAGAAGAAATAGACAAAAAACTAACTGCCTTTGAAAAGAAAAGATATGGCAAAAACATATCAGTACCTGCAAATTACAAAAAGAATTGGTTTCCTATAGAATTTAAATTCTACGGAACAATTTGTCTGCCTATTATCGTATTTATTGTTACATTTATTATCAATGTAAAATTATCATACATCATCGGACTATCACTGTTTGCAGTTCTTGCGCTTATGTCACTACTACTTGCTCTAAAGATAGAAAAGAAAATGACCCTAAAAAAAGAAATAAAAAGATTCCGTCTTATCGGTATAGAAGAACTAAAAAGCAACCTAAATCAGTCTCACAACAGATTTAGAAGTCTAAACCTTATAAAAACCGTAAAAGAACTAATCGAACAAGGCGACCTTAGAGGGTATGAGTTAAAACACGGCAGAATCAAAAAGAAATATTTAGCTAAATAACAATAAAAAAAGAGTGGATTTTATATCCACTCTTTTTATTAGTTTATTATTCTGTTATAAGTTCAATATAATCTGAAGCATTTAGACTATCAGTTGCAAAATCAAAGGTTGTTGACTTGTCGCTGTGAGCAAATGCAATACCATACCAACCATCTGCATCTATTGTAAAGTCTTCTGCAGTCCATACTTGAATACAATTTGAACCATCTACAGCAACAGATTCTGATGCTTGAGTAAATACCCCATATAAATAGCCAGAATCTTTCAAAGAAATAACTGTACCAGCTTTAAGATATAGGTTTACATTTCCACTTGCTCTTGTATTATTTGCAAGGTAACTTGCATCATATTTATTTCCTGACACCAAAGTAACACCATCTAGTGTTGAATATTCAGGAATTAATGAAGAATCAATTTTTGCATCAATATAATCAGATAGTGTTGTAGAATCAACACCTGTAAAATTAAATGCAGCATCATCAATTCTTTTTAGAGCGATACCATAAAAACCATTTTCTTGGATTGTATATGTAATATCTTTCCAGCCATCTGTTAGTGAAGTTGTGTCGTTTGCTATGTTTGTTTTACCAGTTTGTTTATAAACAGCAAAACAATATGTAGTAGTATCTTTAACACTCAAGATGGTACCTGCTCTTAAATATATATTTATATTACCAGACGCTCTTGCTGTGTTAGACTCAAAACCTTTACCATATTTTGAGCCTGTTTCAACAGTAATTCCGTCAAGAGAGACAGAAACAAAGGTATTAAAGGTTACATAATCATCAAATGTCTTGCTCATTGAGTTAAAATCAAATGCACCATTAACATTTTTTAAAACAAAGCCATACCAACCTGGTTCGGCAATTTGATAACTAGCTACATAACCACCAGAAATAGAAGAACTTTCTGTTATTGTTTCTCCAGCTTGAGAATATACTGCAACTTCAAAATTTGCACTGTCTTTTGTGCTTATGGTAATTGGGGATTCTATATAGATATTCTTTGCCAAAGTAGCTCTTGTATTATCAGTAAGTGTGGCTCCAGTGCCAAATTGGTTACCAATAACCAATTCATTATCAGCTACAGGAGTAGTTACTGTTATATAATCATAGAATTCTTTACTGTCGGTTGAAAAGTTAAATTCTGAACTATCCTTTTTAGAAAGAACAAAACCATAATAGCCACTTTCGGTAACTGTATAAGTGTCTTTAAATCCACCAGAAATAGAAGAACCTGTTGTTATTGTTTCACCAGTTTGTCCATATACTGCAACTGCATAAACATCTGTGTTTTTAATGCTTATAACAGAATCTTTTTCTAGGTAGATATTTTTAGCTAATGTTGCTCTAGTTTTATTAGATGCAGTTGCTGCATCTGTAGAAAATTTATTTCCGTGTACTATTTCAAATTCATAGTTTGGTGTTACTACAGGTTTGCTTTCACTTGTTGCATATAGATTTAGATGATTTTTCATAATATTTGCAATAAGTTTGTGACCTTCTGTGTTAGGGTGCAAACCATCAGGCATATATTTTGTTCTAACCTCTTCTATAGTAGGGTTTAGACCGCTGATATTGAATAGGTCAACTACAGGAATAGATAATCTTTCGCAAACATCCTTCATTGCATCTACATAATCACCCAAAGTCTTGCCTGTAACTGGGTGTGGCAAATAATCATATGTTAATACATTTGCACTTGCATTTCTTCCGTATCTATGAAGAGGTGTACAAACTACAATTCTGCTTTCTGGATATTTCTTTTGAAGACCAGTCAAAATCACATTCATAGCACCATAGAAAGAAACATCTGTATTGTCTTCTATTGAACCAAGAGGTGTTCCGTGGCCATAGTCATTTGTTCCCATAAAGATTTGGATTAAATCTGCCTCTGGAATTTGTTGCCATCTGTTAATAAGTGGTTGATTGCCTGTGCCATAGTCACTCTTTACACTCCAGCAAGAGCCACCTACTCCCATACCTGTTACTGAAGAAAAACCAATTTCGTCTTCCAACACTTCCCAGTATCTATCTCCATCACAACCAGAACCAAAAGTTATGCTGTCGCCAACAAATACTGCTGATTTTCCTCTCCAAGGACTTACTTGCTGGTTGATAGTAATATCTCTATCACCTGACAATTCGCCAATTTTTGTCCATACACCATTAGTTTTGGTATAGACATAATTAGTTACAATATCTAGGTATGTGTCACCATCTTTACCAGTTTCTGCTGTAGGAGCTGTTGTTCCTGTAAGCCAAGAAGAACCAGCAGTTCCCGCTGCACCTTGAACATTTGATATCCATTTCCAAATATTTTCGCCGATACATTTATAAACACTATTATTTGTAGTATTGAAATACATATCGCCGATTTTTGAATCTACTACAGTTGCAATGATATTATCACCAGAACCTGACACTGCTGTTCCAGAAAACCAAGTAGCGCCATCGTCACCATCATCACCATCTTCGCCTTTAATATAAGACAAAAATTCCCAACCACTTGCGGTTTTGTGATAGATTTTGAAATCATCTGTATCGTAGAAAAAGTCACCTACTTTGCCTTGAGCGTTTGAATATGCTATACCGCTATACCAAGTAGCACCATCGCTACCCGCTGGGCCTTGAGCACCAGTAGCACCAGGTGCGCCGTCTTTTCCGCAACCAGTAAGCAAACCGCCACCTGCAATCATTGTAAGTCCAACAAGTCCGCCTACTATACCTTTGCGAAGTGCGGCAAAAGGTATGTTTTTCTTTTGTTTATCTTTTTTCATTTTTCCAAGTCGGATCGTAGCCATGTCGTTCTGTGAGCCAAGGAGTTGCAATAGTTGCT
>JAZUBK010000037.1:0-23120 GCA_045638465.1 Clostridia bacterium | reverse complement strand
TATATTGATATAATAGGGGCATAAGAGGTGTTTAATTATGGAAATAATCGTATTTGTAGCCATAGCAATGGTACTTGCTGTTGGTATTGTATTTGTTACAGGCAAAGGTTTAGGATATCTATATGCCGACAAAAAGCCAATGTCTGACGAAGAAGTTGCAGAATATTCTGCTCATACAAACCCAATTCATATGTGCAGATTTATTGGTTCTTGCTTTATCGCAGGTGCACTTATCGCAACACTATTTGCTATCGGTCTTATGATTAATTCAAAAGTACTTGATATTATTTCTATTTGTTTGTCAGCAGCCGCAGTTATCGCTGGTCTTACTGTTTATCTTATTGTATTTAGATACAAACCAATGAAAGCAAGTTTTTTAGCTGCAAAAGCCGCTGAAGAAAAAGCCCTAGCAGAAGCAAAAGCTGCCGAGAGCAAAAAGAAAGGCAAAAAAGCCGCTGCAACAGAAGAGCCTAAACCAGAGGCAAAAAAAGAATCTGCCGCTTCAAAAAGAGTAAAAGCAGTAGCTGCTGTTAGCAGAGTAAATAAATAATTATTTAAACAAAAATAACTACCCACATCACGAGGGTAGTTTTTTTATCTCTTTATATCAAAATCTTTTTTGATATAAATAAGCCTCAACTTTTTTACAAATCTTGACAAAAATATAATATATGTCTATAATAAGCATAGTTAGATAGCCAGATGGTCGCGGGGTAGGTATAATGCCTACAACGAGGAAAGTCCGAGCTTCATAGGACAGGGTGCTGGGTAACTCCCAGTGAAGGTGACTTCAAGGATAGTGCAACAGAAATAAACCGCCAGGAGCAATCTTGGTAAGGATGGAAAGGCGAGGTAAGAGCTCACCATCCTCTTGGCGACAAGGAGAGTCCTGTAAACCCCACCTGAAGCAAGATTAAATGAGATCGCATAAGTTGTCCGCTTGATCTCTAAAAATATCGCTCGAGCTATATGGTAACATATAGCCTAGATAGATGACCATTTAATACAGAACTCGGCTTACAGACTATTCTAACTTTATAAAAAAAGAAGTGTCAATCCACTTCTTTTTTTTATCTAAAAATATAATGAATAACGCTAATTTAAAAATTATAGTTTATGACTTATGATAATTGATAATAATAGGGTATGGTTATTTTTTATATTGTTTTAATTTCGCTTTTTATATCATCAATTTCTTATGCTTTGTTTATAATTTTGAGCAAACTTTTACAGGCTAACATCACCTTTGTAAAGAGTAAATTGAAAGTGTCAAAATCGACTTTAAATAGGCTAATAATTTCAGACCCGATGCGACTAAAAATTGTTCAAAATATAAACGAAAATTGCCCAAGACTTTCAGATGATTTTGACCTAAAAAAGGCTAAAGAAATATTGAGTCCGTTGACACTTAATTTTGATTTTCCGACCTATGTTTTAGAGGTTACAAATAATAGTATAATTTCTAATGTATATAAAGAAATTTCTTTTTTAAAAACTTTAGAAAAAAACGGTACTTATGTTAATTTAGTTGTAATAACCTCATGTGATCCAAAAAGGGTGTATAACTTAAAGCACTGTCTTGCAAAACTTGACTTTGAGGTTAGCCCAACAAGGCTTTTTGTCAAAAATGACCTAAGTACTATGCAAACTCAACTACTAAATATGCTCAATATAAATTACTATTGTGGTGTAAAAATTAATGTAAATAGGGGTAATATTGCAGAATATTGCATAAAAAGTCGTAAAAACATACCTTATACTATCAATATGAATAGTACTATGCAAACTAGCCAGAAACAAAGGTGGGTACTATGCAATTTTGAGGTTACAAAAAATCAAACATATAATTATATAACAGACACGTATATTACAAGACTTGACTTTTCAAAGGCAGAGGGAAAAGAAATTGTAACAAAGTTTTTGCCTTTGGATAATATAAAATATTTTAGTGTAGATGTTCATGGGTTTTATATTAAACTAACTAATTTTGATAGTGGAGAGCAAATCTTTTTCTCTAGTAATAGGCCGATATTTTCAAAGGCTATTTTTAACAAAAAAGGCATATATTTTTCATTTGTTGTAGACGCCCAATTTATTTATATAACAAGGTCCTGCCAAAGACAAAATATGGAGTCTATTTTGGAGTGCGAAAGAGCCTTTATCAAAAGCCAAACTTTGCTTAACAATTTGCCAAAAATATCTGTAAAAAGTTCTAATGTTGTTTTGGACGAAATGGTAAATATAACCCTGCCCAATCAGATAATCAAACTTGCTTTGTCTGATGAGTTTAGAGCAAATGACTCTTTCAAGGCTTTTGCTTTTTTGAGCAGAGAATTTACTTTTGGCACTGATAAATTATCAAAACTTATCCTAAAGTATTTTGATATCCTAAAAACTTACTATGGGGTTGAATTTGGCAAAAAGGGAGTTTATTTATCGTCAAAGAAAGAAAAGTTAATCGACAGCAAAGTTACTTTCAAAAAGCAAAATGAAGTTTTTTCTATAGATATAAAAAACAAAAACTTAGACCCTATGACCTATAAGATAGGGGGTGTCGAGTATACTGGTACAAATTATTTGCCTTATGATAAGTTATCTAAAACTTTAATTTTACAAATGTAAAGTTGTTTGTTATAATATCTTTGCGAGGATATTATGGACAATTTAACAGATGGCTTTGCAAAAAAGCCCCTAGCCGAAAGAATGAGACCAACAAACTTAGATGAGTTTGTCGGCCAACAACATATCGTAGGCAAAAATCAATTACTAGATAGAGCTATTAGAGCTGGTGTTTTGGGCAGCTGTATTTTTTATGGTCCTCCAGGGACAGGTAAAACAACTCTTGCCAATATTATAGCGAATACTTGTAAAGGTGAGTTTCGTAAACTAAACGCAGTTTCTAGCGGTGTTGCCGATGCAAAAGCAATTATAGATAAGGCAAAACAAGATTTTGAACTATATGGCAAAAGAACTTACCTTTTACTAGACGAGTGCCACAGATGGAGTAAAGCTCAAAGTGACTGCGTACTTCAGGCGGTCGAAGATGGCTCAATTATTTTTATTGGTTCTACCACCGAAAATCCATTTACTTCTATGACACGAGCGATTGTTTCAAGGTGTAGGGTTTTTGAGTTTAAAAGCGTTTTGGATAGTGATATTATCAAACTTTTGAAAAGGGCTACCGATGATAAAGAACGTGGAATTGGAAATTTGCCAGTTGTTGTAGAAGAAGATGCCTATAAACACTTTGCATATGCGTGTGCAGGAGATTGTAGACAAGCGCTAAACGCCCTAGAACTAGCCGTTACTACAACTAACCTTGGCAAAGACAAAAAGATAATTATTACAAAAGAAATTGCCGAACAAAGTATTCAAAAGAAAGCTTTATCTTTAGATGAAGATATGTATTATGATATTCTTAGTGCTTTTTGTAAAAGCATAAGGGGTAGTGATACTGAGGCGGCTTTATACTATTGTCAAAGGTTAATTCTTGCGGGTATCGACCCTAGAATTATTGCAAGACGACTTATGGCACATTGTAGCGAAGATATAGGTATGGCAGATAGCAACGCACTATTACTTGCGGCAACCGCAATGTATTCTTGCGAAAAACTTGGCTATCCAGAGTGTATGCTAAACCTATCTCACGCAATTGTTTATGCCTGTGAAGCCGAAAAGTCAAATTCTGTCTATATGGCCATGTCAAAAGCAAGAGAAGACGCAGAAAAAGTAAAAGATGATAATATATTAAATTGCCTAAAAAACCACCCATCAACCAATCCTGATGGAACTAGTACATATAAATATCCTCACAATTATGGTGGATATGTAAAACAACAATATATGCCAAACAAACTAAAAGATAGGGTTTATTACGTTCCAAGCAATAACGGAAAAGAAAAAAATATGGTTCGTAAGAAAAAAGTTTAAAAACCTGTACAAAAAAGGTTAATTTAGTTGCCAGAAATTGCAAAAATACTTATAATAGACTATGTAAAAAATACATTTAAGGAGAAAAACAATGGAATTGAAAGGTTCACAAACAGAGAAAAATTTAATGAAAGCATTTGCTGGTGAGTCTGAAGCAAGAAATAAATACACTTATTTTGCAAGTGTAGCTAAAAAAGAAGGCTATGAACAAATAGCAGAAATCTTCAGCCAAACAGCTGACAACGAAAAAGAACACGCAAAAATGTGGTACAAACTAGCTGTAGGTCTAGGAAATACTGAAGAAAACCTAAGAGCTGCTGCTGATGGCGAAAACTATGAATGGACAAAAATGTACAAAAGATTTGCTAAAAAAGCTAGAGAAGAAGGCTTTGAAGAAATCGCAACATTGTTCGAAGGCGTAGCTGCTATCGAAAAATCACACCAAAAGAGATATGAAGCTTTGCTTAAAAACGTTCAAGAAGGCAAAGTATTCAAAAAAGTAACTCCTGTTATGTGGGAATGCCGTAATTGTGGTCACAGAGTAAAAGCTGAAGAAGCACCTGTAGTTTGCCCAGTATGTGCACACAAACAAGCATACTTCCAAGTTTTGACACCAATTAAATAGTCATAAATAAAAAATTACCACCAACTAAGTTCGGTTGGTGGTTTTTTTTATATATTTTTACTTTTTCATAGTAAGGTATTTTGCTACAAGCATCTCAGTTATTGCGTCTTTAAAATCAGCCTTTGGCAAATCTTCAAGTGAAGAAACTTTTATAGTTCCTGAGATAACCTCAGATTCTTCAAGGTCAAGATCAGATACTTTTTCGCAGTCAAGGGCTATATAACAGTGTAGTCCATACATTAGAGTAGAAGGAGCCTCATGATAAGTGCCGATATCTATAAGGTTAGAAGATATGTAGCCAGTTTCTTCTTTTAGCTCTTTTAGTGCACACTCTATGTGGTCTTGGTTTTCTGCGCCATATCCTTTTGGCACTTCGTAGCCCCAGCCACGAGCGGAGTGTCTAAATGTTTTGATAAATACCATTTCGCCATCTTTTGTTATAGGAAGTACCGCCACACTAAACTTTCCTCTCATGGCAAGTCTTAGGAAATTACCATTAGCACCACTTGGAAATAAAACCTCATCATTAAAAAACTCACAAAATCTATTTTCAAAAACTTTGACTTCTTTTGTAAGTTCTATTTCACCTTTTTTGCTGTCGCCTTTGTACATAATGTATCTCCTATAATATTTATATCGTCTATATATTAACACAACTAATTAGTAAGGTCAATCTCAAATAAAAAAACCCTCAAATAATGAGGGTAAAATAAATCTAAATTTTTGGAACAAAACCTTCAAAGATAATGTTGTCGCATTTTTTTACAACGTTCATATATTCTTGTTGGCTACGAATAACCCAAGCAACTAAAGGAAGGTGTTTGTATTTTGTTGCGCAAACTCTAGAAATCTCATCGTGCTTGTATGAGATAAAGTGAGGCTCAGATACTTTTTTGTTTAAACACATGCGACTCAAAATTATTTTTTTGAAAAAACCAATTCTTTCGCCAACGAACTTAGATGCTAGTTGACCTCTCAAAATTTCAGGAGCGCTTTTTTTGAACCACTCAAGTACATATGGGTTGAAAGATTGTATAGCAACCTCACCATTGTATTTTTTTAGCTCTTCCAAAACAGCCTCTTCCAAAACGCCTACTTTGCCATAGTTTTTGATTTCGATAAGTAGAGGAACTCTACCAGCAACTACTTTCAAAACTTGTCTTAGAGTAGGGATAGTATCTTTTGTATTTTTTAGTTTATATTTTTTTAGGCTATCTTTTGAGGGTATGTTTCTAACATATCCGTCCATGCCTGTCATTCTTTTTAAAGTGTCATCACAAAAAACAACAGGTGTACCGTCGCCAATCTCTCTTACGTCTATTTCGATAGCATAGCCATTTGCTATTGCGTTTTCGATAGCAGACAAACTGTTTTCTGCGCAGTCTTCGTTGTGAAGGCCTTTGTGCGCTATATATCTGTTGACAATCCAACTTTCAAATATTTCCATTTAATACTCCATATATCCAACCGACCAGTCGGTTTATTTACTTTTGATATTTCATTTTAACACAAAAACTTACGAAATCCTAACAAATTAGGCTACTTTTTTGTAAAAGCATAAAAAATATTTTTTGATGTAAACTGCCAGTTTACATAGGTTAAATTTTGTTTTGTGTTGGGTAGTTTCTAAAGTCAATATTATTGTGACCGTTTGGTCGAAAAAATAAGATTTTACACGCACTTTTGCAATATTTTACAAAAATATAGTGCAACAAAAGGTTGATTTTTTGTTGCTAAATACAGATAAGTTTATTATAATAAATATATTATATTGGAGATTTTATGCAAGACAGACAAAAAAATATAAGGAACTTTTGTATTATAGCTCACATAGACCATGGCAAAAGTACCTTGGCTGATAGATTAATAGAAATGACTGGCACCTTGTCAAAAAGAGATTTGACTTCTCAAGTGCTTGATAGTATGGATATCGAAAAGGAAAGAGGTATAACAATCAAACTTACCCCAACACGTATGTTCTATACCGAAAAGGACGAAGAGTATATCCTAAACTTGATTGACACCCCAGGACACGTAGACTTTACTTACGAAGTATCACGTTCACTTGCTGCATGTGAAGGAGCAATTTTGGTAGTTGATGCCACCCAAGGTGTAGAGGCCCAAACCGTAGCCAACGTATATCTTGCGGTAGAAAACGACCTTGAGATTATACCTGTTATAAACAAAGTCGATCTTCCAAGTGCAGATGTAGAAGGAGTAAAAAAACAAATAGAAGATATCATCGGTATTGATTGTACTGATGCTCCACTAGTATCTGCAAAAGAAGGTCTTAACATTGGTAAAGTTTTGACCGCTATTATAGACAAAGTACCCGCTCCAAATGGAGATGAGGAAAAACCACTTAAAGCACTTATCTTTGATAGCTATTACGATAGTTACAAAGGTGCCGTTAGTATGGTTCGTATAGTAGACGGAAGTGTCAAAGCGGGTCAAAAAATCAAAATGTTCAAAACAAATAAAGAGTTTGATGTTACCGAAGTCGGTGTTTTTTGCCCAGCGCCAAAACCAACTGATATATTGAGAGCTGGAGATGTAGGTTATATCGCCGCTAGTATCAAGACCGTATCAGATACTAAGGTAGGTGATACAATTACTCTTGCTACAAACCCAGCAACAGAGCCTCTTGCAGGATACAAAGATGTAAAACCTATGGTTTATTGTGGTATCTTTTTGGCGGACGGCTCAAAATATGATGACTTAAAAGATGCTTTAGAAAAACTAAAACTAAACGACGCGTCGTTAGATTATCAACCAGAAGTATCCCAAGCACTAGGCTTTGGCTTTAGATGTGGATTTTTAGGGCTACTTCATATGGAGATTATTACAGAGCGTTTAGAAAGAGAGTTTAACCTAGATATCATAACTACAGCTCCTGGAGTTTCATATTTGGTTACAAAAACATCAGGCGAAGTAATAGAGATATCAAACCCAAGCAATTTGCCTCCAACTACTGAGATAAGTTGCATCAAAGAGCCAGTAACTAGTGTAAATATCTATACACCACCAGAATATGTAGGTTCTATTATGGAACTATGCCAAAATAAGCGTGGTATTTACCTAGATATGCAATATTTGGATAAAAATAGAGTGGTTATGAAATATGATATGCCACTTAACGAAATAATATATGATTTCTTCGATGGTCTAAAATCACGTAGTAGAGGCTATGCTAGTCTAGACTATGAGATGAAAGGTTATGAGGAAAGTGACCTTGTAAAATTGGATATTTTGCTAAACGGTGATAAATGTGACGCCCTAAGTTTGATTGTTCATAGAGAAAAAGCATATGGCAGGGGCAAATCAATCGCCGAAAAGCTAAAAGATATCATACCAAGACAACTTTTTGAGATACCAATTCAAGCAAGTATTGGCAATAAGGTTATCGCAAGAGAAACCGTAAGAGCGATGAGAAAAGACGTTTTGGCTAAATGTTACGGAGGCGACATCTCACGTAAGAGAAAGCTTCTTGAAAAACAAAAGGAGGGTAAAAAGAGAATGCGTCAAGTAGGTTCGGTAGAACTTCCTAGCGAGGCTTTTATGAGCATTCTTAAACTTGACTAATGAAAAAGAAATTATCACTTTATATTCATATACCATTTTGTGCTAGACGATGCGGATATTGTAACTTTGTTACCTTTGTGGAAAAAGAAAACTATATGTTTGACTATGTAGATTCTTTGATTAAAGAGATGAAAATATATAGCAAAAAGACTCAAGACCACGTTGTTCAATCAGTATACGTGGGCGGCGGAACTCCAAGTTACCTTCATAGTGGTCTTATGCTAAAGATTTTTAAAGCGCTAAAAGAAAACTTTAAATTCCTTCGCAACGCCGAGATAACAATAGAGGCAAACCCAAACTCACTTACTATAGAAAAACTAGAAGAGTACAAAGCTTGTGGGGTAAATAGACTAAGTATTGGCGCTCAAACCTGCAATAACCATATTTTGAAAGATATTGATAGATTGCATAATTTTGATGATTTCAAATTAGCACTAGAACTTGCCCAAGGCAATGGCTTTGAAAATATATCTGTAGATATGCTACTTGGCCTTCCTAAGCAAAAAAAATCAGACGTTATGAAGATGCTAAAATACCTAGTTTCTCATGAGGTAAAACACATTTCTGCTTATAGCCTTATTTTAGAGAGAGGAACTCCTATGTTTAACAAGGTAAGTAGCGGTAAAGTTAGTCTTCCATCTGAGGACAAAACTGTTGATATGTACAACGCCGTATATAAATACCTTACAAAAAAAGGTTTCAAAAGATACGAAGTTTCAAACTTTGCTATTCCAGATTATGAGTGCGTACACAATACAGTATATTGGACAATGGCAGAGTATATCGGTCTTGGCGTAGCTGCTCACTCATACTTTGGTGGTGATAGATTCGCTAATACCAATAACCTAGACGACTATATAACTAAACTTGATAGCAAAAAATCACCAGTCGTTGATAAAGAAACTTTGACTATAGAAGAACAAAGAGAAGAAACAATTATGCTATCTCTTAGAACTTCAAAAGGCATTAATATTGAGGCCTTTAACCAAAAATTCCATTGTAACTTGTTAGAGGACAAAAAAGAAGAAGTGCTTTTCCTTTTGACTAATAGATTTATTATTATCGAAAGGGGTTTCCTTCGTCTTGCTGAAAATGCCTTTTATGTACTAAACAGTGTTGTTCAAAAATTAATATAATATATATTATTACAATACTCAAGATTATTTTATCTTTATTATTACAAAAAATTTTCGCCGCTACCGTTATAGGTAGCGGTTTTTTTTGTCTAAAAATGTCGAATATTTTTTTTAAAAAAATGGCATAAAATTGTTGACTTTGAATATAATATGAATATAATTAAATTAGCAGTCACAAAGTGTGAGTGCTAACAATACAAAAATTTGAGTGCTAAAAAAGGGTGGAATATGAGCGAAAACTTACCTGTTTTGAGCCAAAGAAAGAAACAAATTTTGTATAGTGCAGTTGATAATTATATCAAAGTTGCCAATCCTATTACTTCTAGTTTTATCCAAAACGCAGAACTGAAAGATACTAGTACCGCAACTATCCGAAACGAATTATCATCTCTTGAGGCTATGGGTTATCTAAAGCAGCTGCATACATCAAGCGGTAGAGTACCAACAACCAAAGGATATAGGTTTTTTGTAAATGAGATTTTAGCAAATCTAAATTATACACAAAACGAACTTTGCACTGTAAAAGATGAGTTATTTTTAAAGTCAAACAACCTAAGCGAAATAGTAAGATCAATAGCTGACACAATCTCTCAAAAGACCAATTACCCAGCAGTAGTTGTCTTTGATGGGTTCAAAGAGCTTATGGTCAAATCAATCAAGATTTTCTATTTGATAAGCGGTCAACTTCTTGTCTTGGTAGAAACAAACGCAGGTGTTGTAACCAATACAATTACTGCAAGTAGTACTATCGAGAGCAAAGACTGTGAAGACGCCTCAAACTTATTTAATAGTATGTTTGCAGGAAAGTCAATTGGTTATCTTATGGAAAATATTAATAGTTTTAGCGAAAAGGTAAGCAGAGAACTAGACAAGTACAAAGAACTTTTCAAACTGGTTTTGATTGTGTTAGAAAATTACACAAAATCAGCAAGTGATGTTCAAAGTGGTGGTTTGGTTAAACTTTTAAACTCACCAGAATATAGCGATGTCGAAAAAGCAAAAGATATTCTTAACGTTCTATCAGATAAGACTAAACTAAAAGATATTTTTGATACAAAGAGCGAAGAGGGTGTAGAGGTAAAACTAGGCGACGAGTTAGATAACGAAAAACTAAATGATTGCGCAGTAATTACCACACCACTAGTAATCGATGGTAAGAAAATAGCTTCAATAGGTGTTATAGGGCCAGAAAGAATAGACTATGCGTCAATCGCTAGTGCACTAAAGATTATCGCTGATGAAATCAACGAAAGAAGAAGTAACAAAGATAAAGGAGGTGGCTGATTGTATGGCACAAGACCAAGAAAAAAATGAACAAAAACAAACTGTTAGTGCCGAAAAGTACGAAGAACTTTTGAAGCAATCAACTGTATATCTTAATACAGCGAGGCAACTTCAAGCAGACTTTGACAACTTCAGAAGGATAAACAAAGATGCAAAAAAAGTTGGTTTTGAAGAAGGTTTGATCAAAGCCTGTGAAACTATACTTCCAGCGCTAGATTCTTTCAAAAAAGCCCGTAGAGTTATAATGGACAAAAATAGCCTAAACGGTATTAAAATGATAGAAGATAGCTTGATTGAGGCTTTAGAGAGGCTAAAGATCAAAAAGATTCCAACAATAGGACGCACATTTGATCCAGCGTTCCACAACGCAGTGGTACTGCTAGATGATTTTAAAGCAAAATCAAATACAATAATAGAAGAACTACAGGCAGGTTTTATGTACGAAGATAAAGTAATAAGATATGCTCAAGTGGTTGTAGCAAAATAAGAAAACAAAACTTTTTAATAAGTTATAAATAAACCAAAACAAACATAAACAATTTAAGGAGAATTAAAAAAATTATGGGAAAAATTATTGGTATTGACTTAGGAACAACAAACTCATGCGTAGCTGTAATGGAAGGAACAGACGCAGTAGTAATTCCTAACGCAGAAGGCGAGAGAACAACTCCATCGGTAGTTGCATTCTCAAAAGAAGGCGAAAGACTAGTAGGTCAAGTAGCAAAAAGACAAGCGGTTGTAAACCCAGACCGCACAATCATCTCTGTAAAAAGAGAAATGGGTAGCGATTACAAAGTAAACATCGACGACAAAACTTATTCACCACAAGAAATCTCAGCTATGATTTTGGGCAAACTAAAACAAGACGCAGAAGCATACCTTGGCCAAAAAGTAACTCAAGCAGTTATTACAGTTCCAGCTTACTTTACAGATAGCCAAAGACAAGCAACAAAAGACGCTGGTAAAATCGCAGGTCTTGAAGTTCTAAGAATTATCAACGAGCCTACTGCAGCATCTCTTGCATATGGTCTTGATAAAGGCGCTGACAAAAACCACAAAATCTTAGTATACGACCTAGGTGGTGGTACATTCGACGTATCAATTCTAGAAATTGGTGATGGTGTATTCGAAGTAATCTCAACTGCAGGTGATAACAAACTTGGTGGCGATGACTTTGATAACAAAGTAATAGATCTTCTAGTTGCAGAATTCAAAGCAAAAGAAGGTATCGACCTATCAAAAGATAAACTTGCTATGCAAAGACTAAAAGAAGCAGCAGAAAAAGCAAAAATTGACCTTTCTGCCGTTACTCAAACATCAATCAACTTGCCATTTATTACAGCAGACGCTACAGGTCCAAAGCACCTTGAATATACACTTACTAGAGCAAAATTTGATTCTATCACAAGCGACCTTGTAGACAGAACAATCGTTGCTGCAAACAAAGCAATCAAAGACGCAAAACTTACATTTAAAGACCTAGACAAAGTAGTACTTGTTGGTGGTTCTACACGTATCCCAGCAGTTGTAACTGCAGTAAAAGAAGCAACAGGCAAAGAACCATTTAAAGGTATTAACCCAGACGAATGTGTTGCACTTGGTGCAGCTATCCAAGGTGGCGTACTATCTGGTACAGTAAAAGACGTACTATTGCTTGACGTAACACCACTTTCACTTGGTATCGAAACATTGGGCGGTATCTTTACAAAACTTATCGAAAGAAACACTACTATCCCAACTAAAAAATCTCAAGTATTCTCAACAGCTGTTGATAACCAACCTGGTGTAGATATCCACGTTCTTCAAGGCGAAAGAGAATTTGCTGCTGATAACAAAACTCTAGGCAGATTCAGTTTGGTTGATATTCCACCAGCACCAAGAGGTATCCCACAAATCGAAGTTACATTTGATATCGACGCAAACGGTATCGTTCACGTATCTGCAAAAGATTTGGGAACAAACAAAGAACAAAGTATCACAATTACAGCTTCTTCTAACCTTAGCGAAAAAGATATCGACAAAGCAGTAAAAGAAGCAGAAAAATATGCTGAAGAAGATAAGAAGAAAAAAGAACTATTCGAAACTAAAAACAACGCCGAAAATATGATCAACTCACTAGAAAAAATGCTTAAAGAAAACGGCGACAAAATCTCAGCAGAAGACAAAACAACTCTAGAGACAGCTATTGAAAAGTGCAAAAAAGAAATCGAATCTCAAGATGTTGAAGTAATCAGAAAAGCCCTAGAAGACTTGTCACAAAGTTCAAGTGGTGTAATCTCTAAACTATATGCTCAAGCTCAAGCCGAAACAAATAACGGCACTGACAATGGCGACGACGAAATCATCGTTGACGACAAAAAAGACTAATAAGGATTTTTAGAGGTTTAGAAAATGGCAGGTAAAGATTATTATTCTATACTTGGTGTTTCTAAAACTGCTAGTCAAGATGAAATAAAGTCAGCCTATAGAAAACTTGCAAAACAATATCATCCCGACCTTCATCCAAATGACGAAGCCTGTGCTCAAAAGTTCAAAGACGTAAACGAAGCCTATGAAATTTTGGGTGACAGCACCAAAAGAAGCAACTATGACCAATTCGGCAGTGCAGGAGGAAACAGTGATTTCTTCGGCGGAAATGGTGGCTTCGGCGGTGGCGGATTTGGAGGAGGTTTCGGTGGTTTTGAAGATATCTTTAGCAATATATTTTCTGGCTTTGGCGGGGGCGGTAGAGCTCAAGCCGTTAGCCAAGGTGAAGATATTGTAACACATATTGATTTGTCCTTTGAAGAAGCAGTTTTTGGTTGCGAAAAGACAATCAAAGTAACTCGTACCGAAAAATGTAATACATGCTCTGGTACAGGTGCAAAAAACGGCACCGCAATGGAAACTTGTAGTGAGTGTAAAGGTACAGGCCAAGTCAGATATGTTCAAGATACTATGTTTGGCAGAGTAGTAAAAACTGGTGTCTGTAAAAAATGTAGTGGTAAAGGCAAAATTATTAAAGAAAAATGTAGCGATTGTAATGGCCGTGGTACAGTCAATAACAGCAAAGAAATCAAAATTAAAATTCCTGCTGGTATCGATAATAACCAAGTTATTACAATGCGTGGTAATGGTCATGCATCTCACAATGGCGGTCCAAATGGCGACCTTCAAATCGAAGTGTCAGTAAGACCACATGAGATTTTGCAAAGAGATGGTGTAAACCTATATCTTGATTTGTATGTACCATTTACAACAGCATACCTAGGTGGCAAAATAACAATACCTACAACAAACTCAAGCCAAGAGCTTACAATTCCACCACTTACTCAACCAAACACTGTCTTTAGACTAAAAGGCAAAGGAATCAAACATCTTAACAAAGAAAGTTTTGGAGATATCATAGTAACTCTAAGAGTTGAGATGCCAAAACAAGCATCAAAACAAGACAAAGAGATTATTGAGAAACTAAAAGAAACAACTTCAATCAATGCTTATGCAAAATCAAAAGCATACGAAGATAAACTAAAAAGATATATAAAGTAAAGCCCATATTTTAGGCTTTACTTTTTTTTGCAAAAAAGACTTTTCGTTATCACTTGCGAAAAACAAATCGAAAGGGTATAATAAAACTATGGAAAAAAGATTTTTTGTAACAAATGAAAATATAGATAACGAAACAATAACCTTAACAGGCGAAGAGCATAACCACCTATCACGTGTTCTAAGGCTCCCTGTTGGGGCAGAGGTAGAGTGTTTTGCTGATGGCGACAACTTATATAATTGCGAAATCACTTCGATTACAAAGCAATCTACGACATTGAAAGTTTTGTCAACTTATAAGTGCGATGCCAACCCAAAAGAAAGTGTAATACTATTCCAAGCTCTTCCTAAAGGCGAAAAGCTAGAACTTATTATTCAAAAGGTTAGTGAACTAGGTGTGAGCGAAATAGTAACCTTTACATCAAATTTTACTATCGCAAAAACCAATGACAACAAACTTCCACGTCTTGAAAAAATCGCAGTCTCTGCTGCAAAACAATGCGGAAGAACTCGCCTTATATCTTTGAGTCCAACTATTACTTTCAAGCAAATGTTAGAAAAGGTCAAAGACTATGACCTTATCATCTTTGCTAACGAAACTGAAGATAACGGCGGACTTCAAAATTTGGTTAAAAAAGGCCTAAAAATAGCCCTTATTGTAGGTAGTGAAGGCGGATTTTCTGCCCAAGAAATCGAGCAAATAAAACAAGTCGGCGCAAAATCAATATCTATGGGAAAAAGAATTCTAAGAGCCGAAACCGCAGCTATCAGTTTGTCTGCGTGTGTATTGTATGAGCTTGGAGAATTGGGCCTATGAAAATATGTTGTATAAATCTTGGTTGTAAAGTAAACCAATACGAAATAGATAGTATCGTATGTAGCCTAAAAGAAAAGTGCGAGGTAGTAACAACTCTTCAACCTGCAGATATTTATATTGTTAATACTTGTGCCGTAACTAGTGAGGCCGAAAAAAAGAGTAGACAATATATTTCAAAAATAACTAATCAAAATAAAGACGCAAAGATTTTGGTTTGTGGTTGTGCTTCTCAAAACAACGCAAAACAATTTGCTGAAAAAGAAAATGTCAAAGTTGTTTTTGGTACTATGGGCAAAGGCGAAATTGTCAATTATATAAACAAAGAACTAGTTGATATTAGAGAAATTGACCACAAATGTTACGAAGATAATTTATTTGTCGATAACTGCGACCGTATCAGAGGATATATAAAAATTCAAGATGGTTGCAACAACTTCTGTAATTATTGCCTTATTCCATATCTAAGAGGTAGGAGTAGATCAAGAGCTCTAGATTCTATAATCGCCGAAGCCAAAGCACTTGCAAAAAATGTAAAAGAAATAGTAATCACTGGTATTAACATTTCAGACTATCGTATAGACGGAAACCTTGCCCTTGGCAAAGTAATGGAAGGTTTGAAAGATCTTCCTGTACGTGTTCGTATAGGCTCACTAGAAGTAAATGTTATAACAGACGAACTTTTGCAGATTTTATCTCAAATGGATAATTTCTGTCCGCAGTTCCATTTATCACTTCAAAACGGCTGTGATAAAGTCTTAAAAGAGATGAATAGACATTACACTTCAAATGAGTATTTAGACAAAGTAAACCTTATTTACAAATACTTCCCATACGCAGGAATCACCACCGACCTTATCGTCGGATATCCAACCGAAACAGAAGAAGATTTTATAACTTCTTGTGAATTTTTGAAAAAGGTTAAGTTTTCACAAGTACACTATTTTGCTTACTCAAATAGAGCGGGTACTGTCGCAGGAAAACTTCCTCAAATCAATGGCCAAATTATCAAAGCTAGAGAACTGGCACTAAAACCAATAGTAAACGGGCTAAAAAGTGACTTTATTGAATTAAATAAAGAAAGAGTACTAGACGTTTTGGTCGAAGAAAAAGTGGGCGACTACTTCGTCGGTTATAGCAAAAACTATATAAGATGTTATATCAAATCAAGCCAAGAATTGACTAATAAAGTTGTCAAGGCAACAATAGATAGCTTGTATTTAGATGGCGCTATCTGCTGTATACAAGAATAAATTTAGTAAGGAGTTTTATAATTTTGGCAGATTACAAATATATCACCTTAAGAGATAGGCCAGAGCTAAAAGAATTTGCGGCCAAATGGTTTAGTAGCAAATGGAAAGTTCCTACTGAGGCATATTTAGAATGCATGAGTGATTATCTCAATCATAAAACAGATTTAGGTTGGTATCTTTGTCTTGATGGTGAAAAAATAATTGCCGGTATGGGCGTTATAGAAAACGATTTTCATAACCGCAAAGATTTGTCTCCTAATGTTTGTGCTGTATATACAGAGAAAAAATACCGCTCACAGGGTATTGCCGGAAAGCTTCTAAACATGGTAGTTAACGACACAAAATCAAAAGGTATTACTCCTATATATCTTCTTACAGACCATGCCGGTTTTTACGAAAGATATGGTTGGAGGTTTTTGTGTATGGTTCAAGGCGATGGCGAAGAAACAATGTCGAGAATGTATATCCATGATTAAGGTTTGATACTGAAAAAATACACTCTACAATATTTGATACTAAATCATAAATTTTGATAATATTTAAGTTTTAATAAAAAAAGCATAGAAATTAATCTATGCTCTTTTTTATTCTGTCAAACCTAATAAAAAGTTTGTATCCACATTAAATGCAATAGCAATATTTTGCAACTGAAAAAATCTAGGCTCTTGCTTTCCGTTGAGCCACTTGCTGACGGTTGCTTGAGAGGTCTTTATTTTCTTTGCAAACTCTTGCTGAGTGATACCAAGATCGTCTATTAAATCTTTGCATACAAACTTAAATTCTTTTCTTTCCATACCTTTATTATATGCAAATATCAAAAATAGAATTGACTTATTCGAAAACGAATAATATAATAAAATAAACAAAGGAGAAAAATATGGGATTATTAGACAAAATGATGTCAGGGGCTATTTCTGCCGTTAAAAAAGTATCTAACAAAATAACTGGAAAAGATAACTCTGATAATGACGAGCACATTAAAGTTTATGGCTTTATTGATGATTTGATTGGCGATAACTATAAAGATGTAAAAGAAGCTTTAGAAACTTATGGTTTTACTAATATATCATTTGTTGCAAAAAAAGATTTAAGAAGAAAATTAAAAAAGAATTTCTTTTCTGAAGATGATGATTTTGAAGATGGAGAAGTAGAACTTATTTCAATCAATGGTGATGTTGATTTTGACAAAAGAAGTAAGTATCTTCCAACCGCTAAAGTTGTAATAACATATCATACTTACAAAAATGCAAATGTCGAAGACGACGAATCAAAATATATCAAAGTAAGCAATTTTATTGATGATCTCATTGGCGATAATTACAAAGACGTAAAAGAAGCTCTAGAGGCATATGGTTTTACAAATATTACTTTTGCTGTAAAAAGAGATTTAAAAGCAAATTTAAAAAAGAGATTGTTTTTTAGTGAAACCAATGATTATGAAGATGGAGAGGTTGAACTTATCTCTATAAATGGTGAAGTTGATTTTTACGAAGATGATTGCTTTTTGTCAAGTGATAGGGTCGTAATTACATATCATACTTATCAAAATGCCAAAGTAGAAGCAGTTTCAGAAAAAATTGTCGCAAAGTGTAAAAGTTGTGGCGCTACAGTAGAATATACAAAAAACAATCCAAGATGCCCATATTGTAAAGGCGCAATAGGCGATTAATTATAAAAATAATGGTTTTACAAAAAAAGTAGTTGACAAATTTTTCCATTTATATATAATTAATATCGTTAGTTTATTTGCGAGGGGGTGAATAATAGATGTCTACAGTTAAAGTTGGAGAAAACGAAAGCCTAGAAAGCGCTCTAAAAAGATTTAAGAGAAAATGCCAAAAAGACGGTATTATTGGCGACCTTCGTAAAAGAGAAGCTTACGAAAAACCAAGCGTAAAACGTAAGAAAAAAGCAGAAGCTGCAAGAAAAAGAAAAAATAAGTAATTAATTTTTGACAAGTCACTATTTTGTGGCTTGTCTTTTTTTTGCCATGTTGATTTTCGTTAGAGACAAAATAGTAATATGTTATTTTGCAAATTATGTAGATTAATTTTGGTATTTGGTTATTTCTCTATAAATTGTAATAAATTATACAAAAACGAACTAATTTTCGACCAACTTAGACAATGCATTTTGTTGTTATATTTTTTATACGGCGTATAATAGCCTTTGTCGCCTCTAAAAAAATATGAGAGGTAAAAGGAGAATTTTATGTCAAAAACTAGTAATTTATCACTTCTTGCCAAGTCCGCTAAAGCCCGTCTTAGAGCCAATGGTTATATAGGAGCAAAAGTGATGCCAAAACCAACTAATTTCAAAGACTACATTGAAAAATCAACCGAAGATAAAGTGCAAAAAACTGAGCCAAAAACTGTAGTAATCAATAGCTATGATGAGATGCTATACAAAAGGGTATGCGAAATAATCTCAAAGGGCCTTGATAAAGTAAATCCAGTGGGGCTGCTTATAGATAAGAAGGTCTTTGCAGGTCTTGACTTTGAGGCAAAACAACACTATATATCTACGCTAAACTTTAAATACAAGCAGTTGAAACAAAGATACTACAGAGAACACATCGCAAATTATTGCTTTGGCTGATAAAATGTAAGTCCTGAAAATATCGGGGCTTTTTTTTATTTTTATAACCTAAAGTTGTTTGTAATTTTTGACTATATTTGATATAATATCCTTATGAAAAATTTTGACCTAAATGATTTGAATAACGAACAAAGATTGGCCCTTCAAGAAACTGAAGGTCCTATTCTTGTAACAGCAGGTGCAGGTAGCGGCAAGACTAGACTACTAACATACCGTATCGCACACCTTATCCGTGATAAATACGTATCACCATACAATATTTTGGCAATAACTTTTACCAATAAGGCAACTAAAGAGATGCAATCAAGACTAGAAAACATGGTAGAAGATAGCGACAAAATTTGGGTTTCTACATTTCACGCTTTGTGTTGCAAGATATTGAGACGTAATATTGTTGCTTTCCAAAACAAAGTTAATCTAAAAAGAGAGACTGAATACCGAAAAGGTTTTGATAGTAATTTTTCTATCTATTCTGATAGCGACAAAGACAAGATCTTGAAAGATGTTTTTGCAAAAAACAATGTAACCGACGAAAATATTATGAAAAACGCCGTTTGGCATATTTCTAATGCAAAAAACAAAAACCTAACTCCTTTTGAATACCAAAAAGAGTATATGGAAACTGAAGACATTGACACTTATGCAAAAATATATAACACCTACCAAATCGAACTAGAAAACAACAACGCACTAGACTTTGACGACCTATTGACCAAAACATATGAACTTTTCAAAATGTGCCCTGAAGTATTGAGTTATTATCAAAACAAATTCCAATACATACATATTGACGAGTTCCAAGATACAAACACCGTTCAATACCAAATCGTAAGCCTACTTGCCCAAAAGCACAAAAATATCTTTGCAGTGGGTGATGAAGACCAATGTATTTATGGCTGGAGAGGAGCAAATATATCTAATATTTTAGATTTCAAAAAAGACTTTCCAGAGTGCAAAACCTTTAAACTAGAGCAAAACTACCGCAGTACAAAAAATATACTAAACACAGCAAATACTTTGATCAAACATAATACTATACGTAACCCAAAGAGTCTATGGACAGAAAATATCGATGGCGTTAGAGTAGAATACAATTCTCTTGGCACCGAAAGTGACGAGGCAGAATTTGTTGCAAGATCAATATATAACCTAGTTAGAGAGTCAGGCTATAAATATGGCGACGTAGCCGTACTTATGAGACTAAACGCACTAACAAGGTCATTTGAAGAAAAATTCCTAAACTACAATATTCCACACAGAGTGTTTGGCGGCTTTAAGTTCTTTGAAAGACAAGAGATTAAGGCTATACTTGCATATCTAAGACTTTTAGTAAACCCACAAGATAGTGCAGCGCTTTTGCGTATAATTAATTTCCCAAAGAGAGGAATAGGCGACGCATCACTAGAGGCGTTAAACCAACAAGCAAAATACTATAGCGTAGGTCTTATGACTTTACTTCTTAACGAAGACGATGAGTTTTTCCTTGCAGATAATGTAGCTAATAAGTTTGATGTCTTCAAAAGTCTATACTTAGACCTAAAAGAAAATATAAACAAACTACCTGCAACAGACTTTATACGCTATATGCTATCAAAAGTAGATTTCAAAAAAGCCTATGGTTCTGGCTCAGAAGAAGATTTATCTAAACTTATGAACATAGATTCTTTTGTATCAGCAGTAGATGAATACTTTGAACAAAACCCAAGCTCAACCTTAGAGGAATATTTGCAATCGGTAACCCTAGCTAGTGACATTGATAGTTATGATGAGGCAAACAACGCAGTAACCCTTGCTACAGTTCACTCAGTAAAAGGCCTTGAGTTTAAGGTTGTATTTGTTGTAGGTCTAGAAGATAAGGTATTCCCACTTATACGTTATGGCAGTTCTACCCAAAAAGATATGGAAGAAGAACGCAGACTTATGTATGTAGCCATTACAAGAGCGGAACAAAGACTATATCTTACTAACGCAAAATCACGCTTTATGTACGGAAGAAGAGATTATATGATGCCATCTAAGTTTTTAACAGAGGCTGAGATTACAACACGTACTCAAAGCACCTTTAATAACTTTGGTTCTGCTACATATGATAGCAGTAACAATGCTTATACCAAGAATAATTATAACTTTGCTGGTTACGAAAGATCCAAAGTTAGCTTTAGTATGCCAACTAGTACTTTTGGCGGCGGAAGTACTGCTACTCAAAAGTCAAGCGGTATGTCTGAGTTTAAGGTAGGCTGCCAAGTATTGCATACAAAGTTTGGAATAGGTAATATTAAAAATATAGATGAGGCTAGTAAACTAGCGACAGTAGAGTTCAAAGATTTTGGAACAAAAACATTATCTTTGGAGTTTGCACCATTAAAAGTAATAAAAGGAGAGTAACATTATGACAAGACAAGAGTGGCTAGTCCAAAAACTAAATGAATATGCCTATAACTATTATGTACTAGACAAACCAATAGTTTCAGACAAAGACTACGATGTCTTGTATGATGAACTGGTTGCTATAGAAAAGCAAACAGGCGTTGTCTTGCCCGATTCTCCAACCCAAAGGGTAGGCGGCGAGATTCTAAAAGGCTTTAAGAAAGTTGAACATAAGGTAAAGCTATATAGCTTAGATAAGTGCAACACTTATGGTGAACTTTCAAAATGGGTAACCGATATTAAGTCAGAGTTTCCACAAGCAACTTTTTCTGTAGAGTACAAATACGACGGATTGCGTATCGTTATCGAATACAAAAATGGTTACCTATATAGAGCTTCAACCCGTGGTAATGGTATCGTTGGTGAAGATATCACTGCCCAAGTAAAAACAATCAAATCAGTACCGCTAAAGATAAGTTATGATGGCGACCTTACCGTTCAAGGTGAAGGTATGATAACACTATCAAACCTTGAAAGGTATAACAAAACCGCCACAGAACCACTAAAGAACGCACGTAATGCGGCGGCGGGTGCTATAAGAAACTTAGACCCAAAAGTCACTGCTAGTCGAAAACTAGATGTATTCTTTTACGATATAGTTTCTATAGATAAAACATTTGAAACACAACAGCAGCAACATAACTTTTTGACAGACAATGGTTTTTTGAGTGGAGATATGTTCAAGGTATGTAGTTCTGCAGATGAGATAATTTCAGAACTTGACAGAGTAGACAAAATCAAAAATTCTATCGATATCTTGATTGATGGTATGGTTATCAAACTAAACAATGTCAAAGCCCGTGATGACTTTGGCTTTACATCAAAATTCCCTAAATGGGCAATAGCATATAAGTTTGAAGCTCAAGAAGTAACAACTATGCTAAAAGATGTTATCTGGGGTGTAGGTCGTACAGGAAAAGTAACGCCTATTGCGGTTTTAGAGCCTGTAGAACTTGCAGGAGCGACCGTAACTAGAGCAACTCTAAATAATATCGAAGATATAAAAAAGAAGAAAATAGAGCTAAATAGCCTTGTATTTGTTAGACGTAGCAACGAAGTTATACCAGAGGTTTTGGGTGTGGCTCAAACTTTTGAGGATAGTAAAAAAATAGAACCAATCAAAACTTGCCCAAGTTGTGGTGAAAGTTTGGTTATGGTTGGTCCAAATTTATTCTGCAAAAACGCAAATTGTAGGGATAAGATAACTACAAAACTTGCATACTTTGGTAGTAGAAACTGTCTAAACATCGAGGGTTTTAGCAAAAAGACTGCAGAGCAATTATATGATGAGTGCGGTGTAAGGAAGTTGTCTGACTTATATAACCTCAAAATAGATGACCTAAAAAACCTAGAGGGCTTTAAGGACAAAAAGATTAATAACCTTATCTCTTCTATCGAAAAGAGTAAAACTTGTAGTTTGAGCAGTTTTCTAAGTGGTCTATCTATAAATGGTGTAGGGGATAAGACTGCAAGAGATCTAGCTAAAAAGTTTAGTGATATAGACGAAATAATAAACGCAGGTATAGACGACCTTATGCAAATAAGAGATATTGGTGAAGTTATCGCCGAAAATATCAAAGAATACTTCGTCGATAGCAAAAACTTAGAGCTTCTAGCCGAGCTAAAAGAGGCAGGAGTTACTATCACCAATAATCAAACAGTGGCACAAGATGGTGTGTTTTCTGGCCTAAAAGTTGTGCTTACTGGTACATTACCAAATTATACCAGAAACGATGCAAAAGCCATTATTGAGGCGAACGGCGGAGAGGTTGTATCTTCTGTGTCAAAAAATACTGATATCGTTTTGGCGGGTGCTGAGGCTGGTAGCAAACTAGATAAAGCAAAACAACTAGGTATCAAGATAATAGATGAAGATGCCTTTAGACAAATGCTAAATATATAATAATAATATAAATAAATTTTGTAGTTGAAATTTTAAAAATATT
>JAZUBK010000036.1:0-11129 GCA_045638465.1 Clostridia bacterium | reverse complement strand
GGGGGTAATATTAAACTAGAATGTTAAAACTATAGTTTTAATAAAATAAAATAAGGGAGAGGAAAATGGCAAAAGACAAAAACAAAAAACCTTTTAACGTTTTAAGCAAAAAGGGTTTAATTGCGCTTGCTTTAGCTGGTGTTATGGTTGCTAGTCCACTTATGCTTGTAGGTTGTGGAAAAGCTGGTCCTAAAGGTGATGCTGGAACTAATGGTAAAAGTGCATATGAACTTGCAGTTGAAAATGGGTTTGTTGGAACCGAAGCTGAATGGTTAAATAGCTTAAAAGGTGCTAATGGAACTTCTAGCTACACACACATAAAATATGCTGATTCAATGCCTGATGAAGATTCAGATATTTTAGCGAGTGGAAGCGGAGATTTTATTGGTGTCTATGCAGGGCCAAGCGCAACTGCACCTACTAACTATACTGCTTATAGTTGGTATAAAATTAAAGGTGAAAATCCGGTAGTTACCTACGATGATGATGGATACATTATTATTGATGGTGTAAAAACTAATGTTTGTTTGCATCCTACTGAAGTGGAATACGATTTTAACTTTAATGCGGAAACACATGCTAGTTATAGGTATGAAATGAAACAAGCAAATGCCTTGGGTGCTTCTGCTACAACTAGAATTTCTATGTGGTTTGATGATTACAAATTTAAAAAGGGCACCACATTTAGAGTTGTTGGAGATGATACCAAATACAAAATGGGTTTACTTATCTCTCGTGATGGGGTTAATTTTGATTCTAGTAAAACTCCTGATATTGCAGAAGATACTGACTGGATTGATTCTTCTACACCAACAGGAGGCCTAAATAAAGGTACTGGTTCAGTTAAACATCAATATGATGCAGAAACAAAAACCTTAACTTTAGCCGAAGATTCATATGTAAGAATTGGTTTTGCAAAAAAAGATAATACAAACCTTACTACAACCACTGAACATTGGTATGAATATGTTGAAATCAACGGAAAACATTTGGAATATGAAAATCAATTAAATGTAACTGTTGGAACTTTCCCAACTGAAATTAAAAATTATGGTATGAATGCAGTTGCACACAGAGGGGCATCTACCGAAGCTCCGGAAAACACACTTATTGCTTATAAAATAGCAAAAGAGCGTGGTTTTACAATGGCAGAATGTGATGTTACATTTACTAAAGATGGAATTGGTGTGTTATTACATGATGACACAATTGACAGAACATCTAACGGATCAGGTAACATTAGAAATTTAACACTTGCACAAGCTAGACAATATGACTATGGTTCTTGGAAATCAAGTGAGTTTGCTGGTACACAAATTCCTACATTTGATGAATTTATTCGTTTATGTAAATATATTGATATGCACCCTTACATTGAAATTAAGAAAGGTGCTTCACAAGCAGAAGTTGAAAGCTTGGTTGCTACTGTAAGAAAATACGGAATGCTTGATAGAGTTACTTGGATTTCATTTGAGTTTAGCGCTATACAATATGTTAAAAATGTGGATGATACAGCAAGACTTGGTTATTTAGCAGCTCCAATTACTGATGACATGATAAACCAATTAAAAACTTTAAAAACTGGCAAAAACGAAGTGTTCTTTAGTGCAGATAACACAAAAGTTACAAATGCAATTATTGAGAAATGTATTGCTGCAGCTATACCACTAGAAGTGTGCACAGTTGACAATGTTGAAACCATTAAAAACTTGCATCCTTACATTACTGGTGTTACAAGTAACGATAAAATTGCTGGTCAACTTTTATATGATAAATATAAACAATAAAAGTAAATAATAAACATAAATAATAAAAAATGGAGAAAAAATATGG
Source organism: Clostridia bacterium (assembly GCA_045638465.1). Lineage (GTDB taxonomy): Bacteria > Bacillota > Clostridia > Christensenellales > UBA1242 > CAKVLS01. Next base: position 9,296 of record JAZUBK010000036.1, on the reverse strand, counting down.
CAAAAGATAAAAATAAAAAACCTTTAAATGTTTTTAGCAAAAAAGGTTTAGCAGCGATGGCTCTTGCCGGAGTTATGGCACTTAGCCCAATGGCTTTGGTTGGGTGTGCTGCTGGTGCTGCAGGTGCAGATGGTGCAAATGGAAAAAGTGCTTATGAAATAGCTGTAGAAAATGGATTTGAAGGAACTGTTCAAGAATGGCTAGAAAGCTTAAAAGGAGCAACTGGCGCATCAAGTTATACATACGTAAAATATGCAAATGAAATGCCTGATGCAGATTCTGATATTTTAGAATCAGGAACAGGCGATTACATTGGTATTTACAATGGAACAAGCGAAACAGCACCTACTAACTACAATGCTTATACTTGGTATAAAATTAAAGGTGAAACACCAAGCATTTCTTTCGATGAAGACGGGTTTATTGTTCTTGACGGAGTAAAAACCGAAATTAATCTTTATGATGTAGATCTTGAAAAAGATTTTGTTTATAATGCAGCAACTTATTCTAATTATGAATATGACCTTAGACAAGGTAATGCTTTAGGAAGTGTTGATGAAAGAACTAATAAGAGAGTTTCTTTATGGTTTGAATATAAGTTTAAAGCTGGCACAACTTTTAAATGTGTTGGTAATGATACAGATTATCAATTTGGTATGTCTATTTCATCTGATGGAATAAATTTTGATGCTAGTAAACAACCTGGATTGGCTGAAGATACTGGTTGGATTAATGCCGCTACACCATCTGGTAATTTAAATATTGGTAATAGTGCTGTAAAACATCATTATGATAAAGAAACAAAAACTGTAACTTTATCTAGAGATTCTTATGTAAGAGTTAATTTTGCTACAAACCCACTAGATGGTGTTGTTGATACAGATGATCAAGAATGGGAAAAATATTTAGAAATTAATGGTAAGATTTATTCAGATGCTAAATCAATAATTATCACACCTGATAAATCAGACGAAGTTAATAGTTATGGTGTAAATTCAATTGCTCTTATGGGATATTCTGCCGAAGCTCCTGAAAACACACTTTCAGCAGTTAGATTGGCCCATGAAAAAGGCTTTGATATGGTTACATGCGATGTTTCATTTACAAGCGATGGTGTTGGTGTGTTATTACGAGATGACACAATTGACAGAACATCTGATGGAGAAGGTAATATTGCAGATATGACACTAGCAGAAGTTAAAGCTTACGACTTTGGTTCTTGGAAATCTGCTGCATATGCTGATGAAGAAATTCCTACATTCGAAGAATTTATTAAAGTATGTAAATACATGGCAATTCACCCTTACATTCAAGTTAAGAGCAGTGCAACACAAGCTAACATTGAAAGTTTAGTTACAACAGTGTTTAGAAGCGGAATGTTAAACAAAGTAACTTGGGTATCTTCTGATATTAATGTGTTAACAGCTATTAATCAATTAAATGCTAAAGCAAGATTAGGTTATGCAACCGAAACTATTACAGTAGAACAAATTGCTGAATTGGAAGCATTAAAAACAGAAACTAACGATGTGTTCTTCTATGCTAATAATGCAAATTTAGTTTTCTCTCTTGTTGATAGTTGTATTTCTAAATATCTACCAATTGAAGTGTATGGGGTTAATGAAGTTTCAGAAATCGAAAACTTACATCCTTATATTACTGGTGTTGCAAGCCCAGATAAAGTTGCTGGACAAATCTTATATGATAAATATATGGGATAAAACCAATAAGTAACAACTTAACAAAATAAAAAAAGAGTGGAAATTATCCACTCTTTTTTATTTTAATTTTTATAATGTAGGAACATGGCCATCGTCTTGAGGTTGCTCGGCACTTTCTTCTTCTAGGGAGTCGCAATATTCGATAAGATCGGCTCTATATGTTGGGAATTTGTCGTCCATAAAAGATATATATGAGTGGCATAACTCTTCGCTTTCTTGCTTGTCTTCTTCAGTGATGCAAAACTTTGACATAAAATAATCGGAAAAATGTATAAGCTCCATGTTCCTGCCGTAGCCACTACGCATAGATGCAATAGCAGACAAGGCGGCAATGTGAGGTGCTTTCTTCATAAGGTATTCATTTAGTGCGGCTTCTGTTTCGTCTATTTGCATTTTTTGGGCTCTGATAAATATATCTTCGTCGCCCCTTTCTATAGCGTCAATAGGGAAGCCCTCTCTGTCAGTTAGACCTTTGGTTAGTTCATAGCCGTTATCGTTAAAAAACTTTTCGATTTCTTCATCGGTTAATTGGTTGATATATTTTGACATAATTTGCTCCTATATTCTACCAAAATTGTAACATATAAATAGCACTTTTGCAATAGGGATAAAATTTTGTTGAGGGAGGCCTTTTTGTATGGCTTATTTTGTGGGCTTTTTTTATTTTTTGTGCTATCATAAAAATACAAAAAGGAGCGATTATGGAGCTTATAAGAAGTAGTATTGTAAAATATTTAAATGATGGTATGGAAAACTCTAAATATGCAAAGACAATAAGAGAAATGAAAAATAAAGAGGGAGTTTGGATATCAAAAGAGCTAGAAGCATTGAAAACGATGACATATGATGATTTTGATTTTATTGATGTTTTAAAAGAGTTGTTTAACCAAATAAAAGTAAATTATGGTATGTTTGTTTCTGATCCAAAATGGACTCCTAGTAGTAGACAAGAATGTTTGCTTGGTATTTTAGATCGAGTGATAAATTCTATTTTACACGAAGATTACGGTGAAAAAAGACACAACTATTATTTATATAATTTTCAAGATTTTTATTGGGAAAGCTACGATTATTTCCATGATTATGGCAACAAAAATGAAACTTTGTGCAAAGAAGAAATAGACCTTATAATTCCATATTTTGAGAGGTTTTTTGAAGAAGTATGGAAAGGGCACTGTAATAAATAGTTATAATGAAACCATTTTGTAATTATTGTTAATCTAACAAACTTCCATATAATATTTGTTATAGAATATACATATATTACAAATAACAATCAAATTATTAATTTTATTTTGAAAAAACATAAAATTATTATATTATTACTATAGAGGTGAAATATGAAATTTGAATTAAATTTAGTAAATTCTCAAATAAGCGAAAAAGAATTTTCAAAGAAAAAATATTTAACAAAATTTAACGAAATAAACAACTCTCTTCATTCAGGACAAGAAGAGTGGACAACTTGGGTTGATTATCCTAGCAAAAATATCAAAGCTTTAGACGAAGTAAAAGCTATCGCAAACAAAATCACAAAAGACGGCGATGTTTTAATTGTCTTGGGTATAGGTGGTTCTTATCTTGGTGCTTATGCGGCTCTTTCTGCGATAAGAAGCAAGACAAAGACTGAAGTTGTATTTGCAGGAATTAATATTTCAAATGAAGATTTGAGTGAGACTTTTGAAAAGTACAAAGACAAAAATGTATATGTTAATGTAATTTCAAAATCAGGAACAACAACAGAGACTATGATTGCCTTTGATTATGCGGTTTCTTTCCTTAAATCAAAATACAAAACTGCATACAAAGATCATTTAGTTATAACAACTGATAAAAACAAAGGATATTTGAGAGAGTATGCAAACAAAAATAAGATAGACGCCCTAGAAGTTCCTGATAATATGGGTGGTAGATATTCTGTTTTGTCTGCAGTAGGCACTTTGCCACTTCTATGTGCGGGTGTTAATATTGACAAATTGTTCAAAGGCGCAGTTAAAGCAGAAAAAGACCTTGCTTGTTGTTGTGAAAACAATGCTGCATATAGATATGCTCTTACTCGTTATTTGTTAAATAAAAAAGGTAAAAAGGTTGAGATTTTAACAACTTTCTATCCACGCCTTTCTAATATTGGTGAGTGGTGGACTCAACTATTTGCCGAAAGTGAAGGAAAAGACAAAAAAGGTTTGTTCGTTACTAACCTAAACTTTTCAACAGATTTGCACTCTGTAGGACAATTTATTCAACAAGGCACACCAATTCTTTTTGAAACATTTTTGAGTGTAGACTCTGTTTATAAAGATAGACGCCTTGCAAAAATTGACAAAGATTGCCCTATAAAATATTTAGAAGGTAAGAGTGTAGAAGATGTTAACCTCGCTGCTCAAAGAGGAACTATCGAAGCACACGTTTCTGCAAAAGTTCCTGTTGTTCAAATTTCTATCGAAAAAGTAGACGAAGAGCATATAGGTTATATATTCTATTTCTTCGAACTTGCTTGTGCTATAAGCGGAAAATTTTTGGGTGTAAATCCTTTTGATCAACCAGGAGTAGAGGCTTATAAGAAAAATATGAAAAAATATTTATCATAAATCAAACATATATAAAGTGCATACCAAAAGTATGTACTTTTATTTTTTTATGATATAATAATTTTTAGAAAAAACGCAAAACAATATTTAATTGAGTTTTTGAGTTGATAAAAATAAAGGAATATTATGGATTTTAGAAAAACAGATACACTAACAATAGAGATAAACGACAAACAAGCAGATAACCTTTCATCAAAGACCAAAATAGAAAAGATGTTAAAAAGCCCTGATGTTTTGGGGTTTGATATTTATAGTGATGATAAACATATTGGTTTTGCTATGCTCAAAGAATTTGAAAAGGGCAAGTTCTTTTTGTGGGATTATGTGATAGTATTTGAGCTTCAAAATAAAGGTTTTGGAACAAAGGCCTTGAGAGAACTTATAGAACTTTTGGAAAAAGATTATGGTGCAAAATTGCTTACTACAACCTATAAATTTGGCAACAATATCGCAAAGCGTTTGTATGAAAAAATTGGTTTTGTAGAGACCGATATTGTAGATGATGGAGACGTTCACGAAGTAAATATGAAACTTGAATTATAAAAGACTCTTTATTTAAGTTTTTTAATTTGGCACAAAAATTGAAAATAATATAGTCAAAAATGGTTGTTAATATAATTAGAATATATACTATAATTTTTTTAGGAGAAATACAAATGAGTTATTTTAGCGAAAAAGTAAAACACGCATACAATTGCTACAAAGCTGGGCTTTCAAGAAAGAAAGTTTATGGTGTGGTAGAAAAAGGCGATAAGTTTTTGGTTATAAGATGTAGGCGTGATAGCAACTACAAATACTGCCTTGCTGGTGGAGGAATAGAAGAAGGCGAAGATTCTAAAGAGGCTATCGTAAGAGAATGTAGCGAAGAGTTAAACGCTGTAGTTGAGTATGTAAAAACTTTGGGTTTTATACATGACAAGTCAAAATGGAAAATGGGTGACGAAGAGTTTTGGGTTGATGACGAAATGGAAATTGTTTACACAAAATTCGTTAGGTTCGGTGAAAATAAAACTTTGGGTGTAGAAGGAGAGTTTACTTCTCAAGATATCGTAACAGAGATAAGCAAAGATGAGATGTTAAAAACTGTTGCTGAGTTTGTAAAGTATGGTGTGAAATTGCAATAAAGATAGATTTTGTTTTGGGCTGAAAAACCTAAGTAAGTCAAAAACAGATTTTAAAGCCTTGACACCATTTTAAAAAGTGTTATAATAATTGCATATAAAGAAAAGGAGAAATATATGTTTAATTCATTTACTTGGTGGCGCTGGTAATATCTGCACTTACAAATCAAGGTGTTTTGTGAGTGCTTTTTGGCGTCACAAAACATATAAATGGATTAGATATTTTTTATATAATCTAAATAAAGCCCGTTGGTATGTTTTGTAATAAAACAATCAACGGGTTTTTTTATATCAAAAAATGGAGAAATAATATTATGAAAAAAACAATGTTAACAGGTGTAAGACCTAGTGGAAATTTGACTTTAGGGAATTATTTGGGGGCGATAAAAAACTTCGTCGACAGGCAAAACATATTTGATAGTTATATATTTTTAGCTGACCTTCATGCAATCACAAGCTATATAGAGCCAAAGAAATTAAAAGAGGCGGTTAGAAACTCTATTGCTATGTATCTTGCGTGTGGAGTAGATCCAAATGTGACAACAATATTTAAGCAAAGCGATGTGCAAGAGCACGGAACACTTGGCTTTATTATGACTTTCCAAACTAAAATGGGTGAGCTTTCACGTATGACGCAATTTAAATCAAAGTCCCAAGCAAAATCAAGAGAAGGTGTTGATACTGGTTTGTTTGTTTATCCAACTCTTATGGTTGCGGACATTTTGCTATACAATACCGCTATTGTTCCCGTTGGAAAAGACCAACAACAACACGTAGAACTAACACGTGACCTTGCCGAAAGGTTTAATAAAAGGTATGGAAATACTTTTGTGATGCCTGATGTGTATGTAGCGCCTGTAGGGAATAAAATTTTGAATTTGCAAAACCCTCTTGAAAAGATGAATAAATCAGATTCTGGCGATAACAAAGGAACAATCTTTTTGCTTGACGATATAGCGGTCGCAAAAAAGAAGATTATGTCTGCAAAAACTGACAACCTTGGCAAAGTGCACTTTGACGAAGAAAACCAACCAGGTATATCTAACCTTATGAGTATTTTGAGTAAAATAACAGATGAGAGTTTTGAGAGTATTGAGGCAAGATATGAAGGAAAAGGCTATGGCGAATTTAAAAAAGAAGTAGCAGAGGTTGTGGCGCAATTACTAGAGGATATCCAGGCAAAGTACAAAATGTACAACGACGAAAAAGTTTTGAGTGAAATACTCAAAAAAGGTGCAATAGATGCAAAGAAGGTCGCCGCAGAAACTTTGGCAAGAGCAACTAAAAATTTGGGTTTAAACTAAAAACAAAATAGCAAAATTAATTTTTTGCTTTTTTTATTTAAAAGCGCCATCGCAAATAGTGATTTTAATTGGTATGATTTGACTTTTATGCTATTATAGAAGTATAAATTGATTAAAGGAGATTTTTTTATGCCAGTAGGTCCTTCACATCGTCGTGGCGGCGGATCTTATCGCTCTAGTTCTAGTAGGTCTAGTTCTTCACGTTCTAGCAGTTCTAGAAGCTATAGTAGCTCAAGGTCTAGTTCTTCACGTTCTTATCACAGACACAATCATTACTATTATGGTGATGACGATTATTATGGCGGAGGCGGAATTACAATTACGCCTAGAGGCTGGGCTATATTTGGTATAGTAGTCGGGTTTATTGTAGCCTTTGTTACTATGTGTATAGCTTTTTCTATGCTAGGAAATAACGTGCCATATCACAATACTATGAAGAGTGACGCAAGAGAATATGCTGAAATAATAGAAATGGCAAGAGATGGGGTAGATGGATATTATATAATCAGTATCACAGACCTTGAAATTAGTGGCTCATCTACTGTGGGATATAACCCTACAGAATATGGACTTACAAACTATGATAACTTTTGGGCAGAGGCTTATTCTGAGGTAACAAAAGGCGGGGCGAATTATTATTACCTAGACTTTTCTTTTTATAGCGAAGAGGTAGACGAAACAATATACGGCACTACTTATACATACTATTCACAATCTCAAGTATTAGGGCTTTCTTCTTTGACTTTGGCTTATACCAAAGAATATGACGGCGATGGAAGTTGGGACGTAATACAAGTGAACTATTCTTTATCTCAAAATGTTGACTATTGGTATACAAAGACAATGATTACAGCAGGAGCATTGATGATTCCTGCAGCACTTGGACTTATAGCACTTATGATCTGGTGTTGTGTGTTAGTACGTAGGGCAGGTAAAAAATCTGCTACTGCCTCAACCACGACTACACCTTCAAGTCAAAATAGCAACAACTCAAAAAGTTTTACTGATAGCCTTTTTGCAACCTTTGGAAACGGCAGTTCTGAAGATAAAGGCTCGTTCAAGGTTTGTGTTTATTGTGGCGCTCACACAAAAATAGATGCGTCGCACTGCACATCTTGTGGGGCAAAAAAGTTTAGAAAGTCAAAAGACAGTGATTTAGCTTAAAAGCATACATGAAAAAAGATGGGACATTCTCATCTTTTTTTTGTGGCATTATTTTTTATAAAAAGGCAGGTCTTGAATAACTCCAATCACAAATATTAAAATTTTTCCATAAAATGTATATATACTTTTTGAGGTAAAATAAAATGGGAAAATTTTTAATAAAAGGCGGTAAAAAACTTTGTGGGGAACTTGATATTCCATGTGCAAAGAACTCTTACCTTGCTATTTTGGCTGCGTGTATGTTGTGCCCTGGCACAATAATATTGCATAAATGCCCTAAATTTAGTGATATTATCAAAATGCTTGAAATATTAAAAAGTCTTGGATGTGAGGTTGAGTTTAGAGAAAGCGACGTTATTATAAATACAAAATATGCAAAAACTTGCGAAGTGCCAAAAGATCTTGCGCAAGAGATTCGCTCGTCTATATTTTTGCTAGGTGCAATAGTCGGTCGGCTAAAAAAGGCAAGGGTTTGTTATCCTGGTGGTTGTGAGATAGGGGCAAGGCCCATCGATCTTCACCTAAAAGGCCTCAGAGAATTAGGCGTTAAAATAAAAGAACGTCATGGGTATATTGACTGTGACGGGGCTATGTTGCAAGGAAGTTCTGTGCACCTTGATTATCCTAGTGTGGGTGCCACTGAAAATATTATGATGGCGGCTGTTTTTGCCAAAGGTACAACGGTAATTTATAACCCCGCAAAAGAGCCTGAAATTATTGATTTGCAAGATTTTATCAATAGTATGGGTGGAAAAATATATGGTGCGGGAACAGATGTTATAACAATAATTGGGGTAGACAGTTTGCATGATACAGAATTTACCCCAATATCCGACAGAATTATAGCAGGTACATATTTGATTGCGGGGGCAATTTGTGGTGGAGATATCACGTTAAATAATGTAAATATCTCACATAATTCAGCGTTAATCACAAAACTTAAAAATAATACTTGCAAAATATACTGCAATGATGCTAAAATAAGATTAGTAAGTGATATTCCGCTTACAAGCTTTGGTGTTGTGGAGACAATGCCTTATCCTGGGTTTCCTACAGATCTTCAGGCGCAAACTATGGCTTTGCAAACGGTAAGCAAAGGTAGTTGTATTTTTACCGAAAATCTCTTTGAGATGAGGTATAAACACGTGCCGGAACTCATCAAAATGGGAGCAAAAATAAAGATCAAAGATAGAGTAGCTATCGTTGATGGGGTAGATAGGCTTTATGGGGCGGAAGTAAACTGCTGCGATCTTCGTGGTGGTGCGGCACTTGCTCTTGCGGGGCTTGTAGCTTATGGCTATACGACTCTCAATGACATAAGACATATAGATAGGGGGTATTATAGCCTAGAATCAGACCTATCTAGTCTAGGAAGTCGGATCGTAGCCATGTCGTTCG
>JAZUBK010000035.1:0-11327 GCA_045638465.1 Clostridia bacterium | reverse complement strand
TTGTCTTCCTAAGACCGCTTGGCCTCCGACTTGGTCGCGGGTTCGATTCCCGCCAGTAGCTCCAAAAATTAAAGCCCAAAAAAGTTTTACATAGTTTTAACTTTTAAGGGCTTTTTTCTTTTTGCTAATAATATGTTGTTTGTGATATACTACGGGTGTAAAAAATATTAGGGCTATTTGATAAGGTAGCAGCAATTCACGATAGGGTAAAAAAGAAAAAATAAAAACACCTAAATTAATAGGTGTTTTTTGTTTTACATTTTTGCAGATTGTGATGGAGGAGTAAAGTTTGGTGGTGGGCTTTGGTAATCTTCACGATTTCTTGCTAAAAAAGCAAATAAAAGTGATAGAAGGCCAAGCAGCGCAACTACTAGGTATAAAAGAAGATATACAAAGCTATTTGTTAAAATACCAACGGCAAATATATATACTACGATTGCCACGTGAATGATATTAGGAATAAGTAGCATAATGCGGGTTACCATTATGTTCTTTCTTGCAAGTGTAGCACCGATAATTGAGATAAGGCCAAGTGCTACATAAATATATGGTGTATAGCCAAACCACGCACCTTTGTTAGCAAAGGCAAAAGCTATAGTAAGGACTAGGTTAAAGTATGAAAGCCCTGCCATACCTATCCCGTATAAAATTCCCAAAACCATTGCCGTTGTGTTTTTTTTCATATTAATTTCCTCCAAATATCTGAGCTATTATTTTTTCCAAAGGCCATGTAAATTGCAATAAGCAAATACCGCTTCAATTTCGTCTCCATCAAGAAGAGCAAATTTAACAACAGGTTTGCTATCTGGTGTTAGGCATTTTCTTTGGTTGCCGTGTTTTGTTTGAATAGAAACCCACTCGATATAATGTTCAGCAGTCATAGGATGTTCTACGCTACCTACGTTTACTGTTACGATGTTGCCATCTACTGTGTATTCTGGTATGTGTTTTTCGCCTGACGCATCAACATTGTTTGGTACTATTTCTTGCATTTTTTGCATACAGCAAACAACAGGTACTTTGCTGTCGTGGACTTTTGCGATTATATTTCCGCAAACTTCACATCTATAAAATTTTTGTTCCATAATAATTTCTCCTTTAGTATACAAATATTATACACAAAGTTTTTTTGATTGCCTAATAAATAAATAAAAAAAATAAAAAGCAGGTAAAAATACTCGCTTTTTATCTATTTATACATAATTTCTGTCAACATCTATGCTAAATTTGTAGGTTTTCCCATCTTTTCCAAGATTTTTCTTTAGATAAGCTATGATTTCTTGCTTTGACAATTTAACATCAAAAGGCACGATAAGGTCAAACATTATATTGGTGTGGTTTTGACCTTTTGCTATTCTAAAGTCATGTACTATCAATTTATTATTTAGTTTGCGCAAAAGGTGTTGAGTCTTTTGTCTTAGAGCAATAGTTGTTTTGTCTTTGTTTTCGATTGGGTCAGAGTGAATAACAAGATGAAGTCCAAATTCGTTTAAAAAGTCTTCTTCTATGTCGTCGATAAGGTCGTGTGTTATCATTGGGTCTACATCTGCAGAAACCTCAATATGTACGGTAACAAAGTTTCTATTTTTTCCGTAGCTGTGAATTATAAGCTCGTGAAAACCCAAAACACCAGTGTATGAGTTTAGTTTTTTCTTAATTTTTATAACCAAATCTTGATCAGGCTTTTCGCCGATAAGAGGGTTGATTGTATCAAGCAAAACTTTAAAGCCAGATATAACAATAACCAAAGCCACCGCAAGACCTACGTAAGCGTCGATATTTACTCCTGTAGTCCAAATAATAATCATTGCTACCATTGTTGCAAAAGTAACAATAGTGTCGTTTCGGGCGTCTACGGCGTTTGCTTTTATAGAATCAGAGTCTATAGTTTTGCCGAATTTTTTGTAGACTAAATATTGGCTCAACTTTACAATTACACTGATAGCAAGGACGATAATAACAAGCCAAGAAACGTTAGTTTTTACAGGGGTTATAATTTTGTCTATAGAAGACTTGCCAAGAAAAACACCTACAATGCAAATAATAAAAGCAACAATAAGTGCTGAGATATACTCAAACCTAGCATGTCCAAAAGGGTGGTCGCTATCTGCTGGTTTGCTCGAAAGTTTAAATCCAATTAAAGTGATTGTTGCAGATATGCCGTCAGAAAGGTTGTTGATGGCATCTGAAATAATGGCGATAGAACCACTCAAAAAGCCAACAACTAATTTTCCGCCAAATAATAAGATGTTGGTGATAATTCCATATAAACTAGAAACCACGCCGTATCTTAGGCGGACGGTTGAGTCTTCTGTGTTTTTATAATCTTTGATAAATAACTTTGCTAACATATTAACTCCTAGTGTTTAGTTTAGCATAATTGGTAGAGAAAATCAAAACATTATAAAGGATAAAAATACGCAATGCAGTTGTCGTGGCACAAAAAAGGAACTAGCGAAACTAGTTCCTTTTTATTTTTTATTGCATAGATTTGATAAATTTTCTTTGGCAGTCGCGTCTTGAAGTTTCCCTAGGACTAACCTTTTTGATTATTTTGTGCTCATAGGCTATTTTGTAGTATTCGTCTAGACAATTTAGCTTAAAAGCATCTTGCTTCATGATAAGATTATATGTTTGTTTCCAGCCCATATAATCGTCGTGGTATTTATCAAAAACTTTTTTCTTCTCAAGATATTGTCTGATATATTCAAGAGTTTTACAAGCGCTAGAATATTGAGATTTGTATTTACTTATATTATTAAGGCATGTAGATTGTTCGCTATGGCGATAGTAATAGTAAAAAGCATCTTTACATTTTACCATTTTTTTAGAACATAGTGCGAACATTACTGTATAAATCAAATCTTCGCCACCACTTAGAGGGTTTTTAGAATCTTTGACTATGTCGTCAATATCTGCGGCACAATGTTTGTATATCTTCTTTGATATGACTTTGCACCACGTATAAATATCTTCTGTGATTGTAGAGTGTGTCCTAAAAAATCTAGCAAAGGCCTCGCCATTTTTTATTACGCCGTTGTCTTCTTGTCTAAAGCAAGATGGTACTTTTTCTTGTCTTCCATCAGGAAAAACATATATAGTTTCAGCAAGGCACATATCTGCTTTTTCTTTTTGTAAAATAGAAATCACAGACTCTGCAAAGTTTTCGCTAATTTTGTCATCTGCATCAACCTGTGCAATATAATCGCCTGTACAAACTTTTAGGCCAGAGGCTCTAGAAACAAAAGTGCCTTGGTTTGATTCGTGCCTTATATATACAACCCTATCGTCTGCTCTTTTAAAATTTTGCAAAATAAGAGATGTGTTATCATAAGACGTGTCGTCTACAAAAACGAATTCTACATTTTTGTAAGTTTGCTTTGTTAAACTATCAATAAGTCTTGGCAATAATTTCTCGCCATTGAATACTGGGATAACAAATGATAATTTAGGGTTTTTCATTAAAATTCTGGATCCTCCACAGCTTGAGTAAATACGTAATAGTTATCGTTTTCGATGGTAGAATCATAAGCATAACTTATTTTTGAACCGTAACCACCAGCGTTGATTGTAAATGTCATATCAAGATTTAATCCTGCTGTTGTAAAGAAGTCTTTTTCAAAATAAACTTGGGTTAAATTGTCTTGAATCGTTTGATAGTAATTGCTTTGGTTGACTTTCCAAGCGATTGATTCACCAAAAGAGGCTAAAGCGTTGTGAGAGCCTGTTTCAAAGATAAGAGAAGCAACTTTTAATGTAGAACCCAGAGAGATATAATAGGTATTTGAGTTTGCAAGTATGTTTTCGTGGTCAAAGTTTGTAACATGCTTACCGATTTTAAACTCAACGCCACCCTCTATGCCAGAGTTGAAAAATAATCCTGAGGCATAAGAAAAAGGCGCATTTGGAAAGTCTGGATATGTAACAGTTGATAGATTGGTGTTTGCATCCCAATAAATTTTTGCAAGAGCAGGGCAGTTGGCAAAAGCGTAAGAAAGTCCTTGAACTGAGGCCCAACCGTGTGCACCATCGGCCATGTCAAATCCTAGATCTAGTGAGTCGCAAAGGATATTTACCTCCGCAAGTGATTGGCAAGAGTTAAACGCAGAATAACCTAAAAATTTTACTGAGTCTGGTAGCGTAATAGTGGTAAGGTTAGTGCTCAAAAAGGCACAGTCGCCAATATATGCTAGTTTAGTAAGTGATGCGATGTTTGTTGATGTGATGTCAGAATAAGCAAAAGCATAAGAATCAATATGTGTTGTGTTTGCTTGAAGAACAACATTTTTTGAGACATTTTCTATAGGATAGAATACTGCAGATAAGCTACTACCTTCTTGCAAATACAAAATATCATTTTTAACATGCATAGCAGTATTTGTTTCTGATACATTGATAGTGCGCAAATGTTTGCAAAGTTTTAGGTATTGAGCGTTAATATATCTTACGTTTTTAGAAATGTTTAGAGTTTTGATTGAGTCGTTTTCGTCTGACAAATCGCCACCGCTTATATTGTGTATTTCTTGAACTTTTAGTTCGTCGATAACCTCTGGAATATCTACGACTTCGCTATCTGAATAATCGATATAGTTAGTGATTACGGCTATTGCCTTTTTTAGGCTATTGCCATAAACGTCGGTTTTTGTTGTTTCGTACTCAAAACGACCATGAATAGAAATCTCAGCGTCTTCCTTTACCGTAAAAGTATAAAGGCCTTCTGAGTTTGTTTGCATAGGAACACCATTTTTGTTTATCACATAAAAATATGATGTGCCTTCTACTTGGTCTATAGAAGAAATGGTAAATTTGATTTTTGTGCCATAAGCCACGTCGGTTAGTTCTTCTGGGGTATAAGCATCACCATTTTCTTTTAGCATAGTCAAAGTAGTGTCTTGAGGAAGTGTTACAGAAACATCAAATTTATGAACTTCGTATTTTGCATAAATAGTTGTTTTTATGCTGATTACCTCGTCTTGGCTATATGCTTCTGTACAAGCATGGTCTTTGAACCAACCAAGGAAAGTATGGCCATCTTTTATATCAACCTTTAAATCGCTGATTTTTGTACCTTTTTGAATTTTTAGTGAATAATCTTTGGTAGATGTTAGGTTGTCGCTAATAGTAAGTACGCATTTTGTACTTTCATCGGCGATGTATGTTGCCACTGGTATTGCAATGGCTGTTACCGCAACGGCAGTAAGAGTTATTCCAAATATTATTTTTTTCTTTTTGTTGTCTGAAGACGGTGATAGGTCTTGCATAAACTATTTATCCCTCCTTTAATAACTAATTTTAGTTTACTAATTTTTGACTTTTTCGTCAATTAATACAAAAAAATATGTTTTGCACATAACAATTTTTTTATAAAAAATAGAGCAAAAGTTTATAAGAAGGTTGTTTTTTGCACAAAAAACAGCCGAAACGCTAAATTATTTTGATTTTTTGAGTTGTTTTTTTAAACAAAATAAGAGTCAAAAAAAATGATTTCGCAACGAAAAAATATTTTTTATTTTATTGACACGTGTTGTTTTTTATTGCTAAAATTATTTTAGGAAAGGAGGAAATTTTTTATGAAAATTAAAAAAATATTGACGACTGCACTTGTTTGTGCAAGTTTGATTCCTGCAACTTTATCACTTACAGGCTGTCAGTCAAAAGGCGACCTTAATATAAACGCTAAAAACGTATATGCTATGTGTGCCGCAAGTAGCGTAGAATACCTAAAAAATCTATCTGGGGCTGGTCAATCAGTGACTGGTGCATCTGCGGTTTCAAGACCTTCTATGGTAGAAGATGGCGATGTTGAAAGTATCACAAACAGCCTTGCTATGTTTGATAATATTATCGCAGATGGTATATCACAAACAACACGTAAAAACACTTCCGAAGATCCAGGTTTGGCTAGTTATACTTTTGTTATGGATATTTCATTGGAAAATACAACATACAAAATGTATTATAACGAAATCAATACAAAGACATCAGAAGAAGTAGATGATGAGGGCGTAGAACTTGAAACTTCTTCTACTATCGAAGGTGTAATTGTATTTGGTGGGGTTACATACGATATTAGGGGCGAAAGAGAATTTGAATCTGAAGGCAATGAGTCTGAAAGTTCTATCGAATTTGTAACTTATTTAGACGCTGATAACTACATCATTTATGAGCAATCTGTAGAAAATGACGAAATCGAATATGAATATTCTATCTATATAGATGGTGAAAAAATCCAAGAAACAGAGCTTGAGATAGAAAAAGAAAGAAGTGGTTATACTATTGATTTTCAATCAACTACTTATGGCAGCTCAAGAAGTACAACAGCATATGAAATCCGAGAGGGTACTAGCGGTTTGGTTATATATCTAAGAAAGAATAAATCAAGAGAAAAAATCACTGCTACAAAAACAGCAGATGGCTATAACTTTACTTATTCTAATGGATATGTAGAAGAAGTTTAAAAATAACAAAATGTAATAAAAAAGCAACTCATAAAAGAGTTGCTTTTTTTGGTCGGGTGTTTGTTATTTTATTGCTTTTTGCGTCTGTTATTTAGCCTTTATTTGAGCTTTGCAGTCTTCAAATAGTTTCTTTGCATAAACTTTCGGGTCGCCGCTAAAGGCAAGTCCTGAGGCTTGTTTATGGCCTCCGCCGTTGTATTTTTCGGCAATTTTGCAACTGTCATAACCATTTTTGCATCGGATACTTACAGAGTAAGAGCCGTCGTCTTTTTCGTTGATGCCAAAGGCAAAAATATTATCTTCAATATTTAACATTTCGGGTATAAAATGTTTTGTTCTGTCAGAACCTGCTTTTTCTATCATTTCTTTTGTGAAGATAACATAAGCCACTTGATCTTTTATTACCATAGACTCATATACAAGACTACGAAGTTTAATATCGGCAAAGCTTTGTTTTTTCTTTAGTTCAAATATTATGTTTTTTGTATCTGCGCCGCATTTGTAAAGTTCACTTGCGATAATGTGTGTTTGAGGGGTTACGTTGTCATGCTCAAAACACGCAGTGTCTCCGATAATTCCTGCAAATAAATATCCTGCAATTTCAGGGGTTACTTTTACTTTTAACGCCTTTGCTAGTTTGTAAATAATTTCGCTACAAGACGATGAGTGAGTTTCGCAATAGATAGCTTTTGCCTCAAGGTCCCTAGAGCCGTGATGGTCGATTGATATGGTATTCTCAAAATTTGCAAATGTGTCGCCATATTTTCCCAGCATACGTTTTGTAGCAACATCTACTGCAATAAGTGTGTCATAATCACTTGCTTTAATTCCGCCGTTGAAGTTTTCGCTTAGATTAAATAGCGGATATTCGCTGCAGTCTTTGTCTGTATCGACAAACACATCTGCCTTGATACCTTTTTGCTCCAATATTTTTGCTAGGCCTTGCATAGAACCCATGCAGTCTGGGTCGGGTGAGATGTGGCCAAATATGGCAACTGATTTTGATTTTTTAAGTGTCTTTACAATGTTTTTCATTTTTAGTTTTTCCTCATAAGGTATAGTAAAATTTTTGTTCGACTTTCATATAGATAGTATAGCACAACTAAAAATTTTTGTATCAAACAAATTGTCTGTATATAAAAAGTTATTTTAGATTTTTTTGATAAAACGGGCTGGTGTAGAAACTTCTTTGGCAAAAGTTACATGTCGCCCCAAAAAAAGAACTAGCGGAAAACTAGTTCTTTTTATTTTTTTAATATTAAAACTTTTTAACAAACTTTTTGTTAGAGTAGTCTAGTAAATCTAACATTTTTTTAGTGTTTGATTCTGCTTTTGGGGTGTAAAACTCTCTTTCGCCTTTTTTGTTTTCTAGAATAATAAGTTCGTTACCTTCTGGAATCAAGCAATGGTGAAGTCCGCCTATACCAGAGATGATTTCTTGATATGCACCTGTAGAGAAGATTGCGATATATAATTCCTGGCCTTCTTTAATTTTTGGCATAAATAGTTTTACATTTTCTTCGTTTAGGAAATATCTATCGTCTGGGTCACAAGTTTCGCCGCCAAGACAAACAGGAACGAATTTGTTTTCGTATAGGTTTACAGGAAGGATTGTGAAGTCTTGTTGGATACCCCACATGTCAGGAGTCATATTCATCAAACTTCCGTTGATGATATACCAGTGTTTGCCATAATTTTCTTTGCTAAAGTCTATTTTGTAGATATAGAAACCGTGGTCTGCTGTTGTATATCTTCCGTGTTCTCCGATAAGTTCTGGCGGAGCGATTTTGTGCTCTTTTGTCATAGAATTTACGGCTTTTATCATACTGTCTACTAGTTTGTCGTAGTCGAATTTGTATGTTAAAGAATATTTGATAGGGAATCCGCCGCCGAAGTCAAAGTATTCTAGCGAATCATATTTTTTCTTTAGTTTGCAATATTTTTCGAAGATATTACTAAAGCCTTTTATGTAGTTAGGGATACTAGAGATAGTGCCGCCGAAGTGGAAGTGAAGAAGTTTTAGGGTTAGGTTTTTAGAATTTTTAATCTTTGCTGCCATTTCATTTAGGCCAACTTCATTAAAGCCGAATCTATTGTCAAATTCATCTTGAGTTTTGAAGTCGTTTTTGATAAGTCTTGATTCAAAGTCGCTATTGTATCTAATACCTACATTGATAGGACGGTCAACTTGAGCTAGAAGTTCAAACTCTTTTGAGTTTTCTATTACAGGTATTACGTTGATGCCTTTATCCAAAAGATAGGTTATTGAAGAAATATATTTTGGGTTTTTGAAACCGTTACAGATTACTGTATAGCCTTTTTTGATTCTACCTTTTTTTGCAAGGTCTACCATAATGTCGATATCGTATGCAGATGATGTTTCTAGCATATCAACATCTTTAAGAGCGGTAAGTACTACTTCGCTATAGTAGTTTGCTTTGGTAGCGTATGCGTAGTTGTATTTTGCACCATAACCATATTTTGCTATTTTGTTTGCAAAAAGTTCTTTCAAGCTTTTTATTCTTTCGCTGATCATTGGAGTATAAGCAATTTCAAGAGGGGCGTTATATTTTTTTGCAAGGTCAAGAAGGTTTAGATCTCTATAATGTAATACATTGTCTTTTATATGTAGGTAGTTGTGGTCTTTCAAAATAGATGCGTCAAACTTACAGCAACTATTTTCGTCGTTGTATATTTGATATAATTTGTGGTAATTCGAACATTTGCTAAACATATCAGGTGTAAATAGTTTTGCGAACTTGCTATCGTCTTCTAGAGCAAAGCAAGGTTGCATTTTTAGTGATTTTAGGTATTTTTCGCCATCATCAGAAACTTTTTCTGCAAAGACATAGTTGATAGAAATGCCTAGTTTTTTGATTTCGTAAACCCATTCTACAAGAGCCTCTGTCAATATCTTTATAACTTTTTTGTTATAAAATGGTGATTTTTCGTTTTTAATATTTAGGGTTTTGTCTCTAAATTCTGGAATAATAACTGCACTAAATACATAAACATCTCCAGACTCGCCCGATTTTATATCGCAAAAAACATTTGGTTTGATAACTTTTTGGTAGTTTGTGTTATTGATTATATATTCGGTTGCAAATGAGTGTTTTAGCAAAAATGGAAAAATATATCCAATTAATTTATTTTCTTTGTTGTCCCAAAGTATCTGAATGCTCTTTTTACTAGAGTAAAACCAGTCAAGAGCTAGTTTTTTTGTTATAACGTCTTTTGGCTCAAAAGTGATATTGTCAAGTTCCCAAGTCTTTAGGTACATCTCTTCTGTAACTTTTTCGCCTGTGTAGATAGAATATCTTTCCATAATTTTCTCCTTAAAAAGTTAATTTGTGTTTCAAATTCTAAAAAAATTATATAATAAATACTTTTTATTGACAACTTTTTTAGGTGCTTTTATATATATTTATATGACTATATTATATATATAATAAAATAACATTATATAAGGAAACTTTTTTGATATTTTTGTTTGGGAACGATTTGTAAGGTAATGTAATATTTTTGCGGGGAAGAAGGAAGGTTTTTAAAATCAAACGCTGATGCTTGGTTGTAAGAAGACTGCCTGTTTGAAAGGCTTTTGGTGGATTTTATTTTTTTGTTATTTAACATATAAAGTGAATCCAAAGAGTTTTTGATAAAAAAAGAAAGCTTAAAAAACAAACAAAATAAGGAAAAGATAATAAAAACACTATATTTGTAATAGTGTTTTTAATGTTTTTTTTATAAAACTTTTATATTTTTTGCCATAAATAAAATATCTTTTTTTATTTTTTTAGCCATAAAAAACGGGTAAAACCCTATCAAAACCGCAAACACCAGGGGTAGTATTCGGGTTTTTAGGAAAAATTCCAAAAAATTGCTATTTTTTTGAAAAAAAGTTGTTGACACCTCAATTTCTATATGGTATTCTAACACCGTCACTAACGAAGAGTACTTCGCAAATGACATGAACCATTACAATTTAATAGTTAAGGTTTATTTAAGTTTCTTGTTAATTCAAGAGAGAAATAATCTAGCAAACAAACTTTTTATAAAGCCAGTTTTTATAAGCAAGTTCAGAGCAAGATTATCTAATGTACGATATATTCACGTAAGTGTTTATATACAATTAACATTAGAGTTTGATCCTGGCTCAGGACGAACGCTGGCGGCGTGCTTAATACATGCAAGTCGAACGGAGTTAGTTGCTACACTAAACAATTTTAGATAAGTTGTTTAGTGTAGTAATTAGCTTAGTGGCGGACGGGTGAGTAACGCGTGAGTAATCTGCCTTAGAGTGGGGGATAACGCTCCGAAAGGAACGCTAATACCGCATAACATACGGAGACCGCATGATCTCCGTATCAAAGATTTATTGCTTTAAGATGAGCTCGCGTATGATTAGCTAGTTGGTGAGGTAACGGCTCACCAAGGCGACGATCATTAGCCGGACTGAGAGGTTGAACGGCCACATTGGGACTGAGACACGGCCCAGACTCCTACGGGAGGCAGCAGTGGGGAATATTGCGCAATGGGGGAAACCCTGACGCAGCAATGCCGCGTGAAGGATGAAGGTTTTCGGATTGTAAACTTCTTTTACTGAGGACGAAACAAATGACGGTACTCAGAGAATAAGCCACGGCTAACTACGTGCCAGCAGCCGCGGTAATACGTAGGTGGCAAGCGTTATCCGGATTTACTGGGTGTAAAGGGCGAGTAGGCGGGACGGCAAGTCAGATGTGAAATACCGGGGCTCAACTCCGGGGCTGCATTTGAAACTGTCGTTCTTGAGTGGTGGAGAGGCAAGTGGAATTCCCGGTGTAGCGGTGGAATGCGTAGATATCGGGAGGAACACCAGTGGCGAAGGCG
>JAZUBK010000034.1:0-10204 GCA_045638465.1 Clostridia bacterium | reverse complement strand
TCTTTTTAAAAGTTATTATTTTAAGTTGTTAATCTTAGTTTGGGAAAATTTTAGGGGATAATTCAAAATTTTTTTAATAAGATTTAAGTTAATTTTTGGCAATTTTTTTAAATAAACAAAAAAAGACGACCTTATAAGTCGCCTTTTTGATTGATTAATTATTCTACTGAGATTAAGTAGTAGTAAACTGGTTGTCCGCCAGATAGAACTGATACTTCACAGTTTGGATACTTTGCAGTCAATGTTTCGTTTAGAGCAGTTGCATCTTCTTCTTTTACTTCTTCACCATAGAACATAGTGATATTAACTGTAGAAGAGTCAACCATCTTATCCAAAAGACCAAGTACAGTTTCAGGAATCTCTGAACCTTTAGCCAAAATTGAGCTATTGTCAAGACCAATAATATCGCCTGTTGCAAGGTCAAAACCATCAACATTTGTATCTCTTACGGCGTATGTGATAGAACCTGATTTTACATTTTTGATAGATTCTGTCATAGCTTCTGTATTTTCTGCGATGTTTGCATCTTCGTTAAAAGCAAGACAAGCAGAAACGCCTTCTGGAACACTACGTGTTGGTATAACGATAATATTTTTGTTTGTAAGACCTTTGGCTTGTTCTGCTGCCAAAATGATATTTTTGTTATTTGGGAATACAAATACGTTTTGAGCGTGTACTCTATCTACAGCACCAGCGATATCGTTGGCACTTGGATTCATAGTTTGTCCGCCCTCGATAATGTAGTCAACCATAAGATCTTTGAATAGTGCAGCAAGGCCATCACCAGCAGCAACAGAAACCATACCATATTGTTTAAGTGGCTCTTGATTTGTAGCGGCTGTCATAAGCTCTCTTGCTTGTTCTAGCATATTTTCAATTTTGATATTAGTGATTTCACCAAGTTCTAGAGCATAACCTAGAGCAATATTTGGTGTATTTGTGTGTACGTGAACTTTAACTAGTTGTAAGTCACCTAGGCAGATAACAGAGTCGCCAAGCTCACAAAGTCTGATTCTAAGCTTGTCTATATCACTTTCAGTAGTCTTTTTGTGCATATTAACAACCATAAACTCTGTGCAATATGCAAACTCAATTTCGCTGATATCACAAAGATTTGCGTGGAATTCTTTGTTCTTTTCCATAATAATAGCAGCGTCATTAAAGTCTAGTTTGATAGATTCGTCGTTAATAATTACTTTATAAAAACCAGTAAAGATGATAAGAAGGCCTCTACCACCTGCGTCTACTACACCAGCTTTTTTAAGTGCTGGTAGCATTTCTGGTGTTTGAGCAAGGATCTCTTCGCCTTTGTCTAGTACTTGTTTAAAGAATTCTTCGAAGTCTGATACTTTCTTAGATATAGTAAGGGCAGCCTCTGCCATTACTCTAGCTACTGTCAAGATAGTACCTTCTTTTGGTTTAGTTACGGCTTGGTATGCAACATCAGCACCTTCTTTCATCGCTTTAGCAAAGGTCTTAGTTGTAAGCTCTTCACATTGAACAACAACTGTAGAAATACCTTTTAAAATTTGCGACAAAATAACGCCAGAGTTTCCCCTAGCTCCTCTCAAAGCACCTTTTGCAAGGGCTTCGCCTAGTGCGTCTAAATTGTTATTTGAACAAGCATTAACTTCTTTTGTAGCTGATTTGTATGTAAGTGACATATTTGTACCTGTGTCACCATCAGGAACTGGGAATACGTTTAGCGCATCCACGTACTTTTTATTTTCTTCTAATAAATTGGCTGCTGCTAGAATCATTTTTCTAAACATAGCGCCATTGATATTTTTTTGCATTATTTCCTCCGGTAAGTAACCCTACTGTGTATAGTTATACCCTAACCCCGATAACTCTTACATTAACAGCATCGACAATCATACCGGTGAACTTTTCTACATTATATTTAATTGTTTTGCGTAAGCTCTCTGCGACTGCATTGATAGAAACACCGTATTTTAAGATTACAAAAACATCAAGTGTGATTCTGTTGCCAAGAGTAGTTATTTTAATACCGCGGTTAAGTGGTTGTTTTTTGAATAAATCTGGGAAACTGTCAACAGTCTTTTTACTAGCGACAAGGTCAACAACGCCATAGCAATCAAGAGCTGTGTAAGCTGCAACTATAGCAATAGCTTCGTCAGTAATTGTAATATTACCATATGCGTTAGAAGTTTTTACAGACATAAATTTCCCCTTTTGTTATATTTAACAAAATTATAATACTATATAATAAAAAAATATGCAAATGTTTTTTAATATTTAGCAAAAAAAATAAGCGGCAAAGAAGGGTCCGCTTATGAATTTTCTTCTATTTTTATGTAGTTTTTTCTAAAAAGTGCCTTTAGCAAAAAAGACAAAAATTTAGGTGATTTGAAACAAAATATCTTCATACAAACTCCTTGAATCGCAACATATATAATATGTTATGAGGAAATTTTGCTTTTTGTTACTTTTTTGATTTACCTTCAGTGAAGGCTTTGATAAAGGCATTTTTGTTCTCAGCAACGTATAGAGCCTTGCCGCTTACGGCACTATTTGCTCCTGCTTTGATTACCTTTTCTATATTATCAAGGTTTACCCCGCCATCTACTTCAAAGAACATATCTTCGATGCCATATTCTTGGGCGATTGTCTTGATTTGCTTTATTTTAACTAAGCAATCTTCAATCATCTTTTGGCCGCTACGACCAGGAACAACGGTCATAATAAGGAACATTTGGCAGTATGGAATAATATTTTTGATTTCCTCTACCTTAGTATCTGGATTTATAGCAAGACCAGCTTTGATACCTTTTTTTGCGATAAATAGCAACATTTTCTTTAGTTTTTCTTTATCAAAGTAGGTTTCGTAATGAATAGCCAAAAATTCAGGCTTTAGTCTAATATACTTGCCTAGTAAAAATTTTGATGGAGTTTTTACCATAAGGTGGATATCCAAAGGCTTGGTTGCTGACTTTGATATGCCTTTGACTGTGGCATAACTTAGTGACAAAGCCTCTACAAACTTGCCGTCCATAACGTCGCAGTGTATATAGTCGATATCTGTATCGTCTAGAATATCCATATATCTAAAGAATTCGTTGGCTGGTGGTGGATTAGTTGATGCTGAAATTTTAATTTTTTTCATATACTTTCTTCCTTGTTTTTAGTTCGTTATAGATATAGTTGTACCTGTCGAACCTGTCTTTATCAATTTTGCCGTCACGAACGGCTTGTTTTATACCACACTCATCTAGACTTTCTTTGGTATGGGTGCAACTGGTATATTTGCACTCAAATTCTGAAAAGTCTGGGTAATAAAATTTTAGATTATCATATGTTATATTAGGGATATTTAACATGCTAAAACCTGGTGTGTCGATAATATAACTGTCTTTACCCAAAACAAACATTTCGGTATGTCTTGTTGTATGTCTACCCCTTTGGGTCTTTTCGGATACTTCACCAGTAGCGGCGATACTTTGATTCATAAGGGCATTTAGGATAGTTGACTTGCCCACGGCAGACTGTCCTGCAAAGGCTGAGATCTTGCCATAAAGCAGTTTTGTTAAACCATCAATACCTTTGTTTTCTTTTGCCGAAACAGACACTACATCCAAAACGACGTCTTTATATTGGGTCAAAACCTCTTTTGCAAAGTCAGAAGACAAATCTTCTTTGTTTGCACAAATTATTGGTTTGATATCGTTATCTAGGCACATCAAAATCAGTTTATCAATTAAAATATAATCAGGTTTTGGCAGTGGTGATAACACAATAATTAGGTTATCTACATTGGCTATATTTGGTCTTATTAATATATTTTTTCGCTCCAAAACTTTTGTGATTACTGCTTTTTGCCCCATAATCTCAAAGGATACTTTGTCGCCTACTACAACCTTGTCTGACTTTAAATTTCCACGGCATGAGGCAACGTATGTTTTGCCATTTGCACTTATTGTAAAGGCGTTAGATATATTTTTTATAACTACAGCTGTATCCATACATATACCTCCTTTTGCATAGTATTATGCCTATATATTGTATACTTTCACATTTGCAGTGTTACATGTTATTTTTTATAAAGTTTTTGCGAAGTTGACCACAAGCGCCATCTATATCGTCGCCCATAGTTCTTCTTGCGGTTGCTTCTAACCTATTTTGTGTCAGTTTGTCTACAAAATCAAAAACCTCTTTTCGGCTAGGAGAAACAAAATCTTTTTCTTTAACTTCGTTTAGTTTGATAACATTAACAAGGCATACGATACCTTTTAGAAGTTTTGCAAGTTGCTTTGCGTGTTCGTCTTTATCGTTTACACCCTTTATTAATGTATATTCTATTATAATTCTTCTGCCTGTTTTTTCAAAGTAATATTTTATAGACTCTATTACATCTTCTATTTTGTAAGAGTGACTAACAGGCATAATTTGGTGTCTTACCTCGTCATTACTTGCGTGAAGTGACAAACTCAAGTTTACGTGATAGCCGCTATCGGCAAGGTCTTTGATTTTTGGTGCAAGACCACAAGTGCTTAGTGAAATGCTACGAAGGCCAATATTGATGCCGTCTTGGTCGTTTACTAATTGCAAAAATTTGATAGTGTTGTCGTAGTTATCAAGTGGTTCTCCGCTACCCATCAAAACTATGTTAGTGATTTTACGGTTTTTTATATCGCCACCAATCAGTTTGTTTACAACCACTACTTGAGCCAAAATCTCCCCTGCAGATAAGTGCCTAACTAGGCCATCTATACCAGAGGCACAAAAGGCACATCTCATACGACAACCTACTTGGGTAGAAACACACAAAGTATTGCCGTGCTTATAGTTCATAAGTACGCCTTCGATAATATTGCCGTCGTGTAATTTGTAAAGGTATTTTGTAGTGCCGTCTTCTTTAGAAACCTTTGTTTCTATAATTTCTAGCACATCGGTTATATAATTTTCCTTTAGGTAACTTTTAAATTTACCTGGAATATTAGTTATTTCGTCTACTGTTTTGCCACAGGCAAAGGCAGAAAATAGCTGTTTTGCCCTATAACTTGGCTCTCCAGCATCTTTTGCTACAGATTGCAATTCTTGAAGAGATAAACTATAAATATCTATCATACTCTTATCAACCTCGCAAAGAAAAATCCTTCTGTTTTGCTGATGTTAGCAAGGGTTGTGTAGCCATAGTCTCCTGCCAAAACATCTATATATTTTGGTTTTTTATAATCTACCTTGAAGTCTTTGTGATTTTCTAAAAATCTCTTGATTACTTCTTCGTTTTCTTTTTTGTTTATAGTGCAGGTGCTGTAGATAATAGTTCCGCCAAGTTTAACATATTTACTGCAATTATCCAAAATAGAATATTGAATCTCAGGAAGATCGGCAAAAGACTCTTCAGTCTTGCCTAGCAAAATATCAGGCTTACTATTTACTACACCAAGCCCAGAGCAAGGAACGTCACACATAACAAGGTCATATTTTTGGATACAAGCCTTGACCTCTTTTGAGGCGTCACACACCTTGGCAGTTACATTATTTAGGCCCATTCTATCTCTGTATTTTTCTACTAGGGCTACTCTATGCTCGTGCAAATCCCAAGCCTCAACTGTACCATTTGGGTTTAGTGTTGCAAGGTATATAGTCTTGCCACCAGGAGCTGCACAAACGTCCAAAATCTTACTGCCGTCTTGAACCTCAGAACTATCACAAATCATAATAGAACCAATATTTTGAACAGTATATAGGCCGTTTAGTTTATCACAGCCATTTAGTTTAGAGTACTCTACATTTAGGACATTTCCGATAGGAGTATCTGTAAAAGCGATGTTTTGACCTTTTAGCAAAGATTTAAACTCTGCTTCAGATATTTTTGCGGTGTTTACCCTTATAGTTGTGCTATCGTCTAGTTTTGTCGCCAAAAAGTCTTTTGCCATTTCTTTACCATAATCTCTTATTATCATTTTTACAAACCACTCTGGTTTGCTATATGTAATAGAAAGGTATTTTACAAAGTTTTTCTCGTCTGGCATAGAATACTCTTTGTTTATTATCTTTTTCAAAACTGCATTAACAAGGCCACTAGCTGATGTAAAGCCAATGACTTTTGTTAGTTTTACGCACTCATTTACTATAGCATATGGTGGTGTAGAAAGCTCTGTAGCCATATATCCGCCAATTTTTAAAACTATCTTTACTGGCAAATCTTTTACCTTAGGAGCTAAAGACTTGATGATATATTCAAGTTTTATATCATTTTCAATCGTACCATAAACAATCTTGGTAATTAATTGTTTGTCGCCTTTAATATTTGATAATTGTTTGTTTAGCTCAATATTAGAATAGGCACCATTTTTGTAAATGTTATTTAGTGCATTAAAGCACACTTGCAAATAATTTTTCATATACGATTAAAAGTTATTATTTAATAACTTTCTTCCCCTTAAATAATCTTTTGAACTCATAGCTTTTGTACCAGCAGATTGGATAATGTCAAATCTTACTGCCCCGCCGTTACAGGCTACCACAAGTCCGTTTTTGTCGTCGGCATAGATAACTTTGCCCGGCTCAAAAGTCCCGTCTATATCTACTCTTGATGCTTTATAGACTTTGAGTCTATTTATCTCGTCTAGCATAACAAAAGCAACTGGCCATGGATTTAGACCACGGCAAAGATTAACTATCTCACTAGGTGATTTTGAAAAATCTATACGGCCGCTATCTTTATCAAGCATAGGATAATGACTTGCCTTTTCGTGGTCTTGTTTTGTATAAGTTTCTTTGCCATTTTCGATAAGGTCTAGAGCCTCTAGCAAAGCTTCACAACCTAAATCAGATAATCTGTCAAATAGTTCCCCTGCGGTTTCTTCCTCGCCGATATCGATTGATTTTGCCAAAATCATATCACCAGTGTCTACACCGATATCTGTTTTCATTATGGTTACACCTGTTTGCTTTTCGCCATTTACGATGCACCATTGTATTGGACTAGAACCACGATATTTTGGAAGAAGTGAAGCATGTACGTTATATACGCCCTTTGGGGTCAAATCTAAGACATTTTGTCTTAAAATCTGACCGTATGCTGCAGTTACCATAAGGTCTGCGTCAAGACTTTTTAAAACTTCACATTCTTTGCTTATTCTTTTGAATTGGAATACTGGGATATTGTTTTGCTCGGCCAAAATCTTTACGGGAGAGGCTACTAGCTTGTGCCCTCTTCCGCTTGGTTTGTCGGGCTGCGTTACTACGCCAACAACCTCATGTTTTGAGTTTATCAAAGCGCTCAAAACATTAGCCGAAAAGTCAGGTGTTCCTAAAAAAAATATTTTCATTATTTGTCCGCCTTGTCCATAAATAATATACCATCTAGGTGGTCGCACTCATGTTGGATTGCTCTTGCAAGTAAATCTTCGCCAGTCAAAGTAAACTCAAATCCATATCTGTCAAAAGCTCTTACTGTTACTTTATTGGCTCTAGTTACTTTTTTGAAGATTCCTGGAGAGCTTAGGCAACCTTCGTCGCCACATTGGGTGCCTTCGCTATCAATAATTTCTGGATTGATCATCTCAAAATACATACCATTTAGCATAATGATTGCAACTCTTTTTAGTATACCTACTTGAGGGGCTGCAAGACCAACACCGTTTGCCTTGATCAAAGTTTCTTTCATATCATCAAGTAGCTCTTCTAGGTTTGCATCAATGTTTCTAACAGGTTTTGATACCTTCCTAAGTACTGGGTCTTTGTCAGTCAAAATATTTCTTATTGCCATAATTGTTTCCTTTTATTAACTTAGATTTTGTGGGTTGTTTTCGACAAAAATCGAAACCTTATTTTTCTTAACTCCATCACAAATATTATATATTTGGGTGGTAATATCTTTATCATTTTTTGTGTAATACCTTGTCAAAATCTGATAACGGTATTTGTTTTGTATTCTACCTTTTGGGCATTTCATCGCTTGAAGATAAACAAAGTCACTTTTGTAATTATCTTTTAAAGTGGTCATTTTGTGGTAGACTTCTTTTGAGGTTTCAACAACCTTTTGTTCATCTTCGCCAGATACAAGTACTCTCAATATTTTAGTAAAAGGTGGAAAGTGTGAAATCTCCCTTAGGTTGATTTCTTTTTTGTAAAAGGCACCATAGTCATAGTTTGATACGCACCTATAAACATAGTGTCTTGGGAAATATGTTTGAAGGATAACCTTGCCTTCATACTCGCTTCGACCCGCTCTACCAGCCACTTGAGTAATCAGTTGGAAAGTTCTTTCTGTGGCACGGAAATCGCTAAAATGTAGGCTCAAATCTGCGTCTATTATGCCTACAAGCGTTACGTTGTTAAAGTCGTGGCCTTTAGCTATCATTTGCGTTCCGACCAAAATTGCAGGAGAGGTATGGTTAAACTCCTCTAAGATTTGAACGTAAGAATCTTTTGATGTAGTGCTGTCATTGTCTAGTCTCAAAATCTTCACATCAGGAAAAGCTTGTTTTAGCTCGGCTACGATTCTTTGTGTTCCTACTGCTCCAAACTTGATATATTCACTCTTACAATTTGGACACTGAGTTAGGGCTTTGTACCTTTTATTACAATAGTGGCACTTTAGCAAATTGTCTTCTTTGTGATAAACAAGTGAAACGTCACAGTCGGTACATTTTGCAACATAGCCACAATCTTTGCACATCATAAAAGATGAGTGACCCCTACGATTTATAAAAATCATTGCTTGTTTTTTATTTGCGATACAATCTGACAAACTATTGATAAATGCTCTAGAAAATATAGAGGTGTTACCATTTCTTATCTCACTTAGCATATCAACAATTTGAACTGTAGGTAACTCTTTGTTATTAGCTCTATTTGGCAATTGCAAAAGGCTATATTCACCTGTTTTGGTCTTATAATAACTATCAATAGACGGAGTTGCACTACCAAGAATAAGTGGGCAATCGTGAAGATACGCAAGGTATCTTGCCACGGTGTGAGTATGATATCTTGGGTTACTTTCGCTAAAATAACTTTGGTCGTGCTCTTCGTCTATGACGATAATTCCTACATTATCAAGCGGTGCAAAGATGCATGATCTAGCGCCAAGAGCTATCTTTGCCTGACCAGTTTTTAGTCTGTTCCACTCGTCTGCTCTTTCGCCATTTGACAAACTACTATGTAGTATAGCAACGGTATCACCAAAGGCGTTACGGAATCTACTAAGCATCTGAGGGGTTAGCGAAATTTCAGGAACAAGCATAATAGCAGTTTTGCCTTTTTCTACTACTTCTTTTATACAATCAAGGTATACTTCGGTTTTGCCACTACCAGTTACACCGTGCAAAAGGAAGGTATTATATCTTGATTTTTTGATGGTCCCTATTGCTCGAGTTTGTTGGTCGGTTAGAGTTATTTGCTTTTTTGCTACGGTAAAGGCGTTTTTTGGCTTTCTATTGACCTTTTCTTCCTTTACTGACAAAATACCCATTTCAATCAATTTTTTCACTGCTGGGGGTGAAAACTTATCGTTTAGAATTGTTAGTTTTTCAGCACCCTTTTCGCTCATGTATTGGAATATTTTGATTTGGGCGGTGGCTCTTGAAGAAATCTTACTTATATCTCCGCCCTCAAAGATTATTACACGCTCGACCTTTTCGCTATAGCCTTTGCGAATTTCTGGCGGCAAAAATAATCTAACGCAATCGGCAAGTCTTAGATAAAACTTGTCTTTCATAAAAAAACACAGCTGAACCATCTTAGGCGATAGTAACGGCTGTGAATCTAATTTTTTTATTATGCTTTTTAGCTTAGTTTCGTCATAGTCTGACTTTTCTTTTAGATTAATTACATAGCCGTCTATATTTCTTCCTGCAAAAGGAACAAGTACCCTAAAGCCTACTGATATGTCACTATCTGGCTCTATTTTATAATCAAATATCTTGTCAACATTACTGTTTAGTACATCTACAATAACTTCGGCTATCATATTTCCTACCTTTTATTCTTCTTCAGGATTTACGGCAACTATTTTTCCACTGTCTAGCTCTTTGGCTGCGATAGAAATAGCTTTATCTTGAGAGTTATCAATAACCTCAGGAATAGTCTTTTCTAGTTCTTTGGCTCTTTTGCCTACTACTGTAGCTAGAATGTATGGATTACCAACTTTTTCAGCTAGTTTTTCGATAGAAGGATATAACATCATAATAAAATATTTCCCCTTTATAAATATAAGTCGGATCGTAGCCAT
>JAZUBK010000033.1:0-3849 GCA_045638465.1 Clostridia bacterium | reverse complement strand
ACAAGGCAATAATATTTGATATTATCAAGGTAATCTTTGTTAAAATACTCTTGCCAATTAAAAGGAACATAACAACCCTCTACTATCATGTTTTGATTATTTTCAATAGCAGTCTTTATCATTTCGCTCACTATCGGCCATAGATAGTTTGTCAACTCGCTATCATCACTTGTAGGAGTTAAATTTGTATGACCACTACGGATTAATCCCATCTTTAAATGATCTATAGAAAGGTATGTATATTTGTATTTTTCTAGCATCTTTTGAGCAAGAGCTGTCTTTCCCGTATGAGATGCTCCTGTTATTAATATAATCATAAGTTTATCCTTTTGTAAGACTATCTTATATCTTCTATATCACCGCTATCGACTTTTGTTTTGCCTAAAAGCTCAAAATAACAATTGTGCAACTTATATCTTCTTATTTCAAACTCTTTGCCACTTTCTTGCCTATAGATAAGGCCATCACTATACTTACACTTGCTACAATCTCCGCCATAGTTTACCTTAAAAGGACAATGACAAAGTGTCATAAGCGGTATTTTGCCTGTATATATATTTCCGCCGCCAAGATCCTTTGATAAATAATCTTCTATAGATTTTATAAAAGAATCAACCCCGCAGCTAGTTAAAAAGTCAACAGTATAACTATTAGCAATGTTTAGACCAAATCCACCTATAGTATCTTTTGCAGGATAACTTAGTCCATATATATTATTTGCCACCACACCGTCAAAATCTATAGCATCTGTAAGTTTATTCAAAACTTCCATATCTTTTGCGTTTGCTATAATAGGAAGGTTTAGATATCTCTTTCCTTTTGCCTTAGAAAGAGCCTTTTTTATAGCGGGTATATCATTATAATCTTTTGGAGAGATGATAACATCTGACTTTTCATCAAAAACACTTTCTTCGTTTATAACTAAAAAAGATAGTTTTTTGCCTTCTGTCTTTTTAATTTCAAAAGGCATTTTTTCAATATCTTTTATATTATCTAATACGTAGTTATCCAAAATCTCATTTGATAGTTTTTCCGCCGCCTTACGCCTTAGGTCGTTTAGTATAGACTTTGGCATAAATATATCTTCTATATCACACTCAAACGCCTCAAGCTCAAAATCAGTGTCTCCTAATTTTGATATAGATTGCTCTATGCTATCACAACTTAGCGGAGCATTTTGTGCTTTTTCTACAACGTTATCACTCTCTACACAAATAACATTATCTTCAAAGCCAAACTCTAGTTTTGCCTTCTTGCCGACATGAGCGCTAAATGTTGCCTTTATCTTTAGTTTATCTTTTATTTGTGTTAGTCTATCTTCCCATGATTTGTCTACGGTTAGATAAACCTTATCGCCAAATTCTGGCTTTGCGGTGGTAATAAGGCTATAGGTATTGTTTCCCATATCTTTTACCGATCCTACACCTAAACTTATTTCTTTTGCTCCGACAAACTTCACTCCATCGTTTTGGGTAAGTTTGTGATTTGATAAAACTATTACTTCATTTAGGTTTTTGAAAGGCTTAACGTTTTTTACAACACCTATCTCCACCCCTCTATGATTTTGGTATTCTTTATTTATAATATTTGGGTTTTTGTCTGTAAGATAAAGGCCTTCGTTGTACTTTCCTCTATAAAAGCTCTTTTTGAAACTATCTTTTGTATACTCTATATAATTGATAGCTTTTTTGTACTCAGAAACAACCGCACCAACGTAACCAGCTCTTCTCATACGACCTTCAATTTTTAGCGATGTAACCCCAGCATCTTTTAGCTGTTTTAGTTTATCTATCAAACAAAGGTCTGTTGGAGATAGCAAATAACCACTTGCTATTTGCTTGTCATTTTGAAAACTTCTATACTTTAGCCTACATAGTTGCAGACATCTACCACGATTTCCGCTTTCGCTATGGCAAAGGCTACTTAGATAGCAATTACCCGAAAAAGCTACACATAGAGCACCTTGAACAAAATACTCTATCTCAAGGTTTGTGTTTTGAGATATTTGCTTGATATCTTCAATTGTTGTCTCACGTGACAAAACCACCCTACTAAAGCCAAGTTTTTCTAATAACTTTGCTCCCATAAGGTTGTGCACACCCATTTGGGTACTAGCATGTAAATTGATATTTTTGAAAGTATTTCTCAAAACATGGGCAACACCAAGGTCTTGAACAATGTAGGCATCTACTTTTGCATCTATACATTGTTCAACCATCTCTATAAGTTCATCAAACTCATCATTTTTGACAATTGTATTTACTGTAAGATAAACCTTAACCCCTCGCAAATGACAATATCTAGTAACATCTTTTATATTTTCGGTTGTAAAATTATCTGCTTTGTTTCGCGCGTTAAAACTTTGCAATCCCAAATACACAGCATTTGCGCCGTTTGAAATTGCAACTTTTAGGTTTTCTAAGTTTCCTGCAGGTGCTAAAATCTCTAAATTTTTCATAATTACTCACTATTTATATAAATATTGTAACTTTATTAAAGCCACAATGTCAATATTTTTTTGGGCACAAACTATGATTTTGCAAAATAAAAAAATTGGCAAATATTTATCTAAACTAAATAATTTACCAATCTTCTTTGATATAATCGCTAGGTTGTTTTACGTCGTCATAAAAGTCTTTGTATTTTTGCTTTTTTGTTTGGTTTGCCTCTTCTAGTTCATAATCTTCAAAAGCCTCTACATCTTGACTTTCAGCAAGGATAAGAAGTTTCAATTTGTCCATAATATCTCCAAAAATTTTAATATATTATATATTATAGCACAAAATCTCTCCCCGTGCAACACCAAATAACCCCCGCAATATAAAAATGCTAAAAGGCCCTATACAAAACTATTTTTTATATAATCTATTTCTTTAGGCTAACGCAGATAAGCCCTACACCACAAATTGTTGTAAATAACAAACTAAACATAATTTTTTACCTCTTGTTTAAAAAATCTTTTCCCTTTGTAATCAAAATTTTATATTTAGGAAATATATATTATATAAGATATACTTATACATATATAATCCTACTATTTCTATAAAACTCTTCGTAGCTTTGCAGCACTTCAACGTTTTGTTTGCCAAGTTTAGTTAGCTTATATTTCCATTTTCGCTTATCCCAGACAAACCATTTTTTATTTTCCAAAAATTTAGGCATAGTGTTATCCCCCTTTTGCTACCTATAGTTTAGCAAAGGTTATGTACCAAAAATACCCCACAATACATATTTAAAGTATTTTTAACATAGCTTGAGAAATCAAAAAACATTTTTTAGTCATTTCTGGGCTCACAATAAAAAAACGGGCACAAACCCGTTGTTTTATAATTCTAATTTTCTATTAACAATAGGCGAAATAATAAGCCAAAGCGCAGAAAGACCTACCAAAATGTAAATAATACGAGATACAACAGATAGTGTACCAAAGATTCCTGCGACCAAATCAAAGCCAGATACTCCGATAATAAACCAGTTAATTCCACCGATAATTACCAAAATATACGCTATTAGGTTAATAATTCTCATATTTTACTCCCCCTTTTACTTTATTTTATGAAAAAAATAAATATTTATAACAAAAAAATAAAAAATATTATTTTTTTTGTTTTTTTTGTTGACAGTACAAAAAAAGTGTGGTATTATTATCACGTTCACAAATGAACAACTACTACCTTGCGGGTGTAGCTCAATGGTAGAGTTCCAGCCTTCCAAGCTGGCTGCGTGGGTCCGATTCCCATCACCCGCTCCATTGGCCAACCTAGAAAGGTTGTGTTTATGTACCAGTAGCTCAGCTGGATAGAGCACCGCCCTTCTAAGGCGGGTGTCAGGGGTTCGAATCCCTTCTGG
>JAZUBK010000032.1:0-16385 GCA_045638465.1 Clostridia bacterium | reverse complement strand
GAATATCTACACAGTAGGTAAGGTAACAGAGGCTGTTGCAAGATATTTGGATAAGAAGGAAAACCCACGCCTTGCGGTTAGTTTTGATAGCCGTAATATGTCTGTAGAATTTGCAGAATATGTAGCAAGAATCTGTAGTAGACATGGCATCGAAGTATATATCTCTAAAGATATGATGCCTACACCATTTTTATCTTATATGGTAAGATATTATGGCTGTGATCTTGGCGTAATGATTACTGCAAGTCACAACCCAAAAGAGTATAACGGATATAAACTATATAATAGTGATGGTTGCCAACTTTTAGAAGAACCATCAAAAGCAATTATGGAAATTGCAGACACTGTAGATATGTTTAACGTAGAAATGGACGACCTTGATAGCGCCATTGCAAAAGGCAACGTTAAATACATCGATAACGATGTTGTAGAAAGTTATTTTGATGCGGTAACAAATGTTTCTCTAAACAAAGTTGAAAACCTAAAAGTTGTTTATTCTGCTCTTAATGGTACTGGTGCAAATACTGCTCCAGAGCTAATCAGAAGAAGGGGCTGCGATGTACACCTAGTTGATGTTCAATGCAAAAAAGACAGCAACTTTACAACTTGTACTTATCCTAACCCTGAGCGCAAAGATGTGTTTGCTTTGGGTGAAGAACTTGCAAACAAAGTAGGAGCAGATATTATCGTTGCTACAGACCCTGATGCTGATAGAGTAGGTGTAGAGGTAAACCAAAACGGAAACTATGTTCACCTAACAGGCAACGAAGTAGGTATCTTGATTACTGATTATATTTTGTCTAACAAAAAGCAAAAAGGCTACATCGTAAGAAGTATCGTTACAACTAGTCTTGTAGATAAACTTGCAGAAAAATATGGGTCAAAAGTAAAACCTGTTTTGACAGGATTTAAATATATTGGAGACTTTATAAAAGGCCTTGAAAACGAAGGTAGAGAAAATGAATATTTGCTTGGCTTTGAAGAAAGCTATGGTTACCTTGCAGGAAGTTATGTAAGAGATAAAGATGCAACTTGTGCAACAATGTTTATCTGCGAACTTGCAAGTGAACTAAAAAAACAAAACAAAACTATGGTAGATAGACTAAACGAACTTTATGCAGAATTTGGTTTATACGAACACCATGTTAAAGCTTATAGATTTGAAGGCAAAAGCGGTAATGACAAAATGAAACAATTGCTATCAGATTTGAGAGCAAAACCTTTTGACAATATCGCAGGAAATGTAGTAACAAAATTTTTAGACTATACAACATCAGTTGATGGTTTGCCATGTGCAGATGTTTTGTCATATGATCTTGACAACGGCGGTAATGTAATCATAAGACCATCAGGCACAGAACCACTTATCAAAGTGTATATTACTTTCACTGCAAACAAAGAAAGCAACGCAAAAGATTTTGAAAAAACAGAAGAGTTTTTCAAAGAATATTTTGCTTAAAAAACATATAATATCAGACTATGCGGTCGGAAAACAAATGCCACAAAATTGTGGCATTTTTTGCGTAAAAAACCAAATGGTCGGTTAATTTATTATGCAATTTTGATTATAAAAGCCATACAAAATAGATGTTAAATATATTGTAATTTTTTATAAAAGACAAAACAAAAATTTTAACTTTTGATAGGTTTTTATTTTTTTGATTTTTTATAGTTTGTTTTTTGCAGCAATATGTTTTTTTTACTTTCATAGTTATATTATTTTTTATATATAATATAAATAAATATTTGCCAAATATTTTTTTTAATTGTATAATGGTATTAGTTAAAATTGTAAATTTATAAAAGGAAAAACGAAATGAGTTCTTTAGGTTCAAACATTAAGTTTTTGAGAGAGCGTCATAACATTAGTCCACTTGCGATGTCTAAAAAACTTCAAATAAGTTTGCAAGACTACAACGCTTGGGAAAGTGGTTTATCACTTCCAACCATTACTAACGTTATGGATATCTGCGCTGTCTATGGTTTAAAAAATCCAACAGACCTTTTCTCAGATAACTTCATACAAATTTATAACTCTAGTGAGATCAAAACAGTAAAGCAAGTAGCAAAGCGTAAAGCCGAAGCTCAAAAACTAAAAGAAGAGTCCGATTCAAAATTGACCTTTATGATCAAAGACGGCTCTTACTATGGTAGCACTGCAACTTTCAATCTAACTATCATTTTGGCGATTGGTATTTTGGTTTCGTTGTTCTTGCCAAGTTTTGTTGTGGGAGAAAAAATATACATTGGTTATCTTGCTCCTTGGGCAGGTATTTTACCAGCTATATTTATGTACCTTATCGCAGTGATTTCTGTTCTTATGATTTTTGTAGGAATTAGAGGAAATTACAGAATGCTTGCAGGTAATGAATTTTTGCCAAAGAATTCTGCGATATTACTAAAACTTGCATATTTGTTTAGTGGATTATTCTGTGCGGCTTTTGCACTTATTGCATACTTTACAACCGAAAGTTATGAATATGGACTTACAGTTGTAACTGCTCTAAGTTTGGTTTATATGGCTTTTGCTATTATGAGCAGTATGTCAATCAAACCTGCAAAGAAAGACACAGTAACATATACTTATGTTATTAAATTCGCAAAATATAAATTAAGAACTGATAAGCCAAGAAAACTTTTGAAAGTTGTTAGCATAATAGGTCTTGCATTGGCTATAGTTTGTGTTGGTTTGGCAGTTGGTCAAATCATCTTTGGAAAGGCTAGACTTGTTGATGAGTTCGGGCTAAGCAAAGGTCTTGTTGCAAAAGTTTCAGAAGGCTTCTTTGCTATGCTACCACACGTATTTGGAACATTGTTTAGCAAGATTGCATGGGCAGTGGTTGTAGCGTTGGTTTTGACTGTTAGAATTTCTAACATTGCAGTTTCTAACAAAGTACAAAAGACAGACTATAACGGATACCTTCAAGATACTCAAACAAGAGCCGTTAGAAAACATATTGCTATAAACTTTGCTTTAGATATTTTGTCATATGTTATGGCATACGCCTTAATTATATGTGGTCTTACAGCAACTGTTGACGGAACAAAATTATTCTATGAATATTATATGTTGCCAGTGCTTACAGTAGTATCACTATTAGTTGCTCTAAGATATATCCTTTATTCAAAAGTATATGATGCCTTCCGTGGTGCAGAAACTTATGAGGTGACTGGTTTTAGTGAAGTAAAACAAGACGAAGAAAAACGTCAAAAGAAACTTGAGAAAAAAGGCATTGATCCAAATGCTCCTCAAGAAGAAAAACCAGCAAAACCAAAGAAAGAGAAAAAAGCTAAGAAAGGCAAAGGAGAGGGCCAAGACGCTTCAGCTCCTGCGGATACTAACGAAGGAGGTAATAAATAATGGACGAAAACAAAAATGTTACTCCAGACTCAGTTGCTTCTGAAAATGTATCTCCTAAAAAACAAAAGAAACTAGAAAAAATAGAAGCTCAGCTTGCCAAGAAAAGAGAGAAGGCAAGAAAAACAATTGTACTAGATAGCTTTGGTAAGCACATTATGAAGATCTTTATAGTAATTGCTTTTGTAGCGGTGCTAATACCTTTTGGTGCGGTTACCCTATCTCAAAAACATGGTGAAGAAGAAGTAGCAGTTGCATCTGCGGTAGAGTATGCAACAAACGCTTTTGAAAAAGAAACTCCAAAGAGCATCTCTTATAGCTACAAAGCAGCCTTGACTGATAATAGCGAAGAGTTTATATTCTCTGGCGAAACTTTGAAAGAAAGAACTTCTATTGTTGGAAACACAAAAACAATTATGCGTTTGCCAACAAATGAAGATATTGATTATGTAAAACAAAAATATTCTTCATATACCGATGAACAAGCAAAAGCTTGGATAAAAGATAACAGAGATTATCTTTTTATCAATTATACAAAAGGTGCTGATGGAAAGTGGACATATGTTGACTTTTCAATTACATCTTCAAACTATACAACCTTTGCCGCAAAAGGTGAAGATTATTTCTCAATTATCTCATATATCTCTGGTATAACAACTATCACAGATGCAAACGTTACAAAAGCAACAGCTGAGACAAAATACAATTTATTTGGTTTTGGTTATGGATACGAAAACTACACAGTTTATTTTGGTAACGATACAATTGTATTTGACGGCAATGCCGTTACAGAAGTATATGATTTTAGCACTTTGACAAGATATTCAGTAACTGTAAAATTATAATAAAAATAGAGGGAGCAAATTATTTGTTCCTTCTTTTTTTTTGTGTAAAGATGAAAAAAACTCAAAGAAGTAATCTTTGAGTTTTTTAGATTTTGTATAGTAATTAGAAATTGCAGTTGTTAGGTGTTCTAGGGAAGATTTGAACATCTCTTATATTATTTACACCTGTAACATACATCAAGAATCTTTCAAATCCAAGACCAAAACCGCTATGCATCACTGAGCCATATTTTCTTAGGTTTAGATACCACCAGTAGTCTTGTTCTTTTAGGCCTTTGTCAGACATAAGTTCTAGCAACACATCAAGTCTTTCTTCTCTTTGAGAGCCACCAACCATTTCGCCGATTCCAGGAACAAGCAAGTCACATGCAGCAACTGTCTTTTTGTCGTCGTTAAGGCGCATATAAAAGGCTTTGATTTCTTTTGGATAATCAGTAACAAATACTGGTTTTTTGTAGATGTGTTCAGTCAAGTATCTTTCATGTTCGCTTTGCATATCGCAGCCCCAATAAGCTTTGAATTCAAAACTGTCATTGTGTTTTTCTAGTTGTTTGATTGCTTCGGTATAAGTTATTCTCTCAAACTTATTAGAAATAATATTTGTAAGTCTTGCAAGTAGGGTATTATCAACAAATTGGTTGAAAAATTCTATTTCGGTTTTGCAAGTTTTTAGCAAATGATTGATTAGGTATTTTACCATTTTTTCGATAAGGTCCATATTGTCGCTAAGGTCATTAAAAGCAACTTCTGGCTCTATCATCCAAAATTCACTTGCGTGTCTTGTGGTATTGCTATTTTCGGCTCTAAATGTAGGCCCGAAAGTATATACCTTAGAAAAGGCAAGTGCAAGAGCTTCGCCCTCTAGTTGCCCAGTAGGGGTTAGGAAAACATTTTTGCCAAAGAAGTCATTTTCTGGGGTGGCTTCTTTCATTGTTTTTTCGTCGTAGAAGTTGTGAGTTGTTACTCTAAACACATCACTACCGCCTTCACAGTCAGCGCCAGTAATGATAGGGGTGTGGACATACACAAAACCTTCTTCGTTAAAAAACTTGTGAATAGCAAAAGAAGTTTCGCTTCTTACTCTAAACACTGCGTTGAACAAATTTGTTCTTGGTCTAAGGTAAGCAATTTCTCTCAAAAATTCTGCAGAGTGGCGCTTTTTTTGAAGTGGGTATTCTTGGTCTGTTGCAGAAAGAATAGTAACCTCATCTGCTTTGATTTCAAATGGTTGTTTGTTTTCTGGGGTAACAACTAGTGTTCCTGTGCAAACAACAGATGATCCTGCGTTTAGTTTTGCAAGTTCGTCATAGTTTTGGGCTTTTGCTCTGTCAAAAACAACTTGAACACCTTTAAAGCAAGTACCGTCGTTTACGTCCAAAAATCCAAAATCTTTTAGGTCTCTTGAAGAGCGAATCCAGCCTCCAATGCAGACTTGTTTGTTATTTAAGTTTTCGTAATCATTGTATAATAATTTGATGTCTATTTTTTTCATAATAAAACCTTCTTTTAACAAAAGTTATTTTAGCACAAAAATGCTTTTGGATAAAGTGTTTTTTAGGTCTTTTATAATAAAAAAGGATTGCGTGTTTGCAATCCTAGTTTTTTTATATATCCCCTTATTTCCTCACCCTCGCAAATAAATTGATATTTGGTAATAAAAATAATTTATAACATTACGCATGTAACAATAATGGCGTAAAAATAAATTGTTGTCTTAGCCATTCAGACCATTACCCTAAATGCTGCAACAAATAACTCCGTTGCCGAGTTTAATACCCACCTTTATTTGCTACCAACTAAAAAATATTAGATAAGGTCAGTAAGCCAGTTTAGTTCTTGAATTTTTGTATCTAGCTCTCTTAGTTGTTTTGAAAGTTTATCTACTTGCTTTTGCATATCAGCAATAGAAAAAGCGCTCAAAATCTTGATTTCGGTATGAGTTAGTCTTGTAGTTGTTGCGCTGCCAGAATCAATATATGACCCTAAGATGCTCAATTTTTTTGCTAAGATATCTTTTTCGGCGATCATTTCGCTTATTGTTTTGCCATTTGGGGCTTTTGCTTGTTCATTCGTTTTATTGATGTGCTTGATCAAATATTCCATTCTTTCAAGTTTATCATCAAGTTCTTTTAAAAGTGAAGTAGGTTCTTCGTTTGGCTTTGTGCCTTCTTGAACTTTTGCGTTGTTTATCATACGCATACGTAACATTTCTATTTTGTTTTTTATATCGGCTCTTTCGATAAGTGCTTCTGCTAGTTTCATAAATAAATCCTTCCTTTTTAATATACTTATATTATACCACAATATAGTGGGGTCGTAAATGGTTTAGTTAAAAAATAAAAAAAGGCTTTTTATTTCAAAAAGCCTTTGATGATTTGGTTTTGTGCTTCTTCTTCGGTCAGGCCCAAAGATTGAAGTTTGATTATTTGGTCTCCTGCGATTTTTCCGATAGCTGCCTCGTGCACAAGTGTTGCGTTTATATCTTCTGCAACAACTTT
Organism: Clostridia bacterium; assembly: GCA_045638465.1. Classification (GTDB taxonomy): domain Bacteria; phylum Bacillota; class Clostridia; order Christensenellales; family UBA1242; genus CAKVLS01. The sequence goes on along the minus strand of JAZUBK010000032.1, from coordinate 9,684 downwards.
TGGGCTGCTTTCGATGATTGCTTTATCAAGCAAGATGCCATCGCACTCTACATGGCCAAAGCACTCGTTTTTACCACGGATAACAGAAACAAACTTTTGCTTAGAATTGTCTTTTGCAACGCTGCGACTTATAACTTCAACTGATGAATGTTTGCCTTTAAGTGTAACGTTAAAAAGTGTTTTTGCTATTTGCTTTTCTGTGGTTAAAACTTTTTCTTTTACTATAAGTTTTGCGTCTTGAGCAAGTATGGCGGTTGTCTTTCTGTCGGAGTAGGTAACTCCACCTAGTTGCAAAGTTTCCATCTCAAAGAAACTTCCTTTTTCCATTTTTATATGGGTTGTTGGATTTAGGTTTTTGTCGCCGCTGCCTTTGCCTTGGCCTAAATGTTTTTCTACATATTTTACTTTACAATCTTTGCCAAGGTGAAAACGGTGTATTCCGTTGTGTTCACTATTTTTGTTTGTGTCGTTGTGTATTCCGCAACCCGCAACGATAAGTACATCAGCATCTTTTCCGATATAAAAATCATTGTAAACAAGGTCGGTAAGTCCACCGACGGTAACAATAACTGGTATGTGTACGCTTTTGTTTTTTACGCCAGGTTTTACGTAGATATCTATGCCGCTTTTATCTTGCTTAGGAATTATTTGTATGTCTTCAGTAGAAACTCGGCTTAGACTTTCGCCGTCTTTTCTTATATTGTAACTTCCTTGTGGCACTTCGTGTAGGTCGGTTAGTATTTCCAAAAGCTCTTGATGTGTTTGCTCTAAATTATTCATTGTCGCCCCCTAATCTATCACATTTTTGAGTAGATATTTTTTTGATTAGTTTTGAACGTTTGTCAAGTATAGGCTCGGCTTTGCTATTTAGGACTAATATGTAGTCAGCTATGTTCAATATGCGTTTTTGGTGGCTGACAATGATTATTGTTTTGCCTCTTTGTTTTTCAAACAAACTAACTAGGTTGTCAAAACTCCAAAGGTCAATACCAGCTTCTGGCTCGTCGAATAAAAGTATATCTCCGCCCTTGCATAGTGCAGTTGCAAGTTCTATTCTTTTTAGTTCGCCACCAGACAAAGTATCGTCAAGCTCTCTGTCGATATAGTCTTTAGCACAAAGTCCTACTTGAGCAAGGTATTCACAAGCAGTAGAAAGGTTAGTTTCTTTTCCCCCTGCGATAGACAACATATCTTTTACGGTGATGCCTTTAAATTTAACTGGTTGTTGGAAGGCCATAACCAGCCCCATTTTGCTTCTGTCGGTTATTGATAGGTTGTTAACCTTTTTATCTTTGATATAAATATCTCCGCTTGTAGGCTTATTTATGCCCATTATAAGGCGAACTAGAGTTGATTTTCCGCTGCCATTGTGTCCTGTGATTACAGTTATTTTATTTGCTGGAAATTCTACATTTATATTTTGAAGAATTGTTCTATTTTCGCCTGTTTCGTTGTCTTTTACAACATAAGTTATGTCTTTTAATTTTACCATATGTTTATTTTCCTACTTGCAAAGTATACACTCTTTTTTTGAAAAAGTCTATAAAACAAAAGTGCAAAAAAATAAAAAGTGAAAAATAGATTTCACTTTTTTATTTTATAAATGTTTCGTATTGAATTTTGGTTGATTTTCTTAGCACATCATCAGACAAACTTTCTATTTGTGATTTTGTCAGCCAAAGCACATCTGCTACTTCTTCTTTTTGAAGGGTAAAAGTTTTGTTTTGTAAAGTATCGTCTTCTAGCATAAAAACTTCAAACATAGCCTTGCGTATAATTATTCTTCCTAGATAGTTGAGGCTATTGGGGTCTATATGCAAACCTAACTCTTCTTCAGCTTCAAGTGTGGCTTGAAATCTAGCGTCATTTCCGGCGCTGACGTGACCGCCTGTTACGGCATATTCGCTACCTTTTTCTTCGGAACAAACTTGCAATAAATATTTGTCGCCACTTTTTAGCCATAGAGTAGAGAGCTTGATATATTCGTTTTCGCCTAAGTTTTTGTTGCCTCTTTCTATTTGTTTTTCTGTTTTGTTGTCATTACTATCATATATGTCTAGATATTCCATAATAACTCCTTTAATTTATGTTTAACATTTTAGCACAAAGATAATTTTTGTCATAATAAATTAAACAAAATCAAAGTCATTTGTGCGTATTTGTATAAATAAATTGACGGCTGGACGCAATTTTGCTAAATTAAAAATAGAAAAAGAGGGTAATATATGAATTTTGTATATAAAACAAATGGCACTTGTTCACACGAAATAAAATTTGAGATAAATGACGGCATTATAAGTAATGTTTCTTTTCTTGGTGGTTGCAATGGAAATCTAAAGGCTATTTCAAAATTAGTAGAGGGTATGAGCGCAGAGGATATTGCTGCAAAACTAAAAGGTAATACTTGCGGTTTTAGGCCAACATCATGCGCCGATCAACTAGCAATAGCTGTGCTTCAAGCGGCAAAAAAAGAAAAACAATAATTAATTTAAAAACGTAATTTATTATCTTTTTATTTATAAAAATAGGAGGACAAAATGATAAAAATAAAAGAAAGTAGAGTAGCAAGTTTTATTGTTGTGGCACTAGTTTATGCTTTGGCTATAGAAATAGGACTTATTACTTATGCCTTTATGCCACTAAACAATTATTGGTCACTGCTTATTGCAGATATTGTGGCAACTATAGTTGTATTTATATTTAGTTTGATATTTGGGAACGCATCTATGTATGACCCATATTGGAGCGTTCAACCAATAGTTATTTTGACTTGCTTTATGATAGGCAGACCGCTTAACGCTATTAAAATATTATTTTTTGTAGTGGTTGCTTTGTGGGGCGTAAGACTTACTGCAAACTGGGCATACACATTTAAAAATTTAAAGAGTGAAGACTGGAGATATGGCCTTTTGAGAGAAAAAACTGGCAAATGGTATCCTCTAGTTAATTTCTGCGGAATCCATATGGTGCCTACATTGATTGTTTATGCGTGTACACTTCCTGCAGTTTTTGTTATGCAAAGTGGCGAAAATAATGTATTTGCCTTTATATTTATTGTAGTATCTTTACTTGCGGCAACTATGCAAGGCTTTGCTGATGTTCAAATGCACAAATTCCGCAAAAATAAAACCACTGAAAACTTTATTAAAAATGGCCTTTGGAAACACTCACGTCACCCAAATTATCTTGGCGAAATCTTAATGTGGTGGGGCGTAGGCCTTGCATCTGTATTCGCAACCTCTTGGGCACATTGGTATTTGCTAGTGGGTGCTATGCTTAATACCCTTATGTTTATGTTTATAAGTATACCTATGGCAGACAAAAGACAATCTGCTAAAGCAGGTTTTGAGGAATATAAAGAGCAAACAAATATGCTAATTCCTTTGCCAATAATTTTCAAAAATGTCATAAAATCAGATGGCAAAAAAGAAACAAAATAAAACAAAAAAACACCGTCTAATCGGTGTTTTTTTATGTCTTATGTCAATTTGAGCTGAATAAAACTTTTTTGTTAAAAAACATATGGGAATAATTTATTATCTTATATAATAAACGTAATTTTCTTTGCGAGGAAGTACCCCTTCTGGTCTTTTGTCTGGATATCCCAAGATGCAGTGACCTACACCTTCGTAAGCGTCTGGATCTAGGTTGAGGCTTTTTAAAATAGACTTTCCGAAGTCGCTTTCAAAAGACTCTTTGCACCAATGTATCCAACAAGCGCCAAGGCCTAAACTGTGGGCTTCTAGTAACATGTTTTCCATGACTACACTACCATCATACACCCTGGTAAACTTGTCTTTTTCGGCAAGGACTACAAGTACAACCGGTGCGTTATAAAATGGGTCAAAGTCACTTCTGCCACGCATAGCAGCAACGGTTTTTGATAGATTGTCACGGATTTCTTTATTGGTGATTGCGATAATAATTGGTGATTGTCTGTTCAGGCCAGATGGAGCATAAGTTCCAGCTTTGATTACTTTTTCGATAAGGGCTTCTTCTGGCATATCTGATTTGTATGATTTTACGCTACGACGAGTAACTATAGTGTCTAATATATCTTGCATATATTTATCTCCTTTTTATTATAATTTAAACTGTGTGTTTTAATTATTTTTATGAAAAAATAAACTATTATTTGTCTGAAAGAAGAATTAAATATCTTTCAACTAACTTTTGCAATATGCCGTTATCGATACTAGCTGCAATAATACCATCACAAAATCTTTCTGCTCGGCTAAGATAGGTTAGGTGTGTTTCGATATTTTGTATGGTGTAATTTGAAATGTCTAAACCTTCTAGCTTTTTATAATTTTCCATATAGTTAAGGTCATGATTAATTGCGCCCAAAACGTCAAAAATCTCATTGTGATAGCTGTGCCCACCCAATATTAATATGCCACTTTCGTCAGGTTTTGATTGTATTATGGTGTAGGCCTTTTTTTCTTTGATGATATCAAGTAGTTTTTGTAGTTTTTCTTTCATAATTTTCTCCTATAATTAATGATAACATAAATTGATTGTTTTTAAAAACATTATTAAAATGCAAAATAAAAAATCTTCTAAATGACAATGCTTTTTTAATTAAAAAAATAAAAAAACTACTAGAAAATTCTAGTAGTTTTTTTGATATTATTTAGATTCTTCGCATGTATCTAGGGTGTAGATGCAGTGTTCTGTGTCGCCGTTTGATACAAGTTCTTTGTCGTGGTCGTCTACTATATATTTAATACCTAGTAGTTTGCAACCAATTTCCTCATAAACATGACGAATAACCATATCGTTTGATTTTGCACAGAAATAAATTTGGTCCATACCATGATAGTTTGCTATCTCAGTCAAAATCTCAAAAGCATCTGGAGCCATGTTCAAATATCCTGGGTGGAAGTCAAACTCAACGTTGCCGTTGTATTTAACAAATTCATTTCTTCCCACTCTAAACTTTAGCCAACCGATGTTGTTTTGCTTTTTGTCATAGATAGAGAATAGATAGATAGGTGAGTTGTCCCACTTTTCTTTTGGTATAAAAGTATCTGTAAGATTTAGGTTAACGTGTTTGCCTCTTATGATATGGAATTTGTCAGTTGCAAATTCAAAATCATCATAGCAAACGTCATTTTCCTCTTCACGTTTTTCTTGAAGTTCTTGTGGAAGTTCGTAATCATAAGGCAACTCATCATCAGTGTCTACAACCATAAGGTCATAAGGCATCTTGATACGAGTACGTGCATAGTCTATCGCTTGAGAAGTCATATGTGCAGGAATTAAACAGCACTTGCCACGATACTTTTTCATAAGTTCTATGCCTTCGATAATATTGTAGTGTGCTTTTTCTTTCATAGTATTTGACATACAACATACACAAAGGTCGCTATGTTCTATCATATATTCTACATTTGGTGTCATAACAGTATCACCAGTAAAGCTAATTACTTTGCCATTAGGTTGTTTGATCATATAGCCGTAGTCTATCATATGGCCATGGTCAAGAACCAAAGAAGTAATCTCCAAATCTCTCCACTTAAATGTAGTAAAATCTCCAGCCTCATACCAATCGATATGCTCATCAAAACCAATTTTGTTAGCAGAGTGGTCACCGATACTAAGACGAGTGAATTGTTCTATTATTTGTCTTGCGTTAGGTGGGGCAATGATAGTTAGTTTGTTGTTTGGTCCGTACTTTCCTGTAGCGCACTTTTGAAGAAGGTAAGGGATATCCCCGTAGTGGTCTAGGTGAAAGTGAGTAATAAGTATAAGGTCGATTCTTTCGATTTTTTCGTGGTGAAGTAATTTGTCGTTGCTTTTCAAAAGTTGTTTTACACTACCAGCACCTGGATCTACGATTATATTATTATCAAGCAAATAATTTGCACAGGCTCTTTTTGTCCAAGGACAGCCTGTACCCAAAATAGTAAGTTTCATATAATTTTATCCTTTTTTATTCAAAAATAGTATATTATACAAAAAATAAAAAATCAAACGAATATTCGCTTTTTGTAAAAAACGACCTCTTTTTAGTTGTGTAATTGAGAAATTTTTTATAAAAGCTAGTTAAAAGATTAATTTATCCATATAACCTATAAAAACATTTAAACCGAACAAAAAAAGGAAAGAAATAATCTTTCCTTTTAAATATTAATTATTGTCCTTGGCCGCCATCTGTATCTTGGCTTTGAGGTTTTGCTGTATCTTGAGGACTTTGTGATTGAGGATCTTGCATTAAAGACACAACTTTTCTATCTTGGGTGTTATCAAAAAGCTCATAACTATCAGATATTTCTTGCAAATCATATGATAATGATATAGCCCTTTCGTATCTTGAATAAACTTTTTCGGTAGGCACATCGTGGCCGCCATTTTTAACTCTTTCCTCTAGTCTTACGATATTGATAGAGGGGTCTTCTGTACAAACAAATATTGATCGGATATTATAGCCATTTTCTTTTGCTTTGCGTATAAGGTCTATCTTGCTTGGGTGAGAAAGTACTGTTTCGTAAACAAAAGAGACTCTGCTGTCGATTGCACTTTCAACCCTGTCCATAGCCATAAACATACCAGTTTTTGCTCTTTCGGTTTCATCTTCTATATGGTCAAGCTCAGTTGCAGTGATGATATCTGCATTAATATATGGAGCACTAAGTTCTCCTCTTAGATATCTATTGGCAATAAGTGTGCTTTTTCCACTAGCGTTAGGCCCCGCAAAAACATACATTGTTGGTACAATATCTGATCTTTCTGGCATGGTACTTGCTTTTTGAAGTATTGCCCTTGATGTTTTGAAATCAAAAGCTCTAAATGGTTCGTTGTGGATATTGTGCATATTTGTTACAGCAAGATTAACGAGTGTATGGTCTAATTCACCCTTAGCAGCCAACGCTTTTAACCTTTCTGCTATTTGTTCTTCAGTGTAAGGCACTTCTAAATAGCTTCTTTTCAAACTCATAGCACTTATTGTGTCTGCTATATGCAATATTCTATCGCCTAAAGAAAGTTGGCAACCAGTTAACCCTTCTGGGTAACCTTTACCATTTAGTCTTTCGTGGTGGTGACAACAAAGATCAACGATATCTTTAGAAAAATAACCAGTAAGTATCGCTTTTGTGCCTTGAATATGTGCCTCTTTGATGTATTCTACCTCTTCATCGCTACAGTGGGGTTTGTGTAAAATCTCTTTTCTTATAGATAATTTACCTATATCGTGCAGCAGTCCCGCTGTATAAAGATTTGCTAGTTGTTCTATTGGTAGTTTTAGTGCTTGACCCAATGCCAAACTAATATTTGCCACGTCTTGAGCGTGTTTATATGTCTCTTTTGAGTGAACCCTTATAACGTCAACAAGGGCTTTTACTTTGTGTTTATCGGATTTATGAATAAAATTTAGGTTAATCATAATACGCATATTATACCATAGTTTTTATATTTTGCAACCCCCAATGCCTTTTGCGATGTACCGCCAATGCCCCCAAAGTCCCTATCTATGCGGGTTATAGCATCTAAAAATAATTAAAAATTTTTCTAAATACCCATATTTGCAGCCTGGTTTTAAATGGTTTTCTAAATAAAAACATTAAACATACACAGAATATTTGTAAAATTGGACAATTACAATTTTGTGTGTTTTAAAAATACTTTGTAATATTTATTGCTTTGTTTATGGTTGATTAAAGCAAATATATTTAAGGATAGATATTATAAGACTCGAAGTGACTTCCCTTATATATGTATATAATATATTATATAAAAGAAATAATACATATATAAAAGAGCAGGGGAGGGGAAGCTTTTGTGGGGTAGCAAAAAATGATTTTATGGTAGCCTGGGTGTAAAAGATGGTGGAATATTTAATTGGTTTTTTGTTTTTTAAAGGTTTATCTATCTAATAATACCATTTTAAATAAGTTTAATATTTATATATTTTTATAAAACTTTTATATTATTGAGGCTTTTATTAGATTATTTTTATATAAGATATAGATATTTTTATAGGTTTTGTCTTGCAAAAATCGGCTAAAAAACGGTCAAAAAAGGGGGTATTTTGCAAACACTCGGCGTGGTGTTCGGGTTTTTTGACAAAATTTCTAAAAAAATGAAAAAAATTAAAAAAAAGTTGTTGACACCTCAATTTCTATATGGTATTCTAACACCGTCACTAACGAAGAGGAAGTGACAAGCAACTGATGTTGCTACGAAATAGAACATTGACAACTGCATATCTAAGAAATATAGAGAAGACAAATATCGAGTAAGATAACTAGTGCAAATTAGTTATCAACTACGTTAAAATTTTACTTACTAAGTAAAGTTCGTGTAATATGTATTTTCAATTAAAATTCAAGTTTTAATGCGAAACAATTACGCTGAGTCAAATTTAACAAGATTTTAGTATCAAGGATAAAACATAGACTTTATAATCAATTTCTGATGAATCATTTAGATTAAACTAAATTAGATCAAGCTATAAAGAGCGTATAGTGGATGCCTTGGCACTTGGCGCCGATGAAGGACGCGATAAGCTGCGAAAAGCTACGGGGAGCCGCAAATAGGCTTTGATCCGTAGATGTCCGAATGTGGAAACACACCATAATTAATCTTATGGTATCATTGCAGGAATCAAATACTGCAATGAAGGGAACCCGGAGAACTGAAACATCTAAGTACCCGGAGGAAAAGAAAGTAAACAGACGATTTCCTAAGTAGTGGTGAGCGAAAGGGAAAGAGCCCAAACCAGTCGTAGCAATATGACTGGGGTTAGGACCCAATAAAGTAGAAATGCTTGTAGCAGAAGATTGTTGGAAAACAGCACAAAATAGGGTAATAGTCCCGTAAGCGAAACAAGCAAATCACCGTGGGTATCCAGAGTAGCACAGGACACGAGAAATCCGGTGTGAATATGGGAGGACCATCTCCTAAGGCTAAATACGACCAAGTGACCGATAGCGCATAGTACCGTGAGGGAAAGGTGAAAAGAACCCCGGGAGGGGAGTGAAAGAGAACCTGAAACCCTGTGCTTACAAGCAGAGAGAGCACAATTAAGTGTGATCTCGTACTTTTTGTAGAACGGACCGGCGAGTTACGTTATGCAGCGAGGTTAAGTACTTGAGGTACGGAGCCGAAGCGAAAGCGAGTCTGAATAGGGCCATAGTTGCATGACGTAGACCCGAAACCGGGTGACCTATCCATGCGCAGGTTGAAGTGGAAGTAAAATTTCATGGAGGACCGAACCAGACGTCTGTTGAAAAAGGCGGGGATGACCTGTGCATAGCGGAGAAATTCCAATCGAACCCGGAGATAGCTGGTTCTCCTCGAAATAGCTTTAGGGCTAGCCTCATATTAGTTTACCGGAGGTAGAGCACTGAATGGTCTAGGGGGCCTCACCGCTTACCGAAACCTATCAAACTTCGAATGCCGGATAAATGATGTATGGGAGTCAGGCTGCGAGAGATAAGTTCCGTAGCCAAAAGGGAAACACCCCAGATCGTCCGCTAAGGTCCCAAAGTGCACGTTAAGTGGAAAAGGATGTTGGATTGCACAGACAACCAGGATGTTGGCTTAGAAGCAGCCACACATTCAAAGAGTGCGTAATAGCTCACTGGTCGAGTGATCCAGCGCCGAAAATGTAACGGGGCTAAAACGCGACACCGAAGCGGCGGGATGCGTAAGCATCGGTAGAGGAGCATTGTGTACGGG
>JAZUBK010000031.1:0-5554 GCA_045638465.1 Clostridia bacterium | reverse complement strand
TGAACAACAGCACTAACTCAGAAGTTATCGTAGATAACTACCTAGCTCCTCAACAAACACCATACTACTTCACATATCCTAATGCTCCTGCTAATGGTGCAAGTTTTGTAAACTCTCCATATAGAGTTACATTCCAAGCAGAACAAGCAGCAATGTTTAACGTAACTAATGATGGTTACTATACAGAAAAATCTAGCGGTACTTATGGTACATATAGCAGTAGATCATCTACTTCTCATAAAATTTATATCCAAATGTACAAAGGTAATATTGGTATAACAATGACAGCCGATATTGATGGCGGCGAGAGATATATGGGTACAGACGATGGTATTACCCAAGGTCTTGCACAATTCAATGTAGGTTATGGTGACTCTTTGATAACTATTTATAAGAAAGTAAAACCATTTAAAGAAGGACACATCTTCAAGGGCTTTGAAATCTTAAATGCATCTGGTGGTGTAGCCTTTACAAAAGAATTTACCGCAAGTTCGGTAGGAACCTTCCCAACCAAGACGGAGATTTCGGATGCATTTGGCGGTGTAATGCCATCAAATATTACTATGAGATGTTTATGGCAAGAAAGTACTTATACTATTTATGTTCATAAATATATCGTAGATACTGGTTCTATAACTGGTGGTAAGTCAACCTATGATGGTGAATATGCACCAGAGGCTACAAATGGTTATTCTTATACAATAACTTCTAACCAATCATTTGCAACAATCTTTAGTGATCTAGAGACTGCGGCTTCTACTGTAGACTCAACCAAGAAGAAGAATTACTTGTCTGGTTATACACCTTCTGGTTATATGTTGTCTTATGATATGAAATATTATAAGAGTACAGACAGATACCCATATACATTTGGTTATGCGTCTAGCGGAACAACCACTGATATATACATTGTATATACTTTGGCAACTTATACTTTGACCTTTAACAAAGATGCAAACTCTACATTTAATACAGAGAACACTACAATGCAAGTTAAATATGGTCAATATACTGCATTGCTTACTGCCAATATGATTTCAAGACCTGGTTACAGATTGAGTGGTTGGCTTGGTAGTGATGGCAAGACTTACAAAGTACCTGGTGACAGATCTATAGACGAAGACCCACCATATACTTTGGCAAATGACAGTACAAAACCATGGCTTATTGCTGGTAACAAGTTTACTTCAAATAACGCCAAGACTAATGATAGAAGTTCTGAAAGAAAATTGACTTTGACTGCAACAGAGAGAACATATATCTCATTTAAGTACAAAACATCGACAGAGCAAAACTACGACTTCTTGTGGGTAGATCATTACCCTTCAGGTTCTGCTACAAGTACTAGGGTAGTAAGTATTAGTGGTAACTCTGGCTGGTATACATATACTAGACAGCTAAACCTTGGTGATAGACTGGTATTTACTTATAGGAAAGATGGTTCTGTAGATAGCAATGATGATAAGGTATATATTAAAGACGTTGCTTGTAACTCAGAACAAACTGTATTTAAGTTTGAATCTGACTTGTCATTTACTCCTGTTTGGGCTGCACAAGCTTATGATGTAAGAGTTTACTACAACTACCCAGATGGTGGTACATCATTTAAACTTTACAGCTTAACAACTGGCTCTATAATTAATGAGTCTCTTGCTTCAAGCCCAATTCCTGAGCCTACTGGATATACACTAGGTGGATATTCTAAGACAGCCGATGGCTCTTCGGGATTGCTTGAAACAGAAGCTATAATGCCGGGCGAAGAATTAATTTTGTATGCACAGTGGACTCCGATTAAAGTAGTAGTTTCTTACTATGATGAAGACTTTGTACAAATTCTACATCAAGAAGAATACGACTATGGTATAGAGATCGAAGTATGGAAAACTGAGTCTGTTGCGATTTGGTACAACGTTGGTAACCAAGCTTTGTATGACCCAGGTTCTGCATTCTTGATTTCTAGCACAGTTCAATTGCAACTTTCATTTAGAGCATATACCATAGAGACCGATGACGACTAATTTTAGTCTTCAAAGATTTCTTAGGATATAACTAAATAACAAAAAAGAGAGTTAAGAAATTAACTCTCTTTTTTTGCGCAAAAAATTGTTTTGTAAGGGCGATTGATTGAAGATTGTTTTGATTGATTTGAAGTTTGCTTTTGCGAGGCCTTTGTGTATGCTTTTGGTGAGGGGTAGGTATAGATTTGAGGTTGCAAAATTTTTTGCAGAAAAACCAGACCATTTGGTCGGGCAAAACCGAGTTTTATTTATTATTGTATAATATATGATAATGAGATAAAATTTTAATTATTTTTGAGGTTTGTAATATTGGACCACTTGGTCGGTTTGTATACTGCCTATATTTAGCGGGATATATGATTTTTCAGACCAATAGGTCGGTGGTATGTTTTTATAAAAATAATCGTATAATTTAATATGTTGAGATTGATGGAGGTTTTGAAATAGCTTTTTTGCTATAAGTTTTTTGAGTGTAAAGTGAAGGCTGTTTTGCAGAAGTTTTTGTTTGTTTTGGTTTTGTAAAAAGTGAAAATGTGATATCATATAGACAGGAGAAAAATATGGACAAAACAAAATTGACAGATTACAAATGGATCAACCTATACTCAACACCGATTGGAAATGGCGACTATTATTTTTGCTCAAGAAGGGGCGAAGATAAGGTTAGCAAAGAAGGTATTGTTGATGCGGTAAGGGCTTTGCCTTATGTGGTAAGAGAAGGTAAAATTTATGCTGTAGTAAACAAGCAATTTAGATATGCTTTAGGCAGAGAACTTTTTGAACTATGTGCAGGACTTGTTGAAAATGGAGAAGATTGTAAAAGCGCTATAGTAAGAGAACTGGCAGAAGAGATTGGTGGAAAAGTAATAGAGCTCGAAGAGGTTTTTGGAGGGCACAATTCTCCAGGTATGTCTGATGAGTTTACTAGATGTTTTATCGCAAGGGTGGTTTTAGACGGATCGCAAAATTTAGATGATAATGAACAAATCAGCATAGAGCTAGTGCCTCTAAATGATATTCCGAAACTTGCGCAAAGTGATGATTTTTGTTTGCAGTCTAAGTCTATGCTTATGATGTTTTACTATATGATGAAATACAAAAACAAGCAGTAATCTTTCTGCTTGTTTTTTTTGTGCTTTGTGTAGAAAGAAATTGTAAGCATTTTTTATAATAAAAGAATCATTTTTAAAAGTGTAAAAACAAAAAGAGTAAATATATCTTTTTTATTTTTTAATTTTATGTTAATATATAATCGTAGGAGAAAAAACATAATGGTAATGGAACAAGAATTTATCGACTATATAAACAACCTTTATGGAGAAGATGGCCAAATTATTTTCAAGGCATTTGATTTTGCTGAGAAAAAACACAAAGGCCAATTTAGAGATACAGGAGATGAGTATATCACTCACCCATACGAAACCGCAAAAATTTTGGCAAGTATGAGAGCAGATATTCCGACTGTTGTTAGCGGTATGCTTCACGACTGTATAGAGGATACAGATTGCACAGAAAAAGAAATATACGAAAACTTTGGTGATGAGATAGGAAACATTGTTGTAGGCGCTTCAAAAATAGAACCTATCAAACATGCTCGTATGCAAAACCTTGACGAAAACGAAAACTTACGTAAGATGTTTTTGACTTTGAGTAAGGACGCACGTGTTGCTTTTGTAAAACTTGCAGATAGATTACACAATATGCGCACCCTTGACGTAAAGACTCGTGTTAAACAAATAAAAATTGCAAAAGAAACTTTAGACATTTATGTACCACTAGCAGAACGTCTTGGTATGAGCAGGTTTAAAAGAGATCTTGAAAACCTATGCTTTAAGTATATCTTTCCAGAAGAGTATGTCCAAACTGAAAAGTTTATGGAAGAGACTTACAAAAAGCGTGAGCATATTATCGTAGACATTACAAACAAAATTAAAAAACTTGCCGAAGAGCATGGTATTACAAAAGTAAGAGTACAAAGCCGTATAAAAAGCAACTTTGGTGTTTTCAAAAAACAACAACAAAAAGGCAAAGACGGAGTTTATGATATAGTTGCACACCGTATAATTGTAGAAGAGGTAAAAGACTGCTACGCTATGCTTGGTGCGGTGCACAACTTTTGGAAACCTGTTGAGGGCAGAATAAAAGACTATATAGCAACCCCTAAAAAGAACCTATATATGTCTCTTCATACAACAGTATTATATCCAACAGAAAACGAAGAGGGCTCTATACCATTTGAAATACAAATCAGAACAGAAGAGATGCATAACTTCTGTGAGTATGGTATTGCGGCACACTGGATATATAAAGAAAAAGGTAGCAACAATACAAAAGGCGAAGTAAATAATACTATGCTTTCGATGAAAAAGTTGCAAACCGTCGAAAACAAACAGCAAGTAGACGATAATGCCGAAGAGTTTATGCAAATAATCAAAGCAGGATTCTATGCAAGTAAAATATTTGTATTTACACCAAAACTAAATGTTGTAGAGCTTCTTGATGGAGCAAATACAATAGATATGGCCTACTATATTCACTCTGGCCTTGGTAACAAGTGTACTGGAGCGAAGATAAATGGCAAGATGGTGCCTATAGATACAAAACTAAAAACTGGTGATATTGTAGAAATTTTGACATCACCAAACTCAAAAGGCCCATCAAAAGATTGGTTGAAGATTGTTAAGATGCAGTCAACCAAAGACAAAATCAACTCTTTCTTCCGTAAAGAAATGAAAGAAGAAAATATCAAGAAAGGTAGAGTTATCCTAGAACAAGCGGCAAAAGCCAAAGGTTATGCTTTGCCTAGCCTTCTAAATGATGAGTGGTTGCCACAACTTTTTGAAAAATTATCTATAAGGGATATGAACGAAGTTTATGCAGCTATGGGACACGGAAGTCTTGCAAGTTTGAAAGTAATTAATAGATTGGTTGCTTTGTATGAGCAAAATACAAAACAAGACGAAATCAAACTAGGTAAAACGTATACAGGGGATAGAAGATTAAAAACAACAGACATTTCGGGTCTAAATGGTATAATGACCAAACTTGCAAAATGTTGCAACCCTGTTCCTGGTGATGAGATTGTTGGTTATGTTTCTCGTGGTAGAGGTGTTACTATACATAGAGTAGACTGCGCAGTTGTTTCTACCCTAGAGCAAGATAGACTTATGCAAATTGATTGGGGTAAGACAAAAGGCGAAGAAAAATATACCGCAGTAATAAAGATTATTGCAAAGAACGCCCCAACAACTCTTGCGTCTATCTCAAACAAACTAGCCGAAAACAAAATAAACATCAACTATATTTATTCTGACACAAATAAAACTAATGATGCTGTTTATAATATCGGTATAGAAGTAAAAAGTAAACATGAACTAACTGATTTTGTAAACAAGTTAAAAGCAATGAACGAAGTATATGATGTACTAAGATAAAAAAATAGAACACTTCAAATGAATTTTGAGTGTTCTTTTTTTTTGTTAAAAACTATTACTTTCGTGGCATCAAAGATAATAGTTTTTACATGTAAAAATATA
>JAZUBK010000030.1:0-8946 GCA_045638465.1 Clostridia bacterium | reverse complement strand
CCTATTTCTAGGGTTATCTTAAATTATACTAAAATTATTTTCTTGGGTTTTTGATGTTTGCTTGAGCAGCAGCTAGACGAGCGATAGGCACTCTAAATGGTGAGCAAGAAACATAGTTTAGACCAATAGCATGGCAGAATTCGATAGAAGATGGGTCGCCACCATGTTCACCACAGATACCGCAGTGAAGAGATGAACGAGTTGCTCTTCCTAGTTTTACTGACATATCCATAAGTTTACCAACACCATTTGTATCTAGTCTTGCAAATGGGTCTGATTCGTAAATCTTAGATCTGTAGTAAGCTGTTAGGAATTTACCAGCGTCGTCACGGCTAAAGCCAAATGTCATTTGTGTTAGGTCGTTAGTACCGAAGCAGAAGAATTCAGCTTCTTTAGCGATTTCGTCAGCAGTAAGAGCTGCTCTAGGAATCTCAATCATAGTACCAACTTCATATTTTAGGTCGCTTCCAGCAGCAGCGATTACTTCGTCTGCAGTTTCAACAACTATTTTCTTAACGAAAGCAAGTTCTTTAATTTCGCCAACAAGTGGGATCATAATTTCAGGAACAACTTTCCAATCAGCATGTTTGTTTTGAACAGCGATAGCAGCTTTGATTACAGCTCTTGTTTGCATTGCTGCAATTTCAGGATATGTAACTGTAAGTCTGCAACCACGGTGACCCATCATTGGGTTTGTTTCATGAAGGTCAACAATGTATTGTTTAATTTGTTCAACAGTTTTGCCTTTAGCATTAGCTAGAGCTTTGATATCAGCTTCTTCTGTAGGTACAAACTCATGTAGAGGTGGATCCAAGAATCTGATTGTAACTGGGTTACCTTGTAGAGCTTCAAATAGACCTTCGAAGTCTGATTGTTGCATTGGTTCAATTTTGTCAAGAGCTGCTGTTCTTTCTTCTACAGAGTCAGAACAAATCATTTCTCTGAATGCGCCAATTCTATCTGGCTCGAAGAACATATGCTCTGTACGGCATAGACCGATACCTTCTGCACCAAGTTCTACGGCTCTTCTTGCGTCAGCTGGGCTATCAGCGTTTGTTCTAACACCTAGAGCTCTAAACTTGTCAGCAAGTTTCATGATACGGCCAAAATATCCGCTGTTTGGATCTGCAGGAACAGTTTTGATTTCGCAATCATAGATTTTACCTGTAGAACCATCAAGAGAAATGTAATCACCTTCTCTGAAAGTTTTTCCAGCAAGTGTGAAGCATTTGTTTTCTTCATCCATTTTAATATCGCCACAACCAGATACGCAGCAAGTTCCCATACCACGAGCAACAACGGCAGCGTGAGATGTTTGACCACCACGAACTGTTAGGATACCTTGAGCATATTTCATACCTTCGATATCTTCTGGGCTAGTTTCTAGTCTAACTAGAACTACTCTTTCTTTGTTTTTGCCATGAATAACTGCGTCTTCTGCAGTAAACACAACTGTACCTGTAGCAGCACCTGGAGATGCAGCAATACCAGTACCGATAACATTGTTTTTGTCAGCAGCTTTTAGAGCAGCAGCATCAAATGTTGGGTGCAAAAGCATATCAAGTGTTTTTGCGTCGATTTGCATTACAGCTTCTTGTTCTGTAATCATACCTTCATCGATAAGGTCACAAGCGATTCTGATAGCAGCAGCAGCTGTTCTCTTACCATTTCTAGTTTGTAGCATATAAAGTTTCTTATCTTCGATAGTAAACTCCATATCTTGCATATCACGATAGTGATTTTCAAGAGTGTTGCAGATGTTTAGGAATTGTTCATAAACTTCTGGCATAACTTCAGACATTTTTGCGATAGGCATTGGTGTTCTAACACCAGCAACAACGTCTTCGCCTTGTGCGTTCATAAGGAACTCACCCATTAGGCCTTTTTCACCAGTAGCTGGGTTACGAGTAAATGCAACACCAGTACCAGATGTTTCGCCCATATTACCAAATGCCATCATTTGAACGTTAACAGCAGTACCCCAGCTGTATGGAATGTCGTGGTCCATACGATAGATATTTGCTCTAGGGTTATCCCAAGAACGGAATACAGCTTTTACAGCTTCAAACAATTGAACTTTTGGATCAGAAGGGAAATCTGAACCAAGTTGTTTTTTGTACTCTGCTTTGAATTGATTTGCAAGTTCTTTCAAATCTTCTGCAGTAAGGTCAACGTCATATTCGATGCCTTTTCTTTCTTTCATTTCGTCGATAAGTTTTTCAAAATATTTTTTACCAACTTCCATAACTACGTCAGAGAACATTTGAATAAATCTTCTGTAGCAGTCCCAAGCCCATCTTGGATTACCTGATTTTGCAGAAAGTACTTCTACTACTTCTTCGTTAAGACCTAGGTTTAGGATAGTATCCATCATACCAGGCATAGATGCTCTAGCACCAGAACGAACAGAAACAAGAAGTGGGTTTTCTTTGTCACCGAACTTTTTGCCAGTAACTTTTTCCATCTTTTCGATGTTTTCCAAAATTTCTGCTTGGATAGCTGGGTTGATTTGCTTTCCGTCTTCATAATATTGTGTACATGCTTCAGTAGAAATTGTAAAACCTTGTGGAACTGGTAGACCAAGTTTAGTCATTTCAGCAAGGTTAGCACCTTTACCACCTAGCAATTCTCTCATACTTGCATCGCCTTCGCTAAACAAGTAAACATATTTTTTTGCCATAAATAATTTTTCCTCCATATAATTTCGACTACTTTAGAGTACCACTATTGCAAAAAAAAATCAACTAAATATCCAAATTATTTAGTCAATTTTTATAATATTTTTTTAAGCAAAACTTTTGAGCTTACACATAAATTTTGTTTCAAAATTTTTCTTCAAAAGCATATTGCTAGATTGTATGTATTCTTCTTTAAATTTGATGTTTTTTAGCTCATCTTCGCTACTTTTGTTAATAATTCTCATACAGTTAAACACAGCAGGAGGAATAACCATACTATCTATGGTCTTACAATTTTTGCATACTATTTCGCCACTCTCAAAGTCAAAATAGGTTTCTCCCATAAACTTTGTTTTGCAGCCCAAACACTTTTCTGTATTGATAGCAAAACCCTCTTCTCTAAAGATATTCAAAAGAAAGTGCATAAACAAAAGTGCTGGTGAAATATCAGTATAGCAAAGGTTTTTTAGAACCTTTAGTCCAAATATAAGCGAACGAGAAATGTCCTCATCTTCTTTGCTTATTTTGTCCAAAACTTCCAAAATAGCGTAACCATATTCAAATTTTTCTATATTAGATACTATATCAAAAAAACTATCAATAATATTGCCGCCAGTAAGAGTACAGTTGTTGCCTGTCTTTACCATTTCAAAGTCGGCAAAACAAAAGGGCTGAGTTTGCATCTTTAGCTTACTTTTGGGTGCTTTTACTCCTCTTGCTTTGCAAGTGAACTTTCCGTATTCAAGTGTTAAGATAGTAAGCAGTTTGTCCTTTTCTCCTATATCACGAGAAGCAACAACAAGCCCCTTTGCCCTTATGTCCATATATTATAAAACTCTCTCCTCTGTTTCTTCGTATAGTGGGAACTTTGCGTTAAAAAGCTCCTCACTCATAGTAAGATCTTGGTATAGCCTCAAAGAGCCTATATTACCTGTTTGTAAAAAATCTTTCATTAAATTCCATTGAAAATCATGCATAACAATACCTCCCTCATTGATATTATATGCAAAAACAAAATTTTGATACTTAGATTTCTTTGTTGTTATATCCGATGTCGTTTAGAAAGCCTAGGTTATCTCTCCAATTTTCCTTTACCCTAACCCAAAGTCTTAGGTCGACTTTTTGTTGGATAACCTTTTGGAAAGAAACTCTAGCCTCATGGCCGATTTTTTTGAGCATACTACCGCCCTTGCCGATAACTATATTTTTGTGGCTGTCTTTTTCGCAAATAATTTCAGCATCGATAGTTGTTAGAGTGTCACCCTCTTCGTACTTTATAATAGATACTGCAATTCCATGAGGAATCTCTTTATCCAAAAAGTAAAGGGCTTTTTCTCTTATTATTTCGCTACAAATAAACTTTAATGATTTGTCAGTATACATATCATCATCAAAGTATTTGTCCTTTTCATCAATTTCTGGCAAATAGTTTAAAAGCACTTTGACAAGTTCATCTATATTTTTGCTCTTTATACTAGATACCGGTACAATTTCTGCTACCTTTTGAATATCGTTTAGACTAGCAAGTAATCTAAATAACTTTTCGTCTTTTATAGCATCTATTTTTGTTATAACCAATATAATAGGAATCTCAAGGTCAGCGTATTTTCCAATTATTTCTCTATCTGCGTTTGATATATCTTTAGTGCCGTCCAAAGCAACAACTAATACATCAACTCCAGAAACTGCCCCTTTAATACTTTTTTGCATATAGTCATCTAAATGACTTTTTGCACTATTTTGACCTGGTGTATCAACAAAAACAATTTGGTAGTTATCTTCGTTTAAAATACCCATTATATTGTTTCTAGTAGTTTGGGCTTTTGGTGATACTATACTCACCTTTTGGCCAACCAAAGCATTAACTAGAGTACTTTTTCCTGCATTTGGTCTACCTACTATTGCTACAAATCCGCTTTTAATTTTCTTTGACATCAACATACTCTCTTCTGTAAATTTTGAATTTTGACAAAACTTTTTCTTCTACAAATCTCATCAAAACTTTGTCTGCATCTTCTATATGGTCAAAACCAAGCAAATGAAGATATCCGTGCTCTAAAAGGTAATATACTTCTCTCTCAAAAGCATGGCCAAATTCTTCAGCCTGTTTTCTTGCCACATCTTCGCATATGATTATATCCCCTAGATGTAAATGTTTTGTTTCTGGGTTTACATCGTTAGGAAAATCTTTTAGATTTAACCTTTGATAAGGTTTAAGATTTAGACTAGGAAATGATAGTACATCTGTCACTTCATTTACGCCTCTAAAATCTTTATTTAATTTTTTTATCTCAGCTTGTGATACAAAACTAATGTCTACGGAGACTTTTGTACACTTTGCCCCAACTACTTTTAGAGTATAGTTTAAAAGTTTTTTTGTTAGTTTATTACTTGCTCTACTTTGCATAATGTTTGTTGTTATAATCATAATTTATCTCCAATATAAACCATAGCTTTGATGGTGGCAGTTATATAATATAAGTCGTCACCTTTAACTATAGTATGTTTTTTGTCTAAAATTTCAAAGTTTTTTGCCTCAAAAACAGCTTTTTCATAAGCCTCTTTTATAAGGTCATCTTTCGCCTCTTCAAAGGCAATAAATTTAGAAACCAACACCTGCTCATAATAGACTATCTCTGTCTTTTTTATCGGCAAAAACATATTGTTTAGCACATAACTTTCACTCGTCTTTTGTTGATAATTTTTATACGGGCAAGGCTTTGTTTTTCTAAAATTTAGCTTACCTAAAGAAATATTTTTGACTACAAATTTTCGTCCAGAGTCTTCATATATTTCCCTATTTTCATTATAACTTATTGTGTAACTAAAATCAACTTCTATGACAATATTTGCTTGGGCAAAAATTGATTTTTTCTCACCGCTATTATCTATTATATATGGGTAAACCAAAACGTCACCCACCCTTACCACATCACCTACTTTTACAGCGGCAGTTCCTGATACCAATGTAAACTCTTTGATTATTCCATTATAATCTGAGCACATAAGTCTATAATCTAAATAATTTTGTGGCAATTTTTCACTTATGTTAATATTAAGGCTATTTCCATATAAATGGGCTGATACCAAGGCTATTTGATCGAATTTTTTTAACAACACCTGTTCTACTTGTTTTGTGTTTATATTTGCTTTTGGCTTACCGATTCCATAGTTTTCTAGTTGCAAAGCAGACATTATATCTACTTTTGACAACCTATAGTTGCCACTTATATTAACCGACCAAACAAACAAATTACTAAACAAATAAACACTCAAGCAAATAATAATAGCTATAACAAAAGCAAACCTTTTTAAAACAAAATCAACTACTCTATAAAAACCGAACACTTCACCAATACAAACCTCAAAACCGTATTTTTCGGCCTCAGATTTCACCACATCGCTATCTTTAAACGGCACAACAAAAGATACCTTCCCATGCTCTATACGGCTGATTTTGACCAAATTATAACCTGAAGATATAATATGATTTAAAAATTTTTCTATATTAAGTCCACGCAAGGTAAATCTAACCTTGCCAGGAATTTTTCTAAAAATTTTCAATAAACTTCTACCCCTTTAATTTTGCCTTCGATAAAAACACAACCTTTGTTTAGTTCCTTTATGCATAGTTCTTCGCCCGACACTTTGATCATACCTTTTTTTAGTTTGAGCACAATTTCGCTCGGCAAAAAAGTATTTACTCTTACAAAATTCTCTATATACACAGCCCGTCCACCAAGATTATAATATCTATACAAATCAGTAATGTTTTCAAAATCAAATGAACGGAAAACTTCGTTTATAATACCCATCAAAAGCTCCTTTATATAATATATGTATATATTGTGGGCATAATACAAAAAAAAGCCTATGCTTTTTTGCATAGGTTTTTAGTGTTTTCTTCTTAATATATCAGCCATAATTATCTTTTTCATTTCCGGAGACATATTTTTTAGTTCTTCATATAATTTTTTGTCATCTCCACGATTTTTCATAAAATCGCTTTCGCCTGTTCTTTGTGGTCTATTAACATATGGGTCATAATCTGTTACAAAATTTGGGTAAGAATCATCAATATCTATTACATCACCAAATGTTTGTACTTTATTATAATCAGAAAGTCCTTGTCGTGTTCCAGTTGTTTCGGGTTTGCTTTCAATAAACTTTCTTATTTCATCTATTTCGGTTTGATCAATAGTCTTTGGTCTTGAAGCTGCAGGTTTTACTTGTTCTGTTTTTGGAGCTTCAAGTTTTTTTGGTTCCATAGGCGCCGGTGATAAAAGCACTGGCCTTGTTGTTTTCATTGTAACAGGTTTTATTTTCTTTGGTTCTACCGCTTTCTTTTCAGGTTTTTCCTTTTCGGTCTTTACAACTTTAGAATCTTTCTTTTCTGGCTTTGCCTTTTTATCTTTTTTCTTCAAAGATACTTTATCTCCAAAGTTATATACAAGTAACGAAAGGATAAATAGAATAGAAAAAACTGCCAAAAGCACAATCTCTACTTCCATAGAATTACCCCTTTTATATTATATGTTATTTACCAGAGCCAGGTTTCTTCTTTGTATCGTCACTATTTGCAATAGAGTTTCTCATATCAGTATCAGCAACAACGTTTTGCATACGGTAATAATCCATTATGCCAAGTTTACCTTCCTTAAAAGCAGTTGCCATTGCTTTAGGAACTTCTGCCTCTGCAGCAATTTTTATTGCGTTCATTTCTTGAGTTTTTGCTCTCATTTCTTGCTCAGCTGCAACAGCCATAGCTCTACGCTCTTCGGCTTTTGCATGAGCAATTCTCTTTTCAGCTTCTGCAGTATCCATACGAAGTTGAGCTCCAATATTTCTACCAACGTCAATATCAGCAATATCAAGTGACAAAATTTCATATGCTGTACCACTATCAAGACCTTTTGCAAGAACTGTCTTTGAAATAAGGTCTGGGTTTTGTAAAACTTCACCATGATCTTCAGCAGAACCTACAGTAGTTACTATACCTTCACCTACTCTGGCTAGGATAGTTTCTTCTCCCGCACCACCAACAAGACGGCCTATGTTTGCCCTAACAGTTACTCTTGCTTTAACCCTTAGTTCTACACCGTCTTTTGCGATAGCAGATACCATAGGAGTTTCAATAACCTTTGGGTTTACACTAACTTTAACCGCGTTTAACACATCTCTACCTGCAAGGTCAATAGCTTTTGCAGTATCGATAGAAAGATTAATTTTTGCACTATGTGCAGAAATAAGAGCGTTAACTACTTTTACAACATCTCCACCTGCCATATAGTGAGTTTCTAGTTCGTTAATATCAATAGTAAGACCTGCTTTTCTTGCAGCCACATATGCCTCAATAAGCATATTGATATCAATTTTTCTAAGCTTCATACCTACAAGTCTACTCATAGAAATATGAGCACCTGAAACCAAAGCTCTAAACCAAATCTTAACAGGAACTACAATAATAAATACAACAAGTAGCCCTACCAAAATAACACCAGGAATACCGATAATTAATCCCCATTTTAGACCGTTGCTTATACCCAACAAACTTAACATAGTTTCCTCCTAAAAAAGATCTTATATTCTTTCTACGTATATATTTTCGCCTTCTACATCAACAACAACAATTTTTGCACCTTTTGTGATAAAACCATTGTCAACAGCCATAACCTCATAAATATCGCCATCAATTTCGGCTTTACCGATTGGTTTACATTGAGTAACTAATTGACCTTCTTTGTCAAGAAGATGACCGTATACAGCTAGAGGATCACTATAATCTTCTGGAATAGAAGTATCTGTTTGAATAAAAGGATTTTTGTTAAAAGTCCCTTTTTCTTTTGAATTGATTACAAGTAAAACACAAGAAGTGATGATTATAGCTATAACAATCAAAATAGCAATCCATTGTGCTGTAGTCGCTCCTTGGATAAGTCTAATAAAAAATGCGATAACAAAACAAGCACAACCGCCTATTCCAAAATAGCCAAACCCAGAAATAAAGAATTCTAGACTAATCAAAACCATAGCAAGTACCAAAAATACGATACCTACAGTGTGCATATGAATAAAAATGCTCAATAACTCTTGTGCCATAAAATCTCTCCCCTATTTTTTAGCATATTGTTTTATTGTAAGTATTATATCATATAGTGTTATAAAAATAAAGACCCTTTTTTATATTTTTTTATAAAATAAATATAATAATAAAAATTAATTAAAAAACTTGTTAAAATCATTTGCTAAATACAAAATTTTATGATAT
>JAZUBK010000029.1:0-1265 GCA_045638465.1 Clostridia bacterium | reverse complement strand
AACGATAGCAGAGAGGATATACCTGTTCCCATCCCGAACACAGAAGTCAAGCTCTCTCACGCCGAAGATAGTGTAAGCGAAAATAGGTAGTTGCAAATTTTTTTTTTGTCTTTTTTTAGACCTTTATTGGTCTTTTTTTATAAACACTAATATTTAATGTATCATATATATCAAAAGTGCATATTATGTAAATATAACATCTATTATATTTAGTCAACCTCAAAAGGTTTACTTAACGAAAATGTTACTTTTTCGTTAAAAAAATGTTGACATACTAGAAAAATGGTGTTATATTAATAACACTGCTTCACAAAAAGGCAGTTATTAATACAAAAAATTAAAAAAAGTAAAAATAATGCTTGACTTTAATATTTTGTTTTGATATATTATTGAATGTCAGCTGCAAAAACTGACAAAAAAATATCAAACTAAAAAAAAGTAAAAATAAAGCTTGACTTTGATAAATTGGTTTGATATACTGAATTTGCTCACTTGAAAGAGGGAGCAAGAATGATCTTTGAAAACTGAGCAAAATGTCAATTCACTATTAGCTAGGATTTGAACAAATTTTTGAAAAAAACAATTTTTTTTTGGAGAGTTTGATCCTGGCTCAGGATGAACGCTGGCGGCATGCCTAAGACATGCAAGTCGAACGAGGTGGCCTTTTGAAGACTGCGTACTTGTACAAAGTTGGATAGAGATTCTCCACCTAGTGGCAGACGGGTGAGTAACACGTAAGTAATCTACCGTAAAGACTGGGATAACGTTTGGAAACGGACGCTAATACCGGATAACTCATATTTAGATAACTAGATATGCTAAAAGGAGCTTCGGCTTCACTTTACGATGAGCTTGCGGCGTATTAACTAGTTGGTGAGGTAATGGCTCACCAAGGTGACGATGCGTAGCCGAACTGAGAGGTTGATCGGCCACATTGGGACTGAGACACGGCCCAAACTCCTACGGGAGGCAGCAGTTAGGAATATTCGTCAATGGAGGAAACTCTGAACGAGCAATGCCGCGTGAGTGATGACGGTCTTTATGATTGTAAAACTCTGTTGTTAGGGAAGAAACCTTATCATAGGTAATGATGATAAGCTGACGGTACCTTTCCAGAAAGCCCCGGCTAACTACGTGCCAGCAGCCGCGGTAATACGTAGGGGGCGAGCGTTATCCGAATTTATTGGGCGTAAAGCGTGTGTAGGCGGTTTGTTAAGTATAAGATTAAAGCCTGAGGCTCAACCTCAGTTCGTCTTATAAACTGG
>JAZUBK010000028.1:0-114750 GCA_045638465.1 Clostridia bacterium | reverse complement strand
CATTTATTCATAAAACACCTTTATAGCTCTTTTTTTATTTTACAAAATTTAATTAGTGAGATTTACAATAGATTGCACAATAGATACTTTGATGTTATAATAATTTTGTTATGAGATTATTTTTAGATAATATAAGTGTTTCATTTGGCGAAAATGAAGTTTTAAAGAATATATCTTTTGAAGTTAATACAAAAGACAAAGTTGCTATTGTTGGTCGTAATGGCTGTGGCAAGACTACACTTTTGAGGGTTATAACAGGTGAGCAAGAGATAGATGCTGATGATAAAAATATTGCCAAAATCCAAAAGACAGATAAATTCCAAATAGGTTATCTTAAACAAATAGCCTTTGAAGATGATAAAGAAACATTTGAAAATGAAATATTAAAAGCATATAGTGATGTTTTGCAAATAAAAAAACAGATTAATGATATCGAACAAAAGATGCAAGAAAATTGTTTACAAGAAGATATTATAAAACACGATAAACTTTTGACAAGATATGATGTGCTTGGTGGATATACTTATCTTAAAGAATATAACACCGCAATCAAAAAGTTTGGATTTTCAGAAAGCGACAAAACAAAGAAGCTATGTGAGTTTTCGGGCGGCCAAAGAACAAAGATAGCTCTTATAAAACTTCTTTTGAGTAAACCCGACCTACTTATTTTGGACGAACCAACAAATCACTTAGATATTACTAGCATTGAGTGGCTCGAAGAGTATTTAGCCGAATACCCAAAAGCTATTGTTGTAGTATCACACGATAGAGCCTTTTTAGATAAGTTTGCAACAGTAGTATACGAGATAGAAAGACATAAAATAAAAAGATATGTAGGCAACTACTCTAAGTTTGTAAAAACAAAAGAGTTAAACTACGAAAAAGATTTAAAAGATTATAAAGAATATACTGAAGAAAAAGCAAGACTACAGGCCCTAGCAGACAGATTTAGATACAAAGCAACCAAAGCAAAGATGGCTCAAAGCAAACTTAAACAAATAGAAAGAATGGGAGATATAGATAGCCCAGAAAAAGCCGACACAAAAGCCTTTTCTTTTAACACCCGTCCAAGGCTTGAGAGTGGTGAAGAAGTGTTGTTTGCTCAAAATATAGAGATAGGTTATACTGATGTTTTGAGTAAACTAAACTTTAGAATCTTCAAAGGTAACAAAGTCGGTGTTGTAGGCGGTAATGGTCTTGGAAAATCTACTTTACTAAAAACTATCGCGAGTAAGATAAAACTTCTTGGCGGTAAACTTAAATTTGGAGTAAATGTAGATATAGGATATTTTGACCAACAATCAGCAACTAATAATATCAAGAGCGAAAGTATTTTGGACAATTTCCTTAATGAATTTCCAGAAGAAGACACGCAAGAAGCTAGACGAATACTAGGTATGTTTTGCTTTTCGCAAGATGATGTGTTCAAAAATTTAAAAGAACTTTCAGGTGGCGAAAGAGTAAGACTAGAACTTTGCAAAATATTAAAACGAAGGCCCAACTTTTTAATCTTAGACGAACCTACAAACCATATGGATATAGTAAGCCGTGAAGCTTTGGAAAAAATGTTGATAGATTACCAAGGTACAATACTTTTTGTTTCTCACGATAGATACTTTGTTAATAAGATAGCTAACAACCTTATTGTATTTGAAGATGGCGATTCAAAATTTCTAAAAGACACCACTTATAAAGAATACGAAAGGGACTTGAAGGAAAAAAGAGATATTGATACCCAAAAGCAAGAAAAACAAATTAATACACTTTGCGAAGAAAAACCAAAAAGTGAAAACCAAAACCTATACCTTCTAAACAAAGAAAAAGCAAGAAACAAAGTAAAGAGTAAAAAACTAGAAACAAAAATACAACAACTAGAAGAAGATATAAAACTTCTAAACAAAGAACTACACAACCCAGATATATGCTGTGATTATATCAAAGTAATGGATATCCAAGAAAAGATAGATAACAAATCTATCGAACTAGAAAAACTTATGGAAGAGTGGGTTGAGATAAATTGATAATATAAACCATGTATTATTTTGGTAGTAATAACCTTTAGTTATCCAAAGTCTAAAAAATATATTCTTAAAAGACCTAAGTAATAAGGTCTTTTTTTATTTTGTGATACTCTTGACTTTTTTATTCATTTATTTATAATAAAATTATTCCCTTGCAGTTCTTGAACAAGAGAGTGGCAGTATTTGTAGCCACCAGGTGCAAAATGGTTTAGGGTGTATTGTCCATAGTTTGCACCAGAAAAGACCTTATACAAGGTCTTTTTTTATTTTATAAAAAACATATTCCATATTTTGGTTATTTGTGGTAGTATATATATAGATTTTTAATAAATGGTGAAATTATGGAAATATACGTAATAAGTTATGATAAAGATTTTAGCAAAAAACAATTAGAAAGATTACACGAAATGGGCAAAGTTATATTTTGCGATAGTATGGATGCTTTTTTGAAAAGCGGAGTTTTAAAAAGTCGTGCCGAAAAGATAGTAGCCATACGTCCTACATTCTGTGATTATTCTTTCCCAAATGAGGTTATTGATAAGATAAAGAATCTAAGAGCAATATGTGTATACACTACAAGTTGTCATTATCTAGACCTTGACTATTGTAAGAGTAAAGGCATAATAGTAACCAACACCCCAGGATATGCAACTGATGCTATAGCAGAGTATCTATACTTCCTTGCGCTTTGTTGTCTAAAAAGACTTCCTATCCAAATCAAATATGGAAAACAAGAGTTTAGTGATATCTTCCTTCAATCAGAACTAAAAAACAAAAAAGTAGGTATCATCGGTATGGGTAATATCGGCAAAAAAATTGCAGATATGTGCTACCGTGCTGGAAACAAAATATTCTATTATTCTTTGAATAAGTACATCGACGAATACCGTATGATAGGCCTTCAAGAATTATTTACAAACTGCGACATTATCTTCTGTTGTCTAACTATAGACGGCACTACTCAAGATTTGATTACCGATCATCATTTGCTATCTATGAAAAAAAGCGCAGTATTTATAAGCGGCACAGGTCCATACCTTCATAATCATAAACTAATGTTAGACTTGGTTGGTCGTGGCAAAATATTTGGTTATGGCCTAGAAGAACCAAACAAAACAGTTATGGATTACGAAGGCAACGTAATGGTAACCAGCGAATACGCATGGTTTACCAAAGAAGCCAAATCAAAAAGAAAAGATATTATGATAGACTCTATCGAAGGCGTAATAAGAAATAACATAATCAATAGACTAATATAAAAAAAGAAGATGTATAAACTACATCTTTTTTTATTGCCAATAAATATGCTTTTTATCAATAAAGATATTTTGATAAAAACATAGCGGATATATAATTAAATAGTGAGATTACTTTTTGCCTTATGTTTTTTATTTACAAAAATATTTGCCTAAAGCAAAGTTTAGCGGTATAGTTGTAATGTAAGTTTTTTTTGATAAAGTACAAATCAAAATGTTTTTATAAATATGAATAACAAATAAATAAAACAGGAACACAAAAAAAATGATATGTAATAGCTGTCCAAGAAAATGTAATATAGATAGAGAAAAAGTCACAGGCTACTGCGGAGTTGCAAAAATGAAAGTAGCCAAAGTAATGACTCACTTTTGGGAAGAGCCAATCATCTGTGATGAAAACGGAAGTGGTGCGATATTTTTTAGCGGGTGTAACCTAAAGTGTAACTACTGCCAAAACTACAAAATAACACACGAAGGCAAAGGTAAAGATTATACCCCAGAAATGTTAGCCAAGGTCTTTGAAGATTTTGACAACTCAAAAGTAAATAATATCAACCTAGTCACACCATCGCACTTTGTCGATGAGATAGTAAAGGCCTTTGAAATATACAAACCTCACAAACCAGTTGTATACAATAGTAGTGGTTATGATGATGTTGAGTCTTTAAAAAAAATAGACAAATATGTAGACATATATTTAGTAGACCTAAAGTACGTTGATAGTGATTTATCACAAAGACTATCTAAGGCAAAAGATTACTTCAACGTAAGTAGCAAAGCAATAAACTTTATGCTATCATCTAAACCTCAAGATATTTTCAAAAACGGAATATTGAGCCGTGGCGTGATTATTCGTCATCTTGTACTTCCTAATCATACCGACGATAGTTTGAGAGTTTTAGACTATCTCAAGAGCCTCAAATTAGAAGATAGATATATAAGCCTTATGGGCCAATACACACCATGTTATCACGCATCAGAAGATATAAATAGACCGATTAAAAAACTAGAGTATACTAGGGTAATTTCTTACTTTAACAAACTTGGTTTTACAAAAGGTTTTTGCCAAGAACTATCTTCTAGTTCAACCGATTTTATCCCTGATTTTGATAGCGAAGAAAACTAATATCTTAAACAAAAAATAAAGCAAGATTTTGTCTTGCTTTTTTATTTTTCAAAACAAATTTTTGACCTCAAAATCAACCTTTAATTTTTAGTTAAATTTGCCTTGAACCAAAAATTATAAAAAAATCCAAACTTTCATATACCGCCCAAGCGGTCGGGCGCTACAACCCGCATAATATAGGCGTTTTTTGATAATACCCGACCAAATGGTCTATGACATATTTTTGAATTTTGTGTTATTAAAAAGTTTAAAATATGCTTTGCGTAGAGTCTGAGATTTTTGGGGCTTTTTAATAATTTTACGACCAAATGTTCGGGTAAAATATATAACTAAAAAATACAAAGCAAAATAGTTTGTAAAAGTGATAAAAAACATCAATTGCAAAAACACAAAATGTTGAACTACCCAAGTAATAAAAAAAAGTTAAATTTAATATATATTTTATTATTAATAAATTATCAATATAGTTGACAAGTCAACAAAATAAGTGTTAGTATATTTGAAGTTTTATGAAGGAAAATATATATGGACAAAAAGACTTTTTTTATAAACATAACAAAGCTCAAGTCTATTTGCTCCCAACACGTCAATGACAATAGTAGAGAGCTGGGGGTGAGTAATAGTGAGTCTTTGTATCTCAAATGTTTGAGTATGTTTGGAAGCCAAACTCAAAGTAAGTTGTCAGAGTTGATAGGGTTTGATAAGGCCCGTTCGAGTAGGGTTTTGGCGGAGCTAGAATCTAAAGAACTTGTGCAAAGAGTTTTGAGCGAAAATGACAATCGCAAAACTTTTTTTGAGATAACACCAAGAGGTGAGGAAATACAAACTAGAGTGGAAGATTCGCTTGATTATTTTGTTGATAATATTTTGTTTGAAAATATAGATGGCGATGAAAAGCAAAGTTTTTTTGAGACATTAAACAAGATGGCTAGTAATATAGATAAATATAACAAAGGAGATAAAGATGAAAAAACAATCTAATTTTAAATGGTACTTTTTTCCAGTAATTATTTTGATAGTAGCACTCATCGTAAACCAAGTTTACTTTGAAATGGAAATGATAGATATTATGGGTGAGCTTATCTTCAAAGTACAGAGTAGTATGTCTATCGCTCAAATTTGGGAAACTGGTAGAGTGATGCTTTTGTATGCGGCTATCATAATGGTATCGATTATTGCAGGTAGTTTTTGCTCAACAATGATAGCAGCAAAATATGCCCAAAATTTAAGAGGTAGTATTTTCAGAAAGGTAAACAACTTTTCTCAAGAAGAGATCAATAAGTTTTCTATTCCAAGTTTGATTACTCGTAGCACAAATGATATCTCACAAGTTCAAATGACTTTGCAAATGGGACTTCGTATGGCTATCGTTGCTCCAACTATGGGTATCTTTTCGGTTATTAGAATTTTGAACAAGAGCAGTCAACTTAGTTGGACAGCTGCGATTGCGGTTGGTGTTTTGCTTATAGTATTTGTTATATTGTTCTTTGCAGTTGTTCCTGCCTTTGGCAAAACTCAAAAGTTAACCGATAGACTAAACTTAGTTTCTAGAGAAAACTTAACTGGCCTTAGAGTAATCAGAGCATACAACACAGAAAAACAACAAGAAGGTAAATTTGAAGAAGTAAACGAAGGCCTTACTAAACTGCACTATTATGTAGGCAGAGTAATTAGTTTTCTAAACCCAAGTATGAATATTATTTCTAATGGACTTATTCTTACAATATATTGGCTTGGTGCTTCACTTATTAATAGCGGCGCTTTACAATATCACAACCTTGTTCAATTCACATCTTATGGTATGCATATACTTATGAGTTTTATGTTTTTATCAGCGGTTATTGTTATGCTTCCTCGTGGTATCGTTAGCGCAAGAAGAATACATGAAGTTTTGAAAACAAACAGCAAGATAGTATACGGAACTTTCGATGGTCAAACAGAAGAAAAAGGAACTATCGAATTCAAAAACGTATCATTTAGATATCCAAATGCAGAAATGAACGTTTTGGAAGATATCAACTTTACTGCAAAGCAAGGTGAAACAGTTGCTTTTATCGGCTCAACCGGTAGCGGCAAGTCAACACTTGTAAACCTTATTCCTAGATTTTTTGATGCGACTTTCGGTGATATTTATGTTGATGGAATCAATATCAAAGAATACACACACAAAGCTCTAAATAGTAAAATAGGTTTCGTTCCTCAAAAAGGTATTTTGTTTAGTGGAACAGTAGAAGAAAACGTAAAGTATGGCGCAGACCATATCTCTACCGAAAAAGTAAAAGAGTGTTTGAAAGTAGCTCAAGCAACCTTTGTAGAAAAATTAGAAGGTGGCCTTGAATATCAAATAGCTCAAGGCGGAACAAACGTATCTGGTGGTCAAAGACAAAGGTTGTGTATAGCAAGAGCTATAGCTAAAGACCCAGAGATATATGTTTTTGATGATAGCTTTTCGGCGCTAGACTACAAAACAGACAAAGCCTTGCGTAAAGCGTTGGACAAACATACAAAAAACGCAACTAAGATAATCGTAGCCCAAAGGGTAGGAACAATTTTAGAGGCGGACAAAATAATAGTTTTAGACCAAGGCAAAATGGTAGGCATGGGCACACACAAAGAACTTATGAAATCATGTAAGGTGTATCAAGAAATAGCCCTATCACAACTATCAAAGGAGGAATTGAAATAATGACACAAGAAACAAAGAAAAACAATCCTCCAGCAAAAATGGGACCTCCAGGAAGAGGTATGCACATAACCACTGCTAAGGCCAAGAACTTCAAAAAGAGCATCAAATCTTTGCTTGGTTCATTGAAACCTTATAGATTTATAGTAATCCTTGCTCTAGCTTTTGCAGTTGCAAGTACAACATTTAACATAGCAGCTCCAGAAATAATCAAAAAAATAGGCAATCATATAGTAGAGGCAGTTTCACTTAGGATATCTATAGATATGTCAAAGGTAGCTTACTTTGGTATTATACTTATTGTTATGTATGTACTAAGTGCACTATTGAATTTAGTTCAAGGCGTAATAATGTCAAAGGTTACTTCTCAAGTAACAAAAAAATATCGTACAGATCTAGCTAGTAAAATAAACAGACTTCCACTAAAATATTTTGACGATAATAGCTTTGGTGATACATTGTCACGTATTACTAACGACGTAGATACATTAGGTCATAGTTTGAGCAATAGTCTAAGTTCTATTATCTCTAGCGCAACAATGCTACTTGGCTCTGTTATTATGATGCTAGTTAATAGTCCATTACTTACACTAGTTATGTTTGTTATGCTTCCTATATCAGGAGGATTGATACTTTTGGTTGTTAAATTCTCTCAAAAGTATTTTATAAGACAACAAAGAGAGCTTGGAGATATCAATGGCCAAATAGAAGAGATATATTCAGCACACGCTGTAGTATCGGTATTTGGTGGCGAACAAAAAGCCCAAGACAAGTTTGAAAAAACTAATAAAAAATTGTTTAACTCTTCATCAAAAGCAAACTTTCTTAGCGGACTTATGCACCCTGTTATGAACTTTATAGGAAACCTAACCTATGTTGCAGTATGTATAGTAGGTGCATGGATAGCAATAAAAAATAACAATCCTGCCTTTGCTGTAACTATTGTTGCTTTTGTAAGTTATATGCGTAGCTTTAATAACCAAATAAGCAACGTTGCCAATATCTCTAGCACTTTGCAATCAACTGCAGCTGCTAGTGAAAGAATCTTTGAGTTTTTGGACGAAGAAGAACAACAAAAAGAAAATAAACAATGGCAACTAGAAAAAGTAAAAGGTGATATAGAATTCCAAAATGTTTCTTTTGGATACAACCCAGACAAAATAATAATCAAGGACTTTAGTACAAAAATTAAAGCCGGTCAAAAAGTTGCTATCGTAGGCCCAACAGGTGCCGGAAAAACAACCATAGTAAACTTGCTTATGAGATTTTACGAAATAGGCAGCGGAGATATCTTAATCGATGGAATCTCTATCAAATCTATGCCAAGAGAAGAGGTAAGAAGTTACTTTGGTATGGTTTTGCAAGATACTTGGTTATTTGAAGGAACTATCAGAGAAAACATAGCCTACGGCACTCACGGAAAAACTAAAGAAGAAATCGAAAATGCATGTTGTTTTGCACACATAGATCACTTTATTAGATCCCTTCCTGGAGGGTATGATATGGTTGTCGACGAAAAAGCAAATATAAGCCAAGGCCAAAGACAGTTGCTTACTATAGCAAGGGCAATGGTAAACAATAGCCCTATGCTTATTTTAGACGAAGCAACAAGTTCGGTTGATACTCGTACCGAAGAGCAAATCCAAAAAGCGATGGATAAACTAGCCGAAGGCAAAACCTCTTTTGTAATCGCTCATAGATTATCTACTATCAAAAACGCAGACATTATTTTGGTTATGAAAGATGGTAACATCATAGAAACTGGTAACCACAAAACCCTTCTTAAAAAAGGCGGTTTCTATGCCGACTTATACAACAGCCAGTTTACAAAGAAACATTCAGAGGTTGTAGAATAAACAAAAAAAGAACTCAAAAAACTGAGTTCTTTTTTAATTACTATTTATAACCAAGGCAAAAGATTAATCTTTACCTTCCAATATAGCTTTTGCCATATTGCAAATTCCTTCAATAGGCATATGAAGGTTGCCCCAATGGTTTTGGTATATGAAGTGTTTGCAAAAGTTTAGTATATACTCAAGGGCATCGCTATTTTTGGCTATGTCAAAATATTCTGCTATTTCTTTTAGTCCGTCAATTTCTGCAGTGTGAAGGCTAAGTCTACAAACATTAGCAGCTCTTTGTGGGTCAAAACTACGTATACGTAGCATAGTGTCATATAATTTTCTTATCTTTTGAGATAGAGAATTTTGTTCTTTCTCAAAACTGCTTTGGTCAACCTTAAAAAGCTCAATACATTTTTCGGCAACTGCTTTTATATCAGCAAAGACTTTTTTTAATTCTACACGTTCGTCTTTTATTGGATAAAAAGCAGTTAAATCTTTTTTGTTGTATTCCCCACTAGCCCAATAACCAGTTAGATAATCAAACATTTCTGTTGTGTCATAATAATCACAACGTGGATCTATTTTGTAGTGCATATTTTCGGCGATATCTTTTATAGTATCTATGCTATCTATGTTTTCTATCCATTTAGACATTTTCTCTACATGTTTATTTTGTTCGCCGTTTTTTACAAGACCATCTCTTAGCAAAGTTAAAGCTTCTAAAAGTTGGCTAGAGTCAAAAGTCTTTGTGTTATTTTCGCTTTCTAACATTTATTTCCTCTTTTTAAAAAACACTTTTTAATTACAAAAAAAAGTATATCAAAAATATTATTTATTGTAAAACAAAGGCAAAAAATTATTTTGCACAAAAAACAATACTGGTTAACTATTATTCTTTTTTAAATAATAAATGTTTATTGAGGAGAAAGTGTATTGTTTGTTTTTTTAACAAAAAATAATAAAAAAACAAAAATACATCTTGAAAAATATTTAAACCTCGTTTATAATAAAATCATTAATAAAGTTAAATCATTTAACAAAGAGAGGGGGAACAATTATGGAAATTACAAGAAGCAGTGTAAAAGCAGCAACAGTTACTTCAATCAGTGCCGCAGAAGAAAAAGGCAAAAGCATCTTAAACCTTGCAAAACCTGAAGATCAAGCTTTTGTAAATATGTATGGCAACAATGGTCTTGATGTAACTATGAGCGACAAAAAGATTGAGGCTCTAGGTGTTACAGTTGGCACAAAACTAGACTACGAAGAAGTTGGCTATCACTTGCTTACCGCTTCTAAATACGAAGAAGTAAGAGATGGTATGTTACCAAAAGATGTTAAAGCATATATTTTGACTGAAATGGTAAACCGTATGGAAGCGTGTGATCAAGGTATGATTACCCCAAGACAAAGAGATGAATACTTTTCAGTAGTAAAAGAAAATGTAACACTAGCTCAAACTCAAACAAAAGATAACGCAAAAAATCAATAATAAAAAAAAGCCTAACTAAATTTTAGTTAGGTTTTTTTATTTACTATTTGTTAATAATGTCTTCCTCTGTAAATGGGCGCTCTAGTATAGTAGGATCTTGGAAAATATCGTTCCATATTTTTAAAGATCTTGCAAAGTAGAAACCGTCGCAACCACGTTCGTCCATATTGATGCCTAGGTTCATTATCTTGCCAACTGCTAGTTTGCCATTATCTACTACAGGTGCTTCTTTTTCTTTACCCATAGCTACAAACAATGATGTAGTACCAAAGTTATATAGGTGGTGAATAATAGCATCAGTTTTGATAGATTTTAGGTTAGTCAAAAATACACTTGTATGGAAAGGACTAGCCTTAATTAAAGATTTAGGAAGCATACCTCTATTATCCCAGTATCTAACTAGGCCCATAGCCCATCTAAATAGAAACTGTGGAAGTCTAGTAAACTTTTTACCAGCGCTTTCAGTTGCTGTTTCTTCGCCCCAAGCCTTTTCTATCTCAGCACGGAATTTTTCTTTTACTTGGTCGATAGTTTCTGTTCCGTCAAAGCCAACTTTGATAACAGTTTCGGCGGCGCTATCTTTCAAAGATTTTTTTACAGTCATAGAGATAAAGATTCCTTTACGTTGGAATATCTTTCCTCTTACAACAAATCTATTTAGCCAAGGTCTTATAGCAAGAAGTCTTACTATACTTGCAAGTACTACGTCCATATAACTATAGTTTTTGCCTTCTTTTCTTTTCTCTGCAATCCATGCGTCCATATTTTCGCATCTTACAGGGTTAGTGATGCTGTTACAAGCATCATTTCTTGCCACCATAAAGTGTGGACTTGCTTTCTCGATTATTCCAAGACCTTCTACAGGTACGCCATCGCTTCTTCTTCCGAACATATTTAACATTTCCTTTATACTATTTATTTTCTTTAGAATACCACAAAAAAGCAAAAATAATCAAACAAATGATGATATTATTTGCAAATATTTTGCCGCTTTGTTATAATTTTTGTGATAATACTAGCCCATATAGGAGAAATTATGCTAAAAGATTTTTTATCAAAACTAAAAGGTGACAACACCCAAAAAAGACAAACTATCGAAAATGCGATTAACGAAAGTTTAAAAGACGAAACTAAAGAAGCAGAAACTCATTTGTTGAGTTTATATCTAGGTGACTACCTTTCGCCAGATGAAAGAGAAAACTTCCTAAGAGACGTTCGTCCAAAAACTTATCTTAAACTATACGACTTGGTTGGCAAATCAATCTCTACTAAAGATTTTGCAAAGGCCCTTGATATAATCAACGCAACACTAGATTATATCGCCGCTCAACCTGTTCCTCCTGCGCCAAATGGTGTAGAAGAAGATGCAAAAAGATATCAATTTGATTCTTTTGCAGAGATGCTTATTTATTCTACAAAGAACCCAAAAGAAAGTTGTATCTGGGTGGCAAAAGACGAAGTAGCCTTTTTGAAGGTAAAAAGTTTTTGCTTAATCGAACTAAAGAAATTTGACGAAGCAAAAAAAGTGCTTGAGATGGTCGGTGAGAAAAACCCAATGGACGTATCATCGCTTCTTGAACTTTTTGAAATTTGCAAATTACAAAAGAAAACTCAAGACGGATACAAATACCTTCAAGATGCCTTTACAAAAGTATGGTATATAGAAGATTATGCCCGTATGATAAGGGCTTTTGGTTATTACCATTTAGACAAAGAAGAATACGAAAAAGCCAAAGCTTATTACCTACTATCACTTATGTATGATAGCTCAGTAGAGGCAGACAAGTTTGTTTCTAACGAGCTAAATATAATCAAAGGCAAACAAGGAAAAGATTTTAAAGTTCCACCACCAGCAGAGTCTGCAAAGTTTATGCAACAAAATAATCTTCCTTATATGCTACCTCAAATTACCGAAGTAACACTTATGCGTACTTTGAAAAAATTATACGAGCTAAAACAAGAAGCTCAAAAAACAAACCCAACAAAAGTTGCTTACTTTGATAGCGTAATCAATAGTTTCGAAAGCAACTTCAAAAGAGTTACATTGAACAAAAAAGAACTAATAGAAGTTGTAAAAACTGACGTGTTTACAAATAACTATATGTATGCAAACAGATTTTTTAGATATAGTTTTACCGCAGACAAAGCTTTTAGACAAATGCCTCCAGAAAAACTAAATCAAAGTCCAGAAACTCGTAATATTCTACACTTTTTGTATAGAGCAAACGAAAGAAACTTGGTAGAAGGTTTCCCTGTTACTGTAGTTATAGACAAAGTGTTCGATGACAAAGCTACTCATGAAAAAATGGCCCAAGAGTATATCGATAGACTTACAAAAAACGGCTTTAATATTGTAAACAAAAAAGACCTTACATTACCAATGGGCGTTCCTGCTACAAAAATATATGTAGAAAAGGGTAGCGAAAAACGTAGCACATACATCTATGCTATCGGCCCTAGAGCTTTTGGTGTGGTATCTTGCCAAGTAGAATACGACGGCGATATCAATGACAGTTTCTTGCTAGAAATAGTAGAGAGCTGGAAATACCTAGAGTTTAGCCATAACCAACTACAAGAGGTTTTGGACAAAACTTATAGTGGTTACCACTCACTACTAGTTAACGGCGGTATGGGTAAAGATAAACTAATCAAATTTGCTACCGAAGTAGAATATATGTTTGCTCGTTTAGTTCCTATCAAGAAAAAAGAAGACGCTATCTGGGAAATCACAGGTAGAAAGATAGTTGTTGGATATGTTTTGCAAGAGCTAAAGAAAAATGTTTCAAGAGATAAATTTAACTTCGACAAACTAAGAGAAATGCTAAACGACGACGCTGAGCTTGATGAATATTTCAAAAACTCAGACGAAGTAGTAGGCTACTACACAAGAGCAGCACTATCTAGTCCAAGCAATACAAGATCTAGCTACATTGCGTGTGCAAAAGAATTTTTGATCGAAGTAGAAAAATAACACTATTTGATGTTTATACTTGTTGTATTGTTTATGGACAACCATTCCTTTTGCAATAACATTAATTTTAACCATAACAATAGGTTTTGTTATTAGTAAAGAAAACAAAAAGTATCTAAACTTCTTTATTAAATGAATATATAAAAAGCACTTGCTATACCGCAGGTGTTTTTTTTATTTTAGCAAATATATTGCCCACAAAATGCTTAAAAAAAGTAAAAAATCATAGCGCAAAAAACAGCCTTTATCTTTTTAATTTGCAAAAACAAAAATATTTGATATGATATAACTATGGAAATAAAAATAGCAGAAATATGCGGCCTATGTTCAGGCTGCCGAAGGGCAATAAATAGGGTAATCGACACCATAAACGATGGTAAAAACGTTACAATATTCAAAGAAATAGTGCACAACAAAAACACAAACAACTTTTTACTAGCACTAGGAGCCCGAACCGAAAATGATATCGATAAATTAACTCAAGACTCTATAGCAATAATAAGAGGCCACGGTGAGCCACCTAGCACTTATGATATCTTAAACAAAAAAGGTGTACCCTACCTTGATTGCACTTGCCCCAATGTAGAGAATATACACAATAAGGTAAAAGAGTATTCGCTCAAAGGCTACGAAATAATTATTCTTGGTAAATATAAAGAAAAAATACACCCTGAAGTAGAGGGAACTATAGGTTGGGCACAATCATCTATTTTAATTCAAGACGAAAGTGACCTTACAAAACTAAACGACATAAAAAACAAAAAACTCTATCTTATCTGCCAAACAACTTTTAACATAAGCCTAGCAGAGATTTTAACAGACAAGATAGAAAAGATAGCAAAGCAAAATAACTGCGAAATAATGATCAACAAATCAATGTGCACCGCCCAAAGAGAAATAAACAAATCATCTCTTGACCTTGCAAAAAGCGTTGATGTAATGATAGTAGTTGGAGGCAAAAACTCAAGCAATACAAAAGAGCTATATAACAATTTATCAACCGTATGTCCTAGTATATTTATCGAAGACATATACAGTTATAAAGATGCTCTAAAAAACGCTGGTATAAACATAACCAAAGACTCCATTATAGGCCTTACTGCAGGTGCTTCTACTATGAGAGAAGAATTGCTATCACTAAAGAAAGTAATAGAAAGAGATTTTAACAAATAAAACGGAGAAGAAATGAAAGATTTTGAAGGAATAGTATTCAAAGGAACTTTTAGAGATTATCAACAAAGAATACTAGATACTGTAGACAACCATATGCACGACGGCCGAATTAACGTCGTAGCTGCACCTGGCAGCGGCAAAACCATACTTGGCCTTGAACTTATACGTAGACTAAATAGCCCTTGTCTTATCTTTTCTCCAACGGTTACAATACGTGACCAATGGGGTGAAAGATTTGGAGACTTTTTTGTTCCTGAAGGCGAAAAGTTAGAAAAGTATTATTCTTCTAACCTAAACAAACTAGCCCTGCTTAATTCTATAACATACCAAGCGATGTATTCTGCGCTAAATAAAATTAAAGTGGAAAGCGAAGACGAAACAATAGATTATTCTAACATAGACCTATTTAACCTAGTTAAAGAGCAAGGAATTAAAACCATTGCTTTAGACGAGGCACACCATTTGCAAAATGAATGGCAAAAGTCACTTGAGATGTTTATCAAAGGCCTTGATAAAGATATCAAGATTGTATCTCTTACAGCAACTCCACCATATGATGCGAGTGCTACAGAGTGGCAAAGATACCAAACAATTTGTGGCGAGATTGATGAAGAAATCGGCGTTCCGGAACTTGTTAAAACTAACACCCTTTGTCCGCATCAAGACTTTGTATATCTAAATTTCCCAACTGAAAAAGAAATAAAGAATTTCAAAGATTACAAAGAAAGAGCAAATAACGCCCTAAATGAATTTTTGTCAAGCCAAACTCTACAATCGGTTTACCAAAGAACAATGGAAATAAAAAAAGACGACTATGACTTTCTTTATACCAATAGCAAAGAAATAATAGCACTTCTTGTACTTTTCCAAAAGGCAGAGCTCAAAGTTCCACGCAAACTAAAAAAGATTCTTACAACCAAAGGCTATTTGCCTAAGTTTTCACTTTTGTATGGCGAGAGAGCTATTAACTTTTTGCTATCTTCAGACCTTACAACCGAAGAAGAAAAAGCCGAGATAAACGCAACCTTCAAAAAATACTCTCTTATCGAAAAAGGCAAAGTTGCGCTTGATTTAAATGACAAACTAAAAAAACAAGTTTATTCTTCTATGGGCAAACTAGACAGTGTAGAGATTATCGCAGATAGTGAGATAAAAGCCCTAGGTAAAGAATTGCGTATGCTTATACTTACCGACTATATCAAAAAAGAAAGTATCAAAGATATCGGCACAAAAAATGAAATAACAAACATAAGCGTTGTAAGTATATTTGAAACTTTGCGTAGAAAATTCACAAAGACAAATATAGGTGTATTATCAGGAAGTTTAGTAATACTTCCAACCGCCCTAAAAGAACATTTTTCAAATGTTCAAAAAATGACCTCAAAAGAATTTTCTTGCAAAGAAATTGCAGGAACAAATTACTCTGAGTTTAACTTCAAAGGCGGAAATAAACAAAAGGTCCAAATAGTTAGCCGAATTTTTAAAGATGGTTTAATTAACATTTTAGTCGGCACAAAATCGCTACTTGGCGAGGGGTGGGATTCTCCTTGTATAAACTCTTTGATCCTTGCAAGTTTTGTTGGTAGTTTTATGCTATCTAACCAAATGCGTGGTAGGGCAATTCGTATAGATAAGAATAACCCAAATAAAGTATCTAACATATGGCACCTTGCCACTGTAGAGCCAGAATATATCTTAGAGGATAAACTAATAGCCCGAAAAATAAAGAAAAGCACCGAACAATATTCTAGCGTTTCTTCGTGTGATTTAGATATGCTTGAGCGTAGATTTGAGTGTTTTGTTGGTCCAAATTATACCAAAGAGGGTATTGAAAGTGGTATTGATAGACTTACCAACATCAAACCACCATATAGCGAGAAAAATGTAAATAAAATTAACGAAACAACTTTGGCCATTGCTCAAAATAGAGAGCAAACAAAAAATTCATGGCAAAATGAAACTTCAGGCTCAGCAAGAACATTTTTGGAAACTGACGTTCCGAAAGAAAAAAGAGTAAGAGCTTTTACTCTACAAAATGCCCTTATCCAAGCACTTGTCACTGGTATTATGATGATTATAAGTTACATTTTTTACGATGGTTTTATGAGTACAGGAAATTGGATTATGATGCTTAGCGGTATAGTAATATTATTTATTCTTGCAGTTTACTCAAGCAAAATTATCGATAAAATAGTTTCTCATATATCGCCAAAAAGATCTATAAAAACTCTTGCAAAAGCAGTGCTTCATACTCTCAAGTTTATGGGTCTTATCCAAACCAATTCTTATATCAAAGTCAAAGAAAATGACAAAAAAGATATAACAATTGTGCTTATGGGTGGTAGCGTAAGAGAAGAAAATATCTTCAACACCGCCATAACCGAACTTCTCTCTCCAATCGAAAATCCAAGATATATTTTAATCAGACAAAATATCTTCAAAAAACCAGACGAAAGAGTTTCTTTTGCTTGTCCTACTATCATCGGCCAAAAGAAAGAATATGTCGAAGAGTTTGATAAAGAACTTCAAAAACATACTGGCAAATTTTTACTAGTATATACCCGTAACGAAGAGGGTAGAAAGTTTATTCTAGACTGCCGCAAAAAATCTTATATCACTCTAAATTATAAACAAATTAACAAAAAACATAAAGTATCGAACTGGGAATAGAAAATAAAACGATAATATTTATATTTGTAAATAACATTTATTTGAGTTTTTATCCAAAAATGTTATAATGTCTGTATAAATGAAAAATCAGGGAGGTTTTATGAAAAAATTTCTTATTATTCTTTTCAGCATAATACTTGTTGGCGGAGCAGGTTTTGCTGGTTGGTACTTCTTATTAAGAGAAGATCCTTTAGTTGTTGAATTTTACGGCGACGAAGAAATACTTGAACTTCTATCTGGGGACGGCGAATATAAAGAAGGCGATGGCGTTACCCTTACCGCAAAAGAAAAAGAAGGCTATGAATTTGTATCATGGCTAAGAGACGGAAAAGAAGTTAGCACTAGTAGAGTATTTACTTTTACAGTATCAAAAAGTACTAGTGGAAAATACACCGCTCAATATAGAGCAAAAGAGTTTACAATTACTAGTCAAAACAGTGGTATTTATAATATAGCAAACAAAGCCTCTACAAATGAAGAAGTAGATATAAATATTGCTTTGCCAGACGGTTACCGTGTAGCAGAAATGTATTATATAGAGTCAGGCACACTAGAAAGAATAGATATTAAAAATAACAAATTTATAATGCCACCAAGGGATATCTCAATATTTATTAGTATTGTTGAAATCCAATATACAATCATATATGAGCTTAACGGAGGTAGTTTCTCAACAACTCCAGTATCAACATTTACTATTGTTACTCCTACATTTACTTTACCTACTCCTGTCAAAGAAGGATATATTTTCAAAGGTTACTCTACAACCGCTTCTGGAACACCTGATGATGAGTTTACAATAAGCCAAGGAACAAAAACAAATATAAAAGTTTATGCTCACTGGTTATTTGCATATTATCATACAGATTTAGGAACAGTTACAGGTTCTGGAACTATTAATATAGAATCAGATGTATCTATGGTAGGAGCCCAACAAAACTTAGTAGTAACTCCAGCGGAAGGTTGGAAACTAAAAGAACTATATTATACTATAGAAAAAACACAAACAAGAGTTGATATCGACCAAACAGCAACAAGTTTTACAATGCCAGAAAGCGATGTATTAATTCATGCTGTTTTTGAAAAAATACAATATATCGTAGTTGCTGTTGATCCAGTAGGCGGTACATTGTCAGCAAATAAAACTCTGGCATATATAGGCGATATTATTGAAGTATCTTACACTGCAGAACAAGGATATGAATTTGACAACATGTATTATTATCTAAATAGCGACCCAACAAATCATATTCAACTTACATCTAAACAATTCACAATGCCTAGTGGACATATAACAATTGTAGTAGAATTTTCTTTAATCAATTATACTATTACATATGTTACTTATGACGGAGTAATTTTAGATGAGAACTATGCAGAAGAATACTCAGTAAGCGACTTTGAAGTTGTCTTGCCAACAAACGTTGTAAAAGATCATTACAACTTTGAAGGATGGTATAGAAACCCAACCTTTACTGGCTACAAAGAAACATCTATCCAAGGAAATGAACTTTGTGATTTGACTTTCTATGCAAAATTTACTATTTGTCAATATACAATTAGATTTGTAAACCATGATGACACATTATTGTATCAAGCTTCTTTTGATTTTGGTGCAATGCCAAGCTATAGCGGCGCAACACCAACAAAAGAGTCAACAATAGACAAAGAATACGAATTTTCTGGATGGAGCCCAGCACTTACAGTTGCAACCCAAAATGCAACATACACTGCGCAATATACAGAAAGCAATAGAATATATCAAATTACTATGGCGCCAATCACTTCTGGTGGCTCAGCTACACATATCGGTACAGGATACTATGGAGAACAAATTATAGTTAGAGCAGTTCCACTTCTAGGTTATAGACAAGGCAGGATGTATTATATAGTAGAAGGTACTACCGATAAAGTTTACTTTGATGTTCAGTTCAGTATGCCAGCTAACAACATTACAATTTATGTCTCATTTACAAACGACAATCTTGAAGCAGTGTAAAAATCAAAAAAACTACTAGGTTATCCTAGTAGTTTTTTTATTTTTTGATATTTTTTAACTATTATAATTAATGTTTTGGCCGTGTATTGCGG
Organism: Clostridia bacterium; assembly: GCA_045638465.1. Taxonomy (GTDB): domain Bacteria; phylum Bacillota; class Clostridia; order Christensenellales; family UBA1242; genus CAKVLS01. The sequence goes on along the minus strand of JAZUBK010000028.1, from coordinate 95,426 downwards.
CAATATGTATTATAGATGCAAATATTCCGCCTAGCATAAATAATTGTGTTCCCCAGCCAAGTACAAACAACTCATAAGGATAAAACATAAATGCAGGTACGCTACTAAGTGTATATACGAAACTATTAACTATATACAGACAGAAAATTGTAATAAGTCCAAAGGCAACATTTGGTGTATTTCTAACAGACTTGCGCAAAGACCAGAAAAAGTCAAAAACAACAAACCCAAACAAAGAATACACAAGTATATGAGGTGATAGCATATAAGAGCCGTTTGCACCCGTATCAACAACTTGCACCGAAATAAGATGTACAGAAAATATAATACTCAAAACCAAAAGAAGAGTTGCTAAAGTTCCAATACGCCTTTCGATATAAAGAAGTGAGAAGAATATAGACAAAGTATAAAATATAACCGTGAAACCATTGTACATAGTAAGGCTGCCTATGATTGCAATATAAAGCCCTCTCAAAAAGCTCAAAATCGCAGGGGTGTCTGCCGCTGAAGGAGAAAACATATCATCACTTCTAAATATAAAATAAATTGAGAGAATAACGGCGGTGATAAGTATTGTACCTGCCCAGTAAAAGTTGCGGTTGTACCAACGTAGTTGTTTAGTGTTATTATTCATAAATTCGCCCATAAAAAATCTCCTTATTTATAAAATAATTTTAGTATATAAAACTTTGTATTGTCAAACAAAACCTAGCAAAACGAAGTTTGTACAAATTTTATCATTTTAGCTAGTTTTTGTAGCTTAAAAATTCACAATTATTTAGTTTGTAACTTTCGTAAAGGTTACCACTTGGCTCTCCTTCAAAAAAGCATCTAACATAAAGGCAAACTCCAGCGTGAGTCACAACCAAAATATTTTGTCCTTTATAGCTTTTTGTCAAATCGTCTAGAAAACTATTGATTCTACCTCTAAAATTATCAAGCGATTCGATGCCAAAACGCGTGTCATTTGGGTCGTTAAAATCTGGATAAACTGCAATCTCATTTTTTAGTTTTCCTTCTAACTCTCCATTAAATCTTTCGATGAGTCTTTGGTCTATTGTGATATCTTGGCCGTTAATTATCTGTGCAGTTTCTATCGCTCTTTTTAGTGGACTTGAAAACACTTTATCAAAAGCAACACCTTGCAACTTTTCTTTAACAACCTTGGCTTGAGCTCTGCCTTCGTCGTTGAGCTTAATATCCATATGGCCCTGCATCTTTCCAATTTTATTCCATTCAGTTTGGCCATGCCTTACAAAATAAATCATCGTTATCCCCATTTTAGTTGTGTGAACGTATGTTAAAAATCTAAATTACATTTTTTTTACCAACGCTTATTTTTAATATTTTACAAAAACATAATAACACATTTTTTGTATATCACACAATAAAATATTATTAATAAAAAAAAATGCCCCGCAAGAAAAATCTAGCGGGGCAAAATATAAACACTAATCTATAGCGATTTCAAGCAAGAGTTCAGATTCATCATAGTCCTCTTCAGGAAGTACAATGTCTACAGAACCTACCTGTTTAGAAAGCAAATTGTTGCGCTTACAAAAGCGGTTAATCGCTTTCAAACTAGCTTCGTTTTCAGGGTCAACCGACATTGCTATTTTTGTTTGGCCATTTTGACGGGCAAAGTTTAGCGCTGCATCATAAAGTATTTGCGAATAACCTTTTCTTCTATATTCCTTTATGACGCCTATTTGCCAAACAAACAAGGTGTCTTTATTGTGCACGGTCATAATAGTGCCGATTATGTTTTCTTGGTCTTTTAGCATAAAGCAACTATCCCCAAAGAAATTGCACACAACCCAATAACTATAAGGGGTATGTACGCCTAGGTAATCACACTTTTTAGATGTTTCCCTAAAGGTAAGATAATCTTTTGCACTAGCACTAATAACTTCCATAAGCACCTCACTAAACATATCTTTTAACGTTGATTTTTACATTTTTTATATGACAAATTTGATATAAAAAAACAAAGCAAAAAAGCTTTGTCTTGTGGTGTACCACGAGGGGTTCGAACCCCCGACCTTTGGTTCCGTAGACCAACGCTCTATCCAGCTGAGCTAGTGGTACATATAAAGAGGGAATATTTGTACTAAAAAGTTGTCTTATTTGGCAAATTTTTAGTACCCTATAAGTATATAACAACCAAAGTATTTTGTCAATGTTTAAGTTGATTTTGTATAAAAAATAGTCAAAACATCTTTTTTATACAAAGGGGCAATTATTGACAATGTATTATCTTTTCGTTATAATAAATATATAGGAGAAAAACTATGAGTGTTATATGGAATTTCTTTAAAGGAATTTTTAAGTTTATTTGGAAAGTAATTTGGTGGGTAATCAAAGACTTTTTGTCACCAATAGGTCTTTTGTTTAGATTACTTGTCATAGATGCTATTATAGTAGGTATAATATTAATCTTTTAGGAGAATATAATGGAAGAAGCAAAAAAGCAAAATAACTTTGGATTTTTATTTGCTATGCTCAAAATTATTGGCATTATAGTCGCAGTTGTTGCGGTTGTATTGCTTGGCATATATTTTTATGTTAGGGTTGTTTTGGGCATAGACATTTTTGGAATTATCAATATTATGAAAAAGATGGGGCAAGACTTTGATGAGACCACAATGATTACAACCCCTATTACTGATGAGAGTACAAACATTGCCTTTGAGCAATTTGATCTTGCTGGACTATCTGGTTTTTATACCGTAGAAAACGGCGAATACAAAATCAACGATGATATTTCTGGCCTTACAAATGCTACCCAAGAAATACAACTAACTGATGTTCAAGTTGCAAGTTTGGTGCAATCACTTTTAAATTCTTCTGCACAAATTGGCGAAGATTTAGAGTTGGACATTTCGCTAAAGCAAATTACATTTAGCAACCTAACATCTATGGCCAACGGCAACAAAATAGATGTAAACGTTGTTTTCCATACTTCGCTAAAAGAATTAAAATCTGCAGTAAATGTATTTCCTGTTAGTTTGTTTATAAAATACATACCAAACGACGCATATGTTTCTGTAAACTTTTCTATAGAGCAAACAGACGCAAGAACATATAAAATCACACCAAAGAATATGAAATTAAACAGCCTTACCGCAGATCAAACATCTCAAGTGATTTCTGTTATTGGTAGTGTTGTTGGTAATACATCAGCAAGAGCACTTTGTGAAGACATCGGTGATCTTGTATTCCAAGCCCTTATCGGCAACGACAATGGCCCAGGTCTTGTTAGAGAACTAGATGTTGTCGGAATTACAGGCTTTGCTTTTGAGACAGTTGGTACTGATATAAAATTTATTCTAAAAATATAAAAAAGGCACACCTTATGGTGTGTTTTTTTTGCTTATTTAGTTTGTTTTTTTTAGCAATAAATGTATAATATATTTATAAAAGAAAAAACTGCTTTATTTAGAATTTTTTTAGAGGTAGAGTATGATTCAAATTAAAAAATTAAACAAAGTCCATTATAACCGTGGCGAAAATCAAGTAAAAGCCCTTACTGATATCAACATCGACTTTGACGAAAAAGGCATCACCTTTATCGCTGGTGCGAGTGGTAACGGTAAGAGTACGCTTCTTTCACTTATTGGTGGTATTGACAAATACGAAGAAGGCCAAATTTTAGTTGATGGTGTAGACCTAAAGACTCTAAACCAAAAACAAATGGACGCTTACCGTAATAGTTACGTTGACTTTATTATCCAAGAAAACACACTTATTCCTAGTCTTACCGTTGCCGAAAACGTTAGACTAGAAAAAGCAATTCACGGACAATATGCAAGTGACGAAGAGGTAAACGAAGCTTTAGAGATAGTTGGTCTTAGTGGCTTTGGCGATCGTATGCCTGCCGAAATAAGCGGTGGCGAAAAGAAAAGAGTAGCGGTTGCTCGTACATTACTTATGAATGTAAAAGTAATTTTGGTAGACGAACCAACAGCCAGTCTTGATAAGAGAAACTCAGACATTATCTGGGAAGTATTAAAAAAATACTCAGAAAATCACCTTATCATAGCCGTAACTCACAAAGAAGACGCTATGCAAAAATATGGTGACAGAATAATTACCCTAGACAAAGGTGTAATCGTTGATGATAAACGTTTGACCAAAAAAGCAAAAACAGAAGAGCCTAAAGTTCCTGCTCAAAAGTTAAACACTGCAAACGCTCTTACAAAGAGTAAATTGGGCGCTAAACAAACTGTAAAATTAGCCTACTCATATCTTGCTGCTAAAAAAGTAAGCTTTACATTTGTAACTTTGCTATCATGTCTTGCACTGTTATTCTTTAGTGTGTTTTTTATCTTAGATGGATACAACTATAATAGAGTATTGGCAAATTCTATACAAGAAAAAGACACCCCTTATGTCGCATTTGTTTATGGATCGACGGATAGTTCAAAGCCAATAAATGATGCTCTATCAGATAACATAATCGAAGATTTCAGAAAACAAGATCTTTCTATTATGAATAGCTTTAAAGATATGGCAAAAGTAAACTTTGCAGTAGACTTTGGCCAAGGCTTTTATAGTTCAAACGCACAAAATTTCACAATCAAAGGCCTTATCAGTGACCTAGATGATATGCCAGACCAAAACATTTTGAAACAAGATGTTTTGAGCGGTGCATACCCACAATACGATAACGAAGTAGTTATAAGCGACTACTTTGCGGCACTTTTGAAAAAATATGGTGCATATTACAAAAATGGCGGAATCGTTCAACTATCATATTTTGAAGGTACCGAAGATGACGAATTTGCTGGTCTTATCGGAAAAGAAATTTCTACAAACTATGGTTATATCAAAGTTTGTGGCGTATACAAAACTGACTACAAAAAATTTGTTTCTAGCGATACACTAGGCTTTAGAGAACAAGCAAACGCAGAAGAGTTTGATTTTAAACTAAACTATATCTATAGCGTATTGCACACAACTGCAGGTTTTATCAAAAGTTATGCACTTGAACACCCACAAGTAGATGGACTTGTTGCTACTATCGAAAAAGATAATACAAACCTTATCAATACAACAAATCTAACTGCAACATTGATAGATTCTTTTAGTGGTTCAATTTACTTAAAGACAGACCTTACAATGTCAGACATTGGATCAACTGATATTATTATTTCTACAGACCTTTATAACGAAATAACAAATGGTTTGCCAGGTTATACCCCTCTTGGAACAATGGTGGGCGCAAATGTAGATTTAGGCCTTGATCACACACTTGGTGCAAATAGAACCTTGACCATTAAACTAAACAACTGTGAAGCTATAGAATATACTATTGCTGGTGTATTTGAAGCCGACGAAGAAGCTACCGATGTTGAAATTCTATTTACCCAAGCTAGATTTGAAAGAGATATCCTTGCTCAAACAACATTTTCTACAAATACAAAGGTATTATTTACAAGTGTAGGAAATGACAAAATTGAAGACGTAATTAACATTTTGGAAGCAAAAGACTTTACATTTGTTTCTACAAACTCAAATACTATCACAAACTATGGTGAAAGAATTTCTGTTATGAAATCAGCTTTCCTTGTTGCAAGTATCTTTATGGCTATATACTCACTAGTACTTATGTACTATTTCATCAGCCAAATGATCGCCGACAAGAAAAATGATATTGGTGTTTTGAAAACTCTAGGTTGTGGTAAAGGCGATATCGCTGGTATATTTGTATTGTGTAGTGCAAGTATCGCTCTATTGATTTTCTTGATTACTATACTATTTACATTTGTTGTTGCAGCAGTAAGCAATATTGTTGTTGTATCACAAATACCAGTTACAGTATCAGTATTTACAACTTCTGGTTTGATGTACCTATGGATAGCACTTATCTGTCTTGCCGTTGTTGCGGTTGGTACATTCCTACCTATACGTAAATACTCAAAGATGCCTCCAAAGGAACTTATGAAGATATTTTAGTTAAAATAAAAAGGACATACAAAAAAATGTATGTTCTTTTTTTATAAAAATTCAAAAAATTAAAAGAAGTATTAAGTTTTTGTAATAATTTGTTATTTTATAATATTATGATATAATAAAAATATGGATTTAATTATAGGAATTGTTTTTAATGTGGGGCTTTTGCTCACTGCAATATTTATACTTTTTGTTAATAATGAAAAAGTGAAAATCATAATTCCAACGATATTACTTATTTTGTATTCTATTGTCCTTGCGGTTGGTGTTTTTTCTGATATAAGTTTTGGAGATGGGATCAAAGTAGTTTGGGATTTTAGCGGTAAATGGGCATCAAAAGATATCATATGGTCGCCAGTGCCAGAATCGATGTGGGGCTTTTTAACCAATATCACAATGCTAGTTCCAATTGGTTTATATATCGGAACGGTCTGCAAAAAGCCACTACTAAAATCAGTAATTATTGGTTTTGCAACAGGACTATTTATAGAAATTATGCAATTTATTTTGCCAGTACCAAGATTTCCACAAGTAAGCGACATATGGCTAAATGGCGTTAGTACAATACTTGGTTGTCTATATGCTATGTTATTTGTTTGGGCAAAAAGAAAAATAAAAGAAAAAAAGAATCAAAACGCCCCTCAAAGCAAAGGGGTAGAAAATCAAACAGTTATAGATTCTGCTACTATTGAAACAACCCACACTAAAGCTCAAAAAGAATCTAGCGAAAACAAAGAAACAAACCTTGAAGATGGTAGTGAAAATAAAAAAAGCATAACCACAGACAAAAACTAAACAAACATATACAACAAAAAAACTAGCAGTTTTCTGCTAGTTTTTTTATATGTTTTTTGACATTGTGGTAAATATAAGGCCTTCGCTCAAGATTTGTTCTTTTGACACTTCTTTATAGCCGTTTGCCCTATAAAATCTTACCCCGAAGTGCGTAGAGTCTACGGTTAATTTTTTAAGGCCTCTTTCTTTGGCGATTTCTTCGGCTTTACCTAGTAAAGCTTTTCCAACACCTTGGTTTTGATAATCTTTATCTACAAATAGCAGTAGTATATTTCCAATCTTTAGATTAACGCAACACACCCCAATCAAAGTATTTTCATCAAAAGCTCCTAAGAAAATATGTTTATCATCAAACTTGTCTTTGATATTTGAAACTGAGCAAAAGTCCACAAAACTATCAAGACCTTTTAGATTTTTCATTTGCAAATAATAAGAGTACTCCCCGTCCAAAAAACTATCTACACATAGAGTAGATATATCTTTGATATAATGGCTAGTTAAAGTTACTATTCTCATACTTTTATTATACCACAAAAGATATATTAATTAAATACTTATTTTATTACTTTTTTACACCAAGATCTTTGATTGCAGTTAGGGCATTTTAGATAACGTGTAGTTCCGCTGTGCATTGCCCCAAGCACCTGTTTATAAGAAGGTACAATTTCGCAACCGCACTTTTTACATTTATAAGCTCCGACCGAAACTTCAAGTTTCAAAGCGTAAAAGCAAGGCACTAAAAATAAAATACATACACCCAATATTGTTAATAGTTGAAAAATTCCTTCTGGTATTAAAAAAGCAGCAATAAAAAGTCCCGCAAGTAAAGATATCATACTTACAATCATTATCACCCACATAGATGTCCAAATTGTTTTGTTTTTGTACTCTAGTTCTTTTGACATGCTAAGCAAAAGTTGTTCACTTGCTTGTTTGTCATTTTTTGTATCCATTTTTTCTCCACTCAAAAGTTCATTTAAACCTACACCCAAAATCTCACATAGTTTTGGCAAAGAGTTTGTGTCGGGAATACCTTTTCCATTTTCCCACTTTGACACTGTCTTTTCGCTAACAAATAATTGTTCAGCAAGTTTTGCTTGAGTGAGTTTTTTTGCTTTGCGTTGATTTGCGATAAACTGACCAATTTTGCTATATTCCATTATTTATCTCCTTCTCTGTCTAAAGTATATCATATAAAACCCAAAACAATAACTCAAAAAGGCAAAATAAACTCTACGTATTTTCCGATTTGAAAATATATGCCGAAGTTTGCCACCTAAACAATTTTTTGATTATAAAAAAAGAGCTAAATAATCTTTTAGCTCTTGATTTGTTATTTTTTGTTAGTATTTATTGTACTTTCTTGCTTTGGTAATATTTTAATCAAAACTATCGCATAAGCCAAGGTCAAAGCCATTATAACCACCGCAGTAATTATGTTAAGGGTGGTGGAAATGGTTGCTGCAAATAGTGATAGAGAGTTGAACAAACTATGGGTTATGATACAAGGAAGTAGCGTTTTCCCTTTATAAAAAATTATTACAAACAAAAAGCCTGTTGTTGTGGCATAGAATATTTGAAGTATAGTTGTCAAAATATCCGCTCCCGCAACAAACAAATTGATTATATGTCCGAACCCAAAAGTCAAACTACTAACAATAACTGCCCACTTTAGGCTATCTTTTTCCATTGCCTTAAATAAAAAGCCTCTAAAAATAATTTCTTCTAAAAAGCCAACACAAAGCATAGTGACAATAAACATCATAGAATCTAGAAAGCCAAGGCTTGATTGTGCCCCAAACCAAAAGTTTATAGAAACAAGAACAACCAGCGGAATAAAAAACAAAAAGTATTTCATCTCAAATGGCGATTTACATATACCGTACTTTGTTTTTAGTTTGTTTTTCAAAATAAAGATAAGCAATAAAACAGATATAGAAGCATAAAACAAAGGTGTCAAAAAGTTGGTAATTTTAAACGCCGCTGCAATGTTATAAAAAATTATTGTCCCCACGATGTACACGATTATTAAAACAACAGAAAACCATATTTCACTTTTTTTATAAAGTTTATACATAAGCACCTCAATATTTTGTCCTAAACTTATTGCAAAAGAAATGTTTTTGGCAATAAGAGAGCAGCGGATTGTTTACAAACTATCAATAGCAGACTTTATGCTTTTTACAGACTTATTATATTGTCTTTCTTCTTCCTTGGTCATCTCTAAGTTGCATACTTGATCAACGCCGTTTTTACCAATAATAGCAGGAAGTCCAATATAAATATCGTTAGCCTCATCATAGCATGAAACAGTAAAGATGGATTTACTATTTTCTAAGATTGCTTTTGTGATATTTCTAAGACAAACACCTATCCCATAACAAGTATTGCCTTTTTTGTTTATGATATCATATGCGCTGTTTCTTACATCGTTTAGTATGTTATCACGAACTTCTTGGTTTAGATATAGACTTGCTCTGTTTAGACCAATAATTGCATTGCTCCAAGGTATAAACTCGCTATCGCCATGCTCTCCCACAACATATGCGTGAATGTTTTTTGGGTTCAGGTCAAGCTCTCTACTGATAAGATCTCTCAATCTTGCAGTATCAAGAGTAGTTCCGCTACCAATTACACGCTCTTTAGGAAAACCAGACAACTTCTGAGTTATATGGGTCATAACATCTAGTGGATTTGTCGCAATAAGATATATTCCACTAAACTTTGTTTTATTTATCTCGCCAATAATACTTTTAAAAACTTCATAGTTTTTGTGTATAAGGTCAAGTCTAGTTTCGCCAACATTTTGGTTTCTACCGGCACAAATACAAACAATATTTGCATCTTTGCAATCTTTGTAGTTACCTGCTTTAATAGTTATCTTTTTATTTAGGGCAGAGGCTGCGTGTTGCAAATCCAAAGCCTCACCTTCAACTTTATCTTTGTTTATATCTATCAAAACAAGTTCGTCCAAATGTACATAACTATTAAGTAAGCTATATGCATAACTCATACCTACGTTTCCACAACCGATTAATACTACTTTTTCCATAATTATTCTCCTATACCAAGATTATAGCACAAAACAAAAAAAATCATAATAAAAAAACAAGAGTAAAATATACTCTTGTTAATTTTATATAAGTTTGCTTATTAAATTTCTTTATCTCTGTTTTCTGCTGTGAATTTTTTTGCTAGGATAAGTTCGATAACAGATAGGTAGATAAATAGTCCTGCAAGAAGTGAAGCAAAAACATAAATATAACCAGAGAACAAACCAGCAAAGATAAATGCAAAAACTGAAGAAAGTAAAACGAATACAATAAGCATATATTTGATAATATTGCTGATTAATCTATTTACAATAAATTGTCTTGCAATCAAAGCTGTAGTAGCTATACCAGCGCAGCAAACAAAGAAAATAAATATTGTTTTTTCTAGATAGTCTGTCGCAAGAGGAAGGCTAGTAGAGTATGTTATGATAATTGTAGCAAGTGAAAATACAAGTACAAAAAAGGCAATGTCATGAGTGATTGTTTTTAGTTTTGCGTGATTCATCAAAAAAATCTCCTTTAAATTTAGATATTACTATCATATTATAGTTTTTATTCGCTTTTTTGTAAAGCGTTTAGGTTTGGCATAATGTATTTTTGTAAATAGACACTATTTATTTAAATCTAGCATTATCTCTACGCAAGGGTCGGGTTTGCCGAATTTCTTAGACTCAAACTCTTGAGTTATAACAAAGCCTAGGTCATAAAATACTTTTAGTGCTTTTTCTCTAGAAAGTGGCACCGAATCATAAAGGGCGTCAACGCCGTTTGCTTTTGCTCTTTCGATAAAAACTTTCATCGCAGGTCTCATATACCCTTGACCTTGGAATTTTGAGTGGATAACTATACCCATCATATAGCGGCCGTCATCTATTTTGTGATAGTTTAGATAACCTACAAAATTTTCACTTTCGCTATCTTGAATATATGCATAAAAAGAATTTTTGTCGTTTAACTTTGAGTCTAGCCAAAATTCCCATTTTTCTTCTGGAAAATCTATGCAGCCAGTATCATAATGGTATCCTTCATAAGATACATCATAACCTGCGTTGTAACTCATAGTTTCTGGGTCTTTCATACAAAGTTGTCTAAACCACAAATCTTCTACCTTTGGTATGTATAAATTAACTTTTTTCATAAAAACTCCTTTAGCTGATACTTATATTGTGAGTGATTGCTCCCACATCTAATTTTGGCAAATCATAAATTAAAGTAGGTAGACACTTTTTCTTTTTAACTTCTGATTTTGAGACCCAATAAATTTTCTCAGAATCTGTATCTGCAATCTTTTTACCATTTGGCAAAAAATTATATTCTTCTTCTGTAAGCTCTAGGTGATACACAAACAAAAGTTCTTGCACGTGTTTGCCTTGCCAGGTAAAAGAGTTTTCTGCAACGTACATAAGCTTGGGCGAGATATCTTTTAGCTCTAGTTCTTCTTTTAGTTCTCTTCTTATAGCAGAGTTGGTGTTTTCATTTATTTTTACCCTACCGCCAGGCAAGTTAAAAAAGTCAACCACATCATCTTTTTGAATTAACATTTTGTCTTTGTATGTGATGTATGCTGCCACTCTAAAATTAAATCTGTTGTTTTCTTCGCTAAAATTAATATCTGTAGGCATATTATTCTCCTTTGAAAAACATTTGCATTAGTTGTTGTTTTGTTGCTTTTTCGATATTGTGCTCCAACTTATTAAAGTCTTTGTCAAACTTGAAGTTTCCCACAACATATTCGCCTTCTATTATTAGCGGTAGCCAATACTTATCATCAGGAAACATCTTATCATAAGGCACTTTGTCAAGGTCAAACCAAAAAGGTTTCATTTCGTCTGTTTCTTGAGGCTCTCCGTCAAAGTTACTTGCTACATAAATATGTGTAACCTCAAGCACAGGCTCTCCCTTGTAATATTCGTCAAAGGCAATAACGCCTCTTAACTCATAATCTTTTGGAACGATACCTATTTCTTCAAAAGTTTCTCTTATCATGCCTTGCTCAACACTTTCGCCACTTTCTAGTTTTCCGCCAACGCCATTATATTTTCCGATTCCAAAACCACGCTTTTTACACGCAAGTAAAATTTTGTTGTCTTTAATAACAAGAAGTAGAGTGGTTGGCAAGATTTTTTGTTTTTCCATAAACAATTCCTTTATTTATAAAAAGGCACTTTTTAATTTCTAAAAAATGCCTCCCTTTTAATTATTATTTTGTTGATTTTGTTTTCTTTGTTTCTACTTGGGCTTTTAGAAGATCTCGTATTTCTTTTAGCAATGTTTCTTGAGAAGGATTTAGTTTTGCTTTTTCTTCTGCCTCAAGTTTTGCTTTTTCTTCTTCTAACTTTTTAGCCTCTTGAAGTGCAGCCTCTTTTTCTGCTAGTCTTTCTGCCCATACATCTTTGAACTTTTTGCCTTGTTCTTTAGCTAGTTTTCTATATTTTCTCTTTTCTTTGATTACTTCTTTTTTGCTTTCTTTTTCAATTAGGTCACCAAATTCTTTGAATTTTTCTCTAGATAGGTTAATAAGTTTTACAATCATAAATACAGTAAAAGCAATAATAAAGAAATCAATAATAGCGGCGATAAAAGCACCCCAGTCGATATAGATGCTGTTAGCTAGGTCAATTATTGTTTCGCCTTCAGCATTTTTTGTGTAAGCCTTAGACAAATATGTAACTGCAGATGCAAGACCTTCTTTTCCTCCAACTAGTGCGATAAGCCAGTTGATTAATGGTCTGATTACATTGTTTGATAAGCCATTTACTATAGCAGTAAAAGCACCGCCGACGATAACGCCGACAGCTAGGTCAAGGACGTTGCCTCTAGTAATAAATTTTTTAAATTCTTCAAAAAACTTTTTCATTATTTTTTCTCCTCATCAGTGTTTTGATTTTTATGTTCTTTTATTAGTTTGTATAAATGATACCCATTAACCACAATCAACGCTCCGTTCAAAACGGCAGTGCTGATAGCAGGAAGTAACGCTCCATATATAACAAAAACAACTGAACCTATAATATTAAGAATACGCATATATAGGCTGCCTTTGTATGTAAGCGTATGGAAAAGCATAGATACAAGAATTAAAAGCGTAGCAATTATTCCGATTATTTCTTTCCAAAGCATAATTTTTTGCTCTCCTAGTTCATTTCATCTGGTATTGTCTTTGCAAAAGAGTAGTTAGAAAAACTCTTATCTTCGGTTACCTCTTTCACAACCTTGATAAAAGGTGGGAAATCAAAGCTTTCGTCCTCACTCAAAAGTTCTATTTCGCAAATAGCTCTATTTTTTGCAAATGGGTAAATATCTATTTCGAAATATTTGTTATCATGCATCAAACAATAGCGTGTCTTTTTGATTTGGTGCATAGAGGTGTCTGCAGTGGTAAGATAGGTTAGATATTCTCTTTCGGTTATGCGTCTTTCATTTTCGATACGCTTTGACTTGCTTATAGTCTTTTTTGTGGTAATGGTATAAATATAATTGCCATTACTTCCTCTTTGTCTTATACGTGTTTCATCTCCGTCTGTTTGAAGATAAGTTTGTATAATATCAACCTTATTGCAGTTTGGCAAACTATCTAGAATTTCAAGATCTGGTTTTTCAATCAAAAATTTTCTTTCTATCTCAAAAGGTACGGGCTTACCGATGCAACCGCAAATTTCTTGAACGAGTCTTTTTAGTTTGTTTTCAAAATTTGTTGAGTTGTCAATAACTCTAAGATGTGGGTGACCTGTCCAACTATTAATTGTTTTGTCATCAAGAGCTGCCGCTTCTTCCAAAGTTTCCTGTCTAGCATTATTGTTTGCGGTGGTGTAAAACTCTTCTGCACCTTTTGCCGCTGTTACTAGATGAAAAACTCCGTCATAGTTATCTCTTAGGTCTACTTCAGATAAATTTAGTTCCTCAAGAATCTTTGCAAAGTCTTCGGCGCTGGTGTATGTTTTGCAATCCATACCACCCCTGTCGCAAACAAGCAACACTTTATCATACGGAAGTGTTTTGCAGATATCATAATAATATTGTTCTTTTAATAGTTGCAGTTTAATAATACTTTTTTCAAACTCTGCATTATTTTCAAAAGTATTTCCATTAAGTCCGCTCAAAATAAGTTCGGTCGCAGTTTCACCAATAAATACAACCTTATAGCCTAGTTTAGTAAAATATCTTTCGATATAACTAAGGCCAGTTGTTTTGCCTCCACATGGACCGCCAGTAATTGCAATTTTTGTAATTTCCATTTCTAAAATCGCTCCTACAAATAATGTAGCACATTTTTATATTTTTACCAAAGCTTTAACAAACTTTTCTTTATTAATAGATATTTATTTTGTTGCCGTTTATATAATAAATAAAAAAGAGAAGGGTTACTTCTCTTTAGCAATTATGTCTTGAGTTTCTATTCCTTTTACGTTATCGCAAAAGTCTTTTCCGTCGTTTTTGTTTCCTACGATAAAGCCATAGTGTGTAGGTATGGCAAGTTTTGGTTTTATGGTGTTGCAAAGGTCAGCCGCTTCCTTTGCTGTCATAGTATATGTCCCGCCAACTGGTACAAGCAATATGTCTGTTTTGATATTTCTTAGTTCTGGGGTGTTGTCACTATCTCCGCAGATGGTAACTTTAGTGCCGTTAATATCTAGAGTATATCCAACCCAGCCATTTTCTTTTGGGTGAAACTTTTTATTTAGGTTATAAGACAAAAATGTAGAATAATTAATATCGTAAGCACAACCCTCAAACCCCGCTTTGATTACTTTTAGGTTGTCGTCATCATAACCTTCTTCCTTTAGCATATCGATACTGTCTTTTGTTCCAACAATTATAGTATCTGCAGTAGCAATATTTTTTATGCTAGGCATATCAAGATGGTCATAGTGTGGGTGAGTGATAAAAATACATTTTGCGTTTTTCTTTACTTCGTTTATGTTGTATGGGTCAATGTATACATCACCGTTTATACAAATAGAACTATGGCAGTTTATTTTAATATCAATATTTTCCATAAACAAATAACTCCTTTTTCTGTCTATATTATATCATAACTGTTTTTTATCAAACAAACAAAGAAGGGTAAAATGTAAAAAAATAAAGAGCAGGTTGCGACTGCTCTTTTTTTGCCATTATTTAATTAGTACATAATCTAAAGGAAGGCTATAAACATGCTTTACTTTTTTTCTAGTAAACAACTTATATTTTTTACAAGCGGCTTCTGATAAGATAAACAATTTGTCATCGTCAATTATTATCTCTTCTGTCATAGCGGGAGCATTGGTCTTTTTGATTAATGATTCATTGTCCAAAAACCACAGCGGTATTTCTACGCCTTCTATATCTATAGTAGAATGTTGAGATTCGCTCAAAACATTTTTGTAACTATAAATATTAGAGTCGCCAAGTCCGTATGAAGTAGACAAAATAATTTTGCCATCATCTGCAAAAGTCATACCTTGAACAAGCCCTATCGTTGATAGTGCAAGATCAGGTATAGTATCTACAAGTCCGTAATTTGCAAAGTCAGAAATTTCATACCCGATTGCAACAGCCGGGTTTTGTTCTCCGCTTCTGGTTTTAATTCTGTGTGATCGTTCTGTTTCATAATTACCCTTACGGTAAAATTCGCCTACCCACAAAAATCCGTTGCTTACTGTTATATTATCTGCTCCATTAAAAGAAGGGAAGTAATCAATAACATTTACAACACCTTTGTTTTCTACGTCCAAAACATCAAGCAAATTGAATCTATAAACTTGACCCTCTCCATCTTTATTTTTTGAACAGATCCAAATATTATCTTGAGATGATGCTATGCCACAAGCATGTCCTGTATAGTCTTTTGCGTCTATAGACAAAGTAAAATATTTTACGGCTTTGCCACTGGTCTTATCTACAACATAATATCTAGATGGTGTGCCGTCAGACATATAGCCGCCAATTATGTATTTGCTTATGCCGTCTATTTTTGTAAAAGCTTGAGGCACAAAAGCTGAGTCTAACCCTGGTATTTCAAATTCCTTTTTTGCGTTTTTAAAGAAGGCTGAGTTCCATGGCCAAAAGAACCACACTGATAAAAATATACCCGACGCAAGTACGATACAGCCAAAAACTATAGCGATAATTTTAAGTGCTTTTTTCATAACATACTCCTTACACTTTGATTGTAACATGCAATAAAAAATTTGCAAAACATATAGAATATAAAAAAGCCCCGAGCAATATATTTTTTAAAATACCGACGAATATACTTTAAGTATTATTTGAATGAGAGGATATTGTTTTTAGTTTATTTGCTATGCGATTTTTACCCTAAAAACTCTCTAAAATAATGACATAAAAACTAGCCAAATAACCTTCTAAAAACAACCAAAAACCAAACTAAAAACCAAGCAAAAATTGAGCAATTTTTCTCTTCAAAAAACTTGTATAAATTTCTTTATTTTGGTTGCAAAAACTAGCCCTTCAAAAAAAATCTAAAATTCAATTACCGCCCAAGTGGTCGGACGCTACAACCCGCATAATATAGGCGTTTTTTAACAAAACCCGAACAAATGGTCGACGGGTATATTTTTAATGTAAAGGTGCAAAAAATAAGAAAATTAAAGTTGCTAGTTGTTAGAATTTTTTTAAAAAAAACTAAAGCCCGTTTTAGGGTAAATATTGATTATACGACCAATTGGTCGAAAAACGTGGGGTGGCGGGGTTGAAAGATGTTTTTTAGGTGCAAAAAGGCAGGGGGTATTTTTACTGCGGTTAGGGGCAGAGGCGTCAAATTTTAATAGTGATATATTTTGATTTTTTTGCTTGTAGCAATAGGTATTGTTAATTCAAGACAAATAAAAAAAGGCTATAAAAACAGCCTTTTGATTATGGATTGTTTTGTGATTGTTTATTGCAATTTATTATTGTGCAGGTGGAGTTTGAGAGTGCATTTTTGTTTGCATCTTTTCCATCACGTCTAACATATGCAAAGAGTCTTTTGTCATCTTCGGATTTTGCGCAAGATTGTCAGCTCTACCTATCATAATAAGTTCACTCATTAATGTTTGGCCGTTGCCTACTTTTGCAAGGTCGCTTTCTTGCTCTGCGATATATCCAGGTGTCAAAACTTTGTGATATGGGTTGTGGTCATTTTGCAATGTAACAAACATAAAGATATCGTGTTTTTCAACCAGCATTTTTATTTGCTCTGCATCTGCATGATCAAAACTAAAGTCTTTTTCCAAAACCCTATCAGCAACATCTTTACTTGCCATATTGTGATTATAAAAGCTATCTACCTCTCTGCGATAAAGTTTAGAATATCTACGCAAATGTTTTTCGGGTTTTCCTATGTCATGCAAAAACATAGTGTAAGCAAGTTTTCTTCTATTTGGCTCGGGCATATTTTTTGTTTGTTTATTTATTTCTTCTACAGAGTGTAAGATATGCTCAAGGCAATCATATATATGCCAAGGATTATCTTGTTCTTGTTTGCGGCACTCATCTACTTCTGGCAAAACAGACATAAGCCAAAATCTAAACTCTGGATCAGAATATTTTTCATAAAAGTCTTTGCAGACTTCGTCACTTAATAATACTTCATCTAAAACTTTTAACATATAATAATCTCCTACACGCACATTATATCACAAATAAATATGTTGTGTTAATATTTTATAAAAAAAAGATGGAATAGAACTTTCCATCTTTTGATAGAGATGTTTAGATATCTTCTTTGCTTTTGAAGGCAAATGTAGAAATATCGAAGTTATGTTTTTTCAAAAGCCCGTTTGCAAGAGAGGTATAAGCCTCAAGTTTTTCTTCCCTAGTTGGGGCTGTGATTGTTTTTGTTACAAGGTCACAAAGCGATTTGTCTTTTATTTCTTTTAATAGATATTTTTGTCTAGTTATTGGGTTTGAGATATGACCCAAAACAGTTTTTGTATTGTAAGGAATCTTTCTATCCCAAAAGATAAAACCAAGTAGATTGTTTAGTTTGTTGTAATAAATAAAGTCGTAGTCCTCTCTATTATCTTCGATAAGCCCTTGCAAATCATCAAGGCTATCCCATACTCCATATAGCGCTAGTGGGAAAGGTGTATTATCTACCTTTTCGAAACCTTCATCTAGTTGTTTGATTGCAATATCTTTTAGCTCTCTTGCTTCACCAGTTTTATCAAAAATAATTTCGCCTGTGGCAAATTGCGTTTGGCTCATAGGTCTTATTGTTTTAAAATCGTCTTCAAAATATTTTAATAGTTGTCTTTTTGTATTAGAAAAATATTCTATCAAAAGCCCATCAACTATACGATTGCCTCTTTCTCTATAATCGCAATGCTCATCTAATATCAAATGAACATCAAGGTCGCTATGGCTGTTTGGGTGGCCAGTTATATAACTTCCGCAGACCAAAACAGCAACCACGTCTTTTTTGTGTTCAAAACTCTCCAAAAATTTATCCAGTTTTGTTTGTATATTTTTATCCATATTAGTTCCTCTTTTATTTTGTATAAGTCACAAATGCAACATTGTCATTTACTTTGCCTATAACATATTCGCCACTTTCGGTTTTTGTATAGTTTAGGCTTATGGTGTCATCTTGCATACATTCATGCGTAAAGTTTATTTCAAAGTGTGTAAAAAATTGATTTTCTATGCAGGACGTTACAAGGTTTGCGTAATTTGTGTTATTCATATGTCCGTTATGGTCTAAGTCACAAAATCTAACTATATGGTCAAACTTATTTTCAAAGGTTGTATCTGGCAAAGTTATTTTAACGAATTTGTCTTCGTAGTTTTTATCCAAGATACACTCCCCATTGTAGTTTATATCGTCAGTTCTTTTTAGCATTCGAGATAGGGTATCAATAACGCACCACTTAGAGGTTGCTATTATAAGAACTTTTCCGTCTAAACTTTTAATAGTCATATCTCTATCAAAGTCTATCCTGCCTTTTTCATGAGGCCAAGTTTCTACGATAACTTTTTGATTTAGAGTAGGCATAGAGATTATGTCAAATTTAATTCGGCTAAGTATCCAGTAAATATTTTTATTTAACATAGCCTCATATCCAATTCCTATTTCTTCGGCATGTATAGAAGCAACGTCCTGAAAAATACTCAAAATAGATTTTGGGGTTAGGTTGTTATTTTTATCAAAATAACTATTATATAAAGTTATTTCGGTTGTGTATTTTAATTGATTCATATTGTCACCATAAGTTAAAATAAAATTTTCATTATGCTATCATATTTGTCTTTGACAAAAAGTTGAGTTTCTTTACTCATTTTTGCATAACTTTTTTTGATTTTGTTTTTTACAAAGTTATTTGCGGTCATAATATCTTCTCCAAGATAAGCCCTCCAACAAATAAGTTCCACCACGCTATCCAAATGGCTCATAGCATCAGCATCTGCAACGCAAACTTCTTCTATAGTGAACTTTTCTTTTACCACACTAGCTCTGTGGTTTATGATGCAGCGTTTTACTTTGTCTATAAACTCTTGCGAAAAGTTATCTTGGGACAAAACAGCTTCGGCAAGTTCAGCTCCCATAATGTGGTGATTATCACGGTTTGCAAAATCAAGCAAGTCTGCATAGTCGTGAAAGATTGCAGCAACCTCTACCACTTCTTTATCTGCGCCATACTTTTCGGCCAAGATTAGTGCGTTTTTAATTACGGGATATAAATGATAATTCCAAGTCTGTCCGATATTACAGTTTTGGGTTTTGTCAAAAACTTCGGCTTGGGCTTTTATTAAGTCATAATATTTTTTATATTTCATTGAGTTTACCTTTTATCAAGATTATGTTATGATTATAGCATAAATATTAAGTTTGTTAAAAACAGATTACAAAAAGTTTTTTAGGCAAACAAATATCGGAGGAATAAATTATGGCACAAACCGAAATCACAGTTCAAGTATTTGAAAACATCAAAAATATTTTAGCAAAACTAGAAAGCATGGGATTTAGCTGGAAAGATACTTTCACAGGCAAAGACCAATATTTTACAACCCTAAGCCAAGAAGAAGTAAAAACTGCCACCTACAAACAACTGCTTGATAGTAGTATTATAATCAGAGAGTTTGACAAAGCCTCAACCAACACCCACCAAATAATGCTTGTCCACAAAAAGAAAACACTAGATAGTGAAGGAAAAGTAATAGGCGAGGAAAAAACAAGCCTTATCGTAGACAACTCTGACGTTGCAGCAAAGATGCTAAGTAATGCAGGGCTAATTAACTGGATGACCCTTTCTCAACAAAACAACTTCTACGTAAGCGGCGAAAAAACAGTAATCGCAGGAACGGTAGAAGGCCTAGATGGATCTTTTGTAGAAATAGAAGAGTATGATAGCATCAAAGATTTGAGCGAAACCGAAAAGTTTAATAAACTAAGCGAGTTTGTAGATTCTCTTGGTTTTTCAATCGGAAATGATTACTCTTGCAAAAAGATATATATGCTATATCAAAAAAATCAAAACAAATAAAAAAGACTAAGCAAAAAAGCTTAGCCTTTTTTTTATAAACTTGCGCCAAAGTCAAAACACTCTTTTAATTTTGCTTCAGATTTATTTTGGCTTCCGTAGGCAGTGATGATGCCCATATCTTGAGCTCCAAAGAAACTTAAAATATCTTTGTATTGAGAAATAGGAGCATCATATACGCCAGGAGATCCAGAGCTAAGTATCATAGCGTACTTTCTTGGGTTTGGTCTGCCAAGGCAATAAAATCTAGTAATAACAGATTGGGTTTGGCCACTAAAAGACCAATAATAAACAGGACTTGCGATAACTAACATATCACTATCGTTTATATATGGATATAGGCTTTGCATCTCATCTTGTTGTATACACTTGCCGTTGCCGTTATTGTGGCAATATTCACACGCAATACAACCATTAATTTTCATTTTGCCGATATTTATAATATTGACTATATGACCTTTTGACTCAGCACCATTTTTGAAACTTTCTACCATAGCTGCTGTATTTCCGCTTGGTCTAGGACTTCCGTTTAAAACTGTTATTTTCATATTTTGCCTCCCTAAAAAATAAGTTTTTTATTATAAGTTTATTATACCATATAGCGAAAAAGTATGTAAAACTGATTAACTAGCAAAAAATATTTTTTTGAAGGGTTGGGATAAAAAAATATTTTACACAGTGGGCGTTTGTGTAATATAATAAACGTATAGGAGAAATATATGGACAAAACTGTTTTTTATGATATTTCATACGGAATGTATGTTGTTACAACAAAATACGATAATAAAAATGTAGGTTGTATAGCAAATTCTTTTTGCCAAATCACTTCAAATGATATGGTGGTGTCTATAAGCCTGAACAAAGACAATTACACTAATAAAGCTATAAAAGAAACAAAAAAATATGCGATTTCTGTTATTTCAGAAAAAACAAACCCAAAGGTTATTGGTAAGTTTGGATTCTTTAGTTCAAAAGATACTGACAAATTTGCCACTTTTAAATATGAGGAAAAATATGGTCTTCCTGTAATTCAAGAAAATTGCAGTGGTTATTTGACTTGTGAAGTGTTTGACGTGATTGACTGTGGCACTCATGATATTTTCCTTGCCAAAGTGGTTGAGGGTGAAAGATTTAATAGCAACCCTCCAATGACCTATAGTTATTATCACAAAGTAATAAAGGGCAAAGCTCCAGAAAAAGCCCCACACTACGTGGCCGAAGAGTCAAAAGTAAAAGAAGGCAAAAAGTATGAGTGTTCTTTCTGCGGATATGTATATGACGAATCAGCTGAAGGAGTTTCTTTTGCTGATCTTCCAGACGATTATAAGTGCCCAATCTGTGGTATGAAAAAATCAGTATTTAAAGAAGTAAAATAATATTTGCAAATAAAAACGCCTCAAAAATATCTTGAGACGTTTTTTTATTGGTGTTCCCAGAAGGACTCGAACCCTCCTCAATGGTTCCGAAGACCATTGTGTTATCCACTACACTATGGGAACATATTATGTGAGTTTATTATATTATATTTTTTTATATGTTCAATATATCAACCTTATTTTGCCACATCTTTTCTTATATCTATATGTTATAGTATATCATGTTTTGCCTGTATGTGTATGTAAAATATTACAAAAAAAACAGCCAAAAATACCCTAAAATTATTAGTTTTTGTGTAAAAATATGGATTTTTGAGTTAGATATTGCAAAAAGAATTAATATATGCTAAAATATATTAACAATAAAAATTGGAGGGAAGTATGAGTAAAGTTAAACTTGATGCTTTGAGTCCAGAGGAACAACTTGACATTTTATCAAGAGTTTACATTAGAGAGGTTACAAAACCTATCAATCAATGGCTTTCTAGTGCGATAAGAACCGCAGGAGGCCCTTACAATACCCAACTAAATATGGGTAAAGCCAAAAATATGTTTTTGAGTGGCAGTATTCAAGCTGACGACTATGCATATGCGGTAAATAATTCAAAATACGAAACAAATAGATTTTCTATTACAGGTGCTTTTTATAACTACTTGTACAGAAGTAAACTAATAGACGAGCTAAGAACAAATTATAACGTAGATAGAGGTGTAGCTAGAGCGTATGGTTATGTTAGAAACTATGGCTATGAGCCTTTCTATGCTTATATGAAATCTGCATATTTGCCTGTTGCTCCATCTTCTATTGTGGACAAAGCAACAACATACGGCAAAACAACACAAGTAGGCCATATCCTAGATGAAGAAGTTTCTACCAGCACAATTACTTTAGATGACTTTTCAAAAGAGCAAATTAAACTAGTAAAACACCACTTAAAGAGAACTGTTTTTGCACAAATGAAAGCAGAAGGATATTCAACACACGATATTGAACCTATGCTAGAACAAATAGACAAAATGAGAACTACTCCATATATAAACAAAAACAAAACAGGCGCTCCGGTTAAAAAGCCAAGCAAAAAGTTAGAAGGTTTCTTGGTTGGAATCCCTGCGGCAACCATTATGGATAACGCACCAATTCCTCCGGTTACAGTAGAAACCCCAGCCCAAAAAGTAGAAACTCCCAAAAACACTGCAACAACAGAAGTAAAAAAATCACCAGTTAACGAAGCGACTGGACTAACACTAGAAGAAGAACTAGAACTTATGAGAGAACTAGACGAAAGCGAAAGTGTAATTATATCTTCTACAGACGCCTACGATGGCAGCGGTATGCCTTTGTGTAAAAATCAAAAAGGTCTATATTGCTATCCTGATGGTAGCCCATTTAGAGGGGATACAATCTATGATGAATATGGTGGCATATACGAAGATCTAAAAGAAGGTCTTGTATATGGTGCTAGAGAAAGACAAATGATGGAAGAGGAAGAAGATAGCTATCTTGACGGCTTATTAAACGAAAAGGAAGATAATGAAATAAGAGTTATCAACGGCGTAAAATATGACTCAAAAGGTCATATGATTTCAGACGGCGGATTTACAATCAGTGTTGAAGATGGCTATACAGATGACGACGAAAAAACAACTCGTCTAGATAAAGATGGCCCAGCACCTCAACAATAATATATATAAGAGCCAAACAAACTTGGCTCTTTTTTATTTGACCTATATTATATAAAGGCAAAATATATTGCAAATAAAAGCCGTTTTTGTTATAATCAAAAATATAAAAGGCATATATATGGAAGTAGGAAATAAAATAAAAACCAAAAAAGTCCACCCTTGCGGCAATGACGAGTGGGAAATTTTGCGTATAGGAGCAGATTTTAAGCTTAAATGCACAAAATGTGGGCATATTATAATGGTAGATAGCGAAAAATTCAAAAAAATGAGAAAGTAAAATGGAAAAAACAAAGAGCAAAAAAACAATATGGCAAATACTTTCTACAGTGATGCTTTGCATTGCTATTTTTTTGCTGGTTATTTTAACTGCCTTTAATATATTTTTTTACAAATCTCCAATAGTCGGAATTTCTATGCAACCAACTTTTAATAATGACCTTCAAGAGGGGCTTACAACGGCCGCTTACGAAAACTCAAAAATTAAAGACAAAGCTTATGTTTATAGATTTGGCAAAGGTAAGCGTGGCGATGTCATAATGGTAGAAATAACCGAGGACGGCAAGAAAAAACTTTTGATAAAAAGGTTAGTTGCAACAGGTGGTGATACCGTAGATATAAAGCAAGATACCGAAGATGGTTTTTATTATCTATACGTCAATGGCAAAAAGCAAAAAGAAGATTATATTAAACTGAGAGAACGTATGAGTATTTGTTTTGAGAGTTTGAAGGCGTACAAAACACTAAACGGAATTGCAGAAGATCAACCGCTAACTCTAAAGTCAAACGAGGTCTTTGTTTTGGGTGATAACCGAGGAATGAGTAACGACAGCTCTTCGTTCGGTCCTGTCAAAAAAACGTCAATTAAAGGCGTTGTAGCCTTTGTTGTGGGGTATAAAGATAATCTTATAACACATTTTTGGAAAAAGATATTTTAAAACAAAAAATTAAACATTTTGATATATACAAAACAAAAAAAAGACTAGTTATATTATGCTAGTCTTTTTTATATTCTGTTTCAAATGTTGCAAGAGATACCGCAAGTATTTCTTTTAGTTCAGACTTATATTCGTCCAAAAACCCCTCGTTTAAAAAGCTAAAATGCTCTTCATTTGATAGTATAATATGATCAAGCAATCTTATACCCATTGTTTGTAAAGTAAGTGTCAGTTTTTTAGTAAAATTTATATCTTCTTTAGAAGGCTTAGCTTTGCCTGTAGGGTGAGTGTGGCAAATAATAACACCACTTGCTTTTTGTTCTAAGATATTGTATGTAAGCTCTTTAATGTCAATAGCAATCTGTGAGATACTGCCGTTAGAAAAGTTTTCTGATTTGACAACTTCGCATTTTGAGTTAAGATATGATATATAAAATTTTTCCACAGCGCCAATACTTATTATATTGTTAAAATATTCTATAGCCTGTTTTGGTGATGTTAAAATAACTTTATCTTTGATTTTACTATTTTTGTATATTTGTGGAATTTGTGAACAAATAGAAATAAAAGATGCCGCAATGTCCCCGATGCCCTTTACTTGTTTTAGTTTAGCAGGGGTAGCCTCAAAAACTCCCGCCAAAGAACCAAACTTATTTATCAAACTATGAGCAAGAGGGTTGGTATCTTTTTGAGGTATGACATACGATAGTAATAGTTCTAAAATTTGATGTTCAGGAAGGTTTTGAACGCCCTTTAGTGCAAGTTCACGCAACCTTTCTCTATGACCCTTATGAATATTATTTTCCATATTTCTCTCCTAAAGTAGTACGATAGTTATGCCCATATTAATTGTTCTAAGGTCATTATCAACAATAAGGTCTGGAGCAATGTGTATAATAGTATTATACAAAGGATTTTTTGGGGTAAAGTTCTCGCCTTTAACAAAATCTTTAATCTTATGATTTCTTTTAAGTATGGCAAGGGCTTTGTGCAATTCTTGTTTGATAAGACCACCCTTTGCATGAGAGCCGTGCCCGTGAACAATCTTCATTATTTTATTGCCAGAAAGCTGCTGAACCTCTATTTCTCTTATAGCATTAGCCACCGCAACATCTGCAGGTGGGAACTCTTGTTTGATATTTATAGTAAAAATCATATTAATCTCCACTAAAATTATGCTTTATTTGGGCCAAAAAGTCAAATATATGTAAAAAGTCGACCAAAATTAGTAGGAGCAGTCTAAAAAATATGTTATAATTAAGTATCCATAAGGATAAAAGGAATTACCTAAAAAGGAGTAAAATTTATGAACAAAGGTGAATTTATCAAAAGTATCGCTGCAAAAGCAGACTTTACAAACAAAGAAGCAGAAGCTGCTTACAATGCATTTGTAGACACAGTAGCTGAAGCTCTAAGAGCAGGAGATTCTGTAGCACTTGCAGGATTCGGAACTTTCACAATCAAAGAAAGAGCCGCTAGAGAAGGTATCAACCCTATCACTAAAGAAAAAATCCAAATCGCAGCTTGCAAAGCTCCAGCTTTGAAGTTTGGTAAGAGTTTTAAAGATTCTCTTTAATCCTTTACTTTAATAAGGCAATAACCTTTAGAGCAAGTAACTTTTTATATTACTTGCTCAAAAAAAACACAACCATTAATTTGGTTGTGTTTTTTTTGTTTTATTTTAGCTTACATACAAACTATTCTTCAGAAGCAATATAGAATAGATATGTCCAAGTAAGCACATCAGTTTGAGTAACATTACCTTCTGCATCTACAACATCAGAACCAATTAAGTTGCTTTGATATTTTGCAGTGTTAGATATAGTTATTATAATTTGATATGACTTACCAGATTCACTTAGTACAGAACCTGCAGTTACAGTAGTATTTTCCCAAGAGGTAGTAACTTCGCCTGTTTCTTCGTCAATATTATTTGTTAATATTTTATAAGAAACAGAGTATTCTGCTGCATTTAATTTTACTCCCGCCAAAGAAACTTCGAACTGAGCAGTATTAAATGATGTTACGCCTGTGCTATCGATTGTGTTAAAGTAAGCTGGTGATGCACCGCCTCTATAAATAAGGTCTGGCAATGTCTCTACTATAGTAAATGCATAAGTTGCATTTGCTACATATGAAGTATTAGCCAAGATAATATTTGCTGTGTATGTTCCTGTGTTGATAGGTTCAACAACAGATCCATTTTTAGTATATATTATTTGTACCTTATCTTGAATTTCAGTAGTGATATCAACACCGCTCTTGCTTATTATAGAGTAACCAATAGATACCTTTTGACCGGTATAACTTGCAACTGTTTGAGTAGCAAAGATAGATGCTGATTGAGGCCTAATTGTAATAAGTCTTTCGTTGTGTCCAATGAAGTTTTTATCATTTAGGTCAACAATAAGTTCATACAATCCACCCTCTTTCAATGGAACAGGAGTAGTTGTTCCTGAAATTCTTATTGTTAGAGCATTTGCATTTATAGTTGAAACATCGGTTTTTGTTCCACCTATCATTGAGTATGCAGCAACATTATATTCTGAACCTGTATAATCAATAATAGTAGTAGTGTTAGAAACACCATCAATCTCAATAGAAATATCAAGTTGAGTTCTCTTGATGATAAGTGCTGCGGCAGATGTTCCGTCTATTGCATAATTATCATTTGTAGGTTTTAGTACTGCAGTATAGATACCTGCTCTTGTAGGGGCAACGTCTGTTTCTGCATAAGTTTCTGTACATTTACCATCAGACTTGTACATCTTGCCAGAATACCAAACTTTTACAAGTCCACTGTGTGTATTGTCAGGAACAATACTTTGAGGTGAGCCAGTATAGTCAACAGATTTGCCTGTGATATTGGCAGTTAGTCTTTGTTTGTAGATAGTAAAGTATACAACTTTAGTTGTACCATAATGGTTCTTATCTCCAGTTGTAGTGATTATTGCTCTATAGCTACCTTCGTCTTTTACTTCTGACGCATTTACTGTAGTAGGAGAGCTATTAACCAATTTTTTGTAAGTTACTGTATGAGTACCAGAACCAGAAGAAACACTAGTTAGGTTTTTAGCAGTTCCGTCATAGTAGAAGTATCCGTCAGCTGCTCCAGTGTAAGTTATTGTATCGATTACTTTTACAATAGTGTAAGTAAAGTCGAATTCTTCTCTAGAGTAGTTAGGATCAGCTGGTACAACAATTATATGAGCGGTATATGTTCCTGCATTTGTAGGAGCAGTAGCTGAATTGTAAGCAACACCTGTTGTGTCTTCGCCAGTATAAGTAATAGTCTTAGTAGAATTTGTAGGAGAAGTTGTAACGGTTACTGCTTTTGCAGTTCCAGTATAACTATAACTAGCAACGGTACATTCTACTTGAGTTTTTGCAGGTAGAATTTCAAATACAACAACTTTTGTACAAGCAGCATAGTTTGTTGTAGCAGCTGTTGTAAATGTTGCTACATAAGTTCCTGCCTCAGTAGGTACTTTAGTTGCGCCGTCTTTTGTGATTGTAATTTGAACAGAACCCACATCTGCAACAGATGGTGATGCAGTAATAGGTTTTTGTGTTCCATCATAAACCATAACTTCAGGAATATTATAAGTAATATCGACTTGGGCTTTTTCGATAGTAAACTCAAAATCAGCACTTCTATTAAAGTTGTCTGGGTCAGTTGCAATAGTAAAGTAAACAGTATAAGTATCTGCATCAATCATATTTGAGTTAGATATACTTGTTGTGTAAGAAACTCCATTAAATATTGCAGTAGCGTTAGGAACTTTAACATTTCCGTCATATATTTGAGTTGTGTTTGTTACTATATATGTTGGAGTAGCCTTTGTAATAGTTACTATAATATAAGGTCTTGAAGGATCTTTATAAGTTACAGCATAGTTTGGAGAAGAAGACATAGCTTGAACATAATATGTTCCAACATTTCTAGGTAAGCCGTTTACATAATTGCTAGGTGTTGGGCTGTGAGAATAAGTTACATATTCAAAACTTGCTAGAGTAGAAGGCATAACAATTGTGTTGCCAGTATACTCAACCTCAAAGTCATCAACATCTATAATCAAAGCTCTCTTAGAAACTGAAAGGTTACGTATAATTTCGCCTTGGTAGTTGTCTTCAACAATAATAAATTTAATTAAGTGAGTACCAACAGTTGGGGTTATTTCTTGATATGCATTAGTGCCGTTTAGACTAATCATATATTTTACTTTGTAAGAACCAATGTGTGTTGGAATCTTATTCATTTCGCCATATGCCATGATTACATCAGTAGCATAAGTTCCAAGGTCGGTTACAACCTTTTTGCCGATAACAAAGTCTCTGGTCAAAACAGCATAGCCTTTGTATCTAACGCTTACTTGATAAGTTCCAGCATCTTTTATTTCGCTTACTGTATAGCCATCTCTTACAATAACTAAATCAGTATCTCCGCCGTAAACAGATTGGTCTGTTGATGACACATATTGCCAAGAAACAGATTTTGCAGAGCCGTTATAAACTTCGCCGTTTGCAGGGGTTGATAGTGATATAGAAGGGATAACAGTAAATGTAGTTGATCCTGTTTGAGAGCCCGTACTTGTTGTTAGAGAAACTGTATATACACCAATTTCAGTAACATGTGATACGCTACTTCCATTTAAAGTAAATGCTTTGTTAATAGTACCAGTTTGTAGTATTCCGCCAACATAAAGTGAAGCGTTAACAACGATTGCGTTGCCTGTATACATATAATACAAGCTATCTGTTACAACCTTTACATCTCCTGTTTCTACAGAAGTGATGTTGTAATTTGCTTCAACCTCGCCTTGAGCGTTAGCGTCGCAAATTACCATTTTGATCTTATGAGCACCAATCATTGTAGGTCTTGTTTCTGTATACTCAGTTGCGTTTTCGTGAAGGAATAAATATTTTACTTTATAAATATCTCCGTCACACTCAACAGTGTTTGTAAGATCAGGAACAACGCCAACAACAGTGTCATAGTTTACAAGTACCAAATCAGAAGTCAAATCTTTCTTATTGATTGTAAATGAGTATTCTGTTGGTAAATAGTTGTCAGAAATAAGAGTTGCAACGTAAACACCAGCATTTGATGGAATTACAAAGCTGTCGTAGTTGTTAACAGTAGGAAGTTCTCCATTTGCAAGGTAAGATTTACCTACATAATGGAACATATAACTGCTACCAATTGCTACAGTTCCGATACTAGTTGCACCAATTTCTAATTGACCACCATTTGTTAAAGTTACGGTATAGTCGTTACTCTTTGTAATAGTAAATGTATTAGAAATTGTTTCTGCACTATAGTTGCAATGAACAAGCATAGCTTTTACTGTGTAAGTTCCTGCATCTATAGGAAGTGTCTTATCTTCACCAAATGTCATAACGATACTGCTATTTAGATCGCTCTTTTCAGTTGCGTTTAGATAAGCTTTTGCGGTAGGAGTAAGGCCTGAGCCTGTGTACATTTGAGATAGAGATAGGTTATCAAAACTCAATGTAATAGTTGAAAGCTTTGTAATTTCAAAGCTTTGGAAACTTTCTACTGCGCAGTAGTTTTTGTTTCCTGCAAATGAAACTGTGATTACATAGCTACCAGCATCAGTTGGAGCATCTGCAGAATTATAAGCAGTTCCATTATTATTTGTTCCTGTGTATCCTGTTATATAGGTTAAATCTGCAACACTCTTTGTTACTGTTGGTGTCTTTGGAGAACCATTATAGGTCATTACACCGCTAGTATTAAAGGTAATAGAAGGAATTGCTCTTGCTATTACAAGCGTTGTAGAAACTCTACCTGTATAGTTTGCGCTACCAGGAGAAGCGATAATTGTATAAACACCAGCATTTTGAGGGAAGGTGTTACTTTCTATCAATGTATTACTGATAGTTCCGTCAGCGTTGTATTCAAAGCCTTGATATTTATAAGTTGCACTAGAATCATTTGGAGAAGGTCTTAGACTTGTTATAGCCATAGATTCAGCATAAGTCATAAGTAAAGTGCCTGTTGTGTCATAAGTAACAGTCAATTCTCTTGGATAGATTCTATAAGTATAGCTTTGAGTTGTTGGCAAGAAGTTTGAATCTGCACCAGGAGCACAATTTACATAAACTTCATAAATACCAGCATTTCTTGGTTCTGTAGTAGAACCGTTGTATGTGATAGTTGTTACATCTCTCAATGTTGCAGGGATATTAAATGTTGGCACAATAGGAGAGCCTGTGTAAGTTGTATTTGCAGGGGCTGTTATTGTGATTGTAGGAACAGCTTTGTCAATTACATAGTTAGCTTTTAGCTCATTTGCAAGGAAGTTAGTAGTTTTTGTAATTGAAACTTTATATTCATAAGCACCAGCATTTATAGGAACTGATGTTATGTCGTTGTAAGTTACCCTTGCATTGCCGCCTACGGCAGAAGTAATATCCACATTGTTTTCATTAAAGATTCTAAATGTTGGATAGATAGGGTTGCCAGTAAATACAAGATCTGTTGGCATAGTAATTTCAATTCTAGTAGAAGTAGCTTTAATTGAAAGTGTAGCAACTGCAGTACCGAAGTAGTTGGCATCTGTAATTGTTGCAACCGCATAGTAAACATCTGCTGCATTAGGATTTGTAATAGAAGTTGCTGAACTTGTCCTATAAGTGATAGCTGCAGTAAGTCCTGGGATTGCAGTAGTTGCAGTAAGTGAGTGGTTGTAACCATCATATAAATATTCTGCAGATTCCATAGTAATTACAGCCTCAATCTTGCTTATAGTAAAGTTGTTTTTGCAAACAAATATTACAGGGGTTGTATCGCCGTTAAATGTAACAGTATAAGTTGTTTGAACTGCATAGTTTCCTGCGTTGATAGGCGCAGTAGTACTTTCAGTGCCTGTTACTTGGTTAATGTATTTAATAGAAGGAGTAACGCCTGTAAATGGAGTAGCTGGTAACATTTCAGTAAGAACTAAGTTGTTGACATCAGGTGTATTATCCACAACAGGTATGTGAATGCTCCAACCTTGGAAATAAGCAGTAACATTAGGTGCTTGAGCAGTAGTGTTGTATTCAAAGTTGAAAGTATCAATCTCTGTTACAATCTTTAGGTTAATTACAAAAGATGTCATAATAGAAAGTTGTGAGCCATCAGCCATTTTAATAATCAAAGGTAAAGCGTTAATAGTAATTTGATTATTACTATTTGGCATAATAGTAATATCTAGGCTAGAGTCTGCGTTAGGTGTGATATTAACACCTCTTTCTTGATCGTATAGATGCATAAATGAGATGCTTTCTTCTGTGATAGAGTTTCCAGATTTCTCCAAAACTCTAACAAGGTCAGAAGACCAAGTCAAACCTTCGTCTGAGCCATCGCTCATTTCGTATAAAGAACCAAGTACTTCATGAGTTGCTGCAAGGTCGATAAGGTTTAGTTCGTCATAAATGTTAAAGATACCAATATCAACAGAACCTCTAACAATCAATATGTAGATATCTTCTACATACATACTGTTAACATAAGCAGAGCTTGGTGTAACAGTAATCTTAAATTGAGTTGCACCGCTGATTGAATTTAGAAGTGCAGTAAATGAGTTGTAAGTTCCACCTGCTTGAGCTGCGTAAGTTCCGCCGCTAGATTTCCAGGTGTATTTTGATTTATAATCAAGAGTTTGAGTTGCACCATTTACTCTATAGTAAGAAATAGTGTATTCTGCATGTACCTCTTCAGAAGGATTATCTGTAGAGTGGAACTCTCTAGTATAAACCTTGATTGTTTCTTCAGTTACAGTATTAGCATCAATCAAACCATCGCCAGAACCCAAAGAGGTCTTTGCGTAGTAAGTAGTAGGTTTAATTCTAACAAGAGCATTAAATGTAGTTGCAAGGAAGTAATCGCTACTGTTTATTGTAATTTCTAGCAAATATAATCCAGCATCAGTGTATTTGTTTAGGTCATATTTGTAGTAATTATAAACGGCAGCACCAGCAGCATTTCTTTCATCATCGTCTTCATTAAATAGCTTGTCTGAAGTTACTTGGCTTCCTTTTACATTACCTGTATAAGTGTATGCTTTGATAGTGTAGAATGAGTGCCATTTTTTGTTATCAAATGTCCAAGCTGAAGTAAATGAATCAATATCTTGTCCGCCAGGAAGGTTAAGAACATTGTATAGATAAATATGGTTGCTGTTAGATACAATCTCAGATGGGTAACCATCAAGCATTGCATCGCCCTCATCATTTAGGTTTGCCCAATAAGTATCCAAGAATACAGCGCCATAAGTGTATTCTACAGGTGTTAGTTCATTTCCTTGAGAACGTTTTTCTGAAAATGCAGTAGTAGTTTGTTTATTAAATATCGCACCTAGAATAAATGAAATATCGTCTCCAGATAGAGTATAGTTAGAAGAGGCAAATGTTAATGTGCCAGTCTTTTCAATTGCAGAAGTTGCAGTTGCATTTTGGTCTGCAAAAGCGGTCTTGATTTCTGCGCCAGTAATAGATCCTGTTACATTTGCAGAAAGTTGAAGAATCAATGTTGTTGCTGCATCATAATTATCTGCACTAGGAGATTTAATTAAAAATGCTACATCAAATGTAAATGCTTCGTTTAGTGTGTGGTTTGTATAACTCCATACGCCAGATTGATATTGGCTAACAGCGTTATAATTTTCTGTATGAGTAAACTTTTTGTTTGTAGCGTCGTAGTTTATACCTGCGGTTTTTGATTCTACGATAGCTTCACTAGTTATTTCATAAGAGTTTACAGTAAATGAAATTTCTTTAAAGGTTGTTGCAAAGTTCATATCATTACTGATATAAATAACAACCATTGTATGAATACCAACAGGAAGAGCATTTAGTTCTTCTGCAGTATAAAGTTTGCCAGACAAAGCAGCAAGACCTGCGTTAATATCATCGCCGATAACTCTTCCGTCATCTAATGCAAATGAAGAAGGAATAGCTCCGTCTGGGTCATAAACGCCAAAGTTATCTCTTACAATAAACCATCTTCCAAGTGTATTTTTCAAAGCCGCATCATTATACTTTGTTGTTACGCCATCAAATGAAACTGTGTGTATTCTTTCACCACCAGTAGCAGTTAGGCTAAGTGCAACTTCACCTACGAAGCCATAAGTGTATGAAATACTACCAGAAATATCAAGTAATGGAGCATCAATTGTTAGGGTAGTATAGATTGGTTCTGAAGCATAGTTTTCGTTAAAGCAAGTGATTCTTACATCATAGTTGCCATTAACCATTGGTTGAGTTGTTGTATAAGCAGTATCATCTTCAGAGCTTTTTTTGTACTCGATGATAAAGTCATCTTTGTCAAGACCTGTAACAGTCTTGTTTGAGCCTTCTGTCTTAACTGTTAGATATGTTACATCATAGCCTTGACTTCCAGCATTGTAGTTTATTGTAACACCATTTTCGTGTGGAGAATTAATTGTCACAATAACATTTTTTCTAATTATTTCGAATTGTACATAACCACTACGTGTATAGTTGATGATATTTTGTCTAGAGTTTGCAGCGGTAGAAACATCAACATAATAGTAGTAAGTTCCAGCAGCAAGATCTCTTATAGAAGAGTCTGACTTACTAGTTAGTCTATATATTTGGCCAGAGCCATCGTTTGCATCGGTTACGCAAAGTTGTATCAACAACGTGCTGCCGCTAATATAGTCGGCGTTGTGAGCTTTTGCCTTTGCCGAATCGATATAGAAGGTAGAGTAAATTTCCGTTGAGACAAAAGTTTCAGGGGCTACAACATACGATAATAGGCCATCGATTGGCTTTTTGTTAACAATTATCGTACAGGTTGCCGTAAACCTACTTTCTTCGGTGTAGAAGTTTTCTGTATCTTCTAGAGTGAAGGTAACTTGATATCTACCAGCACTTTTAATAAATGTAACTGTAGCATTTGTATCTAGGTTTTTGATTACTCTAGAAACATATAGGCCAAGAACGTCTGCATTGTTTTCGTACTTGATAGCAAGTGGTTGCTCTGCAGTGTTTTTAGCAGAAACGCCAGGAATTTCAATATTGCTACCTGTATAAGTTACCTCTATATTGTCTGCAGACAAATAAGCATTTGTCTTTGTTACTAGATAGTAGCCTGTGTAGAAATATTGACTAGGTTCGCTATAGTTTGCGCCTACTACGATTTGTGCTTGAACCATATACAAATAACGGTCTGTTCTTGGAGTGATAGGAGCTGTAGTTGGAGAACCTGTTGTCTCTTCTGTTGTCCATACTAGGTAGTATTTGTAAATAATACCAAAGTAGATAGTCATATCACCATTATGTTCATAAGTATAGGTCATATTTGCTGCATCATAACTATCTGGTGATGGTTCAAAGATTTCAGATTTGTCGATAGTTGTTAAAGCATTAAATACATAAGTACCAGTAAATGGAATTTCAGTGTGGCTTGAAGGATAGTTAGCCATTGTAGGAACGTTTGTTTTGTTTACAGTAAGGTTTGCTGTCTTCAAAGTCTCTTTGATATTACCATCTTTTGATTTAATAGATAGAGTGATTTTGTATGGGCCACCTGCTTTGTTTAGAGCAAGTACTGCAGTATTGTCAGCACCTGTTGGGTCGATAACATGACCAAGGTAAGAAATACTTAGGTAATAATCTTCCCATGCTTGAGAGCCAAGTGGAGCATTTGTAATCATCTTTTCAGCAATTTCTTCAAAGAACGCTACAGCGCCTTCAGTTCCATTGTTGTAAGCGATATCATAAGTGATTGTTCCACGAGTAATACCGATAGAGCCTCTATAGAATATAGGTGCAATTTCGTAGGTATTGCTAGAAGAACCAGTATAGTTTTCGCTGCCTGTTGCTATAGAAATAGCTATAGTATAAGTACCGGCATTGCAAGGAATATCAACCTCGTTGATTTTTCCTTCAGAATAATAATCTGTGCCATTTTTCATTTGACCAGAATAGATAATGTTTAGCCACTCTGGTGCTACGCTTGTGTTATCAGAAGAATCGTAAGCTAGGTTGTCTTCATCTTCTTCGCCTTCGTATACTTTATAGTTACGAGTAAGTGGTGTGTCAGAACTGATGTAGTCAAATGTTGATACTTCGTCCCAAACAACCAATATTTCAATAGGTACTATTTCAAAGTCGCAGTGCTCTTGATAATAGTAGTAGTTTGCTTGGTCAATTAAGAATGTTACTGCATAGTAACCAACGTCTACAGGATCTGTTGCTCTTGCTGTGTAGTTTGTACTTGCAGCATTTCTATCCCAGTAAGTAGATGTTAGACCATAAATTTCTTCAGGGTCTGTTACATAGTAGAAAGCAAGTTCGTCGCTATATGTGATAGCATTTGTAAAGTTGTAAACTTTAACCTTGATTTTTTCTACCAAGAATGTGTTGTAGTAAGTAATAGTTTCTTCAGTAGTTGCTGGGTCTCCATCTTCAAATACCGCATAGTTAGAGTTTAGAGAAGAGATAATAACTCTTGCAAGATAAACACCACTGGTATTTGGAGAGTAAACGCTATTCCAGTAAACAGGTTGACCTGTACCGTATTCGCTAGAGTTTGTCAAAAGATATTCTTTTGAGCCGTCTGAATAGTAGAATTTAACATCAATATCAGTTTTTGATTTATCCAAAACAGCATAGAATTTAGTAGAATCAGCAGGGAACACTTTTTTAACAGTGCCACCTTCGATATAGTACATAAATCCTGTGTCACCATCGTCCTCATCATGGAAAGCTACGCCAAAGTATTTGTATTGAGAGCCAAGTGTTTGTCTTAGGAATCTATAATTTGATAGTGTAGTTGGAATATTATAGGTATTTTCTTCTGTGTATGCTCCATTATAAACAATATTTTCAACACCTTCGACATCGGTATTTGTTGTATAGATAGAACCAGAAGCAACACCATAATTTTCTACAGATGCACCATAACTCCAAACAAGAGTTGTTGTATCAATCATTTTCTTTGTAACAACTAGAGGAATTCCGTTAACTGTTACAGGATTGAAGTTTTTGTTATTTGGAGTAAATGTCGCCATAATCAAATGCGCTGTGCTTTGTACGGCATAAGTAGCTGTAGATGATGTAGAATATTCTTCATCAGTACCGTTTATTGTGGTTGTTGCACCATTTCCATTAACGAAGGTGTATTTACCACCAACAAATGTAGGTCTTGCAGTTCCATAAACGATGTTCTGAACAAAAGTAGGGTTGCCAGGATCGGCAGGATCTTCAACATATCTGCCAACAACAGGAGATTCTACCATTGTAAGAGTAGCTTTATTTACAACTAAGCTACCATAGTTTTTGATGTTTAGCGCAAAACTCTTAGAAACGTCTTCACCAGCCTTGTTTCTGATTACAACGTCTTCGTTAAATACAGTTACAGTATATGATCCTGCAGGGAATAGGTATGACGCAGGGGTTGTTTTGTGTGCTTGGTCAGTGATACCTTTGATGTTAAATGATGCAGAAGTAAATTCTAGTGTGTATTCTGGATTGGTTGTAACAATTGTAAATACATCAATTATGTTATAGCTATCACCATAAGTTTTTTCTAGTATTTGTCCACCAGCTTTGCTGTTGATAGAAACATCAAGCAAAGATTGTCCTAGATAGAACAATTCAACAAAGTTGTCGTTAATAGTTACGTTATAGCAGTCGTCCAAGATAGTTCCGTCCGCCGCCAAGAACTCCAATTCCAAAACATAGTTTTCTTCAGAGTCTTTTGCCAAAGTTACAATATTTGTATCTCTATCTATTGCTCTACCGCAATAAGTAATGTTGCAAGTGTCATTGTATGCAAGGTCTGGTTTGAAATTGTAAACAAGTGCATCAATAACTGCTGCGTTGCCTTCTGCCTCCATAGCGTCATATTCTGTAAAGCCATATGATTGAGCAGTAAAAGCAAGTGTTACTTCTCTAGGAACAACAGTCAAAGTTCCTTGAGCAAAGGTAATATCAAAGTTTCCACCAGCAGTAAGATTACCTTGACCTATAGTGTAGGTGTGGTTTGCAAGTAGTAGTCCGTAACTTGTTAGCGCAAGAGAACCACTAAATGAAGGGTCGTCAATAGTGTAGAATCTAAGATCTACAGCCTCTTCGCCTTCTTCATCAATATAGGTAAATTCATCAATGATACTATAAGAATATTGATATCTAGAAACGCTTTCGCCATATTGAATAGACATATCAATAGCTGTGATATGTAGAGGTCTAGGAATAATAGTGTATACACCAGGAGTGTATGTGATATAGTAGTTGTCTGACAAAAGTTGCAAATCTGTTCCAAGAATTGGATATTGTCCAACGTCTTCGTTATTTGCTCTGCTAAGCTCACCGGTTAAAACTGATGTGATGTTATCACGAGAAGCAATATTTAAGTCTGTTGTATCGATCTCTAATACCCTTGGTGCTTCGCCATAATAGATAGGGTTGTCTTCGGTGTAACTTATAGGTGTTACTCTAAGTTCTCTTTTCTCTATTACAAACACACCAGGGTTAAAGATAGGTTTGTAATAAGTCTTTGTGTCAAATAATTCAATATCATCTTTTAGAGTAATGGCATATCCGTTGTCATTAACGTTCTCGCCCATTTCTCTTTTTAGTTCTACGGTTTTCAAAACGCTTTCTGCGTCATCACCTTCCAAAAATCCTACTGCGTTATAAGTTAGGGCAGGGTCTACATCACCATAAACTTTGTAAGTCTCTGTTGCATAGATGTTTAGGTCTAGAAGATTTAGATATTTATAACCCTCTACAAAAGTAAAGGTGTATTTTGCAGGATCGGTATATCCGCTTGTTGCTAGTTTGCTAGGAACAACTTTCCATTTTTGATAATAAGAAGCTTTTTCCTCATCTGTCATATGAGCTTCTTTTGTGATTTCATGAGAAAGTGTTACAGAATCTGCCCCATCAAGATAAATATTGCCCAAAGCGTCAACTTCATAATCTTTTTGGATAGCATTTATTGTGATTGTATAGTTGTAGCAATCTGTAGGAATAAATCCCTCTTTATTTGTTTGTGAGTAATCAATAGCAAAGGTGTTAAATGTAATAATAACGTCATTGCTTCTAACTTCAAATTTATAAGCAGTAGCACCAGCTTCTGTCATAATTGTATAGTTAGTATTTATTCCTTGGTTGATTACATATTCATAGAAGCCTACTGTCTCACCATGAACTCTAGATAGACAACCAGACAAGTCGTCACCTTCCAAAGTTCCGTCAATTGCATATACAAGTGCTGGGTCGCTTTGACCTGCATATTTGAATTGCTCTGGACCTATTGCAATAGTAACTATCTTTTTGCTTACAGTATAAGTACCATTTTGTCTAGAAGTGATATTTAGGTTTGTAGAAGATAGGTTGTCTGCAGTAATAGAGTAACTACCTTGATTTAGTCTTGTTGTGCCTGTTGGCATTTCTATTACAGGAGCGCCTTGAATTTGTGCCTTTATAGAATCATCAAGCAAATAGTTATCTAATGTTTGCAAAGTGTAAGTTGGGGTTTGTAGAGTGTCGCCATAAGTTGAAGTTTTATTGTCTACAATAAGTTTTACAGGTAGTTGTTCAATAGTTAGTCTACCTTCAGAGATGATAGGGTAGTAGTTTTTGTGAGCTTCTACTTCTGGATATATTGAGTATTGCTCTACGTTTTCACCTGCTGTACGCTTGATTGTATAGTTAAGGGTGTCGCCTTCTACAAGTCCTGATACAGTGGCTGTAAATGTTGGGTCTGGCTCACTGAACTTTTTGGTGTAATCTCCTACACTTACAGAAACTTGTTTTTGTTTTATGATAAGGTTACCAGTTTTTTCAAACTTTCTTCCAGTAACAGTGTCGTATGCAAATACTTGATAGTTACCAGCATCAGTAGGGGCATATCCACTTTCTGGGTAAACGTCTTTTATGTAGTAAGTATATCTTACTGTTAGGCCCTCAGGAACATATGATGCTTCATAAGGCTTAGGTTGTCCATCGTAGGTATGTTCGGACTTTAGCATTATGATTCCGCTATCGCCTCCCGCTACTACAAGTTCAAAGGTGTCTTTTACATTACTGTTTTTCTTGCTCATCGCAGTGATTATTGCTGTACCTGCAGATTTTGCTTTGACTTTACCTTTTTCGTTGATAGATGCTACCGCCGTATTATTGCTAGACCAAGTTATATCTTTGCTACTAGCTTTCTTAGGGGTTAGAGTAGCAGAAAATGTGTACTCTTCACCCACTTCCAAAAACTGTGGTCCTCCGTCGATAGATATTTTGGTGACATTTACTCCGCCACACGCACTAAAAGATGCCGTGCATAGTAGCAAGGTAAATACTAAGATTATCGAATGTAAAAATTTTTTAACGTTTTTCATAAAACACCTCTGAGGGCAAAGCCCTAACTATAATGATAAATATATTAATACATAGTATATAATATATTATTATAAAAAACAAAGCAACTTTTTGTCGCCAATTTTGTGGCAAATATTCTAAATTTTAGTTTGTGTTTTTTTATAAAAAATAGTTGCTCTAACTCCAAAAATTATGTTAACCTTTAGGTGTTTGGGACTTTGCGTCCAAAAAAACACACAAAAGGATACAAAAATGAATATTGAACAAACACTTACTCAAGAATTTTCACTTAAACCTATCCACACAACTAACATCATAAACCTAATAGACGAAGGTTGCACTATTCCTTTTATTGCAAGATATAGAAAGGAAATGACAGGAAGTTGTGACGACCAAGTGCTTAGAGAATTTTTTGACAGACTAACTTACCTTAGATCTTTAAACAAAAGAAAAGAGGAAATCACAAAAACAATTACCGAGCAAGGTAATATGACCGAAGAATTAGCAAAATCTATAGAAGACGCTACAACACTTACTGAGGTAGAAGATATCTATAGACCATTTAAACCAAAGAGAAAGACAAGAGCTAGTGAGGCTATCGCAAAAGGTCTAAAACCACTAGCCGAAAGTATCTTATCTGGCGAAATCGACGGAGATATTAATGCCCTTGCCTTAACATATATTACCGAAGAAAATGGCCTAAAATCACCAGAAGAGGCAATCCAAGGAGCAAAAGATATCATCGCCGAGATGATTTCGGATTCTGCTGAAGTTCGTAAAGACCTAAGAGAAATGATGGAAAAAATAGCCGAAATCAAAACAACTTTGGTAGAGAACGAAAATAGCAAAACCTACGAAATGTACAAAGACTTTGGCGAAACTATCGCCAAAATCCCAAGCCACAGAATTCTAGCAATCAACCGTGGCGAAAATGAAGAATGTTTGAAGGTAAAAATCGAAGTAAACAGAGAAAAAGCCATCACAATAATCAAAACAATGTTCCTAAAAGAAGGAATTGTTACTGAAAGTTTAGTAAACGAAGCAATCGAAGATGGATATGATAGACTTTTGTTCCCATCTCTTGAAAGAGAACTTCGTACCGCCCTTACAGACAAAGCAAACGAACAAGCAATCAAAATGTTTGATGTTAACCTAAGACCTCTATTGCTTCAAGCCCCTCTAAAAGGCAAAACAATCTTAGGCCTTGACCCAGCTTATCGTACTGGTTGCAAAATCGCAGTTATCGATAGCAATGGCAACGTGCTTGATCGTACAGTTATCTTCCCAACTCCTCCTCAAAACAAAATTGAAGAGGCAGAAGAAGTTTTGACCAAACTTATCAACAAACATAAAGTAGACGTTATCTCTATCGGTAACGGCACCGCATCAAAAGAATCAGAAATGTTTGTTGCGAATTTAATTAAAAAACAAACTCGTCCAGTAGCATATGCTGTAGTAAACGAAGCAGGAGCTTCTGTTTATAGTGCATCAAAACTAGGTGCCGAAGAATTCCCAGACTTTGAACCAGCACACAGAAGTGCAGTTTCTATCGCACGTAGATTGCAAGACCCACTAGCAGAGCTTATCAAAATCGACGTAAAATCAATTGGCGTTGGTCAATATCAACACGATATGCCACAAAAAAGACTAACCGAAGTGCTAACAGGCGTTGTAGAAGACTGCGTTAATAGTGTTGGTGTAGATCTAAACACTGCATCTCCAAGCCTTTTATCTTACGTTTCTGGTCTAAATAGCGGTATCGCAAAAAACATCGTAGACTATAGACAAGAAAATGGCCAATTTGTAGATAGGCAAGAACTTTTGAAAGTTAAAAAACTAGGTGGAAAAGCCTTTGAACAATGTGCAGGTTTCCTTCGCATTGTAGATGGCAAAAACATCTTAGATAACACCGCTGTTCACCCAGAAAGTTATGATGCTGCCGAAAAACTTTTGAAAATGTTTAACTTCACAGACGAAAGCGTAAAAAACGGCGAATTAGTACATTTGCCAGAAATGGTAAATGCAAAAGGCGAAGAAAAAGTAGCTAAAGAGTGCGGAATTGGTGTTCCAACACTTCAAGATATCATTACCGAAATTGTAAAGCCAGGCAGAGATATTCGTGACCAACTAGAGCCTGTAGAATTAAGAAGTGATATTCTTGATATCAAAGACCTAAAAGAAGGTATGGTTCTTCGTGGCACTGTTCGTAACGTTATAGACTTTGGTGCTTTTGTAGATATCGGTGTTCACCAAGACGGCCTTATCCACATTTCGCAAATCAGCGACAAGTACATCAAACACCCATCAGAAGCCCTAAAAGTTGGCGAAGTTTTGAAGGTAAAAATCCTATCTGTAGACCTTGATAAAAACCGTATCGCTTTGACTTTAAAAGGTATCGAATAACAAAAAACAAAATTTTCAGAAAAATAACAAAAATAGCCCATTTTTGATTAAAAATAGGCTATTTTTTTATAAAATCAATGTTCTTTACAATCTCAAAAACTAGCAAAAAATCAAATTTTTTTTGACATCAAAATTGAGTTATTTTACCTCTATATTTACATTAAATTTATTTTGTTTTTTATACCGATTAAAACTTTATATTTTGCATAAAAAAACGGCAATAAATTGCCGTCTTTTTTCTAACATTTTGAGGGCTAGATAATTTAAAAAGGGTTACTCCGCCAAAATGTTAGATATGGAAGTAGGAGGGTGTCCTATTTGCCATCGTTAATATAAAGAATTCCCAAAGTATGTTCGCCACAGTGAGAAGAGATAGTAGCTCCAGCTCTAGTTTCATATATTTCTTTAAAGCCCCTATCTTGAAGTGCTTTTTTAGCTGCAGCAATCATACCTTCTGTTGCTGTTGTATAGGTTACAAAAGCAGTTGTAAGGTCTGGTGTGTTAAATTGTTCTATAACATCTTTTGAATAATCTTCGATAACTTTATCGATATTGCCACGATATTTTTTTGCAGATTGCATCTTGCCATCTTTTACCACAATTTGAGGTCTAATTTTCAAAAGGTTAGCACCAAGTAGTGCAATAGATGAGCATCTGCCACCTTTGTGCAAGTAGTCTAGTCTTTCAACGATAAAACTTGCTTGAACATGAGGTACTCTTGCTGTTACAAGATTTGTAATCTCTGCAGCAGATATTTTGCCACCCGCTGCAAGTTTAGATGCGTATATTGCAAGTAGAGCAATACCTGTAGACAAACTACGAGAGTCTATGATATAGATGTTTTGCATCTTACTTGCTGCAGCTTTTGCATTGTTACAAGCACTGCTAATTTCTGATGACAAACTGATATGTACTACGGCATCATAATCTGCAAGTAGTTTTTCGAAGTGTTCTGTGTATTGAAATTCGTTTATAGCGCTTGTCTTTGGTAGTATTTTTGTTTTTTGCACATACTCAAAGATTTCGTCTGTCTTTAGTTCTCCGTCTAGTTTTGTATCTTCACCCAAAAGTATTGTAAATGCAGTTGTGTGAATGTTGTATTTTTCTAATAATTCTTTTGGCATATCTATAGTAGTTTCTGCCGAAATAGCTATTTTCATAATTATCTCCTACGCTCATTTTAACTAGTTTTTTGTAAGCTTTGCTTACAACGTTATTTTATTTATTCTTATAAAAAATAACAACCTACTTTTAAATTCTTCAAAGTAGAGTCAAAAAATTCTTCTCTACTCAGAGTAGAGTGACAAAAATGATGTAAAAAAAGTTGTGAAAAACACTTGATAAATTGCATATATAATAATATAATAGTGGCATGGACGAACAAAATATTTTAAAGCGTAATATCGCAGACAACTTAATATTTTATCGTAAGCAAAAAGGTCTAACTCAACTAGACATAGCTGAGAAACTGAATTATTCTGACAAGGCAGTGTCAAAGTGGGAAAGAGCAGAGGCTATACCTGACGTATATACCTTAAAGCAAATTGCAGACTTTTATGGTATTACACTAGACGATCTTTTGTCAGGAGATACAAAAAAGCGTGAAAAGATTGTTAAAAACAACGAACACAAATCTAATGTTGTTAAACTATTTGTTACATTACTTTCTTGTGGCCTTGTTTGGTGTATTGCGATGCTTATTTTTATTTTGCCAGAAATCATCGCACCTCAAATCACAAAGTCATGGATAATATTTATCTACGCTTTGACAATCAATTTCATTTTGCTAGTGGTGTTTAGTTGTATATGGGCAAAGAGAATATATAGATTCTTTAGCATATCGGGTCTTGTGTGGTCTATCTTTGTAACTATATGTTTGACAGTCCACACTTTTGGTGGAAATAGCCGTATATGGTTACTTATGATTGTTGCTCTTTGTTTACAAATTATGGTTTTGTTATGGTTTGGATTTGCAAAAGCCCTTATTACAAAGATTATTAAGGGAGGCACAAAAGAATAATGAAAGCAGTAATTCAAAGATGTACAAATGCTAGAGTAAAAGTAGATGGAAAACTTGTTGGCAAGATAGCCAAAGGGTTTATGGTGCTTCTTGGTATAGGTCAAGATGATACAGACTGGGATATTCAATATTTAGCTCGTAAAATAGCAGGTCTTAGGATATTCGAGGACGAAAATGAAAAGATGAACTATAATATTGAAAAAGTAGGTGGCGAAATTTTAATTATAAGCAACTTTACTTTATACGGAAATGCATACGATGGCTTTAGACCTAGTTTTTCTGATGCAATGATGCCTGTAAAGGCAGAAGAAATGTATAATAAATTCATTGAAGAATGTAAAAAATATCCTTACAAAAATATCCAAACAGGTGTTTTTGGCGGAGATATGCAAATAGATATTCACAATGATGGTCCGGTTACAATAATTATAGAAAGTGAAAAAGGTAGAAAGAAATGAAAAAAGAAAAGAGATT
The DNA here is from genome assembly GCA_045638465.1 of Clostridia bacterium. GTDB lineage: Bacteria > Bacillota > Clostridia > Christensenellales > UBA1242 > CAKVLS01. Next base: position 50,918 of record JAZUBK010000028.1, on the reverse strand, counting down.
AATTACAGCGGCTCTTACTTATGTTAATAATATTCCTCACGTAGGTCACATAGTAGGTTGCCATTTACCAGCAGACATATTTGCTAGATACTGCCGTAGCGCAGGTTATGATACAACATTTGTAGGTGGTTCTGATATGCACGGAACACCAGCCATGATTACCGCTCAAGAAAAAGGTATGAAGGTAGAAGATTTGACTGCAAAACTTCACGCAGTTCACGACAAAATCTACAAAAAACTTTGCATAAGCTATGATATTTATTCTCATACAAACACAGACATTCACAAACAAGTTACACAAGACTTCTTTATGAAGTTGTACAACGGCGGATATATCAAAGAAGACGAAATAGAAATGTTCTATTGCGAAAAAGATAAAATGTTCCTTCCTGATAGATTCGTTGTAGGTACTTGCCCAAAATGTGGCTATGAAGGTGCAAATGGTGACCAATGCGAAAAATGTGATAGCCTATTTTCTCTAAACGAACTAAAAGACGCTAGATGTAAAGTTTGCGGTGAACCTGCAGTGCTTAGAAAATCAAAACACATTTTCCTAAACCTATCAAAAGATATTGATAAGCTAGACAAATGGATCGATACTAAAAAAGATATTTGGAGACCACACGTTTATAGCGAAGCAAAAAAATGGGTTGCCGAAGGCCTAAAAGATAGATGTATCTCAAGGGATATACCTTGGGGATTCCCAATTCCTCTAAAAGGATACGAAGATAAAGTATTCTACGTTTGGTTTGACGCACCTATTGGTTATATCTCTATCACAAAAGAACTAAGCGAACAAAAATACCAAGACCTATGGGTAAATAAAGACGCAAAAATCTATAACTTCGTAGGCAAAGACAATATCCAATTCCATACTATTTTCTTCCCAACTATGGAGATAGAAAATGGCGACTATAATATCGCACACAATGTATGTGGCTTGAACTTCCTAAACTTTGAAGGTCAAAAAGTAAGTAAGAGCAAGGGCGTTGGTGTGTTCTTTGGGGCTCTAGTAAATGATGATAATGATATTGATATTGACACAATGAGAGCTTACCTTACAACTGTTATTCCAGAAACAAGAGATAGCGACTTTAAGTGGGAAAGTTTCAAAGACAATACAAACGCAGAACTAGTTGGTAAACTAGGCAACCTATTTAATAGAACCATCAATATGATTCAAAAGAACTTTGGTGGAAAACTAAACTTTGAACTAAATGACAGTGTAGAACTAAATGATTTTGATAAAGCGTTACTTGAAAAAATCAAAACTGCTCCTCAAGATATCGCAGATAGTTTTGAAAACGCAGAGCTTAGAGAAGCATACAAAAAGATTATGGCTTATGCTAGTGCAGGTAACCTATACCTTGAGCAAACCGCTCCATGGCAACTAGTAAAACAAGAAAAAATGGACGAAGTAGCAAAAGTATTATATCTATGCCTAAACCTTTGCGCATCTCTTGCAATCGTAGCTAGTCCTATTATGCCAAACAAAATGAAAGACATTTGGCAAAACCAAATTGGTCTTAGTGGTGATCCTACAGCTAACGATATGTGGAGCAAAGCCTCAGAGCTTCTTATCACAAAAGACCATGAGTGCCTAAAACCAGCACCATTATTTGAAAGACTAGACGAAGAAAAACTAGAAAAAATCAAAGCGGTTTTCTCAGTTCCTTATGATTTCTAAAATTTAAATTTGTAAACTCACCATTTTTGGTGAGTTTTATTTTTTTTGATATTTATAAAAAATACATCTGCCAAAATTATATTTTTAAAAAATAAGATGTTTTTTTGCAAAAAACATAAAAAAATAAAATAAAATTGTTTGAAAAAGTCATATAAAGGTGTTATACTGAATATAGTATAAAAAAGGAGAAAGATTACTATGGCAAAAACATCTAAAGATTATTTTGGTCTTGGAAGACTTCTTAGCCTTATCCTAGCTATTATCCCTGTAACAGCTTGGATTTTGGGTGTTGTTACAAGATTCAAAGAAGGTAAAATTGTTGCTGCTATCATCAGACTTGTTGGTGTTGGTGCAATTATCTTCATCGTAGACTTTATTTGCATGCTTCTTAACGGAAGAATCTGGCGTCTACTAAACATCTAATAGACCGAATTAAAAAGCACTCTTTTTTGAGTGCTTTTTTATTTTTAATATTTTTCAATCTTTCCCTAAAGTTTAGAAAATTGATGATTTAACGTGTATCGTAGTAAAACCGCTCCGCCAAAAGGCAAAATTATAAATCACAAAATCTATAAAAATCTTTTGTCTCAAACAATAAAGCCACCCGTTTAACAGGTGGCTTTCTTTGATTATTTTTTATTTTGAGATAGGGTTGTGTTAACTGTGTTTTTAAGTAACATAGTTATTGTCATAGGTCCACTACCGCCAGGAACTGGTGAGATATAGTCTGCAACTTCTTTTACATTTTCAAAATCAACGTCGCCGCAAATTTTGTTTGTTTTTTCGTCTCTTACAATACCTACGTCAATTACAACTGCGCCAGGTTTTACCATATCTTTGGTTATGAAGTTCTTTACGCCAACAGCAGATACGATAATGTCACTGTTTAGTGTTACTGCTTTGATATCTTTAGTTCTTGTGTGGCACATAGTAACAGTACCATGTAGTTGAGTTAGCATTAGGTATAGAGGTTTTCCTACCAAGATGCTTCTATTGATAATGGCGATATTTTTTCCTTCGATATCTATGCCATATGATTGTAGCATGGTTACAACGCCAAGTGGTGTGCAGCTTCTGATAACAGAAGGGTCATTAGAAATAAGTTTTCCAAGGTTTATATTTGTTAGGCCGTCTACGTCTTTTTCTGGAGAGATAAGGTTGATTGCTTCATTTGGGTTTAGGTGAGAAGGAAGTGGTAATTGAAGAAGTATTCCGTTTACCTTTTTATCTGCGTTAAGCTCTAAGATTTTGTCGTTAAGCTCTTGTTGAGTAATATTTTCATCAAGTGTAATAGAGTCAGATATGATACCAACTTCTTTACAAGCTTTAATTTTGCCTGAAACATAAACTTTAGATGCCATATTGTTGCCAACAAGCACAACCGCAAGTCTAGGTGCAGACTTTCCTTTGTTTAGTAGTTCGCTCTCGATAGTGAATTTTAACTTTTGTTTAATTTCCTTAGATAATTCTTTTCCGTCAATTATTGTCGCCATTTTTATTCTCCTTTATATATACATTTTCAAAAGTTTTAAGTTTAGTTGCTCTCATAACCCAACCAACTAGTCTTCCACTTGTTTGAGGGGTTAGTTTGTAGATACAGTTTATAATTTTAGCGTCCATACCGATAATAGCACGGGCCTTTTTTCGTTTGATTATTCGCACTATTTTTTTAGCAGCCTTATCCACCCTCATACTTATTGCGTTAAACAACTTTTCGTCTTTTGTATCAAAGACATCTTTTTTGTTGTCTTTTGAGTGGAATAGGTTGGTTTTTATAAACCCTGGCATAATAGTCGAAACAAATACTTTGCCTCGAAGTTCGCAGTGGAGAATCTCGCTAAAAGTCTTTAGTGCAGATTTACTTGCCGAATAACTAGCCACCCCAGGCAAACAACCCAAAGCCGATGCTGAAGATATGTTTATAATCGCAGGAGTTTTTGACTTTTCCAAAACAGGAAGTAGGGATCTTACAGCATAAGTTACCGACAAAAAGTTAGTTTTGAATATTCGCTCGTCAGTATCATCACTTGCTGAAACAAAACTCTCAAAAGGCGCCATTGTTCCTGCATTGTTGATAAGAATATCTGGTGCAAAGTTGATATCCTGAAGATGTTTTGCCAGGTTATCCCAGTTTTCTTTTTGGCTAACATCAAGAGGGTAGTAAGAAAAGTTTTCGCCAAGTTCTTGCTTTGTTGCCTCAAGTTTACTTTCGGTACGTGCAACGCCCAAGACTTTGCAATTATACTTATTGATAAGTATTGTAGATAACTCTTTTCCTATTCCAGATGATGCCCCGGTTATTATTACATTTTTGTTGTATATCCAGTTCATATTTTTTACCTAATTCTATTTTACATTTTATCCCATTTTTTTGCAAATCAATATGATAAAAAAACGCCACAATTTGTGACGTTTGTTTTTTTTATTGCACTTTTGGTGCTTCTACTTTTTGAGTTGATTTTGAGCTAGTTGTTTTTTCTGATGGAGTTTGTACTTGCTTTTGAGTTTTTGCAAATTCGTAGAAAGTAGTTCCTGTGATGTTCTCTTCTACGTCTGTTTTTTCAAAGCCAAAAACTTTAGCTGTGCCAGAATTTTCTGATAGGCTGATAAATGTAGTTGCAGGAACTTCGAATTTTGAGCAATGCTCAGTAACGTGTTTCATAGCATAGATAGAAAGAACACTTGCTTCTTTGCTAGAAACTTCTTCGTTTCTTACCATAGGAAATAGTAGGTGTGATTGATCTTTGTTTACCATAAATACAAGGTTGCAAAGTTCAACTTTATCCTCTTCGCTTAGTTTGTCAAAAATTTTCATTTCCATAAGGGACCCTGTATGGCCAAACTGATTGAATATTTTTTTATAGACAGCAGTTCTTTCTCCATCGTATTTTTTTAGCTCATAAACATAATCTCTTGCTCTTGTTGCCATAATTAAGACCCCCTTTTTATTTAGTTTTTACTTTTTCAGTATAACAAACAAAAACCGCTTGTCAACCCCCAAATTAAAAAAATAATAAAAAAAATTTTATCCCAGATAAAAAAGACCAAATAACTTTTGTTTACACATGAATTTTTTGATAGCTACAGGCCTTTTTGTTTTGCCATTTTTATTTTGTGTGGTATTATAAAAGAGTAAAAAGGAAGATAAAAAATGCAGTTTAAGTTACTTCAAACTTATCGTACAATATCCAACTTTGCAATATCTTTAATAATGGAGTTTATACCATTTATTATCTTAGACTATGCAAAACCTGTTTATGGCCTAGAAAAAGCCCTAATGCTAATGTTTTGTTATTGGGCAGTGCAAAACTTATTTATTGTACTATTCAACTATCTATTAAAAAAATACTATTTCAAAAGCCCACAAATATTCTTACTGCTTAGAATAATACCTATCGTTGCGTGTGAGATATGTATACTATTTTTAAGTTCTAATGCAATTTGGCTTATTATTCTGACTGCAATGTTTAGCGGCTTAGAAAATTCATTTAACTATTCGCCAATTGATATCATCTACAACTATGTATCAGAAGGCGCAGACGAAAAAACACTTGGTTTTACTAAGTTTTTGGATCAAATGGGTTGGCTTATTGCAGGTATAGTCGGTGGATTTTTCCTTGACAATATCAGCCAAACAATAGTTATTATCTTCAGCCTTGCAATGTTTATTGCTAGTGCAGCACCTCTTTTTGTATTCTATTTTAAGTTCAAAAATACAGAAAACTTTAACGCAGATTTTATCTCATATCTAATTGCTCAAGACGAAAACAACAAAAAAGTAAAGAAGATTAAAAAGTCATTTTTGTTCAAGCACTTTATCACTTACTTTTTATCAGCACCATTTGCATATTTGTTCTATTATATCTCTAGCACAGTCATCTATCTTCGTACAGGTAGTTTCTTCATCGAAGGTCTAGTAAACGCCCTATACGACGGAATATACGGAATAGCCTGTCTTGTAATTGGCAAGATTTTGACCAAGATCGACGGCGGTGGCTGGGCAACGGCTGTTGGCGTGTTTATGGTTGGCTCTATGTGTGTTGTAATGTTTGTTCAAAACGTATGGATAATATCTATAGCATATCTTCTATGCGCAATTATTCAACCTTTCCATACTATGCACCTATACCAAGGCTTTTTGGATAAGGCAAGAATATTGGGCGTGGGAAATACCGCCCTCATCAATCAGGGTAGTGCAGAGGCTTTATCTTATTCCGTAGTATATTTTTCAGGTTGCTTTGGCGGATTTGTTTGGCCAGTAGCAGCAGTTGCAGGGGTTTTTGCAATAGCTTCAATAATTATCGCCCGAAAGGCAGAATCAAGCACCACAAAAGACTTAGTTAACTACCTAAACCATAACGAATAAAAAATATAAGAAGTGACTAACTTTTAGCCACTTCTTTTTTTCGCTTTGATAAAAAATAAATAATCACGCTTATAGCCACCATAATTATACTAGCTAGTAACAAAAACATTATAGAATCTTTGAAGATTGTGCAAACAAGTAATATAAGTATGCAGCCTATGAGATTTCCCACCACTATCGCCGAAAAGCTTTGCAAAAGGTTTAGGTTTGTAAAACTAGCAACTGCAGACCCTGTCCATATACCAGTCATTGGGGCAGGAACCGCCACAAACAGCATAACCCCTAGCCACTTACTAAAAGTTTTGTGCTTTTTTACTTCTTTATCGTCCAGTTCCTCACTTTGTTTACGAAAAGACCCTTCAAGTTTTGTAACAAGCTTTTCGAAAATTTTGGTCTTTTTTAGTTTAGAAAAAATAGGTTTTAGACAAATGAGAATAACCAACGATATAATACTGCTGCCAAGAAAACTAGCAATAAAAGATACAAAAGGAGAAAGCGCCCCCTCTCCCCAAATCTCACTTGCCATACCAAACGGAAGCCCAATACGAGCCTCACAAATAGGAATCATAGATATAAGCATCACCGCTAGAAAACTCCCGCCAATATTACTAAATACATTTTCTAAACTTTCTATCATATAAATAGTATATGAAAAACAGGTAATTTTAATACCTCACATATCCAGCAAAATATTTGTCAAAAACAACCCCCTCTCAAAATATATTGCAAAAAGCCCCAAAAAAACATTGACAACCACGGCATATTTTGATAAACTTACACCGTTAGACTAAAAGTTTAACAAACAAATAATTTTGTAGTGGTACTCAAGAGGCTCAAGAGGACGCCCTGCTAAGGCGTTAGAGGTCGCAAGGCCTGCGCGGGTTCAAATCCCGCCCACTACGCCAAAATAAGTCTGAGTATGATACTCGGACTTTTTTGTTTTTAATTGTATTTTGTTTAAGATATGAAGGTGGGATTTGAACGGTGGCATCAAAAAAGTTGCCAGTGGCAAGTTTTTGCCACCAGGCATGATAGCAAAGTATTCTTTGCGGAGTAAATCCTGCCCACTACGCCAAAAAAAGTCTGAGTTATTAGCTCAGACTTTTTTTGTTTGTTTAAATTTAGTTTTATTCGTATGCTTGTCGTGTTTGAGTAAAAATAAGAAGGCTGGTATGTGACAAGCATATGCCTAGTTGCCATTATAATATTTTCTATTTATCGCTTACCATATTTTTCTTAAATGCAATAATGGTTAATATTATGCTAGAAATCATGAACAGACTTATAGTAATCAAACAAAAACCAGCAATATTATTAAAAGAATAAGCAATTCCTAAAGCGTTTGTTGAATTTGTAATTATTCTACCGATATAAACTGATGGGTAAAATGGCAAAAATCTGCAAAAAGTTTCAAAAGCACCCATTGTTTCAAGCGGCATCCAACAACCACCAAGTATTCCGGCTAAACTTATAAACACAGAACAAACACCTGGCGCTGATTTATCATTAAATATAGTTCCAAACAATATTCCTAAAAAGATATTTGTGATAAGTATTGGTAATTGAGCAATAATTAAAAGCAAAATATTTCCAATAGATACAAAACCAACATTTGCTATCAGCGAAATTATAAATCCGGTAACAACACAAACCAATGTTTGTAATAGCCCGATAAATAAGCCAACAAGAAAATATCCCAATATAAAATGATAAGATTTCATTGGCGAAGCATACAATCTTTTTAAGAAAGATGTTTGTTTATCTTTTGATACAACAATAGCAAGAGTTAACATAACAAAAGAATAAGAAAATACAATAATTCCAGGAAGTAAAGATAACACTTCAAAAATAGGTGTATGCCCATTTGAAAACTTATTGATTATATAAAACAACAAAAACATTGCAATAGGAAACCCTAAACAAAAAATATATATGATTGGGTCTCTCAAAATTTCTTTTAAGTTTCTTTTATAAAAATTGATAACCTTATTCATTCTTTGCCTCCACTAACCTTATAAAAGCATCTTCAAAGTTTTGTGTTTTAGTTATTTGCTTTATTTCTTTAATAGTTCCTGTTTTAAGCAACTTGCCATTTGATAATATTGCAACTCTATCACACAGATTTTCTATTTCTTCTAAATAGTGTGAAGTTAATATAATGGTAATGTTTTTTTGTAGCTTCTTTATAATATTCCAAAGTTCACGCCTAGCAAAAACATCTAAACCAAGTGTTGGTTCATCAAGAAATAAAATTCTTGGTTTTGAAATTAGAGCAATTGCAATAGATAATCTTCTTTTATAACCACCAGACAAAGTTTTGGCTCTTTGATTTAACACTTCATTTAGATTAAAAATATCTACAATTTCATTTATTGTATTAGCATCATTATTGTTGTATATATTTGCAAAAAATTCTAAATTTTCCTTTACGGTTAGGTTGTTCGCTACTGATGTTTCTTGCGGTGATATATCAATTATTTCTTTGATTTTATCAATCTCTTTATCTAAATTAAAATTATTTATTGTTATTGTTCCACTTGTTTTTCTTGTCAAACCACAAAGAATTTTAATAAGGGTAGTTTTTCCAGCACCATTTACGCCCAAAAGTCCAAACAATTCACCTTGTTTTATTGATAAAGAGACATTGTCTAATGCTTTCTTTAATTTATAATTTTTACAAACATTATCGATTGTTATAATATTCATATATTATAGTACTCCTTATCGTTTTAATACTTGATCTGTTAAACTATCAATAACGTCAGCCTTTAATAGAGCAATACCTTTTTCTTTATCGCAAAGAACAATAACAGAATCTCCTGGATTTATGTCAAACATAGTTCTTATTTCTTTTGGTATAACAATTTGTCCTTTTTCACCTACTTTGCAAATACCAGCAAATTTGTTTTTATCAGTTTTATTGTTTTTCATATCAAACTCCTTTCTGTATGACAGGTTATACTTTTCACACTTATTATACTTTTGTAATAAGTATTTGTCAACCGAATAAAAAAACACCTTATCTATTATGGTAAAGTGTTTTTATAATTATTACGCTAGTTTCAAAAGGGATAACTCTGAATCTCTTTTTTTATTTTATAGGAAAATATTTGTTTTCTTGGTTGATTGTATTAGATAGTATGTCTGCAACTTCATCTAAACTAAACTTATTCTTTTGGCTTTCCCAAAAGTTAGTAAAATATAATTTGCCAATACCAACAAACCCCGAAACAACAAACGAAAGGCTAAGTTTGGCTTTTCTCTCTTCTTCAGGGTCTTCTATTTTTAGCACACCATCTAGCATCTGCATAATGCAATACTCAATATTGTGTAGTTTGTTAAAAGTATAATAAAAGAAATCTCCGTTTTGATAAAGAAACCACAAACTTTGTTTTATTCTTTCTTGGTAAGATATTGTTTTGTCAAGGAATATTGCACAAGCTTTGGTTATGTAACCGCCACACATTTCATATAAAACATCTTCTACGCTATCATAGTGTGAATAAAAAGTTGTCCTGTTAATATTAGCCATTTCGCAAAGATACTTTATACTTATTTGGTATTCTTTGTTTTTTATTATATCAAGCAGGGCTTTTTGTATTTTTTCTTTGCTAAGCTTTGCTTTTCTATTGTTTTTTGTATTCATAAAACATCTCCTAATTTCTGACGACATTATATCAAAAAAATCTTATTATCGCAACATCTGTTGTGTGGTTGTTTATAAAATTTTTAATACTACATTACAGAGATATGTATTTAGCCGCAAAAGAAGAAAGTTATAAAAAACAAAAAAAGATAAGCAACTAAATGCTTATCTTTTTTTATACTTTCAAATTTTCATCAAACTCGCTTGGGTGGTGTTTTGGTGGGGGCATAATAAGAAAGGCTTTTTTGTATTCTCTAAGGTAATCTTTAGGGGTTATCATATATATAGGTCCCTCGCCATCACTTCCGTCAAGGTCTAGGTCAAAATAACAAAGTGTTTTGTATGCAAGAATAGGTATTTTCTTTTTTGCTTTTAGCCTTTTTAATCTATGAGCATATATCTTTTCGCAAAAGGTCGCTGGTCGTGCGCTGTATATCTTGCCATCTTCTGCTTGATACTCAATCAAAACATCATATTCTTTTGGTTTTCGGTCTTTTGTATTTTCATCTGTTCCTGGTACAATAGTTGCACTATGAAATTTACCAACATATCTTTTTCCGTGCCTGTGCAAAATACGTTGGTCGATTTGGTTATACTTTTTCCATTTCTTTTTTGATACCATATTAAAAAACACAGTAAATAAAATTAGTAAAAATATAAGTCCCGCAATTATAAAGGCAATATAAGTTGTTACTTCTTCAACAAAACCATGTGATATTGGTACTGCTCCCATATTTATTTCTCCTTATTGTTTTTGTTTGGTTTTTCTTTTAGCAAAACTCTAAATATACCAAGCTGCATACGTGCTGGTACCAAATTTAGAAGTTTGAGCTTGATACTTGCGTTTTTTGTGTATACAAACTTTGGCTTTTTCTTGTTTAATATTTTCAAAACAAGTCTGCCTATTTTTTCAGCAGGTATCGCACCTCCCTGCTGACTATCTACTATCTTTTTGAAGTTGTTAGTATAGCCTTTGTACATTACTGTATTTGCAACAAGTTTATCTAAAGCGCTGCTAGAACTATTAATAAGGTTAGTTTGTACAGCGCCAGGTCTTAGAGTGATAACATCTATCCCAAGAAGCCCAAGCTCCATACGTAAACCCTCTGCATAGGCATCTAGCGCTTTTTTAGAAATAGAGTAGATAGAGTTAAATGGTAAAATCTTGTTTGGTGCAAGTTCGCTAGTAGTGATTATTATTTTGCCTTTATTTTCTGAGATCATTGGCAAAAATATTTTGTTGATTCTATATACGCCAAATAAGTTTATATTAAATATTTTGACAAACTCTTCTTCGCTTATTTCTATAAGTGAGTTCATCATTATAATTCCCGCAAAGTTGATTATAGCATCTAGGGTTTTTGTTTCTTTTGATATTATGTCATAGGCTTGTTTTATAGAGCTTATGTTAGTTACATCTACTATGAGTTGTTTGACATTTGCTATTTTATCATCTGATTTGTTTATGTCTAAGCTATAAACAAAATATCCATTTTCGGCTAGGGTTTGGCAAACGGCTTTTCCCATGCCACTGGCACCGCCCGTTACTAAAACAGTCTTCATATATATCTCCTAAAAACAATTATACAAACTGCCACCTTTTTGGTCAACAAAACTTTTGCCTTTTGCCATAAAACTCTTCAAAATAATAATTTCATTATCCCAACAATATACCCCTAATTGTTTGACAAAAAACGACTTATTATATAAACTAAAAGTGGTTAAATATAAGAGAAGATATACGGCAACTTTTGAAGAGAAACTTTCTTTTGTGTTTACGATTTTTTATTCTTAGGAGGAAAATTATGAAAATAAAAAAGGCAGTTATTCTATGCGGTGGCTACGAAACACGTATGCTTCCTGTTTCAAAGAGTGTGCCAAAAACAATGTTGCCAGTTGTTGATAAACCAATTATCCACTACATAATTGATGAACTTGCAGATGCAGGTATCGAAGAAATAGCCTTTATCATTGACGACAACAAAGAACCAGTAAAACATTATTTTTCAAGAAATGATCACCTTGAGAGCTATTTGAAAAATACTCACAGAGATGAACTATTGAAAGAAATTATGCCAATACTAACTAAGGCAAAAATCCACTTTATCGTAAGAGAAATAGACTGTGGACCTGGATTTGCAATTTCACTTGCAAAAGATATTATTGGTAAAGATCCATTTATGCTATACCTAAGTGATGAGCTTGTGCTTACTCACGACAAGAGCTGCGCGCAACAACTTATCGATGCTTATGACAAATACCAAAAACCAGTTATGGCTATCCAACCAGTTCCAATGGAACTAGTTAGAAGATATGGTATCATCGATGGCAAACAAATTGCAAAAGGTGTTTACTCAGTTTCTAATATCGTAGAAAAGCCAGAGCCTCAAGACGCTCCAAGTAACCTAAGCTTTATCGGACCTGCAATACTTACAAAAGAAGTATTTGAAGAGATCGAAAGACAAAGAGAAAAAGGCAACTTTGAACTTGTTATCCCTTACACATTTAAGCCACTATTTGAAAGTGGAAAAATGCTTGCTTGTGAGATAAAAGGTAAGCGTCAAGATATGGGCAACAAGTTTGGTTTTATCAAAGCAAACATTGAGGCTGGACTTGAAAGAGATGGTATCAAAGAACCTCTTATCGCTTACATCAAAGAACTAGCAGCAACTTTAAAATAATAAAAATATAATAAATAAAGACAACCTCAAACAATACGAGATTGTCTTTTTTATTTGCAAAAAAACTGCTCAAAAATTATCTTTATAAGACCGTGTGGTCGGGGAAATTTTGGGAGCAAAAAAGAGCAGAAAAAAGTGACGATAAAGAATGTCTTTTGCCTTCAAAAATTAAAAAACTAAAAAATCGCTATAACGCCCGAAATAAAGGCAAAATAAATACCCAACCGACTGTTCGGTTGGGTATTTTTATTGATTAAAATATCAAATTAAATATCCTATCAAAAAGAGATCATTATTTTAGGTTAAAGAATGTCTTTTTGCCAAGGTATCTAGCAGCTGATCCTAGTTCTTCTTCGATGCGAAGTAGTTGGTTATATTTTGCAACTCTATCTGTTCTAGATGGAGCACCAGTTTTGATTTGACCAGCGTTTAGAGCTACTGACAAATCTGCGATTGTTACGTCTTCAGTTTCACCACTTCTGTGTGATACAACTGCTGTGTAACCAGCTCTGTTTGCCATTTGAATAGCGTTCAAAGTTTCAGTAAGTGTACCGATTTGGTTAAGCTTGATTAGGATAGAATTTGTAACGCCAAGGTCAATACCTTTTGCTAGTCTATCTGTGTTTGTAACAAATAGGTCATCACCTACAAGTTGGATCTTTTTGCCAAGTTTAGCTGTCATTACTTTCCAGCCTTCCCAGTCTTCTTCTGCAAGTCCATCTTCTAGAGAGATGATTGGGTATTTGTCAGCCATCTTATCCCAGTAAGCAACCATTTCTTCCATAGTGAATTCTTCACCAGTTTTCCAGAAATAGTAATTTCCTTCGTGGCCGATTTTCTTTGCTTCTTCATACATTTCTGTAGCAGCAGCGTCGATTGCGATACAGAAATCTTTACCTGGTTTGTAACCAGCTTTTTCGATAGCTTCTACGATAGATTGTAGTGCTTCTTCATCACTCTTTAGATTTGGAGCGAAACCACCTTCGTCACCAACTGCTGTAGAGTAGCCTTTGCCTTTAAGAACTGATTTTAGATTATGGAATACTTCTGCACACCATCTAAGTCCTTCTGCAAAAGATTTAGCACCAACAGGCATTACCATAAACTCTTGAACGTTTACGCTATTGTCTGCGTGTTTACCACCGTTTAGTATGTTCATCATAGGAACAGGAAGTGTTGTAGCGTTGCAACCACCAACATAGTTATATAGAGGAAGACCAACAGCTTCTGCAGCTGCTTTTGCTACTGCAAGTGATACGCCAAGGATAGCGTTAGCACCTAGTCTGCCTTTGTTTGGTGTGCCATCAAGTTTAATCATAGCTTCATCAATCTCTACTTGGTTTAGAGCGTTCATACCAAGGATTAAATCTTTGATTTCAGTGTTTACAGCATTTACTGCTTTTTCTACTGATTTTCCTAGGTAGTTTGCTTTGTCTCCGTCTCTAAGTTCTACTGCTTCAAATGATCCAGTAGAAGCACCGCTTGGAACTGCAGCTCTACCAACATAAGATTCGTCAACAACAACTTCAACTTCTACAGTTGGGTTGCCTCTGCTGTCTAGCACTTGTCTGCCTACAACATCTGTAATTTCAATGTAATTTTTCATTTTGACCCCTTTTATAAGTAAATTAAAATTAGTTTTTTGTAAATGTTGAAGGGCTATTTTTTGCCTATCAAATTCACAATTTAATTATAACTTTTGGGCCTTTTATAGTCAAATGATTTAGGCAGGAATAAAGGGCTTTTTTGCAAAAGATTGGTTAATTTTATTTGTCTAAAAGGATTGAAGTTTTATATGCTTTTAAAAAATTAATAAACAAATATTATTCAAATAATTTTGCCTTACAAAAAAATATGCTATACTAAAAGCATAAGTAAAAAGGAGATAACAATAGTGGCAAGATACGCAAGAATATTTTGTGAAAATTGTGGTGCAGAACTAAACGCTGATGTATCACAACAATATGTAAAATGTGATAGTTGTGGTGTTGTTATAAACAACCCAAAATATGTAGGCCAGTCAGATACCTTTGTACAAAAAACAGGTGAGGGCGATTTTGGAAAGTTGTTTTCTAAAGAAAAAAAGAAAGGCTTTAACAAACTAAAAGGATTCTTTGGGTTCGGCGGAGATGATGACGATAATGAAGATTATGACGATGAGGAAGATGTAGAAATTGAAACTCTTGATGATTTAGTTGAAGAATTTGACGAAGACGATGATGATTTTGATTCTTACGATAGAAAACCACACAGAAGGAATCCTTTTGATGATGACAATGGTTTTGGTAGAAGTCAAGAAAATGATTATTATGCCGTAATAGAAAAATCAGCGCTATTTTACAAAGGCGAATGTCCTGGCATATCTTTTACGAGTTCTGGGCTATGCCGTTCTTATGATGAATGCATAGATTCTATTGAAGAAAAACTAGGTAGACAAGTTGGTGCCTTTGGCAAAAAACAACCAGACCCAAGAACGCTTCATTTGGATAGAGACCAAAAGATTGTAAGGGTAAGGCCAAGAAGGTAATAGCTATAAACTCTCAAAATATTTTGAGAGTTTTTTTGTTTTATTTTGTTAAATGTAAACAAACGAAATATACTTTAGCGTCGGTTGATATATAGATTATAATTTATATTAATACAGAAACTTACTTTTTATTTGACAAAAATATTTTATAGAGATATCATATAACAAATTTATAAGAGGTGTTTTTTATGTATAATTTTACGCTAGGGGCTATTAGCGCAGTAAATGTTGTGCAAACAATAAACTGGTTGTTCACAACAATACTTGCTGCTTTTGTCGCTTTTAGAATTGTTTACATAATTGTTGGGTTGTTCAAGGTCAAACATTTCCCAAAGACAGATAAGATCCACAATTATGCGATCATGATTTCTGCAAGAAATGAAGAAAAGGTTATCGGCAATCTTATCGATAGTATCCGAAAAAACAACTATCCACAAGACAAGATAACAATATTTGTTGTTGCTGACAACTGCGACGATAATACTGCTAACATTTGTAGAGAAAAAGGTTGTATCGTATACGAAAGATTTAACAAACAAGAAATAGGCAAAGGCTATGCACTTAACTTTCTTGTAGACCATATCACAAAGGATTATGGCATCAAATCTTACGATGGTTACTTTGTTTTTGACGCAGACAATTTATTGCACCCAGACTTTATCAGCAGAATGAATGATGTTTTTGCTACAGGCGCAACCTTGGTTACTGCATACAGAAATATCAAAAACTTTGACAAAAATATTATCAGTGCAGGTTACGGATATCACCAATATCGCAATATTAGAACTTTGTATATTCCAAGAACCGTTTTGAACGTTTCAAATACAATTACGGGCACAGGCTTTTTGATGGCGAATATCATATTAAAAGACGGCTGGAAATGGAAGTTAATAACCGAAGATGATGAACTTACTGCAGATAAGATTATCGAAGGCCACAAAGTAGTATATTGTAACGACGCTATCCACTACGACGAGCAACCCGAAACATTTAGAATAATGTTCAGACAAAGAATTCGTTGGGCAAAAGGTGCTCTTTTGGTATTTGCAACCAGAGGTAAACAACTTTTAAAAATGTTCTTTTCTAGAAGGTCAAAACTTTATCAAACAGATGTTACCCCAACTCAAACTACTGCACAAAGACGTTTTTCTTTCTATGATATGTTTTTTAAAGTATTCCCATATGCTTTAATTACATTTATTTGGAGTATTTTGTATGATATTGCTTTGATTATAGCTGTTTCGCTATCTGGTATGAGTGTGGGCGAGTGTTTTGCTCAAATAGGTATCGGTATGTTATCTTCTTTAGGCACATTGTATCTATCAAGTTTTATCCAAATTATCCCAGTGCTTATTTGTGAGTGGAAGAAGATAAAAGCATCTGCTATCAAAAAGATTTTCTATCTATTTACCTTCCCATTGTTTGATTTGTTCAACCTTCCTATTATGACGATAGCTTTATTTAGTAAAGTAGAGTGGAAAACAATTCCTCATACAAGTGCTAAGAAAATAGAAGATATCATAGATATGCCACAAAAGGCTGAAGAAAAAATAGAACCTGCCGAAAATGAAATAATAATTGAGACTCCAAAATCTAAATAATTAAAAAATAAAAAGCATCTACATAAGTAGTTGCTTTTTTGTTTAGTTAAAAGATATACTTTTGTAAATATTATGATATAATATGTTAGGAGTAAAAAATGATAGAAACTATTTTAGCAAGAGCAAAAAAATTAAATGCCAATATCGATAGTATCGTAATCGAGGAAAAGGGTGTCACAAAAGAAGGCGTGGTAAACAATATTCCTTTGCACGAACTTAGATCATGTACCAAGATGCTTACTGCCTTTGCGTGTGGTATTGCGCTAAATAGCAATCTCAAGTGTAAATATACCGATGAGATTTTTTCATTAGATACAAAGGTATACCCAACTTTTGCTGCGATATACAAAGGTAATATTCCAGAGCAGGTAAAAGAGTGGAGCATAAAAACGCTGCTTACTCACTCTACGGGGTATGACAAGATGTTGCTTAACGCAAAACAAGTTAAAGCTCTAGACCAAAACAACTTGCTAGAGGCAGTTTTTAATACAGAACTAAAGTACAAAGCAAACAAACATTTTACATACAGCAATGTAGAACCTTATTTATTCTCAGTATTTTTTCAAGAAAATTTTGGCATTAAATTATCTGATTATATAAACGAAAAAATCTTCAAGCCACTTGGAATAAAAGAATATAGGTGGAACGACCTCGGTAAATATTCTCATGGAGCATCTGGGCTATATATGAGCTACAAAGATTTCCACAAAATAGGCAAACTACTTATGGATCAAGGAAAGTATAAAAACAAACAAATTGTTCCTCAAGATTGGGTAAGGCAGATGTCAACAAAACACATCAACACCCCGTTTTTACACAGATTTAGACTAGTGTTGCCAAAGTATGGGGCAGGGTACCATATATGGATATCAAAAAAAGGTGTCGTGTATAGAGATGGTAGCGGTGGGCAATACATTATTTGTGACCATAACCATGATAGACTTATTACTATAATGTCAACCCAAAAAGATATGTCCTTGGTAAAAAAATGTCTAAAAGGTTTTGTATAATAAAAAAAACGTCTTATCAAATAGGATAAGGCGTTTTTATTTTTTTATTATCTTTTCAAAATTGCAAATTGATAAGGTTTCAAACCATTTTCTACTGCAAAGTTGCTATAAAGAACTTTTGCTCCGTCTAGATTTACTGGTCTTACTTCGTTTGAGATGTTTGCAACAACATCAAGCTCATAAGTTGCAGTTTTGATTTTGTATCCTACTACACCTTTTTTGCGGTAGAATTTGTATTTTGCAGTTACTAGGTCTTCGCAATACTCATTTCTAACAGCAAGTAGCTTAGAATAGTGGTTTAGGATAGAGTCTTTATCTTTCAAAGATTTTTCTACGTTAACAGTTTTGTAGTTGCTGTTTACATATGTCCATGGGGTAGCAGCAGAGAAACCTGCGTTTTTGGTTTTGTCCCATTGCATAACTGTACGGCTATGGTCACGTGAAAACTCTTTTAGTCTTTCAAATTCTCTTTGTAATTCTTCTTCGTCTTTTGCGTTGTCAAAAATCATCTTTGCGTTTACGTCTTTGAAATCTGCTGGAGATTTAAATGGGTAGTTTTCCATACCTATTTCTTCGCCGTTATAAATAACAGGAGTACCCTTTAGCATATACATAAGACCTGCAAGACAGATTTGTGCGTTTTTAGGGTCAGCCTCACAACGAACTTTGCTAACAAGTCTAGCATAGTCGTGGTTTAACCAGAATAGTACTGCCCAACCTTTCTTTGCAGAAAGATTTGTTTTGTATTTCAAAGTTTTTAGAAGAGCTTTTGTATTTACTGTAAAGTCTTTGTTAAATGTAGCCATTTGTTCAAAACTAAATATCATATCTAGTTCTTTTTGAGTTGTGTACTTTACAAGGTCTTTTTTTGTTGGGTCGCCACCAAGTTCGCCCATAGTAACAAGATTGTTACGAGCAAAAGCTTTGTTTAGACGTTTTAGATATTGGTGATTGTTAGGTCTGTTAGAGAAAGATTTGTAAGTTTTCTTTAAGTCTTTAGCGTCTGCAAAAGTCAAATCTTTACCTATATGAGATATAGCGTCCACTCTAAAGCCATCTACTTGCAAATCACCATAGTAGTCAATTACTTTTTCCATTTCTACAAATGCAGTTTCGCACTCATAGTTAATATCAGGCATTTTGTTTGAGAATATCTTTAGATAATATTGTTTTCTCTTTTCGCTATACTTCCATGCAGAACCTGAGAAAAATGAAATCCAGTTATTTGGTGGGCACATTTTGCCGTCAACCATTTTGCCATCTCTCCAAACATAAAAGTCTGTAAAAGGCTCAACTTTCTTTTCGCTCTTGATAAACCATGCGCATTCATCAGATGTGTGGTTTAGTACTAGGTCGATTACAACCTTGATATCTCTTGCGTGAGCTTCTTTAATCAATTTTTTTAGGTCAGCCATTTTGCCGTACATTTTGTCTATTTTGTAATAGTCTCTTACGTCATAGCCGTTGTCGTCCATAGGTGAATCATAAAAAGGACAAATCCAAATAAAATTAACACCGATGTTTTTGATATAATCTAATTTTTCAGTTATACCATTTAGGTCACCGATACCGTCGTCGTTGCTATCGTTAAAACTTCTGATATATATTTGATAGCCGACTGCGTTTTTCCACCAAACTTTTTCCATAAACTAAACTCCCTTTTTTTGTTTACTATATTTAGTATACAAAAAACTTTGAAAAATAAAAAGCAATTTTGCATAAAAAAGCAGTAACAATATCTGTTACCGCTTTTTTTATTATACTTTATCTGCAATTTTGAACGAAGTTGAAGATTGTTTGTGGTGTTTTGAATAACCATAATATAATTTTGATAGGTTATACAAAAGTTCTACACCAAGGCTGTGAGTTTTGATGTTGCCTATTTCGGTCTTTCCTGTAAGGAAATCATTTAGGAATTTTTCTCTTGATTTTTCGTTGTGACCGATAAAGTTTTTCTCTTTTACGTTATACAAATCTTTTAGGCTAATCATTTCATAAGGTTCTCCGCCGATAAGGTCTGAGTTTCTATAAATATGTATGTCAAAATGTTCAAGGCCACCTGTTTGGGTTTCAAAGTCAGTTCGGTCTTTTATTTCCTTTGATTGATAACTGTGTACTTGAATATTCATAAGAGTGCCGATTTGGATATTTACATACTCATGTCTTATTCTGCCGTTGCCTTTGTAGTGGTCGGCTTTTGTTTGTATCCAGCCTCTACGAGAAAAACCATTTTGAAGTAGGTTTAGCTCTGCAACAGTTATTGTTCGACCTGCTTTATTTTTAAAAGTCATAAGAGAGTAGTTGTTCTTTTCGCCGTACTTGTCGTAGTTTTGTTTAGGGTTGTTGTAATAGGTTGGAATATTTTGTTTTTTGAAAATGTCTTTGTAGTCATTTAATGTAATTTCGGCAAGTTCGTCTTCTGGAGAGATAAAAGTAGAACTAAGCTCTACGTAGTCTAATTTTTTGCTGTCGTCTTTTAGGTATTTGTTTAGGCTTACAATTTCGCTAAGTAATTGGATAAAGTGATAACCACTGTGATATAGCTTTCCGTAGCCATATTTGTATGGGTGATTTTCGCACTCAAGGTCGTGAGGCATCATCCACTTTCCGTCGCAGTGATAAACCTCACAAAATGTTACTGGAACATTGTATTTTTGGATAGTCTTTTTAACTAAGTCTTTTATATAGTTATATCCTTGGTGATATAGTCTTTGGCACATAATTTGCACCATAGTATTATTTTCGATAGATTTTTTTACGATAGTATCATAATCTTGCTTGATGCTCTTGATAGACTTTTTGTTTAGCATATCTTTACGCACGGTTATTGGCTTGTCGCTAAGTACAGGTATTTTATTATCAAGGAAGAAATTTACATAAGCGTTGTGGGCTTTTGGCTCGGTAGAAATGATAGCATGTGTGATTTTTAACTGCTCACACTTTGCCCTCAAAGTTTGAGCAAAAGTTTCGTTTAGCAACACATCATCTTTGTAGCTATCTTCCAAAAGTAGCATCTCATATTTTTCGATGCCTTTTGATTTTAGAAACTCTCTGGTTTCTTGCTCTTTTGATACAAGTTCAACAACTAGCGCTGGGTCTTGCTTATAATCAACAAAATATTTAAAATAAATTCTTTTTGCGTGAGGTCCTACGCCTACAATACAAACGTTCTTTTTCATTGTTCTCTTCCTCCTAAAACTTTTTCTGTTTGCATAGCGATTTCCATTTCTTCATCTGACGGAACAGTCAAAACTTTGATTGCTGAGTTTGGTGAAGATATTGTAGAAATTTCGTTTGACACTTGGCTATTTTTTTGTTTGTCAAGTTCTATATTAAACACTTCAAGGCCAGATAAGAATAGCTCTCTTTGTCTTGCATTTCTAACACCCATACCGCCAGTTACGACGATAGCATCTACATGGTCAAGTTCGCTCATCATAGCTCCAAGATTTTTCTTAAAGTTTTGAGCGGCCATTTTTCTTGCAAACATAGCCATCTCATCACCTTGTTCACTATTGTCACAAAGTGTTTTTATATCTTTTTCGCCACAGATACCAAAGTAACCTGATTGTTTATTTAGTATCTCTATTGCATGGTCTAAATCGCAGTGGTAATATTCGCAGATTTTTGGAAGAATAGAAGGGTCAATACTTCCGCTACGAGTAGACATCATAAGGCCATCTAGTGGAGTGTATCCCATGGTTGTATCATGTGATATTCCGTTTTTTATACAACACATACTACTGCCAGAGCCCAGATGTACAATTACGGCGTTGATATCGTGGATATCCTTTCCTAAAAGGGCAGGTAGTTGCCTTACTACATTTTGATAAGAAGTGCCATGGAATCCGAATTTTCTAACCCCTGCATTTTCATATAGTTCATTTGGTACAGGGTATCTATAGTTGTATGGTGGTATAGTTTGATGGAAAGCCGTATCAAATACACCAACATTTTCTTGTTGTTTGTGAACTTCGTTGTAGCACATCTCTATAACTTTTGCCGCTTTTAGATTATGTATAGGCGCAAGGGCGTTAAGGTCTTTTATGTCTTGCAAAACGCCAGTATCAATGATTACAGGTTCAAAGAATTTTTCGCCACCATGAACAATACGATGACCAATAGCCTCTACATCTTCAATAGATGCATAAACGCCATGACTTCTGCTTGTTAGTAGCGCAAAAGTTTCTAGCACTGCATCATCAAAAGTTCCTTGATAATTGCTGGTGTAACTTTTTCCTGTTAGTTTATTTACGTATTTTACATAAGCGTGTTCTGTCGAAATCGCCTCAATATTGCATACGGCAAGGACTTTCTTAGAGTCTGTTTCTACAACCTTACTTCTAAGAGAATCAGTACCGCAGTTAAAAACTAGTACTTTCATAGTCTTTCTCCTATAAGTTGTTTTTAGATTTTTAGAAAGGCCTTCAAAATCTCAATGTCACGCTTTACCATAAACTTGCTTCTGTAAACATTGTCATAGCTAGATGCGTGTAAATCATCAATACAACCTTCCATTATTGCAAGGGCTTCTTTTGGTTCTAGCCAGTGCAAAATAGCGCCTTCTTCTTTTTCCTTTTCGGTAAGAAGTAATGTACCTAGGTTTTCTTTTACTTTACTAATGAAGATAAAAGATTTTTGAAGGAAGTTTTCTTTACCTTGTCTTTCTTCTATCTCACCAAGAATCTGAACGCCCTTTAGGGTGCAACCTGTTTCTTCGATAGCTTCACGCTCGAAAGCAACATATGGGTCTTCGCCTTCGTCGATTCCGCCGCCTGGAAGTTTATATTCGTTTTTTACTTGTTTGTTAAATACGGCGATTTTTCCCTCGTCGTTTTGGATAATACCACGTGCACCAAATCTTGTACGTGGATTATCAAGTGGGGTGTCTTGCAAACCAAAGTCTGCGTCTGTTATAACTATCTTTTTCATAATATCTCTCCTTAAATAAAAAAATGATGGTAGTTTGTTACCATCATTATATTTTTTATTGATAAGGGTTGTAAAATACTTGATTTTCATATAAGCCATAACTTTAGTATAAGGCTATCGGCTTAATTTATAAGGGTTATAACTTTTAGTTATGGCAAAGTATAAACTCTTGGATAAAGTGTCTAGGCACAGCTGTTAGGTAATCTTCGTAGTAAACAAGGTCTAGTTCTATCTCTGGTAGTTTTTCTTTAATTTTTACCTCAGACAAAAGCCCGTCATCAATATCGTCTTTTACAAGGTCATATAATACATATCCTACGCCTAGGTTTTGGTGTACGGCATTGATAAGCATTTCGCTAGTTTCTATACCAAGCACGTTGGTAAGAGTAGCCCCCACAGAATCGCAAATAGAATTTAGGTTCTTTCTGTGGCTACTATGTGATACTGGCAAAAGCAGTGGTTTCGTTTGCAAGTCAAATACGCTTACTACATTTTCATAAATAGGCTTTTGACTTATATGGCAAACAAAACAGTGTCGTGCTTTGCGTAAAGGAACTATTGTTAAATTTTTATCCTCTGAGATAATAGGTGCTGCGTCAATGACAAAGTCAATATCGTGTTTTGACAACATATCAAGTAGCTCTTTGGTTGAACGGCTAATAATAGATATTTTAATATGTGGATATCTCTTTCTAAATTCTTTCACCGCATCAAAGATAAAGAATGTTCCGATATGCGAAGGTGTGCCGATTTTTAAATAACCCTTTGCAAAAGAATCTCTTTCCTTCAAACTTCTTTCGGCAGTCAAAATATTGTTAAAAGCAGCCTCTATGTGATAAAGCAACTTTTCGCCTTCTTTGGTTAAAACAACGCCATTGATTGTTCTGTCAAACAATTTTACATTTAGGTCAGTCTCTATCTTTTTGATAGACTTACTTAGAGCTGGTTGCGAAATATAACTTTGCTTAGAGGCGGCGGAAATACTACCTGCTTTTGCTACTAAGTAAAATGTTTTGTATAAGTTTAGGTTTATGTTTAGTTGAGAGTCACTACCCATTCTTGCTTCTATTGCACTATTGATAGCTTCTTTGCTTTGGGTGTGAAGATCAGGAAGTAATATTACGTCTTCATTGTTTTTACCTATACATAGGTCGCCACGAGCAGAGATAAATAGTTGTTCTTCTATTTCGTTTATGTCCTCTGCGGTAACATTAATATCTGTAAAGGTATTTGAAAGTTCTTTGATTTTGAAATAGTCTTGGTCAGAAATAGCAAGTCTTTGAGCGTTTGATTTTGCTATTTGTCTATATGGGCAAAAACGCATCAACTTCCAAGAACTGATTTTTTGAGTTTTCAAAAAGTTATAAACTTGTTCTATCTCAGATATATTTTCTTTGGTTACTACAGTGTTTACTTTGATAGGGAAGTCTTTTTTTGTGCGTTTGATTACAGAGATAACTTCTTGCAAATGTTTGCAGTGATTATATCCTCTGCCTATTGCCATATTTTTTTCGTCGTTAGTTGAGTCGATAGAAAAAGTAATACGGTCAAGGTTTTTTATAACATCAGCTATATTTGATGAGTTTAGCAAAATTCCGTTTGTGGTAAGAGAGCAGCTATACCCCATAGATTTTGCCGCTGCAAGTAGGTCTAAAAAGCCCTCATACAAAAGTGCCTCTCCGCCCGAAAAACTAATGCCATCTACTATGCCTTTCATATTTTTTAATATTTGCATATTTTTTTCTATAGAGATAGGCTTTTCATCGCAGTTTCTAAAACAGTGATTGCAACTTGCGTTACAAACATTTGTGATATTCCAACAAAGTTTCATAATTATTTACCTTCAAATGTTAGATTTTTTATTTTTAGTATATCTATACCATATATATCGTTATATATTGAAGTAACATCTAGTGTGGTGATATCTTTTTCGCTTATGTCTAGTTTCTTTACCAAAGCTAAGATATCTTCTTCGCTTTTTCCCTCAAACTCTGCATAAGGAGGAATAAGAGGCCAACTATCAACAGAGATTTCAACTCCATCTAGCATAAATACTTGACGTTTGTTTTCTTGTCTGTTTCTATAAGTATAGCCAAGTTCGTTTAATATTCGGTTGGTTTCTTCAAAATCAGAAACAACAATTTCCCATTCTTTTGTTCCACCAATTTTTGTGTTGTCCACAATCTCTTTGATTGTTAGTGTAGACTTTTTACCATTGGTTCTAAGTCTTATCCACTTATTTGGATTAACAGGCTCAAAATCATAAGTGTAACGAACTTGCAAAAGTTCTTCTGTTATGGCTTCGGCGCCATTATCGATTAGTTTTTTGACAAAAGATTCTTTGTCAATGTTTAATATTGTTATTTCTTTTTCTATATCCATAAAAAAAACCACCTAAAAATATTATAACATACAAAAATACATTTTGCACTATCTTTTACGAAATTTAGGGGATAAATATATTAATAAACTGATATATAGAAAATATTTTTAAATATAATAGTCAAAACATTATAGGTTATGTTATAATATACTTATAGGAGAAAAATTATGGAAAAAGTGTATAACAAATTAGTCAGAGATAAAATCCCTCAAATAATCAAAGCAAATGGCGAAGAGCCAATAACAAGATCTCTAAACTCTGACGAATACAAACAAGAATTGTACAGAAAACTAAAAGAAGAAGTTGCTGAGTTTTTAGAAGACGAAAATATCGAAGAACTAGCAGATGTTTTAGAGGTTATACACGGAATTTTAAATAGTAACCAAACATCATTTGAAGACCTAGAAAAAATAAGACAAGCAAAACGTGAAAAACGTGGCGGCTTTGAGGGTAGAGTCTTTTTAGAAATGGTAATTGACAACGAATAAAATAAATAAAAAACACTTAGACTAGATGCTAGGTGTTTTTTTAATGTTTTAAAAATAATATGGCCTTGAATCGTAAGAGTATCTTATACTAAGTTGATTTTCACTTTTTGATACCTTTATCATATATGCATAACTTGAATTTTTTGGATTTATTACATAATAAGTATCTGTGCCTGGGTGATATGAGAAGGTGTCTGTTAGATACTCTTTGTATTTGTCATAAAGTTCGCTAGTTTTTTTGTTGGTTGAATAAGAATAACTATATTCATATAAAGCTTCTGTGCCGTAATAAGCACTTTCGTTATAGGAAGGGCAATGGATATAATACCCTGCAACGTTTGATAATGACTTGATTGAAATATCGTTTACACGAATGTCGCCAAAAACAGTTAGTCTACGAATAGTGCCAAAGACAAACAAAAATTCTATCGCAAGTAAAACAATTATTCCGATAATTTTGAAAGTTGTTTGCACTTTGTTAGAGGCTTTTTTTACTTGCACCATAGCCTTGTCTTTTTGGGTAAGACCTGCTGTATAACCACGCCCTGTATTGTCTGTGGTTTTTGCAGAAGTAACAGTCCAGTTTATTTCGCCACCATCTAAGTTTTTGTTTTCCAAAGCTTTTTGTTCAAATTCGGTAAGTTCTGAATTTTCAGTTACTATCTCTTCAGTAAGTTCCATAGTGACTTTTGCACCTTCGCCACCAAGATCATTTGCAAGTTTTGCTTTTTTCATTTCGTCTATCCATGCAAAGCCTTGCTTTTCTTCTTCTGGGGTAGGGTCAGGTTTTTTTACCGCTCTTACGTATGCAACTATCGCAACAGTCACGCAAACGCTAATAACAGCTATTGCAATAAATATAAACAATGGACTTCCTCCAGTGTTGATTTCGCTAACAATAGTAGGTAGCAAAAAACCAAGAGGAAGAACTACGCACATAAATAGTATTACGATTAAAAAGAAAATGTTAAACATATTTAATTCCTATATTGTTTGGTAATAGTAAAGTATTGTTACACTATCGTCTGAGTTTGTGATACTTACAGCATACATATAGTTAGCGTCTTTTGGGTCGACCTTTGTGTATGCTCTAAAATGAGAATCATAAGCAAATCCTTCGTCTTGCAGGTATTCGATATAGTAGTCTGGGTAACCTTTAGTTTTTGAGTTTGTTTCGTAAGTGAATTTAAAAGAATAAGAGCCATCGTCAGTTATTTCTGATTTGTTTGTATCTGAGCAGTGGATATAGTAGCCCATAACATTTGGCAAAGATTTTAGTGTATACTCATTTTTATAAACAGCATTTTCTGGAGCCGCTATCATATATCCTGTTCCGATAAGCATAGTGCAGCCCAAAAATAAAATAAACACAAGTGCTAAAATTTTAAAAACAACTAAAACGGTTTTATTACGGGTCTCTATTGCGTCTTCTATAATGTTTTGCATCTCAGACTTTGGAGGTTTTTTTGTAGCTGGTTTTACAGTCCAATTTAACCCCTCTGAGTTGTTATCTGAGTGGTTTTCACTTTGTGCTTCTACTTCTTCTTCTGATATTTCGTCCACAGAAATATTAATTGTTGCACCCTTTCCGCCAAGGTCTTCTACAAGCTGAGTTTTTCTTTGGTTTAGAAGGTTTTGCTCCTTTTTCAAAACATCTTTTGCGCTATCTCGTCTTTTAACCAAATAGTAAAAAAAGCACACAACTCCGCAAAGGCCACCGCCTGTAAGCAGCATTTTGATAAAGCCCCAAAATACATTGCCGCCAGTATTTGCAGCCCCAACAAGAGAGGGCAAGAAAAAGTATAAAGAGGTTGCTATTGCTAGTATTAAAAAAGATATAAATATTGTTTTTGTAAGTTTCATAGAAATATAATAACTTTATTATTTTTTTTAGTCAAGTTAAATCAAAAAACTGCATAAATCAGTAAAGTTGGGTATTGACACAATGACCCTTTGCCTTTATAATATTTTTGGAAAAAAACAATAGGAGAGTGTAATTATGGCTATTGATACAATAAAACTAGGAAGAGATGAATTTAGAGTAAGAAATATTTTGGCTTTTTATGACATAAAAGACAATAAAGGATATCACATCTCTGCACATACAACATTAGGTACTAGATTTGTATGCGAAAGCACAAGCAAAGAAAAAATTGAAGAAAAAATGAAAACAATAAACAGCCAACTAAAAATGGTAGGCCTTGAAAATTTTGCA
Organism: Clostridia bacterium; assembly: GCA_045638465.1. Classification (GTDB taxonomy): domain Bacteria; phylum Bacillota; class Clostridia; order Christensenellales; family UBA1242; genus CAKVLS01. The sequence goes on along the minus strand of JAZUBK010000028.1, from coordinate 23,382 downwards.
TACGTTGGTGGTAGCATCGTTAATATCGATGAGGTAAAATATGTTGATTTAGAAACAACACCTTGGCTTGCAAGTACTTTAGAAAAACAAGTTGTTGCTACATTTAAAGATGAAACAAAACTAACTATTGGTGATGTAGTTTCTACTCCTGCAGAATATACAGCAGCAAGAGAAGTAATCGCAGATTATGACAGACAAAAGACCGCTTATAGAAACCAAGCTCCAAAGACAGTAGATTTAACTAGTGCTGTTGCAGGTGTTATTCCAACAACTCAAGACAAATAATAAAATAAAAACAAAAAAAGCAGTGATAATTAATCACCGCTTTTTTCTTTTAATCAAAGGTTACTTTCATCTTTGCATTTTTTAATTTGCGATAATATGTCAGCATGTCACGAGCCCTTAGGTTTAGGGTGTTTTTGTGTTCCTTCCAATAATCACTTTGTGCCTCATAATCAGCCTTGTGACAATATATCAAAAGTTCAAAATTGTTTTCGCCGATTTTGTTTATAAGGTCAAAAGTATGTCGTGTTGACATACGGTTTCCTGCAGATTGCATATTGTATAGTTTGATATACCTAAAAAACTCATGGTATCTAACTAGTTGCATAATTTGTTTTATTTCGGCCTTTTCAAACTCAAAACGCTTTAGCACTTTCTTTGCAATAGTTGTAGAGTGTTTTTCGTGGTCGGTAAACTTATGCCTTTTGAATTTTTTTAGATTCTTTTTTAGGGCGGCAGGTTTTCCGATATCGTGCAAAAACATAGTCCAAAGAAGTAGTGGTTTGTGATGTTTAATTTCTTTGTTTTGTTGCACTCCTTGAACGGCTTTTAATATATGAATATCAACAGTATGAGAATGATGAACGTTTTGTTGGTCAAGCCCTATACATGGCAAAAACTCAGGTAAAACCTCATGCAAAACTTTTGCTTCAACCAAATCTTTGAAGATATCTTCAACCTTTTTACTTGATAAAATTTTGGTGAATTCTTCTTTTAGATTAGAGTGCTCTATGCGATATTTTTTTAGTATTTTTTCATATCTATCACTAAAGTATTTCATGTTTTTATTGTACACCATATTTTTCAAATTAACAAATAAAAATCATAAATCATAAAAGTATAAAAAGGAGCAATTTATGAACATAAAAGATTTGATTACAAAAGCCGATGCTGATTACCCAGAAATATCAGGTGTAAAAGGTAACCAAAAAGATATCGAATATTTGTCCAAAGCCTATAGTAGTTGCCTATCCGAAACGACTGCTATTTTACAATACTTATTCCAACACCATATTGTAGAGGATAGAGAAATTGCAAATATTTTGCAAAAAATTGCAATCAACGAGATGCACCACCACGATATTTTGGCTGGGGTTATTGTATCGCTTGGTGGAACGCCTTACTATACCAATGGTTTTGGCGGAGATTACACAACCAAGTGCGTGTATGAGGGAAAGGCCCTTTTGGATATTCTAAACCAAAATGTAAAAGACGAACAAGGGGCTGTAGAATATTATGAGCAAATCAAAGACAAACTTTCTAGCGTAAGACTAAGAGAAATTATTGATAGAATAATCTTGGACGAACTAGTGCATATAGAGACTTTTAATAAATTAATAGAGTATATAACATATTACAAAGATTAAATAAGGGTTGACCGAAAGGATTAAATATGATATGTTTTATATGTTAAAAGGAAATATAAAACATGTTACAAGTTATAGACGTAAGCCTAAGTTTTGGCAATAGAAAACTATTTCAAGATGTAAACCTAAAGTTTACTAACGGCAACTGCTACGGCATCATTGGTGCTAACGGTGCAGGAAAATCAACATTTTTGAAACTTTTGTCAAAAGAACTAGACACCACAAAAGGTGATATAGTAATGGGCAAAAACGAAAGAATGTCCGTTCTTGAGCAAAACCAAAATAAATACGACGACGAAACAGTGCTAAGAACTGTGCTTTTGGGACACAAAAGACTTATAGATATCGCCGACGAAAAAGATGCTTTGTACGCAAAGCCAGATTTTAACGACGCTGACGGAATAAGGGCCAGTGAACTAGAACAAGAGTTTTTGGAACTTGGTGGCTGGGAAGCTGAGGGCAACGCCGAAACACTACTTTCTGATATCGGTATTGATAGTGAGTACTTCCATCAAAAAATGGGTGATATAGACCCAAAAATTAAAGTAAAAGTACTTCTTGCTCAAGCGCTTTTTGACAACCCAGACATTTTGATACTAGACGAGCCAACTAACAACCTTGACATCAAAACTATTTCTTGGTTAGAAAATTTCTTGCTAAACTTTGAAAATACAATCATCACAGTATCACACAACAGACACTTTTTAAATAAAGTTTGTACACATATTTGTGACGTAGACTTTGGCAAAATCAGTATGTTCTTTGGTAACTATGACTTCTGGTACGAAACTAGCCAACTTATCCTAAGACAACAAAAAGAGGCAAACAAAAAACTAGAAGCTAGAGCAAAAGAACTTCAAGACTTTATCGCAAGATTTAGTGCCAACGCATCAAAGTCAAAACAAGCAACTTCTCGTAAAAGAGAGCTAGAAAAAATTACACTAGAAGATATCAAACCATCTTCAAGAAGATATCCATTTATCGACTTCAAATTTGAAAGAAACATTGGCAACGATATTTTGGTTGTAGAAAACCTAACCAAACCTGGTGTTTTTGAAAATGTAAGTTTTGTTGTAAACCGTGATGACAAAATTGCTTTCCTTAGCGATAATGCCAATGTAGTGTCAGCACTATTTGATGTAATCACGGGTGCAGATACAGACTACACAGGCAGTGTAAAATGGGGCAAAACAATCACTTGCGGTTATATGCCAAAAGACTATGATGACCTATTTAATACTAGTTTGTCACTTACTGAGTGGCTAGGGCAATACAGCAAAGAAAAAGATTCAACCTACCTACGTGGTTGGCTTGGCAGAATGTTGTTTAGTGGCGAAGAGGCACTAAAACAAGCCAAAGTTTTATCAGGTGGAGAGAAGGTAAGATGTATGCTTGCAAAAACAATGCTAACCCAAGGCAACTTTGTTATATTAGATGAGCCAACCAATCACCTAGACCTAGAGTCTATCACCGCCCTAAACAAAGGTATGATAAACTTTAAAGGCCCTATGTTATTTAGCTCTGTTGACCAAGAGGTTGTACAAACAGTAGCCAACAGAATTATCAAAATTAATGACAAAAAAGAATTTGATAAATACATTACATATGATGAATATTTAGAGAAATATTAAAATAAAAGATAGCAAAAAACTTGCTATCTTTTTTGTTTGAGTAATGTAAAAAGTTTGGTGGACTTTGTAGTAAAAATTTATTAAAAATTTTCATATACTAAAGTATGAATATTTCAGCTAAAGAAATAATTACATTGGCAGCAATCTTATCAGACCGCCTTACAAAAGGCCTAAGCCAAAAAGAACTTGCAGCCCTAAGACTTTTTATCGGGCAACTAAACTTTGATATAAACACAATTTACGCCGCCGAAACACTAAAAAAAGATTAAAAACAAAGAATTTTTTGGCAAAAAACTGTTTTTTTAGTTAGAAAAAACGGCTCAAGCCATTTACAACCATAAAAAATTATGTTAATATATATTAAAAAAGGGGTAAGATATTATGAAGAAAATTATACCTTTAGTTTTATTTGTTTTAATCGTTGGCTTTGTTGCATTTTTCTTTTTGAATAATGGCATGGCTATGACAACTCTTATTTCTCAAGATGCAGGAATCATAGCAAAAACCTACAACAAAGGTATCAAAGGTGTTACAAAACACGACAGATTCTACTACGAGACAACAACAAAATCTTATGCAAGTGGCAAGACAAAAACAGACAAGACAGTAAAAGTAAGCATCATCACAAATAGTGATGCCGTTTCAAAAATCTATGCTACAGTTTCTACAAAAGATTATGACCTAGAAGTATATTTCACAACCCTAGAATCTGGTACTATCGCATATGTTGACAAAACACCTGCTGGTGAAAACCCAACACACGAAAGACATGTTTACCAAAACATCACTGCAGATCAAGTATTAGATGAAATTATAGAGGCAAAGCCAGTAATGTTTGCTCTAGACGGAGTATCTGAAAAAACAACTTTGCAATTACTTACAAAATATACAGAACAAGACAAAGCACAATTCAAAGACAAAGTAAAAAGCAAATTTAGTTTTAGCCCACTAGGAGCAAAATACGAATACAAAGTAAGTGATACCCAAAGCTACTTAGCTGCTATTGACATTCTAGGCAAACTACACACTATAAGCTACAAAGATGGAACTGCCAAAGAATACACAATGACAGAAACAGTTTTCAAAAAATATGATAACAAAGTATCAATCTATTGGAAGAACGAAGAAAACTTCAGAGAAATAACACCAGAAACATACGTTACTCCTGGCGTTTAGTAAATGAAAAAATAAAGAGCCTAAAAAATAGGCTCTTTTTTTGTGTCCAATATCAAATAGACGATTGATTATTAAAAATAATTTTGCTATAATAAACGTATAATAAAGGAGTTTTTATATGGGTACTTTAGAGATAATTTTGATTGGCGCTTTAGCACTAGAAAATATAATACTTGTTATATGCCTTATGGCAAAACGTCTTCGTAATAAAAGTGGAATAAAAGTAAAAGACGGCGTAAGATATACTACAACATCTACAATATCAACTGATGAAAAAGCAGTTAACATAAGCTTTAACGAAAAAGACGTTGTGCTTATCGCTGACAAAGTTTATATCGTAGGTAAAGATGCCGAGGTAAAGCCAGGCAAATATACTATACTTTCTACCCAAGAGGGCAAAGAGTTTTTGACTATGAGAATAAATGATGTTTGCCGCAATCAAAAACACGGCGCAGAAGTTGTCTTTGCTGAAGGCGATATTATCACCGCCGTTAACGAACCTATTTTGCTTAGATAGTTTTAGTAAACAAAAAAATGTTAATAATACACAATAAGGGAAAAATATGAAAAGATTTTTTGTAGTTCTTTGTATTGCTGTTATTGTTTTAAGTGGCGGATATCTTTATACTTATTTCACTCAAGGCCCCGAAGATAGCAATGTTGTTGCAGAGGGTAATAGTTATACTTTAGAGTGGGAAGAATATCCTGGAGTTTCCGAATATGATTTATACATAGACGGATCGCTTGTAAAAACAGTTTCAACAACAAAGACTGAAATAACTGAATATTTGATTGCAGATAAAGAGTACGATATCGTTATCAAAGCCCTTTCTGTAGAAGATGGCGAAGTGACTGTTTATGAAGAAACTTATAATTACAAAGCCGAAACAAAAAACGACTTTAAACGCAAGACTTTCTTTATGAACGGAAAAGTGTATGATTATAATATAGAATCTTTAGCCGAATACGAAATCTTTGTTTGGTACAATATTTTGTATCGCAACAACTCAGCAAGATTTTATAACTCTTGCAGTGCAATTAATGTTGCAAATGTAAACAGACTAACATACGAATATATTTCTTCATATCCAGAATATGACGGAATAGAAAGCAAGTCACAATACGCAGCAAAATTATCAGATACAATCTATACAATCAAAAACTTCGAATACTATTTGCCAAAAGATTTTACTTTGAGTGTTGCAAATTGTACAGTTAAAGACAATTCTGGTTTATATAATTACAAAAAAAATAAAACTCAAGCAACTAAAGCAACTGTTTATAATATGCCATATGAGGCAGCTGCAACACCATCAACAAGAACATTTCCTATTGATGACGAAAGTATGCTAAGAGTAAATGTTTATAACACAGAACAATTATTTATGGCAGTTCAATACGGCGCAAGACCAATCTTCCCAAAGGCAAACTCCGTTGCCGAAACTGTATACAATAACGCAAGAGATGTGTTAAAAGAAATTAACAACTCAGACAGTTTAACTGATTATCAAAAAGTTCTAAACATCTATAGATATATTTGTATGAACATAAATTATGATAATATCCTATTTGATTATATGTCTGCAACTAACAACTTCGAAATTACATCATTTGGTATGTTTTCACCATTTTATCTAGAAGGTGCATTTTATGATATGAACAACCAAGTGGCTGTTTGTGACGGTTTGTCTAAAGCCTTTGCTCTAATGTGCAGAATAGAAGGTATCGAGGCTACAAAAGTAAACGGCGTTACATCTGGTGGCGAACATGCTTGGAACAAAGTAAAACTTGGTTCAAATTATCACCTAGTTGACACCACTTGGGGAACAGCAAGTTATACCTCAGATACTGGACGTCAAGAAGCATTATCACACAAATATTTCTTGGTTGGCGATGCAGATATATACGTAGGCGAGGGCGGTGATCAAACCCACAAGCCAACTTTTGAAGTAAATTCACACACAGCTGTAAATTATGGCTACTACAAAGATGCATCAATACACGGATATTCTGCTTATGTTACATCAAAATCTCAATATCTAAATATCAGAGATGCGGTATTACAAGCCGAAGAATATTTCTTTGAAATACAATTTTCTGACGAATTTGCGGCGGCACTTGTTACAGAGTATGGCTCAGTTACATCGTTTATGAGAAATTACACATACGCAAATAGTATCTACGGAAGTATAACTTATTATATTACATTGTCTGAAACTGAATATTTAATTCAAGTAAGCCCAACTAAAACAACCTAAAATATATAAAACAACCCTTACAAAATAGGGTTGTTTTTTTGTTGTAAATTTCAAAAAATTCGCCTTTAATCCATAACCCCAAAGTGCTTTTTTTTGCGTATAGAAAAAATATAGTTTTACATACTAATCAAAAAGGAAGAAACTATGCAAAATCTAAAAGAAAAAGCACAAAAAATAAAGAAAAAACTAAATAACACCAGCGACATAATTATAAGAGAAAGCCGTGATGAAATAATTATGTACATAGACGGAATATCAGATATAAAAGAAATTGACCTAAACCTTATCGGAAGTGGCAAAGACAGTAATATCGCCGAAAAGGAAATTGCAAACACAATAGATGACTTGGTAGACGCATTACTTCATGGCAAAGCAATCAAGCTAGGAAACAAAGATTATATCTATAATACTACAAAATACGATATGCGACCAGTCGCTGAGCCTCCAACATCAGTCGTAATCAAAGGACCAAGAGAAGGCTTTACCGAAAATGTAAAAGTAAATGTTGGTTTGTTGCGAAAGCGTCTTATAACACCAAACCTTGTCATAAAAGATTTTGTTATCGGAAAAGAAACAAAAACAGCTGTCAAGGTGTTGTTTCTAAAAAAAATCGCAGACAAAAAAGTAGTTCAAGCGCTAACAAAAAAACTTAATAAAATTGATATCGATGGAATAATTGATAGTTATTATATCATGCAGTTTATATCTCATAAGCCATATTCATTGTTTAAACAAGTGGGCCAGAGCGAAAAGCCAGATATTGTCGCTGCAAAACTTTTAGAGGGAAGGGTTGCGATAATTGTAGACGGCTCACCAATAGTGCTTACCATTCCTTTTTTACTTGCCGAAGATTTGCAAAGCAGTAACGATTATTATTCTTCGCATATGAGATCAACACTAGTCCGCTTTGTAAGGCTGATTGGAGCTTTTACAGCAACGCTTGTGCCTGGCATATATTTATCACTGCTGCTTTATCATTACGAAATAATCCCGCTTAAATTTTTGGTAACGATAATCAACACAACTCAAAATCTTCCTCTTAGCCCCTTTTTAGAAATTTTGTTTATAGTCCTTTTATTCGAAATATTGTTTGAAGCCAGTATCCGTATGCCAAAATATTTAGGTATAGCGATATCTATAGTTGGTGCTTTAATTTTGGGTGATACTGCGGTAAAAGCAGGTTTAGTTAGTCCGCCAGGGGTGATGGTTGTTGCAATCTCTGCCATAACAATTTATTCTGTTCCAGACCAGAGCGAAATAATATCTGTTTTGCGTCTTATATTTACTTTTTTAGGTGGAATCTTGGGATTGCAAGGCATACTTACAGGGCTTATAGTTTTGGTTAGTTATCTATGCAATCATACTAGTTTTGACGTTCCTTATTTAGCCCCATATTCACCCTTTGTTTTTAGTGACCAAAAAGACTTTTTGATTAAAACAAACATTGTAGACATTTCTACAAGGCCCAAAAGTCTAAAGCAAAAAAATAAAAGAAGGTTAAAGTATGAAAAAGATAATTGACCGCAAAACAATCGTTGCGGTTTTACTACTTAATTTTACTGCTCTCAAAATGATGTTTTTGCCCTCTATTTGCTGCGCCGAACTTAATAAAAACGGCTTTACGAGTGTGCTTTTTATGATGCTGCTAGAAATTGGGGTTGTTGTAATATTTTTGCACCTTGCAAAAAACACAGACAAAACTTTTTTTGAGTTTTTGAGTGATGTTTTTGGTAGTGTTATTGCCAAGATAATTACCGCAATTTATCTTGTTTATTTTCTTATCAACACCTTTGCTATTATCCAAAGTTTCTTTTTGTTTTTGACTGAAAATTTGTATTCTAAACTGGTGTGGATAGAGTACATTTTGCCTGTGTTTATTATGATATTTTTTGTGGCATCGTCAAGACTAGAAAACATCTCAAGGCTTATTCAGTGTTTTATTCCTTTTGTTGCGGTGTGTATATTTTTATCTCTATTTTTAGGAGCGATAAATTGTGATTATACTAACATCTTGCCGCTATTTGAAAACGGCTACAAAAATGGAATTAAAATATTTAACTTTTCTTACTGGTTCGGCGATGCGGTTATAATGATATTATTTTTTGGTAAAATCGACAATAAAAAAAGTTCTAAACCAATTATAATTTCGATGATTATATTGAGTATTATTATTTCTTTTTTCTTTTTAGTTTTTTATTGCATATACGAAACTAACGCACTGAATAATAAAGAGGCAATCGTGGATATTCTCAAAATTTTACCGCAAAATTCAGACATAGGCAGTGTTACTTGGGTGGTGACAATTATGTGGGAGGCGGTGCTTTTACTCTATATCTGTCTTCAAGCCTTTGCCACCCGAAAATGTTTTGAGGGGTTGTTTTCTTTTGAAAGACCAACACTTTCGCTTACTATGATTTTGGCAATGATTTTGACAGCACTTTTGCTTATCAATTTTGATATGAGCAAAGTTTTGACGTTACTTATAAAATACGCAAAATACCTTGCGATAGCAGTGCAGTATGTTCTGCCAATAATCATATTCCTTTGTAGTTTGATAAAAAAAGAAAAGACCTTGCCAACACTCAAACTAAAGGAGGCGGAAAAGTGAAAAGACTTTTTTTTAACAAATATTTTATTGTGCTTATTGTTTTGTTTGTCTGTTTTCTCCCTGCGGCAATTACTCAAGAGGCCGAGAGCGAAAGTGACGCAATAGTCACCGCCCTAGGCGTCGATTATTTGCCCGAAAGTGACAATGTAGAAGTGTCCATGCAAATTATCGTGCCCACACCTTCTGCCCAATTTAGCCAAAATTTGAGCGTTGTATCAGTTGTTGACAAAAGCGTAAGCAGGGCGTCGTCAGCTCTTCAACTAAGGCTAGGCAAGTATATTTCTTTTCCTCATTGCAAGGCCATTGTCTTTAACGAAGCCGCCATTTCTCAAGGGATAGAAAAACACCTTGATTTTGTTATTCGAAATAAAGCAAACGGCAATAATATTGTTTTGCTTGGAACAAAAGAAAGCGCAAAAGAAATGTTAAATAGTATCTCTGACATAGACAATAGCTTGTATTTTAGCCTAAACAATAGCGGTGGCTTTAATAAAGAATATGTCAAAGGAGTGCAACTAAGTTTGGGAAATTTCTATAAGCGCTACCAATCAAAAGACTCCTCTTGTCTTATAGGTAATGTTTCGCTAGAAAGTGCCAAAGATGTTGGTATGGTTTCTATTCCGTCTTCAAGTGGCGGCGAGAGTGGTGGGGGCTCAAATAGTTCTTCCAAGCCCCCAAAAACAGTAGTAAACAAAGGCGAGAGTATGCTACTAAAAAATGGCAAAAAAGTATTGTCTCTCACCCCCGACCAAAGCACTGGTTTTAACTGGTTTAACAAACAATCAACAAAAGGTTTTTTGCTTGTTGAAAATGTAAATGACCACCTTTATAAAGACGCAACGGTGGGGATAGAAATAGAGCGAAAAGAAACCAAATTTGACACCTATTTTGATGGTGAAACGCCTGTTTTTAGAGTTACAAATAGGCTGTATATAAGAGTAGCCGAAATAATAGAAAACGCCAAAGACGACGAAATTTATAACGAAAATCACGCCTACTTAACTCCCGCGCTAAAAGAAAAAATCAAAGCCAAAGTGTCTAAAACTTTTTGCGAGGTGGTATCTATTGCAAAAGAGCACAACACAGATATAATGGACGCAGGAAAAACGCTCAACAAATATAATAATAAAAGTTACAAAAAGTACCTAAAGAAAAACAGCGAAAACCCGCTAAAAAATATTCGTTTTGAACACAAAATTATAGTAAAAGAGCGTATGTAATGCTTTTTGGCTAATTTGTTTTTTACTTGTTCCAAGCATTTTATTTGAGTCAATAAGTGCAATACTTTCAATATTTAAACTATAATTTACACTTGACATAATATACCTCTTTTGATATTATTACATTGCCGATAACCCCGTAGGGGGAAGCAACTGAGGGAATCTCGAGTTGACAGAGAAGAACATTTGGCAATTTTGGTGTAGACTTCTCAATTAAATCACTATCAGATGATAGTGATTTTTTTATCTCAAAAAAAGTTATTGCAATTTTTTTGCATATATGATATATTTATCTAGTAATAATCAATTTGATTATTTCCTTGCTAACACTAGATGTTAGCCGATTAGTCCAAAAGGAGGTAAATTTAGATGACAAATTATGAAGTTCTTTACATCATTTCTCCAAGTGTTTCTGAAGAAGAAAGAGAAGCTTTGATTGCAAAATTCAAAACTTTTGTTGAATCAAAATCAGGCACTGTTGCAGGAATTGATAAATGGGGCCTTAAGAAATTGGCTTATCCTATTTCTTTCAAAACTGAAGGTTTCTATGTATTGATGAACTACTCAGCAGCTGCAGAAGTTAGCACTTCTATGGAAAGCCTAATGAGAATCACAGACGGCATCCTAAGAGCAATTGTAGTTAGAAAGTAATTTTAATTTTTGTGCCTATTGTAGACATAGGCAATAAGGGAGTTTTATATGAATAAAGTAATTTTAGTTGGTAATCTAACAAGAGATCCAGAACTTGCAACCACAAACAGCGGTATCAGCTACTGCAGATTTAGTCTAGCTGTTCCAAAAAGATTTACAACTGGTGGCGACAGAGAAGCTGAGTTTATCAATATCGTAGTATGGCGTGGCCAAGCTGAAAACTGTGCAAAATACCTAAAGAAAGGTAGCAAAGCTGCAATCGTTGGTAATATCCAAACTCGTAGCTATGACGCACAAGACGGCAGCAAGAGATATGTAACAGAAGTTGTTGCAGAAGAAGTAGAGTTTATTGGTTCTAGAAACGGTGGCGACAGTGTTGACAGCCACAAAGCAAACGAAGAAGTTTCTGATCTTCAACCAATTGATGACGATACCCTTCCATTCTAATAAAACTAATTTTTTATAAAAATTTATAAAAGGAGAAATATTAACATGGCAGAAGAAAAAGTAGAAGTTAAAGAAGTAACTGCTGCTCCAGAAGTTAAAGAATATACTAAAAAGCCAAGAAGAGCTCCAAGAAGAAAAGTATGTCCTTTCTGCGCAGACAAGAGCAAAGTTATCGATTATAAAGACGTTGCAACTCTAAAGAGATTTGTAACAGAAAAAGGCAAGATCGTTTCTCGTCGTCAAACAGGCGTATGTGCATTGCACCAAAGAGAACTTGCTGTTAACATCAAAAGAGCAAGAAACATCGCTCTTCTTCCTTTCAAAGGAGAATAATAAAAAATAAAAGCCCTGATTATATCAGGACTTTTTTTTTATTGCAAAAGTTGCAACAATTTATTTGTAAGTATTCGTTTGCCCAAATAAAGCCACAAAACACTTGCTTTTTGATCAAAAATTGAAGTTTTTGGCTAAAATGTTTTACAAAATTAATTATAATACTATATAATCTTGGTAATAGGAGATAAAAATATGCCAAATACAAAAAAAGAAGAAGTAAAAGAAACTAAAAAAGAAGAGCCAAAAAAGGCCGAAACCCCAAAAGCAGAAACTACAAAAACCGAATCTGCAAAAACAGAGTCAAACAAAACAACTGATTCAAAGTCAAGTGACAAACACCCACTATACCTAGATATGACAAAATGGTCACTTAGAAAAGTTGCTTTTCTAACTATCGTAGCTTTAGGCGTGTTGCACCTTGTTAGTGCCTTCCTTGCAATATTCAACCTGCAATCTATTGTTTCTGGTCTTCAAGCCATTGCATCTGCAATCGCTACAGCTATCGTTGCGGTTCTTTCTTGGTCATATGCTGCAGAAAGAAACAAAGAATGGAAAATAATTTACTTTATTTGCCTTGCAGTTGTAGTTATGGGTATGATTGTACCTCTAGTATTTTAATAAAATAAAAAACTCTGCAAAATATGCAGAGTTTTTTTGTGATATTTTTTGACTAATTGAGGTTATAATAAACAATAAATCAATCAAAAAGAAAATAAGAGCAAACAATATAAAATTGCAATAAAAGTTTTTAGCGATAAAAAAAACCGCAAATAAATTGCGGCTTTTTTTATTTAGTTTTATTCTTATTTTTCTGCCATGAAACCACAAGCACCAGCAGCAACTGGGAATACTGTAAGAGCAATAGCACCAAAAACAGAAATGCAAACTACTCTCAAAGTTGCTGTAGTTCCAAAGAATGATGCTGAAACACTGTTACCGCAAACATAGATTAGTAGGCTGATAGCAACAAGAACACCAAGAGCAGCAATTACTATAGAAACGATTTTTCTGATAGCGCTGAATTTAGTGCCACTTTTTAGGTCAAGAACAAGAAGCACCATATATGCTACAGTTGCAACTGCAATCATGATGGCAAGAACACCGGCGATTGTTCTAAAAGCAGGTGAATATGTCTCTCCAACCATTTCGAACATTTCAGAAAGTCCCAATTCTTCTTTGCCGAAGAAACCAAAATTATATTCGCTTGGTCCCAACTCTCCGTCAAATGAAGCGTTAAACATCTTCAAAAATCCGAAGATACTTGCTACAACACCTAGTACTGATGTAATAAGGCCTAGTATAAGTTGTTTTGTTTTCATAGTTTTTTCTCCTTTTATAGTATCGTTACTCAATTATAATACATATGCAAAAAAAATGTAAAATGTTTCAAAACTATTTTTTATAAATTCTTATATTAAAAGCCACCTTAGTTTTCAAAATCTCAACAGACTTTAGCTTTGCGTGGTTGTTTAGGCTAGATTTATAATAAAAAGGAGTCATTTTGAGTAGGTTTAGTATATTTTCGCCCTCTACATCTATTTCGTAATCTAGTACATAATCTTTAATAAGTTCAAACTTTTCAAAGACTTTGCTAGGCTCTTTAATTTCGACGTTTTCAAACAAAAGATTCTTTAGCCCAATAAGGTGCTTGGGCGCAGGGGTAACTTTAACCACAATGCCCCCAGGCTTTAAAACCCTCAAAAACTCATCTTCATTGTGAGGGGCGAAGTTGTTGATAATCACATCAACGCAACTGTCTTCTATAGGAAGTTCCCTTGATGATGCAACTAAATATATACAACAATCATCTTTTCTTGCGGCGTATTTGACACTGTCTTTTGATATATCTAGGCCAACTATGTTGTGTGGATACATAAGGTGTTTGTCAAGTCTGTGGGTGTAGTAGCCCTCACAACAACCAACATCTAGTATGTTTTGGGCTTTTTTATCATTGATTATTTTGTTAATTTCTTGGCTGAGAGCCTCATAATATCCACCCAAAAGAAAATCGGCCCTTGCCCTTACCATATCAACATTGTCGCCTGGGTTTTTTGATTTCTTCATATTGGCAAGAATAAGGTTTACATAACCTTCTTTTGCAACGTCAAAACAATGGTTGTTTTTGCATTTATATGTTTTTTCATAATTTATTAATTGCTCTTTGCAATTTGGACATAATATTTTCATACCACTATTATATATCAAAACAAGAAAAAACAAAAATAAAATAATCAAACAAAACAAACCCTTATATAAAAGGCAAAAAATTGAAACAAAAAAACAATCGCACGAAATTTACTAGTCTATAATTATACCATCTTCTTGCAACTTTATTTTTAGCCTCCAGCAGCATAAAGAAATAAGTTCTCCATTGGAGGGCTTGTTATACCTATTTGTAAAGGGTATTTCTGTCATTTCAGAAAAAGATTTGCAAATATCATCTTTGTCAAAACAAACCTTTATTAAGTTTCTTATCGCTCTTTCTACTTGCATAGCGGTTACTTCATATTTTTGTGCTATCAGTGGATAAAGCCGTGTGGTAAGACCTTTGTGAAGAAGTGTGTTATCCTCAAAACTTAGTTTAATTGCTTCGCAGAGATACTCACATCCAAGCAAACTTCTATTTACGTGAAATATAGTGTAGTATTTGTCAATCTTTTTCTCTATGTACAGGTGTAGCTTATCTACCATTTCCTGTCGCCGTTCCTTTTATTTGATTTGTTTGCAAACGGACTTTCATATTACCGCAAATAAATTTTTTGTGCAACGGCATCTACAAAAATAGCCACAAAACGACATATTTTTCTTAAAAATCTGGCTATAAATTGCTAAAAATGTGTTTATCTGCATATAAAAAAAGTTAAAAAGCCGCTTTTTGTTATATTGACAATATAAAATACTAGTGTTATTATAATTATAATAAATAAATATGTTACTTACTTGTGAAAAATTTTTTTTGGAGGGAAGTTATGGGAAAGAAAAAGAAGAAAAAAGTTGTTCTAACTCAAGAAAATAAAGGACACTCTAAAAAAGACAGACACAAGGGCCATCAAAAGAATAATCGCGGCAAAGGAGATGGTAAGAATTTTTCTCCAAAGAGCGAACACATCACATCTGCAGAGCAAATGTATCTTACAGACTATGCAAGATCTTTGACTCACCGTGCAAAAAGGCCATTTTCACTTAAATATTTTGGTAAAGCATTTGATGAGTCTAAACTTAGTCAATATGAATTTGAAATAAAGAAAGCAAGGTGGATTTCTAATCCAAAAAACACACCTAAACTTATTGCGCTATGCGACCAACACTTACACAATGTATTTGGTCCTGACGCTACCACAAATTATAGTATCCCATCAGGTTATAGAAAAAAGGATCTTCCAACTGACGAGCCATCAAGAGAGGGAGAAGAATATGTATTCACTTATTCTGACGAAATGAGAGATGCCTTTATCAAAGCAAAAAAATTCCCGATTACAGAGTGGGAAGTAAGATCAAACACACATTCTTCAAAAATCGAAACAAAAAAATTCCTTTTCAATGTAGACGGACAAGTTTTGGTTGGAGAGCTTACAGTAGAAACTGCAAAAGCATATGATGCCGTACAAAGAGGCGCAAAGAGTGGAATTAAATTTTCTATGTACTACAGAGGCAGAGAAGATGCAAAGTTTACTTTAGAGAGATGGGATTATGAGCCACTATCTCAACACCTAAACAAATTTGACAAAGAAGGGTATTTTCAAACCGACGGTGTAAAAGCCCCTAACACAACTCACTCACACGTTCACAAAGGACTTTTGCATGATAGAGTAACATTGACTCAAAACCAATCTTACGATATCTACCCAACACCTATTAATAGAAATCTTGCAAAAGGTTCTTCAGAACATAGATATGAAAATTTTGATGCTATGGCTACAGACTTTATGAAAGAAATGAACATGAGTGTTGTTCCTATTCCAAACAACCTTCTTGACAGACACAACCTAAAGAAAGTCGGAAGAATGGTTTGTCCAGAATATTCAACCGAACTAAGAGACGAAATCCCAGCTCAAGTAGATATAGAACAACCAATAAAAGCTTCACTTGCTCCAAACACATATATCAGAAATGATGGCCAAGTATCTATTTATGTTGATGCCTATATAAAAGGTGATAATAGACATAGCCCATATGCAGATCAAGAGCAAGAAGTAAATGGCACAAACTCACAAGTAGAGGAAGAAACCTCTAAAAAACCACAACATGCCGAAGGTCAAATAACAATACCACTTGAGCAAGGTGGAGATGGAGGAAAAGTACAATGATAGATTTTGAAAAAATAAAGAAAAACTTAGCAGAATCAAATGTATTTACAAAATACACAGGCGCTACTATATTAAATACAAACTTAGTTTGTTATTTAGGAGAGGAAGAAACTTTCCCTATAGCAATTTCGGAAAGTGATGGCAAGATTGTTTTGTCAGATCTTGGCCAAACCTTTGACAAACTAACTACGCAAGACATTACGCTAGAAGACGACGATGTTTCAAACTATGTAAACAAAGTTTTGTCAGTGTTAGATGTAACAATAGGTCCATCTCACGAACTTATGGTAAAGACTGATAACGAAAATACATGTGTATATGCAATAGGTAGATTATACCAAGCAATTATACTTTTATCATACCTTGATTTACAATTTGAGTATGAAGACGAAGAATAAAAAATAAAAGCAAGTTTTGTTAAACTTGCTTTTTGTTTTGATTGATATTTGTATAAAAAAAAGGTATAATATTTTCACCATGAAAAACGTCGATTTACATATGCACACAGTCCACTCAGATGGGCTACTTCAAGTAGAAGAAATAATAGCAAAAGCAAAGGAAAACAACCTTTTTGCAATTTCTATTACAGACCATGACACAGTAAGTGGCTATAAAGATTTGGATATAAAAAACCAAGGAATAGAGATTTTGCCAGGCACTGAACTTTTGAGCAATGCAGGGGGCTGTTCTATACATGTGCTTTGTTATGGTTTTGATTATGACAAAATGTCAGACTTTATCGAAAAGAACTGTCCAACAAGGATAGATGAGAGCAAAATAAAAGCAAAAAGAGTAATCAAGCACTTCAAAAACTTGGGCATAGATTTTGATTTCGACGTAGATGGTTATGACTATACAATTCCTGGGGCGTGGATATTTAGAGAATTTTTGGCGGAGCTTATCAAAAACCCAAAAGCCTACCAAATGCTTGTCGAAGAAAACCCAGACTTTGTTACAAACGACAGACCCTTTACGCGTAAAGGTCTAGATAATATCCACTCAAAATTCTTTGTTGATATGTCCGATGTTTGTGCATCACTTAAACAAATCCGTGAGTTTTGCGACCAAAACCACACTCTTATGTTTTTGGCTCACCCTTACGAATACGGTGACAACGCTGAATACATATTAAATATAGCAAAAGACTATGTCGACGGAATTGAAGTTTTCCACCCGACAGCCGATGAGAAAAAAAGGCAGCATCTACTTGCCTTTGCAAAAGAGCATAATTTAATGGTATGCGGAGGCAGTGATTTCCATGGCTTTAGGGGACAAATAAATAGCGAAAAAGTATCAAAAGAAATTTATGATAAAATAATCGACAAATTATTAAAACTACACTAAAGGAGGAAAGGGCTATGGCAAAAATACATTCGATAGAAACTTTTGGCGCAGTAGACGGCCCTGGAATTCGTTTTGTAGTCTTTATGCAAGGTTGTCCGATGAGATGTTTATATTGTCACAACCCAGACTCTTGGGACATTTCAAACGGTCAAGAGATATCAATAGATAGTCTCCTTGCAGAAATACTAAAGTACAAAAATTATTATGGCAAAGAAGGAGGAGTAACCCTTTCGGGTGGCGAACCTCTTTTGCAACTTGATTTTGTTATTGAGCTTTTTGAAAAACTAAAAAGCTATAATATCAACACCTGTATTGACACTTCTGGTATTATGTACAACACCAGCGTCGAAACAGATGTAAAAATTGATAAATTATTGAGCCTTACTGATTTGGTGCTTTTGGATATCAAGCACATAGAAGATGCAAACCACCAAAATCTTACAGGCAAGTCTAACAAAAACATACTTAATTTTGCAAGGTATCTAAACAGAAAAAATATTCCTATGTGGATAAGATATGTCTTAGTTCCTGGATATACAGACAACGAAGATGATATAAAAAAATTGAGAAGTTTTTTAGATACTCTTGATAATATAAAGAAAATAGAAGTTTTGCCTTATCACTCAATGGGTGTGGTAAAATACGAAAAACTAAAAATAGATTACAAACTAAAAGATGTAGAGCCTCCGACAAAAGACTCTATACTTTTAGCTCAAAAAATTTTAACAGGGGAGGAAAATTAGCATGAGAGAAGAATGGAAAGGTTTTATAGAGGGTGATTGGTGTAAAGAAATTGACGTAAGAGACTTTATACTAACAAACTATACTTTATACGACGGCGACGATAGTTTTTTGCAAGGTCCAACAGCTGCAACCAATGAACTAAATGAACAAGTGAACTTTTTGAGTCTAAAAGAAAAAGCAGCAGGTGGAGTTTTGGAGGCAGATACAAATATTGTTTCTACCATCACTAGCCACGATGCAGGATATATCAACAAAGATTTAGAAAAAATAGTAGGCCTTCAAACAGACAAACCATTAAAAAGAGCCCTTCATGTTTTTGGTGGGGTAAGATCTAGCGAAAGTGCACTTACATCTTACGGCTTTGAACTAAACCCAGCAATCAAACATATTTTTTCAAAATACCGCAAAACCCATAACCAAGGTGTTTTTGATGTGTATACAGATGAAATGAAACTTGCAAGACACGTAGGTATTATTACTGGCCTTCCTGATGCATACGGCAGAGGAAGAATCATTGGCGACTATCGTAGAGTTGCTTTGTATGGTGTTGATAGACTTATCGAAGAAAAAGCCGCATATCTTAAAGAAAAAACAAACAGTTTTACTGCTGACGACATCAGAGATAGAGAAGAAACTTCAGACCAAATTAAAGCTCTATACGAACTAAAAGAGATGGCTGCTAAGTATGGTGTGGATATTTCTAATCCAGCTACAAACGCTCAACAAGCAGTTCAATTTTTATACTTTGGATATTTAGGTGCAATCAAAGATCAAAACGGTGCAGCTATGTCTATAGGTAGAAATACTGCCTTTTTGGATATCTATATCGAGAGAGATTTAAAAAACGGAAGCCTAACCGAAGTTGAGGCTCAAGAACTTATAGATCATTTTGTTATGAAACTAAGACTAGTTAAGTTTATGAGAACTCCAGAATATAACAAACTATTCTCTGGCGACCCTACTTGGGTTACAGAATCTATCGGTGGTGTTGCGCTAGACGGCAGACCTCTTGTAACTAAGACTGCCTTTAGAATACTTCACACCTTAGACAACCTTGGTCACTCTCCAGAGCCAAACCTAACAATTTTGTGGTCACAAAACTTGCCAGAAAAATTCAAAAGATATTGCGCAAAAATGTCTATCAAAACTTGTGCTATCCAGTATGAAAATGATGACCTTATGCGTGAATATATGGGTGACGATTATGCTATTGCATGTTGCGTAAGCTGTATGAAAATCGGTAAAGATATGCAATTTTTTGGAGCGAGAGCAAACCTTGCTAAATGTCTTCTTTATGCAATCAATGGTGGCATAGACGAAAAGACAAAACAACAAGTTTCTCCAAAATTTGAAGCGGTAAAGAGTGAATACCTAGACTTTGACGAAGTTATGCAAAAGTATGACCAAATGATGGATTGGCTTGTAGAACTATATGTTAACACCCTAAACTGCATACATTATATGCACGACAAATATTGCTACGAAGCTCTAGAAATGTCCCTTCATGATAATAAAGTGCATAGATTCTTTGCAACAGGTATCGCAGGACTTTCATGTGCGGCAGATAGTTTGGCTGCAATCAAATATGCAAAGGTAAAAACAATCCGTGACGAAGATGGCATGGTTGTAGACTATGTTGTTGAAGGTGATTTCCCTAAATATGGTAACAACGACGATAGAGCGGACGAAATAGCTGTTGACATCGTAGATAGATTTATGAAAAAGGTTCGTAGCCACAAAACATACCGCAACGCAGAACCAACAACTAGTATTTTGACTATTACATCAAATGTAGTTTATGGCAAAAAGACAGGTTCAACTCCAGACGGAAGAAAGGGCGGAGAACCACTAGCGCCAGGCGCAAACCCAATGCCAGGCAGAGACAAAAGCGGAGCTCTTGCATCTCTAGAGTCAGTTGCAAAGCTAAAATATGAAAATGCAAGAGATGGCATCTCAAATACATTTTCTATTGTTCCTGCGTCTTTGGGTAAAGACCTTGATGGCCAAATTTCTAACCTTTGTACCTTGCTAGATGGCTATATGAAGAGTAAAGGCCACCACCTAAATGTAAATGTATTTAATAGAGAAACATTGATTGATGCACAAAACCACCCAGAAAAATACCCTCAACTAACAATTAGAGTTTCAGGCTATGCAGTTAACTTTGTAAAACTAACAAAAGAACAACAAGACGACGTTATCGCACGTACTATTCACGAAAGATTGTAATATAACAAAGGACGTTTAATGGAAATTATCGAATACCAAAACCTTTATCAAGAAAAGGTAAAAGACCTTTTGGTTGAGCTTCAAGAATTTGTAACCTCTATCGACCAAGATAAGTTAAATATTATAACTCCCGAGTATAGAGAAGAGTATTTTGTCCAAACTCTATCAGAGGTAGCCTCTAAAAATGGTAAAATGTTTTTAGCAAAAGAGGGTAATAACATTATTGGAATGATAGCTTGTTTCCAAAGGGAATATGACGACATGGACAAACTTGACTATAAGTGCCCAAAAATGGGAATTGTCCAAGAACTGATCATAAGTAAAAATTACCGTGGCGGCGGTGTCGGAGATAAACTACTAACTCACGCCGAAAATTATTTAAAAGATAATGGTTGTGAGTATGTTATGTTAGATGTTTTTGCCTATAACGAAAAAGGTTATAACTTTTACAAAAAGCACGGTTATAATAATCGTATGATAACTATGCTAAAAAAGTTTGATTAAATATAAATAAAAAAAGAGCAAAGAAAAATCTTCGCTCTTTTTTTGTAAAGTCATATTATGTTGAGTATTATTTATATTTCTTATTACTAAATCTTTTGCCAAAACAAAAAATAGAATATATAATTAATTTCAGGAGAAATAAAAATGTCACTAGAAATTGTAAAGAAATATTTTGAAGATAATAATTTAGGCGATAGAGTTTATGTCTTTGATATATCAACAGCCACTGTATCTTTGGCTGCTGCTGCCGTTGGTTGCAGCGAGGCTGAGATAGCAAAGACCCTTTCTTTTGTTACTGCAGAGGGGCCTATGCTTATAGTAATGGCAGGAGATGTAAAGGTAGATAACCGCAAATACAAAGATACCTTCAGTAACCAAAAGGCCAAAATGTTATCATATGAAGAAACAGAAAAGATAATTGGCCACGCAGTAGGCGGAGTTTGTCCATTTTGTGTAAATAATGGTGTTAGGGTTTATCTTGATATGTCACTAAGAAGGTTTGAGTATATCCACCCTGCATGTGGCAGTAGTAATAGCGCTATCAAATTAACCCCTGATGAAATAGAAAAACATAGCACAAACTTTATCTCTTGGATAGATGTAACAAAGCCAATGTCAGAATAATATTGTGACTAAAAAACAAAGTAGGAAGATAAATCAAAGATTCTTTAAAAAATACTAAATCAAACAACCGAAAATATCGGTTGTTTTTTATTATTTATTTACAAAGGCACTTTATTTATTAACAAAAATCAAATCCTTATGCTATAATACTCTCGTAAAGGAAAAAAACAAATGCAAATATTATCTCACAACAAACTAAATATAAAAGACGAAGATGTTACAATATTTGTTACCAGAGTCAAAGCCTTTGTCCAAAATAGTGCCGGAGAGGTATGGATTGCCACATCAAATGGTGGTTGCCAACTTCCAGGTGGCCATGTAGAGCGGGGCGAAGATATCTATAATGCACTTATTCGTGAGTTAAAAGAAGAAACAGGTATGGAAATAGCAAGAGAAGAGGTGGAGGGACCATTTTTTGAGTTGCGCCATTATACTGTTACATCTGACAAACGTTATCGTAGGTCAAATATATTATATTTTTATGTAAAGACCGACAAATTACCAAATGAGGCAAACACAAACTTTACCCCTCAAGAGCGCGAATATAACTTTACTTTATCAAAGGTAAACTACAAAGATGCCGAAAATTATATAAAAAGTTTTATAAATGATAGCCAAACACAAATAAACAAAATAATAGCTCAAGAAGTTTTAGATGCTTTTGCCCAACTAGAAATTTATTTACAAGAGAAAAACAATGGATAGATATAATAAATTAAACACCTTTTTAAAAAACAAGTTTGGAGAGCGCACCCTAAAAATTTGTATTGACGGAGGGTTTACTTGTCCTAACCGTGACGGCAAGTGTGGTTTTGGCGGGTGTATATTTTGCGGAGAACGGGGCTCTGGCGAAAACACCAAGAGGATAAGCATAAAAGACCAGGTTACAAACTTCATTAATAGTTATCGTGGCAAAAGAGCAGATAAATATATCGCTTATTTTCAAAATTTTACTAACACCTATGATACTATAGATAATCTAAAGAAAAAATACGATGAAGCACTAATAGATAATAGAATAGTAGCCCTTGCTATAGCAACGAGGCCCGATTGTATAAACCAAGAAGTAGCAAATCTTTTACTTGAGTACAAAAAAAGAGGCCTTTATGTTTGGGTGGAGCTTGGCCTTCAAACCATAAACGAAAACGTAGGCAAGATAATTAATAGATGCTATACCAATGAAGATTTCACCAAAGCCCTTATGCTTTTGACAGATTATGATATAGATGTTGTAACACACCTTATGTTAGGTTTGCCTGGCGAGGAAGATGATGATGTCTACAACACTTTATCATTTATAAACGAAAGCAAAGTAAAAGGCCTAAAAATTCACTCAACTTATGTTATAAAAAATACTGCCCTAGAAAAACTTTATAACGAAAATAAATACACCCCTATTGCGATGGAAGACTATATCGAAAAAGTAATATATATTTTAACCCACCTAAGAGAAGATATAGTTGTACACAGAGTGACTGGAGATGCACCGAAAGATCTGTTGATTGCACCAGAGTTTTGTGGTCGCAAAAAATGGGTAATGAATAGAATAGAAAATATTATGGCAAGTGATAATTTGCACCAAGGTATGTATTATAAAGAATTAAAAAATTAACAGGTTATATATAATACTTTTGCAGAAAATATAAATAGAGAG